>NZ_OZ007001.1:2125000-2725000 GCF_963931295.1 uncultured Mailhella sp. | reverse complement strand
CAAGCGCTGCATCTGCCGCTCGGAATACGCGCAGATGTCTTCGCCAGCCGCCAGAATGCGACCGCGAAGGCGCGCCCGCTCCGGCAGCAGCTTCATGACCGCCCGGCAGAGCACGGACTTGCCGCAGCCCGATTCCCCCACCACGGCCAGAATCTCGCCCGGGTGCAGCGCGAGAGAAACTCCCCGCACCGCATGCAGCGTGCCCGACGGCGTGTCGAAATCCACTTCCAGATTCTCTATCTGAAGAACCGGTTCCTTCGATGTTTCGCTGTTCATCCTCTGACCCGCACCTGTCATGATCGACGATTCCGCCCCAAAATTTCTCTGAACGCAGACGGTTCCGCCGCAAAGAACCTCTCTCCACGCCCGGAGGCTTCCCGCTCAGGCGTTCCCGAGGCGGCGCAAAAGGATGACCCTCCGCGCCGACTCAGGATGTCGCCTGTTTCTGCCAAATCAAACGCCGGGCTGGCGCTCCAGCGTCCAGTCCTCAATATTCCACATGACGCCCGCCGCATGATGCCCGAGCACCCGCGAAACATCCAGGCCACGCAGTCCTTCCACCGTCACGTAGTTGCCGTCCAGATAGGCGACGAACAGATGCCCCGGATGCTTCGCGTACTCCACTTCAAACGCGCCGTAAATGCTCCTGCGCTTGTCCTGGTCCAGCGTCCCGCGGCCCTCGCGAAGCAGACGGTCCACTTCGGCGTTGGAATAGTGCATGGTGTTGTCGCTCGCGCCGGTCACAAAGTCCTTGAACACGGCGTCGGGGTCGAATTCGGCGGCAAAACCGGCAAGAAAGCCGTCATATCCGGCAGTCCAGTCAAAGCGCGTGACCAGCGCAATCTTCATGTCCACGCCTGCCTGCCTGAGCTGATGCGACACCACGTTGGCGATGTCCACGCGCTCCTCTTCGTAGTCCCGAACCTGAATGGTGAAGGAAAACTTCTCGCCGTTGCGCTCGTATATGCCGTCGTCGCCCTTCTTCCATCCGAGTTTCTCCATTTCGGCCGCAAACTTCTTCATATCATAAGGATACATGTCGGCCGCGGGATTGCCGCCGAAACGGTTCTTCTGAATGGGGCTGTACGCAGGCGAACCATGACCGGCAAGCACGCTCTTCACGATGGCGGGCTTGTCGAGCGCGTAGTTCAGCACGGCGATGGAATCGGCGTTGCGCTGCCAGAAGTCGGAACGAAAATCCATGGAGCAGGAACGATAGTTCGCCGTCTGGAAGTCCACGTTGCGGAAGCCTTCCCGGCCGCGGAAACGGTCGGCATAGCGGGCGTTCAGCCACGCCACGTCCGCCTCGCCGGACTGCAGCATGAGCGCCTTGGTGCTCTCCACGGCCACGGTCTTGTAAATGACGCGCCGAATGTTCGGCACCTTGCCGTAATAGTTCTCGTTGCGCTCCAGCACGATGTAGCCGCCTGCGGCGTCCCAGCTCACGAAGCGGTAACGGCCCGTGCCCACGGGCGCATAGTTGGCCGGAGCCGTGTTGATGTCCCGCCCGGCAAACAGATGCTTCGGAAGTATGCCGATGGTGAAGTTGTCCGGCATGGCCGCGTTGGGACGGGAAAGCGTGAACACCACGGTATGCTCGTCGGGAGCCGTGACGGAGGCAATGTCCTCGTAGTTGCTGGTGACGGAGGAAGTCAGCGTCTTGTCTTTGGTGAGTGCCTCGTAGGTGTAGAGCACGTCCTCAACGGTGAACGGCCTGCCGTCGTGCCAGAGCACGCCCGGGCGAAGCCTGAACGTGTACGTCGTGCCCTCCACGGACATGCTCTCAGCAAGATCCGGCACGGGACGACCGTGGGCGTCGTACTTCATGAGCCCGGAAAAAATGATGGTGGGCAGCTCCTGATGATTGTTCAGCAGCGGATTGATGGTGCTCTCGTTTTCGCCCGCATACATGAGCGTGTCGTTGTCGAGTTCGGCCGCGCCTGCGGGAACGACCATCAGGCACGCAAGAAAGCATGCGGCAAGCCATTTCAGGTTCATGTTGCCTCCGTGGGGCAGATCAAAGGTTGCTGGGGCCGCGCTCGCGGATCCGGCGAAAGGCCTGACCCAGAACTGTCAAGCACAGCAGTATGACCATGAGAAAAATTCCGGGAAAAACAATGACCCACCAGGTGTTCAGAAGCAGCGCCTTGTCCGCGAGGGCCAGCATGCTGCCGAGAGACACCACGTCCACCGGAAGCCCCAGACCGATGAAGCTGAGGGTGGCTTCCATGATCATGCCCGTGCTGACGCTCGACACGATCATGAACAGTACGGCGGACATCACGTTGGGAATGAGATGCCTGCGCAGAATCCGGAAAAACGACGCGCCCATGCAGCGCGCGGCCAGCAGATAGTCGCTGCCCCGTATCTGCCGCACTTCGCCCCGCACCATGCGGGCCAGAGCGAACCAGCCGGTGACGCCGATGACGAGGGAAAGTTCAAGGATGTCCGGCGTGCCCATGAGCGAAAGCAGCAGTATCTGCGAAAGCAGACGGGGCACGCTCTGACACAGTTCGACCACGCGCATCATGGCGGCGTCCGCCACGTCGGAAGCCATGCCGGACGCGCATCCGTACCCGAGGCCGAGCACGGCAATGACCGCCGTGCTCAGAAGTCCCACGGCCAGCGATGCGCGGCATCCTCTCCAGATGATGGAATAGATGTCCCGCCCGAGCGAATCCGTGCCGAACCAGAACTCGGCGTCCGGCGCATGATCGACAAAGCCGAGATGAAAAATGTCGGGATCATGCCTCGCGAGCTCGTCGGAAAACAGACAGGCCGTCACGATCAGCGCAAAAAGCAGACCGGCCAGCGCCGTGGCCGCGCGGATCCGACGCCTCCGGCAGGGGCGGACGTCGTCGGAAAACGATTCGGCATGATGCGCTCCGACAAGCTGAAAGGACGACGCTTTCATACGCCTCCGCGTTCCGCGCCCTTCATGCGGGAGTCGATGATTTCGTTGACGGCCTGCGCCAGAATGCTGCTCACAATGACCAGGAACCCGGCGAGCATGACCATGAGCATGAGCATGTTGTAGTCGTGATACTTGGCGCTCGACACGGAAAGCAGACCGATGCCGGGATAGTTGAACACGGTTTCGGCCACATAGGTTCCGCTCAGCACGTGGGGCACGGAAATGGCCATGAGGCTCACAATGCCGGGCAGCACGTTGCGCAGGCAGTGACGCATGAGCACGCGCCGTCTGCCGAGGCCCTTGGAGCGGGCGAGCAGAACATAGTCGCGCCGCACCTCGTCGAGCAGGCGATTGCGTATCATGCAGGCGTAGTACCACACGTGACTGGCCACCATGACCACGAGCGGCAGCACGAGATGCCGCATTCTGTCGGCCACGTCTCCGGCCATGCCGGGGCGGTACGCGCCGCTGCCGGGCAGCCAGTGCAGATTCACGCTGAACACCAGCACCAGCATGGTGCCGAGCCAGAACGCCGGCGTGTAGAAGGCCACTGTGCCCGCCGCGCACAGCGTACGGTCTATCCAGGAATCCTCGTAGCGCACGCAGATGAGCGCCATGCCTATGGCCAGCGCAAACACGAGCGCGTAGGCCGCGCCTCCGAGAATCAGCGTGTTGCCGATGAGCGGCCCGGCCACTTCCAGCGCCGGACGCTTGTACTTGAGCGACATGCCGAAGTCTCCCTGCGCCACGCCGGAAAGCCACTTTTCATACTGCACCCAGAGAGGCGCGTCGAGCCCCAGCCTGTGCCTTGCGGCCTCAAGCTCCCCGGTGCTCATGGACTGCACGGCGTCGCCGTAAAAGGACTGCAACGGATCTCCCGGAGCCATGCGCGACAGGCAGAACACCAGCACGGACAGACAGAACATCATCAGAACAATCATGACGACGTGCTTGCCCAATACGCGGGCCACGGCTCTCGCTTTCATGAACATTCCCCTCCCGGCGGGACAAAACGCGGTGATCGGACAACGCATCCGGCCATACACAACAACGCCGGTCATAAAAACCGGCTCACGCTTCAAAAGTGTTATTTTTTGAAAAATCGTGTTACGAATATAGAGTGGCTCTTCCCTCCTGTCAAGGCGACCGCACTTCGCCGGAACTCGCGCCTGTTCCGCGGCGCTCACGCGACTCACGAATCATCATTTTTTATGCTGTTTCAATGTGTTGTGCGAATTTTTACTGACTCCTGACGCGGCCGGAGTCACGCAGTGCAGCAGGCGCGCGTCTGCTTTCGTCCGTTATTTTTTCGCGCCTGCCGCCGCTGGGAAGCTCCTGCGCCGCCCGATGCACGCGGAAGCTTCGGCGTCCCGCAATCTGCCCCCAACCTTCACGCGCAAAGACGATTGAAACTGCCGACAACGCGTTTTTTCCCCGCCTCGCGCCGCCGACGCGTCCGCCCTGCTCTGTCGCTCCCTCCGGCGGCAAACGCTTCGCTCCCGTCTCCAACGAAAAGCCCGAAAACGCGCATCCGTACGTTGCCGAAGACGCCTTCCAGAAGTACAAGAAGACATGACCTGAAACAAGGAAGGTGCGTCATGGGCCAACACTGCGAGAATGACCATCACGCCGCGGCCGCCCTGTCTCCGAGCGACTGTCTGGCCAAAAGCCGCATGAAGGACGGCGTCTGCCTTCCGGGCCGCACGGTGGAGGAGCACTGCCGCATCACGGGAGCCGTGGCGGCGCGCCTTTGCTCCGCGCTTTCGCCCTGCGCGCTCCGCCTTTTTCCCGAGCACAGCGATTTGACGGCGGCGGTACACGACATCGGCAAAATCTCGCCCTACTTTCAGGCCATGATCCACGAGGCCACGCACGATCTGCAGCGCTATCCGCAGCTTCTGCCCTTTGCCGGGGCGCTCCATCCGCTCGGGCACGCGTCCGTGAGTCAGGCGGCGCTCATGGAAACGTCGCGCGCCGTTGCGGAAATTGCCGGATGGCATCACGGCGCGCCGCCGGAAGCCTGCGCGGCCGACGACGAAATCTGCGGCGGCGAACCGTGGCAGGCCGCGCGCCTAGCGCTTCTCTCCCGCCTGTGCGCAGGCCGCACGCTGCCCGCGAGGCTCTCCAGGGAACAGAAAACCCTGCTCAAGGGCTTCACCGCCGTTGCCGACTGGATAAGTTCCGGCGCGCTGTTCGACGACCCCGGCGAAGACTGGCGTCCGTTCGTCGCGCAGGCCGTGGACGAGGCAGGATTTCGCCCCGTGACCTTTGTGCCGGGGCTGAGCTTTGAAAACATTTTCGGCTTTGCGCCCAACCCCGTGCAGAAGGCCATGATGCAGATCGCCTCCGGGCCGGGCGTGTACGCGCTGGAAGCGCCCATGGGCATGGGGAAAACCGAAGCCGCGCTCTTTGCAGCCTATCGCCTGCTAGCCGAAGGCAAAGCGGGCGGCCTGTACTTCGCGCTGCCCACGCGCCTCACGTCCAACCGAATTTTCGAGCGTCTTCTCCCATTCCTTCGCGCCATTCTTGCCCCGGAAAGTCGGCACGCCGCAACCATGCTCCTGCACGGCGCATCCTGGCTCTACGCCACCCACAACGACAGGGGCAAGCTTGCCTCGTCGTGGTTTGAGCAGAGCAAGCGCGGGCTTCTCGCGCCGTTCGGGGCCGGCACGCTGGATCAGGCGCTCATGTCCGTCATCAACGTGCGTCACTCCGCCGTCCGCAGTTTCGGGCTCGCGGGCAAGGTGGTCATTCTCGACGAGGTTCACTCCTACGACGCCTACACCGGCACGCTGATAGACGCGCTGATCAGACACCTCGAACAGATCGGCTGCACGGTCATTCTGCTCAGCGCCACGCTCACGCGCTCGCGCCTTGCCGACATGCTGGGATGCGCCAAAGAAGGCAACGACGCCTATCCGCTCATCACGGCCAAGTGCGCCGACGACGCTTCCGGTCATGTTCGCGAGCTGACCGTGCCCGAAGAAAACGCGCCGAAACCTCAAGCGGTCCATATCCGTCTCGACGCCTCCGACGAAGACGCCGTGAGCGAAGCGCTTCTTCGCGCGGAACAGGGGCAGCAGGTGTTGTGGATAGAAAACAGCGTGGCCGAAGCGCAGAACGCGTTCCGGCTTTTTGCCGCGCGCGCCGCGGGCATGGGCGTGGAAACGGGCCTGCTTCACTCGCGCTTCACGCCCTCGGACAGGGAGCGGAACGAACGGCGCTGGACGGAGCTTTACGGCAAGCGTTCGGAAGAGCGTTCCCTGTGCGGCCGCATTCTTGTGGGCACGCAGGTGCTAGAACAGTCGCTCGACATCGACGCGGATTTTCTTGTGACGCGGCTTTGCCCTTCGGACATGCTCTTTCAGCGCATGGGGCGTCTTTGGCGGCACGAACAGACTCCGCGCCCGCGCGGCGCAAAACGCGAGGCATGGACGCTTGCGCCGTCGCTGCACGAGGCGCTCTCCTCTCCCGCCTCGGCCTTCGGCGTGTCCGGCGTGATTTACGCGCCCTACGTGCTTGCCCGCACGCTGGAAGTGTGGAGCGGCAGAACGGGCGTTCTGCTCCCTGCCGACATCCGCCCCATGCTGGAAGCCACCTACGCGGACAGGGCCGAAGAGCCCTCGCCCGGCATGACCGGCGTCAAAAAAGACCTGCTGCGCAAAAAGGAAAGTCTGCGCATGCTGGCGCTCTCCAGTCAGAGCCGCGGACAGCAACGCCCGGAAGAAGTCGCAGGCACCCGCGCGTCGGAAGAGGAAACCTGCCCCGTGCTGCTCGTGCGTGCGCTGAACGACAAGGAATGCCTGACGGCGGACGAACAGCGGGTGTGTCTCGACCGCCTTCCGGAACATCGCCGGGACGTTTCCGCCGCGCTTTTCGGCAACATCGTGCGCATCCGGCGGAAAAACAATCCGTTCACGCAGCCCGTCAACGCCGACAAGCAGCTTCGTAGAATCTTTTCCTGGTATCTGCCCGTGAAGGAGAACTACGAACCCCTGTATCTAGGCAAAGTCCGCCCCGACGATTCCGTGGAAGAAGTCGCCTCCGGGACGGTCTGCGGCCGCTACACGTCGCGCGCAGGCTGGGAATCTGCCTTGCCAAGCTGAAAATATTCGTATAAAAAATAAACAGATACATTCCCCGGTCTGCCTGTTTCCGCTCCGCGCCGAAACAGATCCTTCTTCACCGCTCGTGAAGGTGTTTCCATGAGTTAGGCTCAGGACTCATTAATTGCCAAAAGGGTAAAAAGTTCTTATTGTCGGCATAGGGAGGATGCCATGAAGGAACTTTTTTATCTTTCTCATGAACAGATTGCTCGTATCAAACGCTACTTTCCTCGTTCCCACGGCATTCCGAGAGTCGATGACAGGCGGTCTTCCCCACCCGCGTGGGGGTGTTTCTTCCAAGAATCTCACGAAGTTTGGTCTTCATATGTCTTCCCCACCCGCGTGGGGGTGTTTCTATAGTCATATTGTCAGGAATATTCCGGATATTGTCTTCCCCACCCGCGTGGGGGTGTTTCTGCCGGAGGAGAAGGGACAGAAAAATCTTTATTGTCTTCCCCACCCGCGTGGGGGTGTTTCCTATTATGATGTCCCTTCCTATTTTGGTAAGCTGTCTTCCCCACCCGCGTGGGGGTGTTTCTATGGCGGTGTTGGCGATCTCTATGGTCATGGTGTCTTCCCCACCCGCGTGGGGGTGTTTCTATTCATTAGTTATTGGCATAGATTGCGCGGATGTCTTCCCCACCCGCGTGGGGGTGTTTCCTTTTTTTGCATCCTCTATAGAGTGATATTTTTGTCTTCCCCACCCGCGTGGGGGTGTTTCCGCCGGTTCTGAAAGCGAAACAGTTGTATGGAAGTCTTCCCCACCCGCGTGGGGGTGTTTCCTAAAAGCTCTCTTGACTGCATCCCTTAACGTCGTCTTCCCCACCCGCGTGGGGGTGTTTCCGTGCCGCAGCCGTGAGCAAGATCACCGTGACCGTCTTCCCCACCCGCGTGGGGGTGTTTCCTACCGAAGAACGCCTTTACCTGGATGAAGATAGTCTTCCCCACCCGCGTGGGGGTGTTTCTAATGTCGTTGCTCGTCGTCTTATTTCTAAGAAGTCTTCCCCACCCGCGTGGGGGTGTTTCTTGCTGCATTTTATGGAAGAGCGGTGCTGTCGCGTCTTCCCCACCCGCGTGGGGGTGTTTCCTAGGCTCAGGACTCATTAAAGGTAAAAAATAACGATAGCCGCAAGGTGAATTGCTGAAAGGAATGTATGAGCACAGCGATCATAGCGCATGGCTATGTGACGCCAGTCATTCACCGGGAAAACATGTGTTCTATCTTGTGATGCTGGAGATATTGTTTCTTGTTGTAATACTCATGACTCTTGTATTTTTCCGAGAAGGAATGCAGGGAGTGCAACCTCGATTTTTCAAAAAACTGCGAATCCATCCGGCATCATAGCCCCTGTCAGCAAGAAGTATTCGGGTTGAAGGCAGAGTTGGCAAGAGACATGCCGCACCGCCATAATCACTGATGCTTCCGGCTGTCAGCAATGTCCGAATCGGACGTCCGTCGAAGTCGCAGACAACATGTAATTTGGTGTTCAATCCTCCTTTTGTGCGTCCGATACAGCGAGAGGAAGCCCTTTTTTTCTCAAACTTGCGGCAGTTCTGTGAGCTTTCAGACAGGTAGCATCAATCATGAGAAGGGATGTGTCCTGGGTACTTTCGGAAAGAGCCGTAAAAATCTTTTCGAAGACGCCCATGTTACTCCATCTGACAAAACGGTTATAAAGAGTTTTATAGGGGCCGTATTCTTTTGGAGCATCCTTCCATCGGAGACCGAACTTGAGAACATGGATAATTCCACTGATAATTTTTTGATCGTCCCTTCTGGGAATGCCTCTTGAACGAGGAAAAAAAGGGCGAATGACATCCATCTGAGCGGAAGAAAGGTAAAAAAGAGTGGACATAGAAACCTCCATATCCATACTTATCCTTTTTTGACGTCATTGGAAATAATGAGTCCTGAGCCTAAGCTCAGGATTTGAGGCGGCAGCGGTACCAGTCTTCCCCACCCGCGTGGGGGTGTTTCCCAGAGTAAAACCGTTTCTTGGACTAAGCCTGCGTCTTCCCCACCCGCGTGGGGGTGTTTCCTATGAAGCGCAAAAGGAGTTCGCCCAAAATGGGTCTTCCCCACCCGCGTGGGGGTGTTTCCGATGTTCGTGAGGCGTTCGCTATTCAGCGTTTGTCTTCCCCACCCGCGTGGGGGTGTTTCTGTACAGTCCAAGGTGCTTGCCCAGGAGTTCAAGTCTTCCCCACCCGCGTGGGGGTGTTTCTGATCTGGACGCACTTCGTGGCCCGGCGGGAAAGTCTTCCCCACCCGCGTGGGGGTGTTTCCAACATGGGCATTTACGATCCCACCCAATTCAAGTCTTCCCTACCTCCGTGGGGGGCTCAGTCCCAACCTGTTCTCTTCCGCATAAGCGAGGTCTCCATGTCGCCATCGTCTCCTTCGGAAAACAAACCGTATCAACGTCTGTTCATTCCCATAACGCGGGAAACCCTGCCCCGAGTGTCCGACAAGTATCCCTTCCTTTATCTGGAACGCGGAAGACTCGAAATCGACGACAGCAGCCTGAAATGGATCGACGCCGGGGGAAATCGCGTCCGCCTGCCCGTGGCCACAATCGCCGCCATACTTCTCGGTCCGGGAACCAGCGTCACGCATGAAGCCGTCAAAACCGCGGCCGCCGCCAACTGTTCTCTGTGCTGGGTGGGCGAAGACTCGCTGCTCTTCTACGCCGCAGGCCATGCCCCCACCGCAAACACCCGCAACCTTCTCCGACAGGCACGCCTCGCCGCGCATCCTGAACATTCCCTGTCCGTGGCGCGCGCCCTCTTCGCCAAGCGTTTTCCCGACGCCGATCTGGAAAAGAAATCCCTTCAGGAAATGATGGGCATGGAAGGTCTGCGCGTCCGCAGCCTCTACGAAGAAAAAGCCCGACAGTACAACGTCGGCTGGAAAGGACGTTCGTTCACGCCGGGAAAATTTGAACTGAGCGACCTGACCAATCAGATTCTCACGTCCGCCAACGCCGCGCTCTACGGCATTCTCTGTTCCTGCGTACACAGCCTGGGCTACTCGCCGCATCTGGGCTTCATTCACTCCGGCAGTCCGCTCCCCTTCATCTATGATCTGGCCGACCTCTACAAAGCAGAACTGTGCATTGATCTCGCCTTTTCCCTGACGCTCTCCCTGGCAGGCTCCTACAATAAATACGCCGTCGCCGAAGCATTCCGCAAACGCGTGCTGGACATGAAACTCCTTGAACGCGTGCCGGAAGACATTGAAAGTCTGATAGGAGAAAAACATGCTCGTCGTTATCGCCAACGATCTGCCCCCGGCCGTGCGCGGTCGAATGAAGCTCTGGTTCATTGAACCGAGAGCCAACGTCTTTGTTTCGGGCATCAAGGATTCCGTGGCGCAAAGCGTTATCGACTATCTGTTCAAAAGCTGTCCGGCGGAAAGCGGACTGCTGATTTTTCAGCGCATCTCCACGCCTCCCGGATACCGCATGTTCGGCAAGGGCGACACCAGACGACGCCTGATGGAAATTTCCGGTCTTCAGCTTGTGCTGGAAAAGGACGATCCTATCATTTGACCCGCACCAAAAAGGTCAATAATATGTCAGTGTCTTCCCCACACCCGTGGGGGTGTTTCCACCATGGGGCGGTAAATCCGCCCCTTTTCGGAGTCTTCCCCACACCCGTGGGGGTGTTTCCATCGGATTTCAGCATCTCAAGGAGGAGACGCGGTCTTCCCCACACCCGTGGGGGTGTTTCTGATGACGTGGTTCTCGTATCCGCACGCGAGCGGTCTTCCCCACACCCGTGGGGGTGTTTCCGAGAGAGAGAAGACTGCTCTATGCGATACCGAGTCTTCCCCACACCCGTGGGGGTGTTTCTCATGACAAAGCTGAGGCAGGCGTTGCATATCTGTCTTCCCCACACCCGTGGGGGTGTTTCCATGGCCTGCTGGTCGTAGTCGGAGCCGGAGCGGTCTTCCCCACACCCGTGGGGGTGTTTCCGTGGGGCTTGGCCAAGCCGTAGAGAAGGCTGCGTCTTCCCCACGCATGTGGGGGTGTTTCCGACATTACGCGAGTGCTGCCTTTAGAGGCAACGTCTTCCCCACCTGCGTGGGGGTATTT
The DNA here is from genome assembly GCF_963931295.1 of uncultured Mailhella sp. Taxonomy (NCBI): domain Bacteria; kingdom Pseudomonadati; phylum Thermodesulfobacteriota; class Desulfovibrionia; order Desulfovibrionales; family Desulfovibrionaceae; genus Mailhella; species uncultured Mailhella sp. Next base: position 2,713,886 of record NZ_OZ007001.1, on the reverse strand, counting down.
CCTCGGCCTGACCAGTCGAACGCGCGCCCGTCTCCTCCGCCCTTCCCGGCCCGAACAATGACACGGCGAGGGGCTCCGGACCAACCGGACGACGCGGCAGTCACCATAACGAAGTCGCACGTCTTCGGTCATACCCTTTTCCGCAAGTCATCTTTCGTCCACACTGTTGTGGACCGAAGTCCCCGCTGCGCTTCTCTCTCTTCTTCCGCAATGGTATATTCCCCCTCGGGCGTCCGGGAGGCCGAATATTCATCGGGAGAACAGCCATGAAACCGCATCATCTGGAAAAGGAAAAATTTTTCCACTACAAGGGAACAACGGCCTGCTACGCGCTCATCGTCACCGCAGACTGGCAGGTCGTTCTCGCCGACAAGATGCCCCCGCTGAACATGTGGGGCGAACCGGAACCCGAAACGTTCCCGCACGCCGTCGATCCCGTCATTGCCTGCATGGCCTATCGCTGGGCCGCACGGGTATTTCTCGACTGGCTTCATACACGGCATCCGCCGCAGTTCTGGTTCTGCACCGACGAAGTGAAGAATCGCCGTTCCCTGTATATGCGCTACGCCCTCAAGCTCGAAGAACACGGCTACCGCTGCTACGCCTCAAGCGACGATATGTTCCGCTTCGTGCGCACGGCGGATGACTGAACGCTCCGCACGGCATCGCGGGGCTCTCCCGCCCAGAACATCCGCCACGCCGAAACGGGCACGGCCCAAAAGCCGCCCGGAAGCACGACGGCCTGCCCTGCCGAAAGCCCCGCGGGAATTAAACGCAGAAAGGGCTTACGACATGCATCGTAAGCCCTTCCGAAATTTGGCTCCCCGAGACGGACTTGAACCGCCAACCTAGTGATTAACAGTCACCCGCTCTGCCTATTGAGCTATCGGGGAACGGAGCAGCATTTGCTGCGAAAAATTACTTAGCGGATTACACCTGCACCGTCAAGCGTTTTCTTTCATCTTTCGTAAAAAAATTCGGAACTTCAGGAAACTTTCGGAAAACGCCGCCGTGGCGTCCGGTTTTTCGCCGCACAAAGCCCGCGTCAAATATCGTTTCTGGAGGAATGCCGCCAGTCGTCATGTCGCCCTGTCGCTCTTCCGATTGAGGGATACGCTTCGCGCGGAAGCGAAATCGAAAAAACAACATCATGCTCCGGCGTATGATATCGCATGGAATGAGGGATGCGCACGGACCGTCCGCACGCAAAACCAAGCGTTCACGCCGGGCCGCGTTCACAGATTTCCGTCTGAGGGAGTTCCGGCGGACCGCCCGCCTGGAAAAACAGAATCCTGTCTGCGGCATCGCTTCGCCGACTGAGGGACCGCTCCGGGCTCCCGGAGCGGAATCATTGAAGCGGATCGGGGCATGTCTTCTGCCGACATCCCTCCCGTAGTCGCTATTTCAACACGGCGCCGGTGTTGGCGCTGCTTACCAGACGAGCGTAACGGGCAAGCCAGCCGCTCTTGATGTTGGGTTCGCGGGGCACAAACGCCGCCTTTCTGCGGGCGAGCTCTTCTTCGCTCACGTTCACATTGATGCTGGCGTTGGGAATGTCGATGCTGATGATGTCGCCTTCCCGAATCAGGCCGATGGGACCGCCGTCCGCGGCTTCAGGAGAGACGTGGCCGATGGAAGCGCCGCGGCTCGCGCCGCTGAAGCGTCCGTCGGTGATGAGGGCCACGGTGGTGTCCAACTTCATGCCGGCAAGGGCGCTGGTGGGATTGAGCATTTCGCGCATGCCCGGGCCGCCCTTGGGGCCTTCGTAGCGGATGACCACTACGTCGCCTTCGTGAATTTTGCCGTTGTAGATGGCGTCGATGGCTTCGTCTTCACTGTCGAACACGCGGGCGGGGCCGCTGTGCGTGAGCATTTCAGGAGCCACGGCGCTGCGCTTCACCACGCAGCCGTCGGGAGCGATGTTGCCCCAGAGAATCTGGAGGCCGCCCGTGGGGCTATAAGGATTGGAAAGAGGACGAACCGCGCCGGTATCCTTGATGACCGCGCCCTTGATGTTCTCCGCAACGGTCTTGCCCGTGGCAGTGATGAGGCTGGTGTCGAGGAAGCCGCCCTTGGCGAGTTCGGCCTGCACGGCGGCAATGCCGCCCGCGGCGTACAGATCCTGCATGTGGGTAGGGCCGGCGGGCGCAAGGTGGCAGAGGTTCGGCACCTGCGCGCTCACTTCGTTGAACAGGGAAAGATCAAAGGCCACGCCGGCCTCGTGGGCAATGGCCAGCAGGTGCAGCACGGTGTTGGTGCTGCAGCCGAGCGCCATGTCGCAGGCCAGGGCGTTGCGCAGAGACTTTTCGTTCACGATGTCGCGGGGCTTGATGTCGCGCTTCAAAAATTCCATCACGGCCATGCCGGCATGCTTGGCAAGCTGCATGCGGCGGGCGTGAACCGCAGGAATGGTGCCGTTGCCGGGCAGCGCAATGCCCACGGCTTCGCACAGGCAGTTCATGGAGTTGGCGGTGTACATGCCCGCGCAGCTGCCGCAGCCGGGGCACACGCCGGTTTCGCACTCTTCAAGCATGGCGTCGTCGATAAGGCCGATCTTGCGGGCGCCCACGGCTTCAAACATTTTGGAGAGACTCACTTCCTCGCCGTTGTACACGCCGGCCATCATGGGGCCGCCGCTGCACACCACGGAAGGAATGTTCAGACGCAGCGCGCCCATGAGCATGCCGGGCACGATCTTGTCGCAGTTGGGCACCAGCACCAGGGCGTCCAGCTGATGCGCCATGGCCATGGTCTCCACGCTGTCGGCAATGAGTTCACGGCTCGCCAGCGAATACTTCATGCCGATGTGTCCCATGGCAATGCCGTCGCACACGCCGATGGCCGGAATGAGAATGGGAGTGCCGCCGGCCATGCGCACGCCGGCCTTGACGGCCTCGGCGATCTTGTCCAGATGGGCGTGTCCGGGAACGATCTCGCTGTAGGCGCTGACGACGCCCACGAGCGGACGATCAAGTTCTTCCTTGGTGTAGCCCATGGCATAGAAAAGACTGCGGTTGGGCGCGCGTTCCACGCCCTGCGTGACATTCGCACTGCGAAGCTTCATGAGATGCTCTCTCCTGTTCCCCTGAAAAAAAGACAGAAAATCGCCGGACAGAGGGGGCTGCCCGGCGATGTTTTCAAACCAGTGTTACTTCTTGAGCCAGCTCATCATCTGACGCAGTTCGGCGCCGACCTTTTCCAGCTGATGCTCGGCTTCCAGACGACGGGTGGCAAGGAACTTGCCCTTGCGGCCGGCGGAGAATTCCTGCATGAACTCGGAAGCGAAGGTGCCGTCCTGGATTTCTCTCAGGATCTGCTTCATTTCCTTGCGGGTTTCGGCGGTGATGATGCGCTTGCCGGTGCGGTAGTCGCCGTATTCGGCGGTGTTGGAGATGGAGTAGCGCATGAAGCCGAAGCCGCCGTTGTTGATGAGGTCAACGATGAGCTTCATTTCGTGGATGGTTTCAAAGTACGCCATTTCAGGAGCGTATCCGGCTTCCACGAGGGTTTCAAAACCGGCCTTCATGAGTTCGGTCACGCCGCCGCAGAGCACGGCCTGTTCGCCGAAGAGGTCGGTTTCGGTTTCTTCACGATAGGTGGTTTCCAGGATACCGGCGCGGCCGGCGCCGATGCCGGAAGCATAGGCCAGGGCGTAGTCCTTGGCATGACCGCTGTAGTCCTGAGCAACGGCGATGAGGCTGGGAACGCCCTTGCCTTCCAGGTACTGGCTGCGCACGGTGTGGCCGGGGCCCTTGGGAGCGATCATGATGACGTCGATGTTGGAAGCGGGCTTCACGAAGCCGAAGTGGATGTTGAAGCCGTGGGCGAAGCACAGCACGTTGCCTTCCTTCATGTGGGGGGCGACCTGCTTGTTGTAGATGTCGGCGGCGACTTCGTCGGGCACGAGCATCATGACGATGTCGCCGGCTTCGGCGGCGGGTTCCACTTCCATGACCTTCAGACCGGCGGCTTCAGCCTTGGCCCAGCTGGAGCTGCCCTTGCGCAGACCGACGACAACGTTCACGCCGCTTTCATGCAGGTTCTGAGCATGAGCGTGACCCTGGCTGCCATAGCCGATGATGGCGACAGTCTTGCCGTCGAGCATGCCGAGATTGCAGTCTGCGTCATAGTACTTCTTAATCATGATAACTTCTCCATTTCAATGACTATAATTCATTCTCAGCAGCAAAAGGTCAATCCTTGCTGCTTTTCCACCAATCACTCTGCGATCCTCTGGGCATGCCGATGATGCCGGAACGGCACATTTCGAGGATCTGATAGGGCGACATCACCTCAAGGAAGCCTTCTATCTTGGAAGGCTTTCCGGTGAGTTGTATTACCATGCTACTAGAGGTAAGGTCAATAATGCGCGCCCGATAAACCTCAACGATATCCTTGATGGGCGAAATTGTGGCGGCGTCGAAGGCGATGCGCAGCATGATGGTCTCGCTCAGCAGGCTTTCGTTGGGCGGAAGCAGGGTGATGGACTTCACTTCCTCCATCTTGAGGGTCTGCTTCACGATCTGATCGAGAACGTGGGTGTCGCCTTCCGTCACGATGGTGATGATGGAAATGGCGGGATCGCTGGTCTGCGCGGCCGTAACGCTGGTCATGTTGAAGCGGCGGCGGGCAAAAAGGGAGGACACGCGTGCCATGACGTTGGCGTTGTTATCCACCACGATGGAAATCACATGTTTCGTCATATTGTCCCCCTTCTCTATTCCATGATGATGGAGTCGCAGGTGCAGCCGCCGGGAATCATGGGAAGCACCTTCTCATCCTTGTCGATGCAGCAGTGAATCCACACGGGGCCGTCGCTCGTGAGCGCTTCCGCCATGGCCTTTTCCAGATCGGCCATGGTTTCGCAGTGGAAGCCCTTGCCGCCGAAGCCTTCAATGACCTTCACGTAGTCGGTGCGGCGGTTAAGGTCGGTGCAGGAGTAGCGCTTGCCGTAGAAGCTCGTCTGCCACTGACGCACCATGCCGAGCACGTGGTTGTCGAGAATCACGGTGATGACGGGCAGATGGAAGCTCACCGCGGTGCAGGCCTCGTTCATGTTCATGTGGAAGGAGCCGTCGCCGGTGAAGTGGATCACGGGCTTTTCGGGGCAGGCGATCTTGGCGCCGATGGCCGCGCCGTAGCCGAAGCCCATGGTGCCGAGGCCGCCGCTCGTGAGGAAGTGGCGGGGCTTGACGTGATGCAGATACTGGGCCGCCCACATCTGATGCTGGCCCACGTCGGTCACGTAGATGGCGTCGAGTCCGGCCATTTCGTTGACCTTGCGGATGACCTGATGCGGCTTGAGCACGGTGTCGCTGTCTTCGGGGTGGTAGTCTTCCTGACGCCATTCGGCGATCTGGGTGAGCCATTCGTCGCGGCAGGTCTGATGCACCTTGGGCAGCAGCGCGCAGATGACGTCCTTCACGTCGCCGACGAGGCTGACGTCCACGTTGACGTTCTTGTTCACTTCACTGGGATCGATGTCGATCTGAATGAGCTTGGCGCGGCGGCCGAACGCGTCGGGGGCGAGAGCCACGCGGTCGCTGAAGCGGGTGCCCACGGCCACCATGACGTCGGCGTAGTCGAGGGCGAAGTTGCTGGTGCGGCAGCCGTGCATGCCCACCATGCCGAGATTGAGCGGATCGTCGCTGTCGACGACGCCCGCTCCCATGAGGGTGTAGGCGCCGGGCATGCAGGTCTTCTTCATGAGGGCGGCAAGTTCCGCGCTCGCGCCGGAGGAGATGACGCCGCCGCCGTAATAGATGGCCGGACGCTGGGCGTTGTTGATGATTTCCGCCGCCTTGTCGATGGCGTCCATGTCAATCTTCGTGGTGTAGCTGTCGCGCACGGGAGCCGCGGGCACGAATTCGGCCACGGCCGAGGTCATGTCCTTGGGAATGTCCACCAGCACCGGGCCCTTGCGGCCGGTCTGGGCGATGCGGAAGGCCTCGCGCAGGATGTCGGCCAGATCCTCCACCCTGTCCACGACAAAATTATGCTTGGTGATGGGCATGGTGATGCCCGCAATGTACACTTCCTGGAAGCTGTCCTGTCCGATGAGGGGCGTGGGCACGTTGCCCGTGATGGCAACCATGGGCACGCTGTCCATGTAGGCGGTGGCAATGCCGGTAACAAGGTTGGTCGCGCCGGGGCCGCTCGTTACCAGGACAACGCCGGTGCGGCCGGTAGCACGGGCGTAGCCATCGGCCGCATGCGCGGCGCCCTGTTCATGGGCAGTAATAATATGGTGGATACGATCCTGGTATTTATACAGTGCGTCGTACAGATTCAACACAGCGCCGCCGGGGTAGCCGAACAGCGTATCCACGCCCTGCTCCACCAGCACTTCACAAAAAATTTCCGAACCGGTCAGTTTCATATACTTCATCCTTATGGGCTGAAACCATGCTGATCCGCACGAAGCGGACCTCCCCCAGTCGCACGATCCGCCTTTTGGGGCGGCCTTTCTGTCTGCGCCCCGCTGCGGGCCCTTGCGGTCCGTCTCTCGGGGGTACAGGCATAAATCGTAGAATAATACTGGACTGCTTCTTCTTGTCTTGTCAAGTGAGGAACGCCAAAATAACCCGTCGAAAAAGCAAACTATTTTTTTCACATTTTCGAAAACCGACCGTAACAACTCAAAAAGCGCCCCATCGGACTCCCCGACACAGTCCCTTCTCTCCCTCTGATACATATTAGGACCACATATTTCTGCATCGTAACATAACCGTACTGTTGCCGATACCGCACGAAAAAAGAAAAAATACGGGACAGCGCACGGTTATGTTTTCAGGCGAGCGAGTCTGTCCGGCTCACGGTCTGCGAGATCTCGCCGCCTCCGGGCCTCGCGTGAAACATGCCGTGCAAAGGACACGTCCCGCGCCCAAAAAGAAAATTCCGGCGTCTCGCAGAAGCGCCCTGTACAACAATTGTACGGCTCTCGTTAAAAATAAGCCTGGCCCTGCACAACAGTTGCACGGCCCTTCCTCGGAAAAAATTCGGGTTCGGGCAACACTGCCTTCCGCGCCGCACGCCGCAAAGCCCTGTTCCCGGAGGGGCCTGTCTCCCGCAGCGCCCACATGCAGCGACCGCCCGCCGCGTTCGCCGTCCCCCCGCAGAACCACCAGAGGACACGAGGCTTACGTCCGCCTCTGCCCCTCAATATTCTCACTTCTCTCCGCAATGCTCTGCGGCGCTCCGTCGCTCTTCCCCGAAAACACGCCGCGCTTTCTGAAACATGTCTTTTTTTCCACGAAGCTCGACAAGCATCGAATATTGGAGCACACTCAAAAACAACTACGTTTCCTGAATAATTTCTTTTCTTTTTCTGCTCCGCAGTCGCCGGACGCTTCATGTCGGCAAAAAACAGGGCGGCGTTTCCGCCAGGGAGCTTTTCATGCGTCAGAACATCTATTCCGGTCTCGACCGGCTGCCCCGGGGACTGGCGTCCGACCGCGTCACGCCGGGCTGTCTCGTGCTTGAGGGCGGCGCGCTGCGCGGAACCTACAGCGTTGGCGTGATGGACGCCCTCATGGAAGCCGACGTGAACCTTGCCTGCACCATCGGCGTTTCCGCCGGAGCGCTCAACGGCATCAGCTACGTTTCCGGTCAGATAGGACGTTCCGCGCGAAGTCCGCTGCGCTACCGGCACGATTCCCGCTATTTCGGACTCGGCGCCTTTCTCCGCAACCGCACGCCCTTCGGCTTCGACTTCATGTTCGGCGAACTTTCCCGCACGCTGGACCCGCTGGACATGACGCGCTTCTTCCGGCCGGAACGCCGTTTCGTGGCCGTGGCCACCAACTGCCTCACCGGCAAACCGGAATATTTTGAAAAGGGCCGATGCCCCGACATCATGCTGGCGACGCGCGCCTCCTCCACCATGCCGTACATCTCGCAGATGGTGCGCATGAACGGCACGCCCTATCTCGACGGCGGCTGCTCGTGCAAGATTCCCTTCCGCTGGGCGCTGGACAACGGCTTTCGCGCCGTGGTCATCGTGAAAACCAATCCCGACGACTATCGCCGCGACCCCGAGGCCGGACGCAACCTCGCCCGGCTGTTCTACGGGCCGAAGTGGCAGGCACTCTCCGACGCCCTGGCCCGGAGCAACGCCGACTACAACGAGCTGTGCGACGAGATAGAAAAACTTCGGCAGGAAGGCCGCGTGTTCGTGATAAGCCCGTCGCGCTCCATGCACATAGGCCGCATGGAAAAGGATCTGGAAAAGCTCGGCGAATGGTACTGGCTGGGCTATCGCGACGCGCAGGCGCTCATGCCCGACCTCAGGGCCTATCTGGCCCGAAAGAACGGCGAAACGGACGGCGCAGACAAAGAACGGATTGCAGAAAGCGCCGCGCCTTCCGAAGCTCAGCCCGCAGCAGACGCCGCATCTGCCGAAGCTCCCGCGCAAGACCGGTGAAGACAAAAACGCAGAAAGCTCCCGACGAATCGGGAGCCTTCTTTTTAATGATGGAGTGGCGGGCGGCGTTCAGACCGCCGACGTGCCGCGCTACTTCGCCACGGAGGCAAAGGCGTCCAGACCGAAGCGTGGACGTTCCGGGGTTTCTCCGGCGTTCAGCTTGTCGCGCAGCTCAATAAGCGCCTTGCGGAGCTGTTCGGGGCAGGACGTCACCTTCGAGGTGGGGCAGATGGGCATGTCGGCGAAGCGGTCGATCACGTCGTCGATGGACATGCCGCGAATCAGTCGGCCTATTCCGTTCAGATTGCCGGGGCAGCCGCCCTTGAACTCGAAGTTGTTGATGGTCCGGCTTTTTTCATCCACGTCTATCATGAACATCTTGGAGCAGACGCGCTCCGGCGTGAAAACAAACTGCATGATTTTTCCTCCTTAATTGGAAAACAGTGTATTACGAAAAACTCTCGCCTCTGGCAAGCCGTGCAGGCGGATGCGCCGGTCTCCCCGAAGGCTCTCCCCCCCCCAAAAAAAAACGCCGTCATGCGCTCTGGAGGCACGCACTCCCCGAACGCCGCCGTGCTTCCACGGAGATTTTTCTTTTCCCGAACGCCGTCGGATGTTCCCTCCCGGGCACTTCTGCCCCGGGCCCTGCGCCGCACGCCCGTTCTTTCCACTCGAAAACGGCCCTCTCCCTCCCCAAAGCCGTGCAAGCCCCCCTTTCCCATCGGAGACGGCGCACTCCCCCGCATGCCCCGGCCTCTGCCTTCCCCTTCTGCGCCCGCGCCGCCGAACGCCGCCGCAGATTACCTCGCAGCACGGCCTCGACGCCGGGGCTTCTTCCGCAGACAGGCGTCGTCGGCAGGGTCTTTTCCGGCGCGCATGGTTGACGCCGCGCCATTTTGTCCTATCTTGAACGTGCCGCGCATGACGCCTTCCGCATTCGCCCCCGGGCATCCGGAAGAATCGGCATCGCGCCGGACGCCGCCGCGCCCGCATCAACGCGCATCCGCGCTCTCAGGAAGGTCATCATGAATAAAAGAAAAATAGTCCCCATCACCGTTCTCTCCGGCTACCTCGGCGCGGGCAAGACCACGCTGCTCAATCACGTGCTTTCCAATCAGGAAGGCTACAAGGTCGCCGTCATCGTCAACGACATCGGCGAAGTCAACATCGACGCGAGCCTCATCGCCAAGGGCGGCAGCGTGGAAATGGACGACAGCCTCGTGCCGCTCTCCAACGGCTGCATCTGCTGCTCCCTCAAGGTCGATCTGCTTCAGCAGGTGCTCAATCTCATCGAATCCGGCCGCTTCGACTACATTCTCATCGAGGCGAGCGGCATCTGCGAACCGCTGCCCATCGCGCAGACCCTCTGCCTCGGCGATGAATCCCTGCCCAAGATATGCCGCCTCGACGGCATCGTCACCGTGGTGGACGCCCGCCGCATGGTGGACGAATTTCTCGGCGGTCAGCGCCTCGTGGAAGAAGACATCGACGAAGAGGACGTGGCCAGCCTCGTCATTCAGCAGATAGAGTTCTGCACCACCATCGTGCTCAACAAGGTGGAAGGCCTCACCGAAGATCAGCTCGGTCTGCTCAGAACCGTGATCCACAAGCTCCAGCCCGAAGCAAACATCATTGAAACCAACTACGGCAAGGTGGACGTGAAGGACATTCTCGACACGGGCCGCTTCGACTTCGACCGCGCCTGCTCCTCCATCGGCTGGGTGCAGGCTCTGGAAGCCGACGCCCCCGAAGAGGACGAAGACGAACACGACGATGACCACGATCATCATCACGATCACGAACACAAGCATCATCATGATGATGACGACCACGACGAGCACAAGCACCATCACCACCACGATGACGACGAGCACGAACATCATCATGGCCACGATCATGACGAGGACGAGCACGAACATCATCACGGCCATCATCACCATCATCATCACGGCGATCATGAGCACGGCGAGGAATACGGCATTTCCACCTTCGTGTATTTCCGTCGTCCGCCCTTCGATCAGAAAAAGTTCGAGGACTTCGTCAACGACGCCTGGCCTGCCAGCGTGATCCGCTGCAAGGGGCTCATCTGGTTCCGCGACGAGCCCGACACCGCCTATCTGTACGAACAGGCCGGCCGTCAGATGACCGCCTCGCCCTACGGCGAATGGGTGGCCGCCGCACCCGCCAAGCGTCAGGCCGCCGAACGCCGCGTGGACAAGCAGCTCGACGCCGAATGGGACGACACCTACGGCGACCGCATGCAGAAGCTCGTCTTCATCGGTCAGCACATGGACAAGGCCGCCATCTGCGCCGCCCTGGACGCCTGCCTCGAAAAATAACGTCCTTTCCGTTTCCGTCATGGCGGGCAGCGCCGCTCTTTTGCTCCCTTTGCGCGAAAGAACGGCCTGCCCGTCTTCCTTTTCCCGACGATCGGGCGCGCAGCGCGCACAACCTTTGCGGCGCGCCGTCAACGCCCGTCACCTCTACCCGCGCCAGTCGCGGTCATCGTTTTCATCATGCGCAGAAACATCGTTCCCATCACGCTTCTTACCGGCTATCTCGGCGCGGGCAAGACCACGCTGCTCAATCACGTGCTTTCCAATCAGGAAGGCTACAAGGTCGCCGTCATCGTCAACGACATCGGCGAAGTCAACATCGACGCCGCGCTCATCGAAAAAGGCGGCAACGTGGAGATGGAAAGCAGCCTCATTCCCCTTTCCAACGGCTGCATCTGCTGCACCCTCAAGGACGATCTCATGCAGCAGATTCTCGATCTCATCGCCACCTGCCGCTTCGACTACATTCTCATTGAAGCGAGCGGCATCTGCGAACCCATGCCCATCGCCCAGGCCATCACGCTGGGCGACGAAGTCATGCCCACGGTGTGCCGCCTCGACGGCATCGTCACCGTGGTGGACGCCATGCGCATGGCCGACGAATTTCTGAACGGCGAAAAGCTCCTCGGCGACAACGACGAGGACGACGTGGAAAGTCTGCTCATCCAGCAGATAGAATTCTGCACCACCATCGTGCTCAACAAGGTCGATGAAGTTTCCGCCGAGCAGCTCGCCACGCTCAAGGCCGTGATCCGTCAGCTTCAGCCCGAGGCGCGCATCATCGAAACCAACTACGGCAAGGTGGCCGTCAAGGACATTCTCGACACGCACGCCTTCAACTTCGCCAAAGCGGGAAAATCCGCCGGCTGGATTCAGAGCCTCCAGAAGTTCGACGCCGACAAGGCCGCGCACGACGAGCACGATCATCACGAACACCACGCCCACGAGCATCACGAACACGCCGAAGGCCATTCCCACACCGAGGAATACGGCATTTCCACCTTCGTGTACTTCCGGCGCGCGCCCTTCAATCAGGACAAGTTCAGCGACTTCGTGGAAGCGTCCTGGCCGCAGTCGGTGATCCGCTGCAAGGGGCTTTTGTGGTTCAAGAAGAATCCCTCCATGTCGTACATGTTCGAGCAGGCAGGCAAGCAGACCGTGGCCACGCCCTTCGGACGCTGGATGGCCTCCGCACCGGCCGAACAGCGCAAACAGGCGCGCAGGGCCAATCCCGAACTCGACCGCAACTGGGACGAACGCTACGGCGACCGCATGATCAAGCTGGTGTTCATCGGCAGACACATGGACGAGCAGGCCATCTGCGCGGCTCTGGACGCCTGTCTGGACGAAGACAAGTCCTGACGGGAGCTTGCATAATTCTCCGCGCGTTCCTCTTTTATCTCCATGACAGTTGTGCTAATCTGAACTTCATACCGGGGCAGCGGCGTTTTTCAAGGGTATTCCGGCCCTGTCCCCACGGCACTGGAGCTGCTTATGCTGAATGGTTACGACGTGATTGGCGATATACACGGATGCGCGGACAGACTGGAAGCCCTGCTCTCCCGCCTCGGCTACGAAAAAAACGGCGGCGTGTGGAGACATCCCGACCGCATGGTCGTCTTTCTCGGCGACTACATCGACCGGGGACCGCAGATTCTGGAAACGCTGACCATCGTCCGCAACATGCGCGAGGCCGGTTCCGCGGAGTGTCTCATGGGCAATCATGAATTCAACGCCGTATGCTGGAGCACGCCCGATCCCGACAATCCGGGCGAGTTCATCCGCAGTCACAACGAGGCGCACACGGCCCAGCACGCCGCCACGCTGGAACAGCTTGCCGGATGCTATCAGCCCTGGATTCAGTGGATGCGCACCCTGCCGCTGTGGCTGGAGCTCGGCGATCTCGGCGGCGACGGCAGTCGCCTGCACATGATTCACGCCTGCTGGTCTCCGACGGCCATGCGCACGCTGCTCAACAACGAATGCGGAGGCGAAAGCCTGGTGACCGGCCGCAAGGACGCGCCCCGTCTCACCGAAACGGGATACGTGCGCGCCGGAGGCGACAAGGAAAGCTGCGAATACGAGGCGCTGGAAGTGCTGCTCAAGGGCCCGGAAATTCCGCTGCCGGACGGCGTCTTCTTTGAAGACAAGGACGGACACCCCCGCCGCCGCATCCGCGTGAAATGGTGGCTCGGCATGGGCCGCACCTGCCGCGACATGGCCCTCATGGGCCGCGACGACATTGCCTCCCTTCCCGAAGACGCCGTGCCGGACCCCGGAAGCTGGGAAGCCATCGACGTGGAATATCCCACCTTTTTCGGGCATTACTGGCGCAGCCCCGGCGAAGAGATACGCCTCTGTTCGCCCTCCGTGGCCTGCCTCGACTTCAGCGCGGTACACGGCGGCCCGCTTGTGGCCTATCGCTGGAACCGCGGCGACACCGCCCTGCGGGACGACCGCTTCGTGTGGGTCGGCAAGGAGGCTGACGCCACCTCCCGCTCGCAGCGCATCTTCTTCCCCTGATGCCGCGCAGAGCGCCGGATGAAGCGTGCTTTTCCCCCTGCGCCGCCTTCCATCATCGACAAAAAGCTCCCGCAGACGCGGGAGCTTTTTTCATGCGCAAAAACGCCGCCTTCCTGAACCGAAGACGGCGTTTCTCTGCAAAAAAGATGGAGAGAATCGGGCGGGGCTGCCGGAAAGGGGACCTGTTCCCTTCCGAAAGGCGCTCTTCTCCTGCAGGAAGAACTCCCCGCCCGTTCTGACGACTCTCCGGCAAAACCATGCCGGAAGGCGAGAGACCGTCCGGCCTCTCAAAACATGCTGCGGCCGCGCGAGGCAAAAAGGGCCGCGCCGACCACCGGCGTTTGCGCCTGCTCGAAGGGGAAAGCCCGCGCCGCGGTTTTCTTCCGAAAACTTCGGCGCAGGCCCGCCGGACAGGCGGCCCGGCGCTGAACGGGCATGCGTTCAACGCCGTCTGCCGCGTTTATTTCCGCGCGCAGTTCCCTGGCCGCCCTTCTCTTCCGAACGCCGACCAGGGCTTAAAAACGCAGATCGCGCTCCCCCTGCTCCAGGCGCTTCAAATACTGCGCCGTCTGATTTCTCCGAGGCTCCCGGCTGATGCGGGAAAGCTCGTCGGCTATCATGTTCTCGCCGAGCGCGCGCAGTTCGTCGTCGGCGTAGTCCAGCAGATATTCCTTGAAGGTCAGCATGGCGTTGGGCTGACAGCAGTTGCTTATTTCGCCGCTCTTGGCCAGCGGCATGAAGCGGTCGCCGGTGCGGCCGGAACGATAGCAGGCCGTGCAGAAGCTCGGCAGATAGCCGTCGCGAACCAGTCCCTTGAGCACGTCTTCGGGCTTGCGTTCGTCGGCAAGATGAAACTGCGGCGCTTCGCCGGGAACGACGCGCTGCGGATGGGCGTAGCCGCCCACGCCCACGCAGGAACCCGCGCTCATCTGCGACATGCCTATGTCGAGCAGCCCGCGGCGAAATTCCGCGGACTCTCTGGTGGTGAGAATCATGCCGGTGTAGGGCACGGCCAGACGCGTCACCGCAATGAGATGCTTGAAGTCGTCATCGCTCACCAGACTGTAGGCGGAATAATCCACGCCCTCGGCGGGCAGCAGCCTCGGGAACGAAATGGTGTGCGGTCCCACGCCGGCCACCGCCTCAAGATGCTCGGCGTGCATCAGCAGACCCATCACCTCGTAACGCCAGTCGTACAGGCCGAAAAGCACGCCGATGCCCACGTCGTCCAGGCCGCCTTCCAGCATGCCGCGGTCCATGGCCTCGGTGTGCCACTCGTAATTGGCCTTGGGGCCGCCCATGTGCATGAATTCGTAGGTGGGCTTGTGGTAGGTTTCCTGAAAAAGAATGTAGGTGCCCAGTCCGGCATCCTTGAGTCTGCGGTAGTTTTCCGCCGTGGTGGCGGCAATGTCCACGTTCACGCGGCGGATGGAGCCGTTGCGAAGCTTCGTGGCATAGATGGTGTGCATGCACTCAATAACGTAATCCAGAGGGCAGTTGCGGTCGTCTTCGCCCGCCTCAAGAAGCAGACGCTTGTGACCGAGCGCCTCCAGCGCAAGCACTTCCTCGCGCAGCTCCTCCTGCGAAAGCTTGCGCCGCACGGTCTTGTTGCTCGCGTGAAAGCCGCAGTAGCGGCAGTTGTTCACGCAGTAGTCCGAAAGGTACAGCGGCGCGAACATCACGATGCGGCGGCCGTAAATGTGTTCCTTGATTTCGCGGGCCAGCGCGTAGATGCTCTTCAGCGTGTCCTCGTCTTCCACGAACAGAAGCGCGGCCGCCTCGCGATGCGTGAGCCCGCGGTATTCCCGGGCCTTGTTCAGAATGCGGGCCACTTCAGCCCGGTCGGAAGAAAGCTTTCGCCCCTCTTCCAGAGACTCCAGAATTTCGGCGTGGTCGATGAACTCGTTGGAGTCCAGCGAGCGGACATTGTACATGCAGATTCCCCGGCGGATCATCCGCCCCGGCGCTCGGCCGGTCATGGCAGCAGGTGCCGTTCAGACAAGGCGCAGCAATAAAAAAAGCGCCCACCCGTAAGGAAAGGCGCCCGACGATCGCAGCTTCCCGCCGACGGCGGAAGACAAGACGGGGACAGCACAGACCTTTCTGATCGGAAAGCAGAACGCCATCCTCTCAGTCGGGATACCGTAACAAAACCGCATGGCGCGGCAGACCTCCCGGAAGATGAATCCGCCGGTCGGACGCAGACATCATACGCTTCCTGCGCAATTAGGCAAGGGGAAAGGCCGAAACGTCCGCACCATCTTCCACGACCCTCGGCGCGCGCCCATCATCTTCTTGACAAGCCCGGGCATTCCTGAAAGTCTCCTCGTCAACGAACCGGGCCGCATCCCGGAACAATACGACCTTTCCCGTCCCTGCAACGGAATGTTTTTCAGGAGAAGCATCATGGAAGAAAACCGCCTCGGCATTGTCGGCATCATTGTGGAAAACCTCGAATCCTCCGCCGCCCTGAACGCGATTCTGCATCAGTACTCCGACATCATTGTCGGACGTCTGGGCATTCCCTACCGCGACAGGGGCGTGTCCATCATCTCCATCGCCGTGGACGGCAGCAACGAAGCCATTTCCGCCATGACCGGAAAAATCGGTCAGCTGGAACACGTGTCCGTGAAATCCGTCATCACCAAGTAATCTTGCGCCGCGTCAGCAAGCGAAGAGGCCCGCCGGTTCGCCGGACGGGCCTTTTGCGTTGCGGGCGGCGAACCGGCGCGCGTCGCTCCGGTTTATTTTCCGAAAAAAAAGTCCTATGGTCGCAAGGAACTTACGCCTCAGGAGTCACCATGCGAGAAATTTCCGTCGAACTCATACGCGACACCGTGGCGCGGCTGGCCGTGGAGGCCTGCTGCCGCCTGCCCGAATCCACGCTGGCGGCCATGCGCCAGGCCAGAGAATGCGAACTTTCCCCCACCGGCCGCGACGTACTGGATCAGCTCATCCAGAACGCGGGCATCGCCGCCGAGGAAAACGTCCCCATCTGTCAGGATACCGGACTCGCCGTGGTGTTCGCCGAAATAGGTCAGGACGTCCACATCACAGGCGGACTTTTTGAAGACGCCGTCAATCAGGGCATTGCCAAGGGCTACACCGAAGGCTATCTGCGCAAGTCTTCGGTGGCGGAACCGCTCTTTGAACGCAAAAACACCGGCGACAACACGCCCGCCGTCATCCACACGCGCCTCGTGGCCGGCGACCGCATCACCCTGCGCCTGGCCCCCAAGGGCGCGGGCAGCGAAAACAAGGGCGCGCTGCACATGCTGGTTCCCGCCGACGGCATAGAAGGCGTGAAGAAGGCCGTGGTGGAAACCGTGCGCCACGCCGGAGCCAGCCCCTGCCCGCCCATGGTCGTCGGCGTAGGCATAGGCGGCAACATGGAACTGGCCTGCCTGTGCGCCAAAAAAGCCTGCGCGCGCGACATTGAAAGCCGCAATCCCGATCCCCGCTACGCCAGACTCGAAGACGAGCTGCTGGAACTCGTCAACAAGCTCGGCACCGGCCCCGCCGGACTCGGCGGCAGCGTGACTGCCTTCAAGGTGAACGTGGAATTCTGCTCCACCCACATCGCCAGCCTGCCCGTAGCCGTGAACATCAACTGCAACGCCGCGCGTCACGCCGAAGCCGTGCTGTAAGGATTCCGCCATGCCAGCCACTCATCATCTTGTCACGCCCCTTTCCAAAGACGACATACGCAAACTGCGCATAGGCGACCTCGCCTTCATCAGCGGCACCATCTACGCCGCGCGCGACGCCGCCCACAAACGCATGATCGAAGCGCTCGACCGGGGCGAATCCCTGCCCTTCGATCCCGCCGGACAGATCATCTATTACGTGGGCCCCACGCCCGCAAAGCCGGGCAGACCCATCGGCTCGGCCGGGCCCACCACCTCGGGCCGCATGGACGCCTACGCCCCGCGCCTCATGGAACTGGGCCTTGCGGGCATGATCGGCAAGGGCAACCGTTCCCGCGCCGTCATGGACGCCATTCGCGACAACGTGTGCGTGTATTTTGCCGCCACCGGAGGCGCGGCCGCGCTCATTTCCCGCTGCATCCGCTCCTACGACGTGCTTGCCTGGCCGGAACTCGGCCCGGAAGCCCTGGCCGCCATGACCGTGGAAAACTTTCCCGTCACCGTGGTGGCGGACTGTCGGGGCGGCGATCAGTATGAAGAAGGAAAAAAGCCCTACCAGAGCATCTGATCCGCTCTGACGCCTGATATCTGCTCCTGCCGCAAGCGTGCGACAGGAGTTTTTTTTTACGCTTCCGCTGGCGTTCGCCTTCCGGGGCCTGATGCCCCGCAGATGCGCATTCTCCGGCCATCTTCCGGCAATCGACGCGCTCCGCCTTCGTGCAAAACGCCCGCGCTCTGCAAAGTCGCGTGAACATCGCCCCTTCCCCGCTGGAGAGAGTCCCCCGGCGCGTTGGGAGCGCCCGACAAGACCACGAGCGGGGACAATCCGGTGCAGACGCTGCGGCGCGGCAGCACCCCGAAGGCCGGAGAATGCCGAGGAGCCTGCTGCCCGACCAAAACAGCCTCCTCGGCCGGGGCACTCCCCTCCCCGCACGCCCCCCTCACTTGTGGATCATGACCTATTCCTTTTCGGCGCTCCCCCCTCCGCCCCGGCATCTTCATGCTCTCTCTTCTGCCTGTAAAAACAGGCATGCCCCTCGCAAAAGCGGAACGGCCCGCCCCAGACGAAAAGCTGCCGCGCCTGCCCCGAAGGCATTCCCCTGACCTCTGCTCTTCACATCTCTTTCTCTTTTCTCTCGCATGAGTCCTGTCCGTTTGCGTCGACGCAAAAAACAACGTCACGGCCCCGTACGATGTCCGCATGTTTTGTTTTCCATAGCATCATCTTTCACAAGATTATAACAAAGCTGTCATAATATGCCGGGATTGTTGACGAGTGCGCTTTTCTGCACGTATATATGACAAAGTTGTTACAATTATCTTTTCCCCCCGGGGAAGCAAATACCGGCGGTGCTCCATGGCCGACATCTTCTTCGACAGGCAGGACAGAGAGCTCATGAAGATGATCAACACGATCATCGACTACGGCCCCTCCTCCGACCTTGAACATAAAATATTCAATGCCCGACTCCATCCCCACGGCATACTGAATCTCACCACCACGCACGAATTCCGCATGGCGCAGGCCGTCATCAATCTGCTCGGCAGCCTCACCAAGTCCGGCCCTGCCGAAGATCGTCTGGCCGCCCTGCGCACGTTGCACGACGAAGTGCTGCACAGCGCCCAGACCACCTTCCGCTACAACACCGGCCGCGTGCTCATTCAGATCATGAAGGCCATCATCCGCTCGCGGGACGACGAGCACGCCCAGCTCCGGCTGATCCACGATTTCCGCAAGGCCGTTTCCGGCAATCCGCGCATCGTGCGGGAATTTCTCAACCGTCATCACCTCATGGAAATGCCGGAAGAATGGAATCAGCTCACCATGGATCATCACGTCCACGATTCCAACACCAAAGGACGCAAAAACGCCACCTTCCTCATCATGGACGCCTGGGTGAAGGGCATACGGTATCTTACCGTGGTGTACTACAACTATGTGGATCTGGAAGTGGCCCGCGAGCTGCTGAGCGCCGCCGCGATCATGGGCATTTCCGTGCGTATCGGTCTTGAGTTCCGCGCGGCGTTCCGGGGCCGCTACGTGAACTTCATATGGGCTCCGCGCGGATTCTCCGACATCCAGGACTTCCTGGAGTTTCTCTCCTCAGACGCCATGCGGTCCTTCATGAGCGAAGGCCGCATGGCCTCGGCCTGGATTCGGGATCACGTCATGGCCACGCTGGATCTGTGGAACAAAAAACACGCTCACGCGCTCACGCGGGATCTCGGCATTCCCGTCACAACGCTGGACCCCGACGCGTTTCTCGCCTTTGTGGGCAACGGACAGCCTTCGCTGCTGCATCTCGCGGAATTCGTTCACAAGGCGCTGCTGCCGAAGTTCAAGACCAAAATCGCCGATCTCTCCATGGAACTTGAGGAGGCAAGCGACGCCCGCAGAGAAGAAATTCTCAGGCGCATGCGCCGTATGGACGCCTTTACCCCTTCCGTCATTCACGACAGCTGTCTGGCGCCTTCCTGCAATCCCGAACTGCCCTCGCCCGAAGATCCACCCTCCTCGCCCGACGACGAACGCCCGGAACTTCTGCGCCTCAGCGTGCCGCAGCTTCTCGAACACCTGAGTTCGCTGCGCAGCGGCTACCGCATCACCCTGCAGCTCGCCGGGCTCACCGCCGAAGACGTGCTGGAAATTCTCTGGGACGGTCAGGGGTTCATCACGCATCTGGAGCTGTTCAACGTCAAGGAGTGGCACGACGGCAACCTGCCCCATCTCAAGGAAATCAACGATCTCCAAGTCGCCATCAACACGGGCGACGTCATGCGCCTCAAGAAAATTCTGCGCGGCATGCTGCGGAACTTCGACTGCGACTGCTCGCCGGATTCGCAGACCCGATGCGAAAAATTCCGCGCCATTCTGGCCGATATTCCGGCCCTTCAGGCCCTGTACCGCTACGCGCCCCTTGCCAGCCACATGGGCACGGATTCCACCAGTCACCTCGGCAACCGCTACGGCATGGGGCTGGCCGTGCCCGAAACCCTGCCCGGCTCCGCCCGCAAGCGCCTGAAAGGCAACAAATACATAAGTTCTGTCACCCTGCCCATGCGCCTTCAGCTCGGCTACCGGGTGGAATACCTGCCGAGCGGTCACCCCTCGCCGCTGCTTACCTGGCTGCGCCGCCGCATGAGCTTTCTCAAATGCGGCATGAACCGCACCAGAGAATGGGAGCCCCTCTATGAAAACGTGCGCATAGAACAGCCGGGCAACATCATCACCATGGGCGGCATCACCGTGGAAAAATCCAACAGCCTCGTGCCCGAACCGGGAACGCAGGCGCTCGTCCACGACGAGGAAAGAGGAGGCAGAGCCTACCTCAACACCACCATGTCCAACGTACTCAAGGTGCTGCTGGGCTTCATTCCCGCACTGCTTACCTTCCTGAACACGCAGGAATGGTGGGTGCTCGCCTGGTTCGGCGCGCCCATCTGGTTCGGCATCACCGGCGTGCGCAACGTCATTCAGGCTGTCATCGCAGGCGGCGGCGTGCGCAAAAACATGCTGCTTTCATGGAAAAAATTCGTGAACTGGTCGCGCGTGTGCGACTCGCTCATGTACACGGGCATTTCCGTCATTCTGCTGGAAGGCCTCACGCGAAACCTGCTGCTCAGCCGCGTGCTCGGCATTACCGTGGAAAACGCCCCGCTGCTCGTTTTTTCCATCATCGCGCTGGCAAACGGCATCTACATTTCCTCGCACAACATCTATCGAGGATTCCCGCGAACCGCGGTCGTCGGCAACTTTTTCCGGAACGTGCTGGCCATTCCCGTGGCCATGCTCTACAACTCCGTGCTCTATACGCTCTTTCCGCTCATCATCAGCATGCCTCCGGAGCAAATACTCATTCCCGCGGCGGCCATCGTCTCCAAGTTCGCTTCCGACACCGTGGCGGGCATCATCGAATCCGTGGCTGACAGGCGCAACAACTACCGCCTGCGCGGATGGGATTATCAAACCAAGCTCAGACACCTGTTCGACTGCTACACCAGACTCGAACTCGCCTTCCCCGACAAGGACATGCTTGCCCTTCTGGCCCAGCCCAGAGAATTCATACGCTTCACGAGTCAGGAAAAGGCCCGCGCCCTGCAGGTGGAAAGCATCATCAACGCGCTGGACCTCATGTATTTCTGGTACTATCAGCCCTGCGCCCAGCAGACGCTGCTTGCGCTTCTGCGCGGCATGACAAGAGAGGAACGCATTGTTCTGGCCCGTTTTCAGGGCATTCTGCTCAACGTTCAGGAAGTCTGCCAGCTCTTTGTGGACGGCATGCTCGGCCTGAACTTCTCCCGCGCCCTCTCCTTCTACCTGGACAACTACGAGGACTACATCAACACCATTGCCCGCCACTGCTCCGCATTCGATACCAGGTACCAGCTGCGCGGCAAAACGTCCTGCAAAAAAGAACACAACTAGTCCCGCTTCAAGAAACGAACGCCGCGCCTGACCAGAAACAGCTCAGGCGCGGCGCAGTCATTGACGCTCCAGAGCGGACAGACAGGCGTTGCGCCGCGGCCGAACCGCACTCGAACGCCGACATGCCCGCGCGTCATTGCTGCGAGGCAAGGGCCGACGCTTCGGCAGGCGGCCACGGCGTCAGACGGAAGCCCACGTGCGTCACGGTTTTCAGAATCGGCCTTCCCGCCGCCTGCAGCGCCCTGCGCAGAGAATGAATATGCGTACGCAGCGAATCGCTGTCCGGCGGAAAGTCTCCGTAAATTTCATATTCCAGATCCTTCCGGGACACGACGCCGGGAGCCTGACGCATGAGCCTCGCCAGAATGGTGAAGGCCGTGGGCCTGAGCGTGAGGGGAACGCCCTCGCAGGTGACCGTATGCATGTGCGGATCCAGTTCCAGCCCGGCCCAGCTCAGCGTGCGGGATCCCTGACGAGCGCCAATGCGCCGCACCAGGGCGCGCACGACCGCCTCAAATTCTCGCATGTCGGCAGCTTTGTTGATGAATACGTCTGCGCCCCAGTTCAGGCCAAGCACTTTGGCCTCCAAGGATTCTCCATCCATAAACATAAGAATGGGCGTTTCCAGCCCCACTTCATCGCGAAGAGGACGGCACAGCGTCAGGCCGTCCATGCCGGAAAGCGCTATGTCGATAAGAAGCGCGTCGTAGGTGCTGGAAGAAGCTCTCTTCCATCCGGCCGTGCCGCTGGAAGCCATATCCATATTGTAGCCGAGCGGCGTGAGGTATTTATACAGCGTTTGTGCAAACTGTTCATCTTCCGTGACGAGAAGCAGGCGAAGCCCTTTTTCTGACAGTAACGATTCCACGCGTTCAGGACCTCTTTGTAAATAATGTTCATGAACGACGCCGCCGGACACGGACTGCTCTTCCGAACTGCAACGGCGGGAGGTCACCGGAGACATGCGTCATGTCATTCCCTGGACTGCTCCGGAACGACACAACGACGCGCCTTCTATCGTTTGATATTTTCCTGTTTTTTCAATAAGCTATAATGATAAAGGCGTTGCCATGCCCCATAAACTCCCCTTCGTCGCACCTGTAAAGGCTTTGCCGAAGCAGGCCATGCGCGTTAAACGCCATGCCGTGGATATTCTCACAGTATGATTCACTTTCCCCAGCAGATAATTAACTATTTTAACAGGCGTCCATGCCATGGTGGACAAAACGCCTTGCGTCGCATTTTCCGCCATTGTCCAGCTTTTGGACAGATACTCGCTATTTTTATCCAACATATTCATATAATAGAGAATATTCACAAGCGTCATTAATTCAAAAAACGGGAAAGGTCACAATGGCCTTTCCCGTTTTATTCATTTGGACACCTTGTTCATGTCCTATACGCCGAAAGCGTATTAGAACAGGTACTGGAAGGTAAGAGCGGTGCTCCAGCCGTCCTTGTCAGTCTCGTTGTTCGCAGCCCAGGTGGCGTGATCGCCGTCGCTGTAGTCGGTGATCATGTAGGCGAGTTCGAGGCAGGCGCTCAGGTTCTTGTAGATCTGGTAGGTGCTGGCCAGGTTGAATTCAACAACGTTGTCGCTGCTGGTCATGTACTTGTAGGGGTTCTCCTTGGCAGCCAGATTGTCATCGTTGGTGCCCTGGAACCAGGTGACGGTGAACTTGTGGGTCAGATCCTGCAGGAAGCTGACGTCTTCGATACCGGCCTGGAGGCCCCAGGTGCCGGAGATGTTGTGACGCACGGTGGTGTCGAACAGGCCGAATTCACCAGCGGAGTAACCGAAGGTGGGATGGAAACGGCCGGCCCAGGCAGGAATCCAGCCCTGGCCCTTGTAGGTGGCGTCGCTGTCGTCACCGGAGCCGTACCAGCCGCCGAAGATCGGGGTGCCGTAGGCGGTCTTGTAGGAAGCCTTGGCCTGCACATACCAGCCGCTGCGGTCCTGATAGTTGGTGCCGTTGCTGGCAGCGTCATAACTAACCATGCCGTAAGCGCCGGAGACCTTCAGCACGAAGGGATCGAAGTAGCTCATCACGAAGTTGGTGCCGGCCCAGAAGGCATTGCCGTCAGCAAGAATCTTGGTGCCGTCGGGAGTGCTCAGCTCGTTGCCAGCGCCGTAGCCAGGCCAAGTGATTGTACCATCTTCATCCATGGAAGCGGAATCGTTCCACACGCCGTCGGAAGCGTCGAGAGAAGCGTACATCACATAAGGAGTGAAGGAGAAGCCGTCGAACTTGAAGGCGGCCGTAGCGGCGAAGAAGTCGGACTTGTTGGACTGGTCGGTGTCGTAGGTGTTGATGCTGTCGTAGGCACCGCGCAGCCAGAAGGCGGTAAGGTCGAGCCAGTCGGTCACAGGAGCGGTCACGACGATACCGTCGCGGCCCTGCCAGCCGGGATGCATGATGGCGTTCTTGCCGAAGGCGTCTTCAGGCAGACCAACGAGCTGACGGCCCATGCGAACCTTCACGACAGTCTGGGGGATCACCCAGTCAATGTAAGCCTGACGCATGCCGACCTTGGTGCTGTTGCCGGAAGTATCGGAGCCCCAGTCGTAGGTGGTGGTGCTGTCAACGCCGGTGCCGACCTGAACCTGGAAGTAGCCGGACAGGTTTTCATTGGCGGTAAGGGTCATGCCGAGACGCAGACGCTGACCAGCCTGATCGAAGTTCTGGCCGGTGCCGACGCGTTCGCCGGTAACGAAGTTGAACAGATACTGGCCGTCCATCTTAAGATCAACAGCGGAAGCAGGGGCAGACGCGGCAAAAACGAGGCCGGCAGCCAGAAGAAGCGTAGTAAGCTTTTTCATTGTAGTCATTCCTTTGAAAAAATTGGTTTGTAACACCGTTATGGAAAATCCCTCTTTTTCCATGAGACGACCTTGGCACCCCAAATTGAAAGGAAACGATATTTTTCTGTTAACGAGATGTTAAAATCAAAGTTTTTCCGCAAAAATTTTTTTATTCTGCCTGCCGTCGCCGCCCGGTTTCGTCAAAAATTTTGTCAAAAATCATGGCCCCGCCGTCTTGATCTTCTACGCCGAACGTCCGCGCTCAGGGCGGCGCTGTCTAATCCGCCGCGGCAACTTCGGCGGCAAGCCGTGCAACGCTTCCCTTGACCGACCGCCGTACCGGAAGGCCTCTCCAGGCCGAGCGCGTTTCGACAGCCTCGCCCGATTATCAAAATAATATTATAATTTTACTGTGTTATTCAAACTACTCTCATTTTATCCCAAGCTCTCCGCTACATCTCGCCGCACTCAGGGCATAAAAAAAGAGCCCGTCATGCCGATAATCGACATGGCAGGCTCTCTGCCGCCGCTCCGTTGCCGGAGCGGCTATGATTCAATCAGGCCTTACCCTTCCACTCTCTCGAATCTCAGGGTGCCGCCGTCTTCATTCTTGTCAACCACAACGCGCACCTTCCAGCCGTCGCGGATTTCGCCGCTGATGACCGCACGGGCGAGCCTGGTTTCCAGGTTATGCTGAATCCAGCGCTTGAGCGGACGCGCGCCGTAGGCGGGGTCGTAGGCCGATTCGGCAATGAAGCTGCGGGCTTCGTCGGAAAGTTCCAGCGTGATCTTGCGCTCGTCGAGTCTCTTCTGCAGGCTCTTGATCTGCAGATCCACGATGGAGCCGATCTGATCCGCGCGCAGCGGATAGAACATCACGGTTTCATCCACACGGTTCAGGAACTCAGGACGGAAGAACTTCTTGAGTTCGTTCATCACCGCGTCGCGCACGCCGGGCTTGAATTCGCCCTTCTCGTCGATGCCGTCCAGCATGATGGGAGAACCGATGTTGGACGTCATGATGATGATGGTGTTGCGGAAGTCCACGGTGCGGCCCTGGCTGTCGGTCAGACGACCGTCGTCCAGAAGCTGAAGCAGCGTGTTGAACACGTCGGGATGCGCCTTTTCCACTTCATCGAAAAGCACCACGCTGTAGGGCTTGCGGCGCACGGCCTCGGTGAGCTGACCTCCTTCCTCATAACCGACATATCCTGGCGGCGAACCGATGAGGCGGGAAACCGAGAACTTCTCCATGTATTCGCTCATGTCGAGACGAACCATGTTGTCCTCAGTGTCGAACAGGGCTTCGGCCAGCGCCTTGCACAGTTCGGTCTTGCCCACGCCGGTGGGGCCGAGGAAGATGAAGGAGCCCAAGGGGCGATGCGGGTCGGAAAGACCGGCGCGGGCTCTCAGCACCGCATCGGACACGGCCTGCACGGCCTCGTCCTGACCGATCACGCGTTCATGCAGACGCGCAGGCAGCTCCAGCAGCTTTTCGCGTTCCGACTGCAAAAGACGCGTCACCGGAATGCCGGTCCAGCGGGCCACAATGTCGGCCACGTCGTCCGGGCCCACTTCCTCGCGGAGCAGGCGGGTTTCCTTGCCGTCGCTCTGAGCAGCGGCCTTCGCTTCGGTCTCCTTGAGCTGCTTTTCAAGCTCGGGGAGCGTGGCGTACTTCAGCTGCGAAGCCTTGGCCAGATCGTAGGAGCGTTCCGCCTCTTCAATCTGATGACGGGTCTGCTCAATCTGTTCCTTGAGCTTGCGCACGCCGTTGATGACCTTCTTTTCCTCTTCCCAGCGGGTGCGCAGCGTGGTCTGCGTGCCGCGCAGATCGGCGAGCTCGTTTTCCAGCTTCTGCAGACGCTCGCGGGAAGCGTCGTCGGTTTCGCGGCGCAGGGCTTCGCGCTCGATTTCGAGCTGCATGACCTTGCGGTTGATTTCATCGAGCTCGGAAGGCAGCGAATCGATTTCCGTGCGGATCATGGCCGCGGCTTCATCAATGATGTCGATGGCCTTGTCCGGCAGCTGACGGTCGGAAATGTAGCGCTGCGAAAGCACCACGGCTTCCACGATGGCGGAGTCGCTGATGCGCACGCCGTGATGCACTTCAAAGCGTTCTTTCAGACCGCGCAGAATGGAAATGGCGTCTTCGGTATTGGGCTCGTCCACCAGCACGGGCTGGAAACGACGTTCCAGAGCCGGATCCTTTTCAATGTACTTGCGGTACTCGTCGATGGTGGTCGCGCCTATGCAGTGCAGTTCGCCGCGGGCCAGCATGGGCTTGAGCAGGTTGCTCGCGTCCATGGCGCCGTCGGTCTTGCCTGCGCCCACAATGGTGTGCAGTTCATCGATGAACAGAATGATGCGGCCTTCCGCGCGCTGCACTTCGTTGAGCACGGCCTTCAGACGTTCCTCAAATTCGCCGCGGTACTTCGCGCCCGCAATGAGCGCGCCCATGTCCAGAGCGATGAGTTTCTTGTTCTTCAGGCCTTCGGGCACGTCGCCCTTCACGATACGATGCGCAAGACCTTCCACAATGGCGGTCTTGCCGACGCCGGCCTCACCGATGAGAACAGGGTTGTTCTTTGTGCGGCGGGACAGAATGCGGATCGTGCGGCGGATTTCCTGATCACGGCCGATGACGGGGTCGAGCTTGCCCTTGCCGGCCTCTTCCACAAGATCGCGTCCGTACTTGGAGAGCGCCTCGTAGGTTTCTTCGGGGCTGGCGGAGGTCACGCGCTGACCGCCGCGCACTTCCGCGGTGGCGCGCAGGAACTTTTCCTGATCGATGCCGTTCTTGCGGCAGATGTCGCCCATGGCTCCGCCCGCTTCAATGAGCTGAGCGAAGATGTGCTCCACGCTGATATATTCATCCTTGAGGCGACGAGCGAGCTCATCGGCCTGAGCGAGCGCGCGGGCCAGACGCTGCGTGATGCGTATGGTCTGCTGCTCCACGCCGGAACCGGTCACGGAAGGACGCTTGTCCAGCGACTGTTCCAGCTCCGCGGCGATGACTTCGGGCTTCGCGTTCATGCGCGAGAGAATGCCGGGAACGAGCCCGTCCTTCTGACGCAGCAGCGCAAGAGCGAGATGCTCGACGTCCACTTCCTGATGATTGCGCATGAGGGCAATGTTCTGAGCGTCGCCCAGCGCCTCCTGCGCCTTCATGGTAAGCTTGTTCATGTCCATAAAAACTCCTCCCTGCGGAACGCCCGTACCGGGGCTTGCGCCTGTCAGGCAAGGCGAATGTTTCATCGTCCCGCCCTTTCAGGGCGCAGGCGCTCCACACTTCAGACATCAGTTCCGGCCCGGCCGGAACCGTAGATTTGCTTGAAATATCCGCTCGGGAGCGCAGCTTCCCGAACGTGTTGCGCCAGCCGGAGCCTATCGGCGTTCCAGCTCTCTGAGGCGCGTTTCCAGATTCGCAATGCGGTCCAGAAGATCCACGATGATGGTGCCTGCCACGCAGGGCATCTCGAAATCTTCGCACAGCCGCGTCAGCTTTCTGGTGCGGTAAATATCGGAACGGCGGAAGAAGACGGCATGGGTCGCCTGACCGGCAGGTTCCAGCCAGCCAAGTTCCATGAGTTCCCGGACACGTTCCACCGGCGTGCCCGTCTGTTCCAGAAATTCGGACCAGGCAACCAGCGCAGAGGCTGCGGGAGAGCACGCGGTTACAGTTTTAATCGCCATATCCCACCTCTTATATCATTCCGGCAGCTTACTTTTGTCCGGCAAGAGCCTTCCAGTGTTTCAGCTGTTCTTCAGTCAAATCTTCCGGTTTGGGCACGCTGATGGCGACGGTCACATATTCGTCGCCCCGGCCCGTGGCCGGACCAAGGCCGCGTCCGCGGATACGCAGACGGCGTCCGCTGGAACTGCCGGCGGGAATATTCATTTCCACGTCGCCGTCCAGCGTGGGCACGCGCTTTTTTGTTCCGAACACGGCTTCCCAGGGCTGCAACGTTACGTCGCAGGCAACATCCAGCCCGTCCACGCGGAACACGGGGTGCTTCGCGTAGCGCACGGTGAGATACAGATCTCCGGCAGGATTGCCGGGATTGCCCTTGCCGCGCAGACGGAGCTTGCCTCCGTCGCGTATGCCGGCGGGAATGGTTATCTGCAGATTGGTCGACGTGCCGCCGCCGGTGAGCGTCACCTGCTTGGTGCCGCCCCTGCGGGCCTCCTCAAGCGTGATGTCGATTTCGGCTTCCACATCGGAACCGCGCCGCGAGCGGCGGCTGTAGCCGCTCTGGAACGAGCCGAAGGGATCGTCGCCCTCATGCCTGCCGAAGCCGCCGCGGCCCATCTGACCGAACAGCGCTTCGAAAAAGTCGCTGTTCACGCCGCTGAAGCCGCCCTGCGCGCCGTTGAAATTGAAGTTGAAGTTCTCAAAGCCGGGGCCGCCGGTAAACTGCTGTCCGTCTTTCCAGTTCGGGCCGAGCTGGTCGTACATGCGGCGCTTTTCATCGTCCTTGAGGACCTCATAGGCCTCGTTGATGTCCTTGAACTTCTCTTCGGCGCTCTTGTCGCCGGGATTCAGGTCGGGATGATACTTGCGGGCGAGCTTCTTGTAAGCCTTGGAGATTTCATCCTTCGATGCCGAGCGCTCTACGCCCAGCAACTTGTAGTAATCCTTGTAAGCCACACCCATATCATTGTCTCCTGTGATGCATCATTTTTCCGCATCGACATTGAGATAAGCACGAGGGCCGGGCAGTCAAGGGGAATTGTGTCTTATTTCAGCAAGAAAGCCGAAAAAAGTGGACGCCGGGGATGATAAATCATCCACTCGTCCGGCAAAAATGTGCTGTTTTTTCACAGAAAGACGCCGGGGGCGGAACGCAGCTTTTTTCGCTCCGTCGAACGGGAAGAAAGCAGATTTTTGAGCTCCGCGCGGTCGGGGAAAAACGCCCGGCAGGCCGCCCGAGCGTTCGGAAATCTTCACGGACGAAGACCGCGGCGGGAACGCCGAACAAACGAAAAGCAGCGCTTCATTCTTCTCAGGCAAAGGCGTGGGGGAACGCCATGGCCGGAATATGCCGGGCAGTACTGACGCATGCGGCTGCCAAGGTTCACGCCTCGACGCGCCCGCGAGCCGGACGCCCCATTCCCCGCACCACGGCAGAAATCAGAAAAACGGACGGACTCTCCGCTCCGGGATGATGAAAAAAGACGCCCGATTCTCAAATAAAAAAGCGGCCCGGCCGCACGAAGATTCCGCACGGACGGACCGCCTGACAGGCAAAGCCGTTTCCGACCGGTCATGACGCTCGAAAAAAGCCGGAAAAACATCGGCGTTCCTTCCCCGCCTCCGTCCCGAATCCGGGAATCGAAGACGGACGAAGGAACGCCGTCATTAATTAAGGATAAAGGCACGCCCGGCGGACAGCGCGCCGCCAAGGACGCGCGACTCGACGAAGCTCCGCCTGGGCAGCGGCGGCCAGATGCATCAGCCGCTGCTCATGACCTTTCTGACCAGCACGCGCTGATTGGGGTACAGCGGCGTGTCGGGCGTGAGCAGCGTGTCTCCGCAGGCCA
Organism: uncultured Mailhella sp.; assembly: GCF_963931295.1. Taxonomy (NCBI): domain Bacteria; kingdom Pseudomonadati; phylum Thermodesulfobacteriota; class Desulfovibrionia; order Desulfovibrionales; family Desulfovibrionaceae; genus Mailhella; species uncultured Mailhella sp. The sequence continues at coordinate 2,684,188 of NZ_OZ007001.1, read as the reverse complement.
CGATGGCGGTTCCCTGCCGCAGTCCCAGAGTATGCAGCAGAATGCCCACGTTCTTGGCCTTCACGCGGGGCACGTCCACCTGCGTCTCTTCCGGCTGGCACGTCACATGCACCACCTTGGCGGGCCAGGGCTCGCCTTCGGCCGGACGGCGGTCGGCAAGCAGCGCGGCGCGGCCTTCGGGCGTCATGAGTTCCGGGTCGCGGTACGGGCAGCGGCCGGGGCAGCGATCGTCGGCGCAGCGGCCGAAAGGTTCCGGTTTGCGATCAATCATGGCCTACTTCACCGTCAGCACGACAAAGCCCTTCTTGCCGTACTTGAGCGTATATTCGCCGGCAGGCAGCGCGCTCAGGCCGTCGGTCAGCTTTTCACCGTTCACCTTGAGAGAGCCGGCGGCAATCTTGCGCTTGGCCTCGCCGCGGGAAGGCACCAGTCCGGTGGCGGCCAGAATGGCCACGGGCGAGCAGTCGTCTTCGGCGGAATTGACGCTCCAGGTGATGGCGTCTTCAGGAATGCCGCCCTTGCCGAACACGTTGTTGAAGCCTTCGCGGGCGGCGCGGGCCGCTTCCTCGCCGTGATAGCGGGCCACGATTTCCATGGCGAGCTCTTCCTTCACCAGCTTGGGATGCAGCGTACCGGCCTGCACGCGGGCCTTCATGTCGGCGATTTCTTCCAGCGACTTCACGGAAATGAGCTCGTACCAGTTCCACATGAGGTCGTCGGAAATGGACATGGCCTTGCCGAACTGATCGGCGGGCGCTTCCATGACGCCTATGTAGTTGCCGTAGGACTTGGACATCTTGCGTTCGCCGTCCAGGCCCACCAGCAGAGGCATGGTGAGCGCGCACTGAGCTTCTATGCCGTAGTGGCCCTGAAGGGTGCGCCCCATGAGAAGGTTGAAGATCTGATCGGTGCCGCCCATTTCCACGTCGGTGCGCAGCATGACGGAGTCGTAGGCCTGCAGCAGCGGATACATGAATTCATGAATGGCGATGGGCGTGTTTTCGCGGTAGCGCTTGGCAAAGTCGTCGCGCTCCATCATGCGGGCCACGGTGCAGTTGGACATGAGGCGCAGAAAATCGGCGGGGGTGAGCTTGTCGCCCCATTCGGAGTTGAAGGCCACGGTCGTCTTTTCAGGATCGAGAATCTTGAACACCTGTTCCTTGTAGGTTTCGGCGTTCTTCTTCACTTCCTCTTCCGTGAGCGGAGGACGCATCTTGGACTTGCCGGAAGGATCGCCGATGCGGCCGGTGAAGTCGCCGATGAGGAAGGTGACGTTGTGGCCGAGTTCCTGGAACTGACGCATCTTGTGGATGACCACGGTATGCCCGAGGTGCAGGTCGGGCGCAGTGGGGTCGAAGCCGACCTTGATGTTCAAAGGCTTGTCACGGGCCAGTTTTTTGCGAAGATCCTCTTCGCTCACAAGGTCCACAATGCCGCGACGTATGATCTTCACCTGTTCGTCAATGGTCATCACTGTATTGCTCCTGCCGATAGCGGCGCTGAATGATAAAAATCCTTGCCCGTCGGAAGGGGCCGGAACACGGGCAAGCAGGCATTCTCTCAGGCTTGGGCGGCTCTGTCAACGCCGCATCCGCCCCGCGCGCCGACTCGCCCTCCCCTTCTCTTCCCGGAACGCACAAAAAAACAAGACGGCTCTTGACAGCATGCGGAAACGCATTAAAAATAAGCCCATATTTCTCAGGGCGGGGTGAAAGTCCCCACCGGCGGTGATCCGGCCTCGGTCGGAAGCCCGCGGGCAAATCTTCATGGGAAGATGCGCAGATCCGGTGAAAATCCGGAGCCGACGGTAACAGTCCGGACGAAAGAGAATGGATCCCAGGCCTCCTTGCGGAGGCACCCCCTCTCCTCTCTCCCAGCGCCTTATGCCGCCCTGATGCCGGATATTCTCCAAAAAGGAGTTTGTCATGCGTCAGCTTTCCATCCTTGAAGCCTTCGGAACTCCCCGTGAACGCGTCGAACGCGCCATAGCCTCGCTCAAAAGCGGCAACGGCGTGCTCATCGTCGATGACGAAGACCGCGAAAACGAAGGCGATCTCATCTACGCCGCCGAAACGCTCACGCCCGCGCAGATGGCCCTGCTCATCCGCGAATGCAGCGGCATCGTCTGCCTCTGCCTCACCGACGAGAAGGCCAACGCCCTTGATCTGCCCCCCATGGTGCAGCACAACACCAACAAGAACCACACGGCCTTCACCGTGACCATCGAAGCCGCAAAGGGCGTCACCACCGGCGTTTCCGCCGCCGACCGCGTCACCACGATCAAGGCCGCCATCGCTCCCGACGCCAAGCCCGAAGATCTGAACCGCCCCGGCCACGTGTTCCCCCTGCGCGCCAAGCCCAACGGAGTGCTGGAACGCCGCGGACACACCGAAGTGACCGTGGATCTGTGCCGCATGGCCGGCCTCGCGCCTGCGGGCGTGCTGTGCGAGCTCACGCTCGAAAACGGCACCATGGCCCGCCTGCCCGAAGTGGCCGACTTCGCCCGCGCCCACAACATGCCGCTCGCCACCGTTGACGACGTGGCGCAGTACCGCATGGAAATGGAAGGCAAAAACTAAATTTCCACCGACAAAAAGCCCCCGTCCGACGCACGGACGGGGGCTTTTTTTGTCTTCATCAAAGAGACTGCATCGTTTCCGACGACCGGTCAGCCTTCCTGACGCATGCGCCCTGCCGCGCCGTCCAGCGCCGCGCGCATGACCATGAAAAAACGCCCTCTGCGGGAACGGAACGTGCGCCACGAAAACGGCAGCGCCAGAAGCATGAACGGCAGCGCAAACGGATGCGCCCGCCGCAGAAGATAAAAACGCGCGCGTATGAAATTCATGTCGTCGCGAGGCGCAAGTTCCGGATCGTCGGTCACGCTCAGAAACGGCGTCAGGCCCGCGGTGGAACAGTCCATGCGCCGCACCAGAGCTCCCGGGGCCCAGTTCAGCGCGTATCCCGCCTTTCTGGCCCGAAGTCCGTATTCCACATCCTCATAAAAGCCGCTGAAGCGCTCGTCGAAAAGTCCGATGTCCTCCGCCATGGCCCGGGTGATGAGGCACGAGGCGTCGGAAACGTAGTCCAGACGGGCCGCAATCTCCTTTCTGTCGGAAAGGCCGTGACGTTCCAGCCCCTTGTCCAGCGGAATCTGATCGCCGGTCCAGCGGCTCCAGCGGCCGCCCGCCGCACATTCCAGCACGTCCGAATCCTTGACGAGCTGCGTGGAGCCCACCATGCCGATGGGCTGACTGAGTCCGTCTTCCTCCAGATGTCGCAAGAGCGCCGCCAGCGCAAACGATTCCGGACGCGCGTCGTTGCGCAGCAGCCAGAAGGCATGACAGTCCCTGTCGTAGAGAAGAAAGCGCATGCCCGCATTCATGGCGCCGCCTATGCTCTCCGGCTCTTCCCGGCGAAGCAGCACCAGCGGCGCGGCCGACGTGTCCGCGCCGTATGCCTCCACCGGTTCGGGCAGACCGTCCCGGGCGGCCAGCGCGCTCCATTCCTCAAGAATGCGGTCGGCCACCTCGTTGTCGGAACCGTTGTCGCACACCACGATACGACGGGGCAATCCGCTCTGGGCATGCACGCAGGCAAGACATTCCAGCGTATTTTTCCAGTCATTGTACGTCAGAATGATGACGCCGACTTCCGTGTGCTCCATATTCCCACCTCTTGCGCAACGGCCGAAACACTTTTCTGCAAAATATCACTATGGCCCGAGGCCGTTGATCCGTCAAGGCTGATCATTGTAACGCCGGCGAATGAAGTCCGTCACCTGCCGCTCTTCCGGACTGAGCGCCTCGTCCTCAAGGCTTATCAGATAATGGCGCGACGGCATGAGATGCATCCCCTCAACGGGAATGGCCCGGATGAGTCCGTTGGCGACGTACCAGCTGTAGGCCGACATTCTGTGCAGAAAACATCCCGCGGCCTTGTTCTGCGCCACCATCTGCATGATGTTTTCCCGGCTGTTGACGTAGGCGTAGCGCCTGATGCCCACGACGTCGTATATCTTCTTCTGAAAAAGCTGATTGCGTTTCAGCATCTGATTGGAATACGTGGCCAGGGTCAGCGAGGCGCAGTCCTCCACCGTGAGGCTCTCCTTTCCCGCCAGCGGATGACTGCTGGAAAGGAACATGTAGTATTCATCCTCCATGAGACTCTCGCAGCGAAAGCCCATGTCCCTGTACTGCGCCACCAGCTTTTCGGCCTCGCCTTCCGAAAAGGCCGTCACCCCCACATGCGCCTTGCCCTGCTGCAAAAAGGAATACAAATCGTACACCGTGGCCTCGTGAAGCACGATGTCCACCAGCGGAAACTCCGGCTTCATCTGGGAGAAGACGTGCTCCGTCAGATAGTTGCAGGCCGAGGGAATGGCCACCACAGGAACAAGCACAGGCTCGCTGCTGCCGGCATTGAGCCTTTTCCAGGAAGCCATCTTCGCCGAAAGCTCGGCCAGCAGACTCTTGCAGTCCTCGTAAATGCGCACTCCCCACGCCGTGGGAACGCAGCCTCGGTGACTGCGCACCAGAAGCTGCACGCCGAGCTCCTCTTCCAGCGCCCGAACAGCATTGGTAAGCGCAGGCTGCGTGATGTTGAGCTTCTGCGACGCCTTGTTGAACGAGTGCGATTCTACTACCTGAACAAAATATTGAAGCTGCTCGAGACGCATGAGACTCCGACGAAACGTACTATAAAAAAATTTATAACCAGCTTATAAAAAAAAGAAATTATACACAAGAGTCCGCATTCTGTATGACGGTATGGTGAAAGGAGCCGCAGGCTCCCTCAGACAACTTTCAGGAGAAACGCCATGACACAGCCTTCCGCCGTTGACAGCAGGCATATCCTGCATATCGTCATTTTCTTTCTTCTCAACTTCGGCATCGGATTTCTGCCGCCCGTCGGCATTACCCCCATGGGCATGAACATTCTCGGCGTCTTCTTCGGCATGCTCTACGGGTGGACCTTCATAGGCTTCGCCTGGCCCAGCATGATCTGTCTCGTGGCGCTCGGCTTCACCGGGTACGCCGAGCCCGGCAAGATCATCGGCAGCGCCTTCAGCAGCCCCGCCGTGCTGTTCACCATGTTCGTGCTGGCCTTCACCACCTACTGCGACAAGAGCGGCATCAACAACGTCATGGCCAAGTGGTGCCTGAGCCGCCGCGTGTTCGCCGGGCATCCGTGGATCTTCACGGCCAGCGTGCTCACGGGCACGCTCATCATCGGCTTTCTCGTGGACGGCGTTCCCGCAGCCTTCCTCATTGCCGGCATTCTCTATTCCATGTTCCACGACATCGACATGAAGCAGGGCGACGACTATCCCGCCTATCTGCTCGCAGGCGTGTACATGGCCGGCGTGCTCTCCTTTGCCTGCAAGCCCTGGGCCGGACAGAACCTCATGGGCATCAGCGCCCTTTCCGACGTGTCCGGCGGAACGGCCGTCATCAACAACATCACCCTCATCGCCATCGCCATGCCGGTGTGCATCGCCACGCTGCTGCTCTACACGCTCATCGTGCGCTTCATTTTCCGCCCGGACATCGCCCGCCTTTCCCATCTCACGCCGGAATACCTCGACCGCATCAGCTCGCAGATACGCATAGACAACAAGCAGCGCGTCGCCGCCACCGCCCTTGTCGTGTTCCTCCTCGTCATGTTTCTGCCCAACATCCTGCCCGCCGGTTCCGCCACGGCGAATTTCTTCGGCAAGTTCAACATGGTGGTGGCCATGGTGGTCATTCTCGGCGTGCTCTCCTTCCTGCGCGTGGACGGCGAACCCGTGTTCGACTTTCACGACTGCGCTTCCGGCATCAACTGGAACGTCATCTGGATGCTGGCCGCCTCCATTCCCGTTTCCTCGGCCCTGAGCAGCGACGGCGCAGGTCTGAGCAGAGTGCTCACCGACATTCTCAGCAGCTTCGTGGGCGACGGCAACATCCTCATATTCCTCGCCGGCTTCATGATCTTCATCAACATCATGACGCAGTTCACGCACAACGTCACCATCGTGCTCATCGCGGTTCCCCTCATCTGGAACCTCGGCCAGAGCACGGGCATCAATCCCTCAGGCTTCACCGTACTCATGCTTCTGGCGGCTGGCGCAGCCTACGCCACCCCGGCCGCTTCCACGGTGGGCGCCCTTTCCTTCGCCAACGGCGCATGGGTGGGCATGCGCAGAGCCTTCAAGGCCGGCATCTTCGGCTGCGTGGCGGCCATCATCTGCATGCTCTGCCTCGGCCTGCCGCTGGTCATGGTCACCGTCGGACTCTAACAACATCCTTTCATACAAGGAGCACATCATGGTTATAGATTTTCGCGTCCGCGCGCCTTTTGTCGCCTACAAGGACAGCTTCTTCACCCAGGAATGCCTCGATCACCTGAACAGCGAAAGCATGCTTCGCGTGGACGCTCCGGTTTCCCCGTCCGCCCGGCAGTATTCCATGCCTCTGCTGCTGCAGGAAGCCGACGAAGCCGGCATCGACAAGCTGGTCGTGCCGGTGCGCAAGTCCACGAACGGACGCAACGAGGATCTTGAAGAGCTTATTGCGCAGTATCCCGACAGACTTGTCGGTCTCGCGGGCCTCGACCCCCACGATATCAACGCCGCCATTGCGGAAACCGAACGCTTCGTCGTCAACGGCCGCTGCACCGGCGTCGTCATGGAGCCCGGTCAGGACAAAACGCCCTGGCTCGTCAATTCCGCCTGGGTCTTCCCCCTGTACGACTACTGCCAGGAACACGGCATTCCGCTGGTGTTCACCTTCGGCGGCATCATGACTCGCTCGCTGCGCTACTACAACCCCGAACTCATCGACGACGTCGCCGCGGCCTTCCCCCGCCTGAACATCGCCCTCATGCACGGCGGATGGCCGTATGTGTCCGAAGTCTGCCAGATCGCCCTGAACCGCCGCAACGTGTATCTCGCTCCCGACTTCTACATGCTCCGCTCCCCCGGCATGGCCGACTACGCCATGGCCGCCAACTATCTGCTGCGCGAGCGCGTCATCTTCTCCTCGGCCTACCCCATCATGCCTCTCAAGGGCGCCAGGGAAGGGTATCTGGCGCAGCTGCGCGACGAAGTGAAGCCGCTCGTCATGGGCGAAAACGCGGCGCGCTTCCTGGGCCTGTAACACCTCGTTCGCCGAAGGGCGCGGATTTTTCCCCTGAAACCTTCGCCCTCCGGCGGCATGCGTCGCGCCTTTCTGCGGCCATGCGCCCGGTTCTCCGCGCCTTCCGGGGCACACGTCCTACCTGCCTCTCCGGAACAGGCGTCGCTGCCGCATGCGCCCGCGCACTGAAAAACGCCGGGCGTGTCTCTCCTCGGCTTCGACAGGCCGGGCGCTCTTCGCACAGTCATGACGCACAAAACCGTCGGTCCAAACGGCCGACGGTTTTCCTTTTAAAGAAAAACGCCCGATGTCGCAGAGATCATCGGGCGTCGAGCTTCAAAAAGCTTTGAAACTACAGCAGGTGCGCGCGCAGATCAGCGCCGTCGCGGGGAGAAAGCAGCGCGGGCGCGATGTCGAACACGGTTCTCGCACCGGTTTCACCCTTCTGGGAAAGGCGATACGCGGCGCGGGCGTAGGCGGCCAGCACGCTGGACGTGAATTCGGGGTTGGAGCCGAGCTTCAGGGAATATTCGATGACGTGCTTGGTTTCGCCGTGCTGACCGGTGCAGCCGGTGCGGATCACGAAACCGCCGTGCGGAATGCCCTTGTGATCGCGGTCGAGCTCTTCCTGGCTGATGAAGGTCACCGTGGTGTCGTACTCGTCGAAGTAGTTGGGCATGGTCTTGATTTCATGCTCAATGGCGGCCTTGTCCGCGCCTTCGGCGGCCACGACGTAGCATTCGCGGGTGTGCTTCTGACGGGTGGTCAGCTCGGGATTGCTGCCGCTGCGCACGGCTTCCATGGCGGCGGGCACCGGCACGGTGTACTGACGGGCGTCGAGCACGCCCTTGATGCGGCGGATGGCGTCGGAATGGCCCTGGCTCACGCCGCGGCCCCAGAAGGTGTAGTCATGCCCGTCGGGCAGAATGCAGTTGGCGTACAGGCGGTTCAGGGAGAACATGCCGGGGTCCCAGCCCACGGAGATGATGCCTATGGTGCCGGCCTTGCGGGCGGCTTCGTCCACGGCGTCGAAATGGGCGGGAATGTGAGCGTGCGTGTCGAAGCTGTCCACCACGTTGAACATGGCCGCAAGCTCGGGAGTCTGCTTGGGCAGATCGGTCGCGCTGCCGCCGCAGAGAATCATGACGTCTATGCGTCCCTTCCAATCCGCCACGTCGGCGAGACGGCAGACCGGAACGCCTTCGGTAAGAATCTTGACGGTGGAAGGATCGCGGCGGGAGAACACCGCCACCAGTTCCTGATCGGGATTGGCGGCAACGGCCAGTTCAACGCCGCGGCCGAGATTGCCGTAGCCCACGATGCCGATTCTGATTTTGGACATAAAAAAAGACTCCATGATGAAGATGGTGTTGATTTTTTTGAACGATAAAAAATTGTCCCGGAAAGTCAAGAAAAAATAACATTTTTGGAAAAGTTCGTGCCAATATGATATTTTTTTGTGTCTTTCGTTACATATTTGTAAATAATCATCGAGAGTCCGGCATCGGGCAGGCGTCCGGGCTATTCTTGATGGGGCAAGAAAAGTGTTACTTTTCCGTATATTATAAGTAAAATCAGGCCACCGGGCGCTCTTTTTTCGGCAAAAAGCCGGAACAACGTCGCATCATGAAGGCGGCAGTCCACAAACGTTCCGTACAGAGAAAGACGGAGGACAATGGAACAATTCCGCGCCGCATGGGCTTGTTCCGCGCCGGGTGTCATGGCCTCTGCTGGAAGTTCCTTTCGGTCTGTGGCACAATTTGGTCATGCAACCACCTCTCAAGGAGCGTGCCATGTTCTACTCGGTGCGATATTTCTCCCCCGTCGGTCCGCTCACCGTCGTCAGCGACGAGGATCACGTCGTCGGTCTCTGGATCGACGGTCAGAAATACTTTCAAAGCACGCTGACCGTCCCGCCGGTGTCCGCCACGGACCGCCCCGTGCTCATGCAGGCCGTATCGTGGCTCGACCGATATTTTTCCGGGCAAAAGCCCTCCCCCGACGAACTGCCCCTCGCCCCGGCGGGAAGCGAATTCCGCCGCTTCATCTGGCAGGCGCTGTGCCGCATTCCCTGGGGGAGCGTGGTCACCTACGGAGAGCTCGCCGAACAGGCCGCCCGAGCCTTTCACAGGAAAACCATGTCCGCCCAGGCCGTGGGCGGCGCAGTGGGGCACAATCCCATTTCCATCATCATTCCCTGCCATCGCGTCGTGGGCAGTAACGGAAGCCTCACCGGATACGCCGGAGGCATCGACAAAAAAATCCGCCTGCTGAGGCTCGAAGGCGTGAACACGGATCTTTTCCATTCCCCTGCGCAGGCCGTTTCCCGCCGCCCCAGAACATCCCCAGCCCAGGCGGAACGCCGAGGCGCGGCAATCCGCATTTCCGGCCGCAACGCCTGAGTTCGGAAGCTCGTCGCTCCCCCGCGAAAAAATATAAATTTCCGGCAGCGCTCCCCGGCGCTTCTGCCTGCGCTTTACCCGCGTTTTCCCCGCAGCTTTCCGTCCACAGGAACAAACAACGCGCATAAGAAAAGGCCGCCCGATGTTTTGCATCGGCACGGCCTTTTCTCCTTTCAGCGAGTGAAAGAACAGGCAACGTCAGAGTTCATACCAGTCACGAATCAATTCCCGGCAGATGTTCTCCATGAACTCTATCTGAGAAACCGGACAGGTCTCGTCCACCTGATGGGCCATGGAACTTTCACCGGGACCGAAAATAACCACCGGAACCTGCGGCAGTCTGGTCCGAAGCGCGGCGGCGTCGGTAAAGAACTGCACCGTGGCCACCTCGGCCGGCTTGCCGGAAAGCTTTTCGTACAGGGCGTACACGCGCTTCATCCACGGATCTTCCGGATCCGTCCACACCGGCGGAATGTCCAGCGTCGTTTCCATGGCGATGTCCTTTCCGCAGATATCCCGAATCTCTTCCCGCATCTTTTCATGATTCATGCCGGGCACCGACCGGATATCCATGGTCAGCACGGCCGAGTCGGGCACGGAATTGCTGTTCAAGCCGGAATGCAGCGTGGAAAGCACCGACGTGCCCCTGCCCATGAACGGATGCCTTCCCTCGGCAACAAAATCCAGAAGACGATTGGCGGCCGGAAGCATTTTCGCAAGCGCGCTGTCGCCTTTCTCGGGCATGGACGCATGCGACGTGCGGCCCGACGAGGACAGGCTAAGCCACAAGGCTCCCTTGTGTCCGGCAAGAGGACGCGCTCCTGTGGGCTCTCCCACGACGACGGCCGCAATGTTCCGAAACTCCTGCTCCGGCATGTGGAACGAGCCCCGGCAGCCCCGCTCCTCTCCTCCGTAGAGATGCAGAACGAGATCCCGATCATGAATGCGGGGAGCCATGGCAAGAGCCGCGGCCAGCATGACGGCGGCGCCGCTCTTCATATCGCAGGAACCGCGACCGTACAGGCAGCCGTCGATGATCTCCCCGGAAAAGGGATCATGCTTCCACGGCTTTGTTCCGAGAGGCACCGTGTCCACATGACCGGCCAGGCACAGCGCCCCGCCCTCGCAGTCTGGATGAAGATGCGCGGAAAGACTGCATTTTCCGAGATCGGAGTCGTCGTACTTATCAAGAAAAACCGTGAATCCCGCCTGCTCCAGCCATGCCGCAATCTGTTCAAGCAGCGCATATTCGTTGCTGCCGCTCGTTATGGTGTCGCAGCCAACCATCCACCGGGCCAGGCCCGTTCCGCTGAAATCATTCATGCCGCTCATCCGAAATACGCCTTCTTCACTTCTTCACTCTTTTTCAGCTCTTCGGCCGTTCCTTCGGCCACCACGCGCCCCTGCGCCAGCACGTAGCCGTAATGGGCTATGGCCAGGGTCTGCCGCACGTTCTGCTCGACCAGAAACACGGCAATGCCGTCTTCGCATATCTTCCGTATGACGCGGAAGTTGTCATTGACCAGCGCGGGGGACAGCCCCAGGGAAGGTTCGTCGATGACAAGGAGCTTGGGTTCGTTCATGAGTCCGCGGCCGATGGACACCATGGCCTGTTCGCCGCCGGACATGGTGCCCGCAAACTGCTCGCGCCGCTCAAGAAGACGCGGAAAAATGCGGTACACCCGTTCCAGGCGCTGACGGATCTTTTCCTTGTCCTTTTCCATGTAGGCGCCCATGAGAAGGTTTTCTTCCACGGTCATCTTGGAAAAGATGCGTCTGCCTTCGGGAATGCAGCTGATGCCGCGCGCCGCAATCTTGTGCGGCGGCAGGCCGGAAATCTCCATGCCGTTGAACAGCACGCTGCCCTTTCTGGGCGGCGTGAGGCCGAGTATGGCCCGCAGAAGCGTGGTCTTGCCCGCGCCGTTGGCTCCCAGAAGTCCGGTAATGCGGCCCGCGCATATTTCCATGTTCACGCCGCAGATGACGTCGGCCTTGCCGTAGGCCACAAACAGATTTTCTATTCTGAGAGGGGAAAACGCAACATCCATCTATACCACCTCCGTTCCCAGATAGGCCTGCTGCACCACAGGGTTGGACGTTACCTCATCATAGCTTCCCTCGCAGAGCTTGCTGCCGAAGTTCAACACTATGCAGCGGGTGGAAATTCTTTTGATGACGCTCATTTCGTGCTCAATGAGGATGATGGACGGCCTGTTGCCTTCAAATTCCATGGCCACAAGCTCGTCCATGAGCTGCCTTGTTTCGTCCTGCGTCATGCCTGCCGAAGGTTCGTCCAGAAGCAGCAGTCTGGGACGTCCGGTCAGCGCGCGGCAGATTTCCACGCGGCGACGGTCGATCATGCTCAGTTCTCCCACGGGCTTTCTGATCTTGTCGGCAAGCGTGGGATTCAGAGCCTTCAGCATGAGACGCATGTGCTCCTCGTCGTCGCGGCATTCCTGAAAGAACGCCCTTCTGCGTATGACGTTGTGCCAGAAGCTCATATTGAGATTCTTGCAGTTGCCCATCATGACGTTGTCGAACACCGTCAGCTCAAGGCACAGCCGCGAACGCTGGAACGTGCGGGCTATGCCGGCCCGGCAGATTTCCTGCGGGGTTTTGGAGGTGATGTCCTTGCCGTCAAAGACGATGTGTCCTTCGCTGGGCGTGTAGATGCCCGTAAGCACATTGAAAAACGTGGTCTTGCCGGAACCGTTCGGGCCTACAAGCCCTATCACGTCTCCTTCCTCCACCTGCACGTCGAGCTTGTTGAGCGCAGCAAGACCGCCGAAACGCATGGTAAGACCGGTACACGAAAGCAGACTCATGCCACATCCTCCGAAGTAACAACGCGCGTTCTGCGGGGCAGCAGACCCATGGGGCGGTACACGATCATGAGCAGAACCAGCAGGGAATACAGCAGATAGCGGTATTCCTGAATGAACTGAAGTTTTTCCGGCAGAACCACCATGATGGAGGTCGCCAGAATGACGCCCCAGCAGTTGCCCATGCCGCCGAGCAGAAGAATGGAAAGGAACAGCAGCGAATCGGAAAACGTGAAGTTTGCCGGACTGATGTAGCCGAGCATCATGGCATAGACGGCGCCTGCCATGCCCATGAGCACGTTGCCCATGGTAAAGGCCGTCACCTTCCAGCGGACGATGTTGATGCCGAAGCAGGCCGAGGCCGTTTCGTCAAGACGCACGGCGTCCATGGCAAGGCCCATCCAGGAGCGCTCCACGCGGCGCACCATGGTGAACACGAGCGCCAGGAACAGCAGGATGAACAGATCATAGCGCAGATAGAACGAACCGGTAATCAGGCCCCATTCCACGTCGCTGGCGAAATCCATGCCGAAAAGGGAAAACGAAGGAACGGCAATGCCCTGCGGCCCGCCGAAGCTTTCGTTGACTTCCAGAAACACGTTGAACAGAAGCGCAAAGGCCATGGTCACCAGCGCGGAATAGTGTCCCGACGTTCTCAGCACGGGCAGCAGCAGCACGCATCCCACAAGTCCGGCCATGACGCCGCCCAGCAGAAGCGCGGCAAAAGGCGGAACCAGCCCCTGATTGAGCAGCATGCCCGCGGTGTATCCGCCCACGCCGAAGAACGACGCGGCGCTGAAGTTGATGACGCCCGTGTAGCCCAGCTGAACGTTCAGTCCGAGCACGGCGATGGTGTAGCAGAAAATGGTTCCTATGAGGAAAAGACAGTAGTGATTGTCCCGGAAGAAGAACAGCAGAATGAGCGAGGCAATGAAGAGCAGTCCGGCCCACAGCCGTTCATGATGAGAGACGGCGACAATGACCTTGGCATACGCGCCCATGCGCACCATGAGCCACAGCAGAAGCGCGCCTCCCACCATGTAGGTGCCGATGACGGTTTCATCTTCCGCCAGCAGGAACACCACGGAAAACACCAGCAGCGCCATGGCGGAGATCAGGCAGACGAAAATTTCTCTTGAGCGATCCATATTCACACCCTCTGACTAGAACGTTCCGCCAGAAAACCGGTGGGGCGTATTGCCATGAGCACAATGACGACGGCAAACGCAAACACGTCCTTATAGGCGCTGGAGAACGGCAGGGCCACAGCGCCTATGGTCTGGAGAAAGGCGAACACAAAACCGCCGATGATGGCGCCGTAGATATTGCCGAGACCTCCGATGACTGCGGCACTGAAGCCGATGGCTCCAAGAAGCACGCCCATGCTGAAGTTGATTTCATTGTAATAGATGCCGTTCATGAGTCCGGCGAACGCGGCCACTCCGGAACCAAGCGCAAAGGTGAGCAGCACGATGAAGGAGAAATTCACGCCCATGAGCTGAGCGGTTTCGGAATCCTGCGCCACGGCGCGCACCGCCATGCCGAGCTTCGTCTTGTTGATGAGCACATGGATGCCGCCGATGAGCACCAGTCCGCCGACAAACAAAAGCACGTTGTCGAGGCGCACCGTCACACCGCCCAGCATCCAGGACGCGTCGGGCAGCAGCTTGGGAAAAGGCTGCGGATTGGAGCCGTCGGGATAAAACAAACGTATGGCTTCGCGCAGCACGGTACCCAGCATCATGGTGGCAAGAAGAGTATTCAGAGGCGGCGAAGACCGGAGACGCATGATAAGTCCCCGGGCAAGAAACACGCCCAGAAGGCATACGGCAAGCAGACTGGCCAGCAGCACCCACAGGCAGACCCAGACGGTGTCTATTTCAGGGTACACGGACTGCAGCCAGACATACGTTCCCAAACCGGCAAACGCGCCGACCATGACCGTATCGCCATGAGAAAAAACAATAATGTCCAATACGCCGAAAAACAGTGTAAAGCCGACAGCCACCAGAGCGTACATCATGCCGAGCATGAGTCCGTTCATGATGAACTGCGCCAGCAGAACGCCATCCATAAAACCATATCCTTTTAATAAAGCACTGGGCCGACCAGGGGCATCCGCCCTCAGGCCGGCCCGGGAAACTTACTTGTTGAGCTTTTTCAAGGCACGTTCTCCAGAACAGTACTTGCTGTCTTCCCAGAAGATCCACTGCCCATCCTGAACGATGTACTTGCTCACGGCAGGCTCGATGTTCTGGCCGTGATCGTCATAAGTCACCTTGCCGACCAGCGTATCGGCAGACTTGATGTTCTGCAGGTAGCTGATGATCTTCTTGTGGTTGGGGCCTTCGGCTTCAATGGCGTCAAGCAGCTGCACCATGGCGGCATAGGCAAAGGGGCCGTACGCTTCGGGAGCCTGCTCGTAGCCGTGCTTTTCATAGCTGCTCAGGAAGGCCGCGCCGCCGGGCAGCTTTTCGAGAGGAGAACCTTCAATGAAGCTCATGCAGCCTTCCGCAGCCTCGTCGCCCACGCCGTGAATGAAGGCGTCGGACTTGATGCCGGAAACGCCCTGGAACTGAATGTCCGTCATACCGAGCTTGACCATCTGAGCGCGGACGCGCACGCCCGTGGGAACCAGACTGGCGAAATACAACACCTGGGGATCAAGAGCCTTGATCTTGGTCAGCTCTGCGGTGAAGTCCTGCTGATTGGACGTCACGCCGAACTCGCCCACGATTTCGCCGCCGTTCTTCTTCACGAAGTCGCTGAAGTAGGAAGCGTGTCCCTTGCCGTAGTCGGTCGTATCGTGGATGATGGCGAACTTCTTGTAGCCGAGTCCGGTCATGAACTTGGCGGCCACTTCGTTCTGATTGATCATCGTTCCGGGGATACGGAAGATTTCCTTGTAATTGTTGCCGTAGGTAATGTCGGGATGCACGGCGCCCCAGATGATGGCGGGCATGCCGAAACGATGGAAGATGTCCACGGTGCTCAGGGCCACGGCGGAAACGTAATGCGCCACCACGCCGGCCACCTTGCGGTCCGACGCGAGCTTGGTCACGACCTGCACGCCCACGTTGGGCTTGCCTTCGTCATCGAGCACCACGAGTTCATAGTGGTACTTGCTGTTGGGATTCTCATTGCGTTCCTGTACGGCAAGATCAGCCGAGTTTCTGCCGCCCATGCCGAGCGAGCTCAGTCCGCCGGTAAGCGGTCCCACAAAACCCACTTTAACCGTTTCCTTGGCATAGGCCGAAGAAAACTCTCCCCCGGTCACAACCAGAAGACCGGTGCAAAGGCAAAGCAGGGAACGTTTGAAAAAAGAAATACCGTTCATATAGCAATGTCCTTTTTTGTTAGAAGTGCCTGAGACATCTTCCTTCAAGCAAGAACCATGCCATTGCATATAACTCACTATATTTGTTTGATTTATAATTTTATATCCTGCACATTCATTTTTGACGATACAATTATGTCTTTATCTTTTCGTTCCAGTGCATGAAATAGAAAGGCGTTTCTTTTATCAAAACACCGGCAGGCGCGGCATCTGCCGAGCATGAAAATCCGCCATTCTGTCGCAAATATATAAAAATCACAATAATTTCCCGCAGTTGACAAGAAAAGCCATTGCATCCATTTCGCAGCAGACGTTTTTCCTCGGGGCAGACCTGCATTCGGCGAGGCTGACAGCGATCAATCTAAAAATATATCAGCCGACATGACTCAATCATCTGCCGGCCCCTTATCCTCGGTCGGGGTAACGCTCTTTCGCAAAAATCGAAGAAAAAATACGCCTATTTCAGAGGGTTCCGCCATACTGCCAGGGGAACGTCGCACCTGTTTTTTTCAGAAAAATTCAGGCCGTATTCCCACAACGCTTTGCGCAACAAGGCCTGCCGAGCTCTCAACTTTCGCCGAGACTATTCCTCTGTTTTTTCGCGTCTTCCCGCACAGCATGTTCAGCTTTCCGCGTCCATGAAATCTTTTCACTCTCCTCATGTTGGTACAAAAAGATTAAACAGCACAACACACCAATGTTCACTCCATAGAAAAGAACGAATTCGCAGAATTCAAAAATATCCCGTGCGCCGTCAGGCAACACGACAAGAAGCAGGCTCAGCAATCTGGCCCGTCGAAGACGGTAGTTTAAAGGGAGCTTGCAACGTGTTTTGAAGACGGCTTGAGCGGTAAGCCGCCCTGTGAGGCATGCAGCCCGGTGAGGCCAGATAACGCGTCCGGATAACGCGTAAAGCGAAACAGCATCTTACCGAACCCGCAAGTACGATATTACGGGAGGCCCCTCGATCAACCTCTGAAAATTTCGTCCGGCCGACTCTGCCGCTGCGATGTTTTTCTTTTGAAGGATCTTCCGCCTGAAAAAATGCAGCCCGGCCAGGCCAGCAGGGCGCGAGCGGCAACAGGCATCTTTCCAGACAGGAAAGCCCGATGTTGCGGGATGATCCTCGATTTTCCTCTACAAACCTCCTCCCGCAGCTTTGCCGCCGCGGTATTTTCCTTTTCAGTCGCTTCCCGTATTGCGGAGGCTCCTCGATCTGCCTCTGAAAAGTTCCTGCCCGTCAGGGCAGACGCTGCGGAAATTTTCTTTGCTGCTCTCCTCCGCCGCCTCAGCCATCCGAAGGAATTAAAACAAAAAGGGAAGGAACCCCGGAGCGGGTCTTCCTTCCCTCAAGATACATTCTGCAAGCGCAGGTCGTTAAACGACGAAAGGCTCCTGAACAGGAGCCTTTCTAAAGATAACCTTGGCATCGGCCTACTTTCCCACGTAAAGGTGCGCAGTATCATGGGCGATGAAGCGCTTAACTTCCGAGTTCGGAATGGGATCGGGTGTACCCGCTTCTCTATGGACACCAAGGAAATTTTTCAAAATATATAATTGACAGGGAATGAAGAGAGGTTTGAGAGAAAAACAAGCCTCACGGGCTATTAGTATCGGTCAGCTGAGCGTCTCACAACGCTTACACCTCCGACCTATCAACCGGATCGTCTATCCGGGCCCTTCAGGTCTTGCGACAGGGAATACTTATCTTAAGGCAGGCTTCCCGCTTAGATGCTTTCAGCGGTTATCCCTTCCATACATAGCTACCCTGCTATGCTCTTGGCAGAACAACAGGTTCACCAGTGGTATGTCCATCCCGGTCCTCTCGTACTAGGGACAGGCCCTTTCAATATTCCTCCGCCCACAGAAGATAGGGACCAAACTGTCTCACGACGTTTTAAACCCAGCTCGCGTACCACTTTAAACGGCGAACAGCCGTACCCTTGGGACCTGCTCCAGCCCCAGGATGTGATGAGCCGACATCGAGGTGCCAAACCGCATCGTCGATATGAACTCTTGGATGCGATCAGCCTGTTATCCCCGGCGTACCTTTTATCCAATGAGCGATGGCCCTTCCATACGGGACCACCGGATCACTAACGCCAACTTTCGTTTCTGCTCGAGATGTCTCTCTTGCAGTCAAGCTCCCTTATGCGTTTGCACTCGACGGCTGGTTTCCGAACAGCCTGAGGGAACCTTTGCGTGCCTCCGTTACAATTTAGGAGGCGACCGCCCCAGTCAAACTACCCACCAGACACTGTCTTCCAGCAGGATAACTGCATGGAGTTAGGATCTTAGACATACAAGGGTGGTATTTCAACAGTGCCTCCCCCCATACTGGCGTACAGGGTTCACAGGCTCCCACCTATCCTACACATGTAGGGCCAAAATCCAATGTCAAGCTATAGTAAAGGTGCACAGGGTCTTTCCGTCTTTCTGCGGGTACACGGCATTTTCACCGCGACTTCAATTTCACCGAGCTTCTGGCCGAGACAGTGTGGAGATCGTTACGCCATTCGTGCAGGTCGGAACTTACCCGACAAGGAATTTCGCTACCTTAGGACCGTTATAGTTACGGCCGCCGTTTACCGGGGCTTCAATTCAAGGCTTCGCTTGCGCTGACCTCTCCTTTTAACCTTCCGGCACCGGGCAGGCGTCAGTCCGTATACGTCGTCTTGCGACTTCGCACAGACCTATGTTTTTAGTAAACAGTCGCCACCACCAATTCACTGCGGCTCCCTCGTGCTTGCATAGTAAATAAACTCACACAGAGGAGCACCCCTTCTTCCGAAGTTACGGGGTCATTTTGCCGAGTTCCTTAGCCAGAATTCTCTCGAGCGCCTTGGATTATTCATCCCACCCACCTGAGTTGGTTTCGAGTACGGTTCACATGGACTAAACTTAGAAGCTTTTCTTGGCAGTGTAGACTCAATGACTTCCGCCTTGCGGCTCGGACTCGCGTCTCGGATAAGCGAAACGGATTTGCCTGCTTCGCACTCCTACACGCTTGCACCGGGATATCCAACACCCGGATCACCTATCTTGCTGCGTCCCTCCATCGCACATCCATGCAAGTACGGGAATATTAACCCGTTTTCCATCAGATACGGCTTTCGCCCTCTCCTTAGGGACCGACTAACCCTGGGAAGATTAACTTTACCCAGGAAACCTTGGGTTTTCGGCGAACAGGTTTTTCACCTGTTTTATCGTTACTCATGTCAGCATAATCACTTCTCAACAGTCCACCATGGTTTTCACCACAGCTTCAGCCCGTTGAGAACGCTCCCCTACCAGATGCCATAAAGGCAAATCCGAAGCTTCGGCTCCATACTTAGCCCCGTTACATTTTCGGCGCAGAATCATTAGACCAGTGAGCTATTACGCTTTCTTTAAACGATGGCTGCTTCTAAGCCAACGTCCTGGCTGTCTAAACAACTCCACCACCTTCACCACTGAGTATGGAATTGGAGGCCTTAGCTGTCGATCTGGGCTCTTACCCTTTTGACGACGGACCTTAGCACCCGCCGTCTGACTCCCAGGGTACATTTATTCGGCATTCAGAGTTTGATAAGGTTTGGTAATCTGGTAGGACCCCTAGCCTTGTCAGTGCTTTACCTCCGATAAACAATCCCTGAGGCTATACCTCAATATATTTCGGGGAGAACCAGCTATCACCGGGTTTGATTGGCCTTTCACCCCTATCCACAAGTCATCCAAATCGTTTTCAGCCGATACTGGTTCGGTCCTCCACAAGGCTTTACCCTTGCTTCAACCTGCTCATGGATAGATCACCCGGTTTCGGGTCTAATCCGCTGTACTGTGCGCCCTGTTCAGACTCGCTTTCGCTTCGGCTCCGCTCTCGCTTAACCTTGCACAACAGATTAACTCGCTGACTCATTATGCAAAAGGCACATGGTCACAGTCGTTAAAACTGCTCCCACAGCTTGTAAGCAACAGGTTTCAGATTCTATTTCACTCCCCTAACAGGGGTTCTTTTCACCTTTCCCTCACGGTACTGATTCACTATCGGTCGCTGGATCGTACTTAGGCTTGGAAGATGGTCCTCCCGGATTCCCACGAGGTTTCACGTGCCTCGCAGTACTCAGGTACCGCCTGCGCTCTTTTCGGTTTCGGATACGGGACTGTCACCCGCTGTGGTGTGGCTTTCCAGCCAGCTTCTCCTGCCTACTCCGAGATCACGTACGGCGGCCCTACAACCCCGCACAGTCGAAACTGCACGGTTTGGCCTCTTCCCATTTCGCTCGCCGCTACTTTGGGAGTCTCGTTTGATTTCTTTTCCTCTGGGTACTGAGATGTTTCACTTCCCCAGGTTAGCTCCTCAATAGAGGTACTGGAACTGCTTCCAGTGGGTTGCCCCATTCAGAGATCCACGGATCAAAGGATATTTAGCTCCTCCCCGAGGCTTATCGCAGCTTATCACGTCTTTCATCGCCTTCAGCGCCAAGGCATCCGCCCGTTGCTCTTACTAACTTGTTTTTCTCGAAAAAAACCTCTCATCATTTCCCTGTTCAATTGTCAAAGAACTTACTGCCTTTCGCGGCAGCAGCCGGGCTGAATCCCGGTTCGAAATCTTCAGTTTCCTGAAGCCTTCTCTCAAGATTCAACCTACGTATGTCTGGTGGAGGCGGACAGAATCGAACTGACGACCCTCTGCTTGCAAAGCAGATGCTCTCCCAACTGAGCTACGCCCCCGATAATGGTGGGCCTGGAAAGACTTGAACTTTCGACCTCACGCTTATCAGGCGTGCGCTCTAACCACCTGAGCTACAGGCCCTGACATACTCACTTTCAAAGAACTCTCCGGTTCCTTGCAAGTAAAGAGCGAGTTGGGATTTCTCTAAAAGGAGGTGATCCAGCCGCAGGTTCCCCTACGGCTGCCTTGTTACGACTTCACCCCAATTATCGGGCCTACCGTAGACGGCTGCTCCTATTGCTAGTTAGCTCACCGGCTTCGGGTAAAACCGACTTTCGTGGTGTGACGGGCGGTGTGTACAAGGCCCGGGAACGCATTCACCCTGGCATGCTGATCCAGAATTACTAGCGATTCCGACTTCGAGGAGTCGAGTTGCAGACTCCTGTCCGGACTGGGACGCATTTTTTGAGATTGGCTCCACCTCACGGTCTCGCTTCCCTTTGTATGCGCCATTGTAGTACGTGTGTAGCCCCAGGCGTAAGGGCCATGATGACTTGACGTCGTCCCCACCTTCCTCTCCGTTAACCGAAGCGGTCTCCTTAGAGTGCCCAGCTTTACCTGATGGCAACTAAGGACAGGGGTTGCGCTCGTTGCGGGACTTAACCCAACACCTCACGGCACGAGCTGACGACAGCCATGCAGCACCTGTCTTAGGGTTCTCCGAAGAGCACCCTCTACTTTCATAGAGGCTCCCTAGATGTCAAGCCTGGGTAAGGTTCTTCGCGTTGCATCGAATTAAACCACATACTCCACCGCTTGTGCGGGCCCCCGTCAATTTCTTTGAGTTTCAGCCTTGCGACCGTAC
The DNA here is from genome assembly GCF_963931295.1 of uncultured Mailhella sp. Lineage (NCBI taxonomy): Bacteria > Pseudomonadati > Thermodesulfobacteriota > Desulfovibrionia > Desulfovibrionales > Desulfovibrionaceae > Mailhella > uncultured Mailhella sp. The sequence goes on along the minus strand of NZ_OZ007001.1, from coordinate 2,662,990 downwards.
TCCCCAGGCGGGATACTTATTGCGTTAGCTGCGTCACCGAGTCATACAACCCGACAACTAGTATCCATCGTTTACAGCGTGGACTACCAGGGTATCTAATCCTGTTTGCTACCCACGCTTTCGCATCTCAGCGTCAGTTACGAGCCAGATAGCCGCCTTCGCCACTGATGTTCTTCCAGATATCTACGGATTTCACTCCTACACCTGGAATTCCGCTATCCTCTCTCGCACTCCAGTTTGGTAGTTTTGAAGGCAGTTCCACGGTTGAGCCGTGGGATTTCACCTCCAACTTGCCATACAGCCTACACGCGCTTTACGCCCAGTAATTCCGATTAACGCTTGCACCCTCCGTATTACCGCGGCTGCTGGCACGGAGTTAGCCGGTGCTTCCTTTGAAGGTACCGTCAGGGCATTGCTGATTAGCACAATGCTTATTCTTCCCTTCTGACAGAGGTTTACGATCCGAAGACCTTCATCCCTCACGCGGCGTCGCTGCGTCAGGCTTTCGCCCATTGCGCAATATTCCCCACTGCTGCCTCCCGTAGGAGTTTGGACCGTGTTCCAGTTCCAATGTGGCTGATCATCCTCTTAGACCAGCTACCCATCGTCGCCTTGGTGGGCCGTTACCTCACCAACTAGCTAATGGGACGCGGACTCATCGAAAAGCGGAAGCATATGCAGAGGCCCCCTTTCCTTCATAGACAAATATGAAGCGTATGCGGTATTAGCAGCCGTTTCCAGCTGTTATTCCTCACTTCCCGGTAGATTATCCACGTGTTACTCACCCGTGCGCCACTTTACTCGGATCCGAAGACCCTTTCACGTACGACTTGCATGTGTTAGGCACGCCGCCAGCGTTCAATCTGAGCCAGAATCAAACTCTCCAGTTGAAAAGTATTTGATTCAGAGAACCGAAGTTCTCAAATCGAACTCAAAGCTCTATTTCCCAACTCGCTCTTCACTTGTCAAAGAACCGCGCCGCTCACTCGCGGCGGTGTTGCTTTATGCAACTTTTCGTTTCACCTGTCAACAACTTTTTTCAAGTTTTTTCAGGCGGCGCTTTCAGCGAGGCGCTCGTTTGAGCCGCTGTGCCTCAGCGCGTTTTCGAGTTATGCCCATTTACCCCCGACTTGTCAAACACTTTTTTGCAGTTTTTTTATTCTTTTTTTATTTTTATATTTAATATACTGATTATATTTATTTTATTTTTCTATTTTCAATAGCGTCAGGCTCATTTCATCAAGAGATTCGTCCGTCCGCACGGCGCTCCCCGCCCCGCATCGCCCGCAAAAAAGCAGCGGAGAGGCAACCCCCGCCCTGCTCCGCTGCTTTCGGAAGTCCGGCTTCCGCCGTCAGACCAGTCTGGGTATGACGCGCCTGAACAGTTCCAGCACCTTTTCGGCGTTGGCATGCGCCACGGCAAGGATCGCTTCCCAGGTGACGGCGTCATCCTCTTTCCAGGAATCGTAATCCGTGCTCATGGCCACGGCCGCATAGGGCACGCCCAGCTCATTGGCCATGATCGCCTCCGTGGCGATGCTCATATTGATGATGTCCGCCCCCCAGAGGCGGAACATGCGGGACTCGGCTCTTGTGGAAAAACGCGGCCCTTCGATGGTCACGACAGTGCCGCCGTTGTGAAAGCGATAGCCCAGCGCCGAAAGTTCCTCGGCCATGATCCGCCGCAATCCGGCGTCGAACGGTTCGGCCATGGCGGTATGCATGGGAGAACCGGGCTCGAACGATTCAAAGAAGCTCAGCTTGCGCGATCTCGTAAAATCTATGAACTGATCGGGAATCACCAGATCGCCGCGTCCGATTTCCTCCCGCAGGGAGCCGACCGCCGTGCTGGCCAGCACGTGCGTGCATCCGGCTTCCTTCAGCGCCCAGAGATTGGCCCGATAGTTCACCTGGCTCGGCGGAATGGTGTGCCTGCGTCCGTGCCTGGCCATGAGCACCACCGGAACGCCGCCGATGAAGCCTTCGCGCAGCGAACTGGAAGGCTCGCCCCAAGGCGTGGTCATCTCCGTGTCGCGAGGATGCTCAAACAACGACGGATCGTCAAGTCCGCTGCCGCCGATAATGCCTATTTTCCTTTGCATCATTCTTTCCTCTCCGTTGTCGGAACAAAAAGTCCGGCTGATTCCCGCCGCGCTCCGGGAGTCTCTCTGGCAAGCGCCTTTTCACCGCCGCCCGCCTTCCGGGCAGACGCGACGCGCTCCGCCGGGCGCTCTTCGTTCCGGCAACGCCGTTCTGTTTCCGAAGCGGACGCCCCTCCCCGGTCTGCAATGTTTCCCATTGAGGGGAGTCTTTTCCGCTGCGACGCGCTCTAACAGGGAATGTAGCCTTGCGAAAGCATGTAGAGCAGATCGCGCATGTGATCGACGTTCGGGGCGTACATGAGAAAGCCGCCCTGATGCCCGGACATGACGATAATGCCGTCCGCCGGATGCCGCCGCACCAGCTCGGCAACGCTGTGCGCCATGGCCGGAGTGCCGAAGGCCGCATCCGGCGACGTGGCGGGAGCCTTGCCCGCCATGAGCTGACCGTACAATCCGTCGTTGTGCAGATGGATGACGCATCCGGTCATGGGCGACGCCTCATACACGGCCGCATGAGTCATGGATTCGGAGCTCGCCTGCGCGGGCCCCACCGACCACACCGTGTTTGCGTCCACGTCGCAGCGTGTGACCAGACAGTAATGTTCCGGGCCCAGCACGGGAATATGCCCCGTGGCCGTGGCCGTCACCACAAATCCCTGATCCGCGCGCAGGGAAACGTTGCCGTAGCCCACGCCGTTGTCCAGCACGCCCACAAGCCCGGCCTTGACAAGGTCGGTGCGCAGCGCGTTCAGCGCCTCCCAGTCGGGATGCTGCGGAGCCGGACCGTATTCATGCACACAGCGATATTTGACGTATCCTTCATCCACGCTCATACATTGATCCTCAATCATTGCGATGTTCCGGGTACAGGGAAAGAATCCCCTGCTCCGAGGCCTCGCACACGCCTCTTTCGGTAATGAGTCCGGCAATGAGCCGCGCGGGCGTCACGTCAAAGGCCCAGTTTCGCGCCGAAGTGCCGGCAGGACAGATGCGCACGCTCGTCACGCGCCCGTCGTCCGCAAGTCCGGTCATGACGCGCACCTCGTCGGCGTTTCTCTCCTCAATGGGAATATCCCTCACGCCGTCGCGCAGAGAAAAATCAAACGTCGAAGACGGCAGCGCCACGTAAAAAGGCACGTTGTTGTCCGCCGCAGCCAGCGCCTTCAGATAGGTGCCTATCTTGTTGGCCGCATCGCCGCAGCGCGTCACCCTGTCCGCGCCGGTAATCACCATATCCACCATGCCGTGCTGCATGAGATGGCCGCCCGCGTTGTCCGCAATGAGATCATGCGGCACGCCGTGCATGCCGAGCTCCCACGCAGTGAGGCTCGCGCCCTGATTGCGCGGCCGCGTTTCATCCACCCACACGTGAACGGGAATGCCCGCGTCGAAGGCCGCGTACACCGGAGAGAGCGCGGAACCGTAGTCCACAAAAGCCAGCCACCCGGCGTTGCAGTGTGTGAGAATATTGACCGGACGCCCGGGATGTTTTGCCGCGGCCTCTTCAATGAGACGAAGCCCGTGCGCGCCTATGCGTCGGCAGAATTCCGCGTCCTCATCGGCCACGGCCTTGGCTTCGGCATGGGCGGCAAGCACGGCCTCGCGGCCGGAACGCCCGGCCAGAGCCTTTTTCTGACGCTCCAGCGCCCACGCCAGATTGCTGGCCGTGGGACGGGTCAAGCGCAGCGCCTCCATGCACCGCGCCATGAATCCGGCAAAATCTCCCTCGGGCGCCGTGCGCGCGGCCACCCACACGCCCCACGCCGCCGCAGCGCCGATAAGACCCGCGCCGCGAACCCACATGTCGCGGATGGCCCGGCACACGTCATCCACCGTGCGCAGCGCCTTCACCCGAAATTCGTGGGGCAGCGCCGTCTGATCGATGATGAACAGCGTTTCGTCCTCGCCTTCGCCCTCCGTCCAGATGGTGCGGTAATGCCTTCCGTCGACGTTCATCTCCCGCCCCCTACTGGATACGCAGCTCAAGCGAGTTGCGGTTCAAAGGCACCAGGGCCACCTTGCCCTGCGTTTTCATGTCGAAGACGATGCGGGTCTTGTCGTCGTGCTGGCCTACGCGCACGGCCTCAATAAGCCGGTTGCTCGGCACGCGCGGCACGGCAACGTCCCAGTTGCCCGCCAGATCGAGCACCACGCGGTCGGGTTCGGCGAGCGTGAAATAATGCCCCACCATGGGCGCGTTGCCCTGGAGAACCAGCTTGATCTGACTGCCCTGCATGGAAAATCTGGCGGACGTCACCACCCGCTCATACTGCGGCTTCTTGTCTTCCGACGCGTTTTCCGCGGAAGACTGCGATGCGGCGGATGCCTGTTCAGGCGCGGCTTTTACGACAGGCGTCTCCTCTGCCTGTTTGGGGGCCGCATCTTCCGCACTGCTCTTTTTGGAAGAGGCGGACGCGTTTTTCTTTCCGCTTTCCGCCTCGGCGACAGGTTCCCTATCCTTTAAAGAGGAAGGAGCAGACGCGACGCGCTGTTTCTTTTCCGAAGCGTCGGCTTTGTTGACTTCAGTCTTCCCGGCGTCATCCGACGCCACGGAACCGGGTCTCGTATCAAAGGGCGCGGAGGCGGAAGCCGCTTTTCTGTCCGCGGCTCCGTCGTCGACCGCATCCAGCACCCGGCCGACGGACGCCGCAGAACTTTCGTCCCCGGCGGCACGGACTTCGGACGCCTCGGAGCTCCGGTTTTCCTGATACTCGGTAAGTCCCACGAGTTTTCCCGATATTTCCGAACGTCCGGCCTCGTAGCCGGGATCATCCTTCAGCACGGCGGCAACGCCGACGGCCACGATCAGCATGACCGCCGCATAAATAAAAAGACGCAAAGTCCTGCGCATATCTTCCTCTCATGATGCATGACGCGAAGCAATGTTTTCTTCCTCTATAGCCGAGATGGCCGGGCCATGACAAGCCGCCGCGTCATGTGAAAAATTCTGCCACAGTGGACGGTCGGGCCTTTTTCCTATAGACCATCTTCATGCATGAACTTTCCCTTATGGCAAGCGTTATGGACATCGCCCAGGAAGAGCTGACCCGTCACGGAGCCCGCCGTCTCACGCTTCTGCGCATACGGCACGGCGTTCTCGATCAGGTGCAGCCCGACGCCATGCGCATGGCCTTTGAAGCCATGACCGCAGGCACTCCCCACGAAGGCGCAAAGCTCGAACTGGTGGAGGAACCCCTGCGTCTTTCCTGCTGCATGTGCGGCCATCAATTTTCTCCCCAAAACAGAAACGCCCTGTACGAGCCCTGTCCCTCCTGCGGCGAAAGCGTTCCCTTCAGCGTCGTCGGAGGGGAAGGCATTTTTCTCGATCATCTGGAAGCGGAATAACGCCGCTTTTTTCTCTGCATTCTGAACCATTCGAGGCATATCATGGAAATCCCCGTCGTGCGCAACGTTCTGGAAGCCAATGACCGCATTGCCGCCCGCCTTCGCGAAGAATTCGCGAGCCGCGGCACGCTCGTGCTCAACCTCATCAGTTCTCCCGGATCCGGCAAGACCTCTCTTCTGGAACGCACGCTGAACGACCTTGCGGGCGAGTTCCGCATGGCCGTCATCGAAGGCGACCTCCAGACAGACAACGACGCCCGCCGCGTGGCCGCTTCCGGCGCGCAGGCCGTGCAGATCAACACCGAAGGCGGCTGCCATCTCGACAGCAGCATGGTGAGCGAAGCGCTCCGGTCCATCGACTGCGACAATCTGGACATTCTGTTCATCGAGAACGTGGGCAACCTCGTCTGCCCCACGGAATTCGACTGCGGCGAAGACGCCAAGGTGGCCCTGCTCAGCGTGACCGAAGGCGACGACAAGCCCCAGAAATATCCTTACCTGTTCCACAAGGCCAAGGCCATGATTCTCAACAAGATCGACCTGCTCCCCTACGTGGATTTCGACGTCGCCCGGGCCCGCGCCCACGCCTCCGCCCTGAATCCCGATCTGGCCGTCATGGAAATTTCCTGCCGCGCCCGCACCGGCCTCGACGCCTGGTACGACTGGCTGCGCGCCTCCGTCAAAGCCAAAAAAGAAGCCTCCCATGAGTGAAACGCCTTCCTGCTGCATGCTGTCCGATTCCGCGCCCTTCCATTCCTATGAGGACGTGCTGCGTCATCTCGATTCTCTGGGCATGTTCCACATGGACATGGGTCTCGGCCGCATGGAACGTTCCCTGCGCGAGCTCGGTCTGACGAAGTTCCGCTGTCCGGCCGTGCAGGTCGTGGGAACCAACGGCAAGGGTTCGACGTCCGTGTTTCTTCAGTCCATAGCCCTGGCCCACGGCATGAACGTGGGGCTCTACACCTCGCCGCACTTCGTCTGGCCGGAAGAGCGCATTCAGCTCAATCACACCATGCTGCCCCGCCGCGTGTGGCCCGCGCTCGCGGACAGCGCCGTGGAAGTGGAAAAGGATCTCACCTACTTCGAGCTGCTCACCGTCATGGCGGCCGAAGCCTTCCAGACCAGCGAAAGCGATCTCATGATCTTTGAAGCCGGTCTCGGCGGCCGCTACGACGCCACCACGTCCCTGCCTGTGGACATGGTGTGCTTCGCTCCCATCGGCATGGATCACATGAACGTGCTCGGCGACACCCTCGCCGCCATTGCCGACGACAAGTCCGACGCCCTGCGCGCGGGCGTGTCTCTGGCCGTGAGCGCGCCTCAGCAGGAAGAGGCCCGCAGCATACTCCTGTCCAAGGCGGAAGCGCGGGGCATTCCCCTGTGTTCCTGCCCCGCGCCGGAAGGCTGCGACGGCACCAGAGCGGGCAAGGCCCTGTGGGAATGCCTGCCCGACGACTTGAAGGCCTGCTCCGTGCTGCCGGAGGACGTGACTCTCGGCCTGCGCGGCGCGCATCAGCGCATGAACGCGCAGACGGCCGTGCTGGCGTGGGTCATGCTGTGCCAGCGCTTCCACTGGAAGACCGACGCACACACCATTGCCCGCGGACTTTCCCGCGCCTTCATTCCCGGCAGACTGCAGTTTGCGCCCGCCGGAGAAGGGCATCCCGCCATGTGGCTGGACGGCGCACACAATCCGCACGGCATGACGGCCCTCCTGAACGCCGTGGAAGGCATGAGCGAGAACGAGCGCCCCGGCGCGGTAGTGTTCTCCTGCCTTGCAGACAAGCAGCCGGAAAAGCTCACTGCGCTGGTGAAGAAACTGGCCGGAGACAAGGCGCTGTTCGTGCCCGCCATTCAGGACAATCCCCGCGCCGCCTCGCCGGAAACGCTGGCCGCGCTGCTCGGCGACAACGCCGTCGCCCTGCCGGACCTGAAAACGGCGCTCGCCGCCGCAGAAAAGGCCGCCGGCGGCAGGCCCGTGCTGGTGTGCGGCTCTTTGTACCTGCTTTCGGAACTGTTCAGCCTCTGGCCTTCCCTGCTCAAGCCTGCCGAAAGCGTCCGCTGAACGGCTCTTCCCGGATCCCGTCCGAAGCGCGGTCTTCGGCGGGATTCCGTCATCATGAGGAGAATCCATGTCGTCACTTTTCCGCTCTCTTCCCTCGGTGGACGCGTGTCTCCGCTGGCTGGAGGAATCGTTTCCCTCCACGCCGCACAGCGTGCTTCTGGAATGCTCCCGAGCTCTGCTCGACGAACTGCGCGAAGACATCCGCTCCGGCCGCGTGACGGACGAAGCCGCCCTGAGCCCGAGCGCCGTGAAGCCCCGTCTTGAAGCGCTCGTCGCCCGCAAGGACAGACCCCGGCTGCGCCGGGTCATCAACGGGGCAGGCGTGGTGGTTCACACCAATCTCGGCCGCTCCGTGCTGGCCAAAGAGGCGCAGGAAGCCGTGCGCATTGCCGCGTCCGGCTACAGCAATCTGGAATTCGACCTCGAAACCGGAGAGCGCGGCAGCCGCATCAGCCTTGTGGAAGAGCTGCTCTGCTCCCTCACCGGAGCCGAGGCGGCGCTCGTGGTGAACAACAACGCCGCGGCCGTGCTGCTCATGCTGGACACGCTGTGCAAGGGCGGCGAAGTGCTGCTTTCCCGCGGGCAGCTTGTGGAAATCGGCGGCAGCTTCCGCATTCCCGACGTCATGGAGCGCAGCGGCGCCACGCTCAGGGAAGTGGGCACCACCAACCGCACGCACCTTGCCGACTACGAGCGCGCCCTTTCCGAAAACACGCGCGCCGTGCTCTGGGTGCACCCCTCCAACTACCGCATCATCGGCTTCCATTCCAGCGTGCCCGCCAATGAACTCGCCGACTTCGCCCACGCCCATCAGCTGCCCATGCTCGAAGATCTCGGCAGCGGCAGTCTCATGGACTTCTCCCGATGGGGCCTGCACGACGAACCCACCGTGCCCGAAGTGCTGCGTCAGGGAACAGACGTGGTCACCTTCTCGGGCGACAAGGTGCTCGGCGGACCGCAGGCGGGCATCATCGTGGGCCTCAAGGTCTATGTCGATCAAATGAAGAAGAATCAGCTTCTGCGCGCCCTGCGCTGCGACAAGCTCACCCTTGCCGCCCTGGAAGCCACGCTGCGGCTGTACCGCGATCCGGAAACGGCCCGCAAGGCGATTCCCACGGTGCGACGCATGAGCATGGATCCCGCAGAGCTCAGACGCCGCGCCGAGAAGCTCGCCGCCCTGCTTTCGCGCGAACTCGACGGCCTCGCCGTCTGCTCGCTCAGGGACGATTTCTCCCGCGTGGGCGGCGGCTCCTTCCCCGAACAGGGCATGCCCACCACGCTGGTGTGCGTGCATCCGGCAAAGGGTTCGGCCACGCATCTGAAAATGCGTCTGCTCTCCACCGAGCCGCCGGTCGTGGGCAGACTGGAAGGCCCGTATTTCCAGCTTGATCCGCGCACCATGGAAGACGACGACTTTGCCGACGCCTCCCGGGCGCTCAAGGAAGCGCTGCTGCGCGAAGACTGATCCTGCAAAAGCGCCTCGTCTCCCCGGCGAGGCGCTTCGTTTTTGCCTTCCGTCCGCCCGCCCCTGAACGGAATCACGGCATTTGACGCAACGCGTCCGCGTACTTATTTGTTATGCGTTGCCCGAGGCAAAGCCGCCCTTTCCCCGGAAAGAGCACGGACGTTCCGCAGGCGCGCTCCGCGCCCGGGCACGACACCCTTTGCACATCATTCCATTTTCCTATCGAGGTTATCATGGACGAACTTGCATCCTGTTCCAAATCCGGCTGGGAAATCTATCGCTCGGCCGAAGACCGCCGGGCCATGACGACGCTGGCCGACGACTACATCCGCTTCATTTCCGACTGCAAAACCGAACGCGAAGCCGTGGACGGCGTGATCGCCCGTCTGAAAGACGCCGGATACACGGAAGGCTTCGGCACCGGCAAGGGCTGGCAGGCACTGCACGGCAAGGCCATTTTCGTGGCCCGCAGAGGCCGCAAGCCTCTTTCCGAGGGCATCCGCCTCATCAGCGCCCACACCGACAGCCCCCGCCTCGACCTCAAGCAGCATCCGCTCATGGAACAGGTGGGCGTGGGACAGGCCAAAACCCACTACTACGGCGGCCTGCGCAAGTATCAGTGGTTTGCCCGTCCTCTGGCCATTCACGGCGTCATCGTGAAATCCGACGGCGAAGTCATCCGCGTCCGCCTCGGCGAAGACGAAAACGAACCCGTGTTCACCATTGCCGATCTGCTGCCGCATCTCGCCCACAAGGACGGCAATCTCAAGCTCTCCGAAGCCTTCGACGCGGAAAAGCTCAACATCATCATGGGCCACGAGCCCGTGCTCGCCGACAAGGACAAGGAAGACGACAAGGCCCCCAAGGACGCCGTGAAGGCCCGCGTGCTCCAGCTGCTGAACGAAAAATACGGCATCCGCGAAGACGACCTCATTTCCGCCGAACTGGAAGCCGTGCCCGCCGGACGCGCCCGCTACGTGGGCCTCGACAAGGGCATTGTCGGCGGTTACGGCCAGGACGACCGCATCTGCGTCTATACCGCTCTTCAGGCCCTGCTCGATGCCGAAGATCCCGAATATACGAGCTGCCTCATCTTCTGGGACAAGGAAGAAATCGGCTCCGACGGCTCCACCGGCGCAAGCTCCCGCTTCTTCCAGTACTGCGTGGAAGACATGGCCGCCGCCTGGGAGCCGGAAACGCCCTTCCGCAAAATCATGATGAACACCAGAGCCATGTCCGGCGACGTCCACGCCGCCGTTGATCCCGACTGGCAGGATCGTCATGAACTCAAGAACTCCGCCTTCTTCGGCTACGGCGTGGCCTTCTGCAAGTTCACGGGCTCCCGCGGCAAGTACGGCGCCAACGACGCGCACCCCGAATACATCGGCTGGATGCGCGGCGTGCTCGACGCCAAATCCATTCCGTGGCAGCTTGCGGAACTCGGCAAGGTCGATGTGGGCGGCGGCGGCACCGTGGCGCTGTTCCTGGCCGCCTACGGCATGGACGTGGTGGACGCCGGTCCCGCCCTGCTCGGCATGCACAGCCCCTTTGAGCTGGCCTCCGTGCCCGACATCTACTCCACCAAGCTGGCCTATCAGGCCTTCCTGGAAGCCAAATAACCAAATAATGCGCCTCTTCTGACGAAAAGAGCCGCTCCATCGTGGGCGGCTCTTTTTTTGCCGAACGCTTTCCGCCCTGCGACGCCCGATTGAACATCAGCAAGGGCGCATCCTCCCCGCTCCCGGCCGAAAGTCTGCATTTTCCATCGCGACGCAAAGCCTTCTCCCGGCACGACGCGCCGCGATGGCGCTTCCTCTGCATTTCTCAGCAAAGACCGCTCCCGCGGAGCGATCCGCGCCCACAAACCGCGCCCCCCTCCGCGCGCCGAGGCGCGAACGGCAGGCGGCCGCCCTTCTCGCTGCCGCGAGCCAGAGCTCGAGGCCGGTCCGACCACCCGCAGCGACGCCCGCGCGAATCGAATCACGCTCCCCGCGGCATGCCGTCCTGCGCAGCGCCGCCAACGCGGCATCCCGGCGCAGCCGCGGCGTTGGTCCGCCCTGTCGTCGATGCGGTTCAGGCACTTCGTCAACACCGACGGCAACACCAGACGCGGACTAAAAAAAGAGACGTGCGCATATGCCGACCATATGCGCACGTCATCGGGGAGGTGGATGTACCAGGTTAATGCCGGAGGGGAGACTCCGGCATCATTTCATGCCGCTCTTACAGAGCCTTCTTGTAGATGGCCGCCACGGCAGCGTCGGTCATCGTACGAGGGTTGGTCAGGCCGCAGGCGTCCTTCTGAGCGTTGGCGGTCATGATCGGGATGTCTTCTTCGCGCACTTCCTTGCCGTACTTCTTGCCGAGGGCGATGAGGCCTTCGGGGATGTCGACGTCGCGGGACAGTTCGCGGATGGCCTTCACAGCGGCTTCAGCGGACTGGTTGGCGGTGTAGCCTTCGGTGCGTTCGCCGAGCAGAGTGGCGATGCGGCCGAAGCGGCGGCGGGCAGCGATGAGGTTGTATTCGCAGACGTAGGGCAGCAGAATGGCGTTGCATTCGCCGTGAGGCAGGTTGTAGAAGCCGCCCAGCTGGTGAGCCATGGCATGCACGTGTCCGAGGCTGGCGTTGTTGAACGCCATGCCGGCGAGGTATTCAGCGTAGCACATGCCTTCGCGGGCTTCTTTGTCCTTGCCGTTGGCCACGGCGCGACGCAGGTAGCGGTTGATGAATTCAATGGCCTTTTCAGCGCAGGCGTCGGTCATGGGAGTGGCGGCGGTGGAAACATAGGCTTCCACGGCGTGGGTCAGGGCGTCCATGCCGGTGGCGGCGGTCAGGGAAGGCGGCATGCCCATCATGAGGACGGGGTCGTCGATGGCGACGCTGGGAGTGCAGCGCCAGTCAACGATGGCCATCTTAACCTTGCGGGCAACGTCGGTGATGATGCAGAAACGGGTCATTTCCGAAGCGGTGCCGGCGGTGGTGTTCACGGCAACATAGGGAGGGAAGGGCTTGGAGGACTTGTCCACGCCTTCGTAGTCCTGAATCTTGCCGCCGTTGCTGACCAGGAAGCCGACGCCCTTGCCGCAGTCGTGAGAGCTGCCGCCGCCGAGGGTGATGAGGCTGTCGCAGCCGTTGGCCTTGTAAACTTCGGCAGCGTCATGCACGTTCTTGTCGGTGGGGTTCGGAACAGCGCCGTCGAACACGACATAGGACACGCCGCCTTCGTCGAGAATGTCGGTAATCTGCTTCAGAATGCCGCAGGCAACAATACCCTTGTCAGTTACTATCAGAGGATGCTTGGCGCCCAGGCTCTTCAGACGGTAAGGAATTTCCTTGCTGCAGTTAGGACCAACGAGAGTCACAGTAGGAATAAAGAAGGAAGTGATCTGTCCCTGGTACATGCATTTGACATCAGTGCTCATAGTAACTCCTTGAAAGCAGTAGTTAGCAAAAGGATAAGAGACTTGTACTGTATTTGTCCTACGGTACTGCTGAGAAAAAGTCAAAGGTTCTGAAAAAATAAAAAAATAACTTTTTCATTTCAAAATTCAATAAATAAAATAATCAATCATCAGGCCATATTACCGCGTTACTAAAAAAACAAGCTCGAAACTTTTCCCGTTCCATTTCAAAATTCCATTTCAAAATTCACCCTTTTTACCTTGTTTTGTGCCTCTTGGGGAAGTGCGTAACATTCTCGGCGCATTCCCTGGATATTCATTCTTAACATTGCATAATATCATAATAAATTCTATTTTTTATTTCAAAACTACGGCATCGCGCCCCTTTTGCCTCTTCCGCGTTTCCCTCTTTTCTTATTAAGAATGGCTCTCCTTTTATAACCATGCGCCCAGGAAAATCGGCGGCCCGCGGCACGAAAAACCACCCCTTCCCGACCGGCGCCGCAGGGAAAACCGCCCCCCTCTTGAAACGCTCCCGGCACTACGCTATAAAAAGGAAAAATCGGAAGAGCAGATATGACGACATCTGGGCTGCCGTATCTGCCTTTTGCAAAACACGGAGTAGGATATCATGCGTCGCACTCTTCTTACCTGCGCCCTTCTGGCCGCTCTGGTTGTTCCCGCTTCCGCCGCTGTCGATACCAGCAAACTCCAGCTTCCCGGCGATCTTACGCTCGAACAGGCGCAGAAGGTCGTTGACGGCGCTCTGGCCTTCGCCAAGAAGCAGGGCGTTCCCATGAACATCAGCGTCATCGACGCCGGCGGCAACCTGAAAGCCTTCTGCCGCATGGACGGCGCCTTCCTCGGCAGCATCGACGTTTCCATGAAGAAGGCCAAGACCGCCCGTCTGTTCAACATGTCCAGCGCCGAACTCGGCGCGGCCGCCCAGCCCGGCGGCGAACTGTACGGCATTGAAGTCACCAACAACGGCCTCGTCATCTTCGGCGGCGGCGAACTGCTGAAGGACAAGAACGGCGTTGTCGTCGGCGCCATCGGCGTGAGCGGCGGCTCCGTGCAGGAAGACACCAACGTGGCCAAGGCCGGCGTCGCCTCCCTGAACAAGTAGCGCTCCGGCCGCCTGAACTCCGGCATGAGGACGCAGATCCCCTTCATGCCTGCCCGCTTTCCCGGGGCGGATGTCTTCAGGCATCCGCCCTTTTTTCGCTCTCCCCTTCCTTTCTTTAATAGGAGACTCATCATGGATGTTTTGGAAGCCATAGAAAAACGACGCAGCATTCGCAGCTACACGGATCGTCCCGTGGAAAAGGACGTGCTGGAAAGGCTCGTGAAGACGGCCGTGAAGGCTCCCACCGGCTCCGGCATGGAGCCGTGGGGATTCGTGGTTCTTCAGGATAAAAAAGAAATCGACGCGCTCTCGGAACGCGTCAAGCAGAAGGTGCTGAACAATATGGCGGACTATCCGCAGTTCAGCCAGTACGAATCCTGGCTCAGGAATGAGAAATACCACATCTTCAATCACGCGGGCACGGTGCTCATCGTCTATGGCGACTGCGCTTCGCCCTGGCATGTGTACGACTGCTCCCTCGTAGCCGGCAACATCATGCTCGCCGCGGAAAACGAAGGCATAGGCTGCTGCTGGATAGGCTTTGCCGAAGCCCTCTTCGACGACGCCGACTTCAAGGCCGAACATCATGTTCCCGAAGGCTACCATCTGGTTTCCACGCTGAGCATGGGCTACACCAAGGTGCCCGTGCCGCCGTGCACCCGCAAGGATCCGGTGTTCTTTTCCTGGACAAAGTAGCAGGCGACATGCCGCACGGGGCAGACTCTCTGCCCCGCCGCCTCCTGACCGTCACGAAATGGGAGATCTTCATAAAAAGCGTGATTGTTTTTTCTCTTCCTTGACGAAAAAAAACATACGGCCCTATGGTCGGCTTAAAGAGGCTTCTCCGATTATCGTGAATCCATAACCCAAGGAGCACACGGCATGTTTCGTTTTCTGCGTGTCAACATGGCTACCAAGAGCTGCGTGTTTGAGGACATCCCCGAAGAATACGCCGGTCTTGGCGGTCGCGCCCTGACCTCCACCATTGTGGCCCGCGAGGTCAACCCCATCTGCACTCCTCTCGGACCGCACAACAAACTCGTTTTTGCCCCCGGTCTGCTGGGCGCCACCAACAGCCCCAACTCCAACCGCATTTCCGTGGGCTGCAAGAGCCCCCTCACCGAAGGCATCAAGGAATCCAACTCCGGCGGTCAGCCCGGCGGCCATCTTGCCAAGCTCGGCATTCTGGCCATCATCGTGGAAGACATGGCCACCGAAGGCGAATGGTGGCAGCTTGAAATCAGCAAGGATTCCGCCAAGCTCGTTCCTTCCACCGTGGCCGGCCTGAACAACTTCGACGCCGTGGCCAAGCTCGTCGAGCAGTACGGCAAGGATTGCAGCTACGTCACCATCGGCCGCGCGGGCGAATTCAAGCTCACCGCCGCCAGCATAGCCTTCACCGACCGCGAACTGCGTCCGCAGCGCCATGCCGGCCGCGGCGGCGTGGGCGCCGTCATGGGTTCCAAGGGACTCAAGGCCATCATCATCAATCCCGAGGGCGGCAAGAATCATCCTCTCGTGGATGAAGAAGGCTTCAAGGCCGCGTCCAAGCGCTTTGCCAAGGCTCTCACCAGCCATCCCATCACCGGCAAGGGCCTTGCCGAATACGGCACCGCCGTGCTCGTGAACATTCTGCACGAAGCGGGCGGCCTTCCCACCCGCAACTTCACCTGCGGCCAGTTCGAGCATCACGAAGCCGTTTCCGGCGAACGCATGAACAAGCTCACCAAGGAACGCGGCGGCGAAGGCTCCGTGGCCCACGGCTGCATGAGCGGCTGCATCATCCGCTGCAGCGGCATCTTCCCCGACGAAAAGGGCAAGTTCAAGAGCAAGTGGCCCGAATATGAAACCCTGTGGTGCTTCGGCCCCCACAGCAACATCGACGACCTCGACCTCATCTGCACCTTCGACCACATGTGCGACGACATCGGCGTGGACACCATTGACGTCGGCGTGGCCGTCGGCGTGGCCATGGCCGGCGGCGGCATTCCGCTCGGCGACGGCAAGGCCGTCATGGAAGCGATGAAGGGCATCAGCGAAGGCACCCCGCTCGGCCGCATCATCGGCTGCGGCACCGCCACCACCGGCCGCGTGTTCGGCGTTCGCAGAGTGCCCTGCGTCAAGGGTCAGAGCCTGCCCGCCTACGATCCGCGCGCGGTCAAGGGCGTGGGCGTCACCTACGCCACCACCCCCATGGGCGCGGACCACACCGCCGGCTACGCGGTCACCGCGAACATCCTTTCCTGCGGCGGCAAGGTTGATCCGCTCAAGAAGGAAGGTCAGATCGAACTTTCCCGCAATCTGCAGATCGCCACGGCTTCCGTGGACAGCGTGGGTCTGTGCCTGTTCACCGCCTTCGCCATCCTCGACATTCCGGACGCCCTCGCGGCCATCGTGGACATGCTGAACGCCAAGTTCGGCTGGAAGCTCACCGGCGACGACGTGGTCACCCTCGGTCAGCGCATCCTGTCCACGGAAATCGACTTCAACCGTCGCGCCGGCATCACCGAAGCCGCCGACCATCTGCCCGACTTCTTCACCGACGAGCCCGTGGCGCCTCACAACACCACCTTCGACTTCACGCCTGAAGAACTGCAGACCACCTTCAACTGGATCAAGAAGTAACCTCTTCCCGTCCCGCGCGGGGTCCGCTCCGCGCGGGACTTTTCTCCCATGAGCATACTGATAAAACTCAGCACCACCCTTCGCGATCTCGTTCCCGACTACGATCCGGAAGCGGGTCTTCAGTTTTCGCTCGGCGAGGGCGAGAGCTCGCTGACCGCCGGAGAACTGGCGAGCCGCATCGGCATCCCTCACGAGGAAATCAAAATCGTCATGATCAACAGCCGTCAGAACGACCTTGACTCCACCGTGAACGACGGCGACCGCGTGGCGTACTTTCCCGCCGTGGGAGGAGGCTAAATGCGCCCCTTCCCTGCCGACCCGGCATTTGCCGAACGCTTTGCCCCCTATCTCAGGCAGCAGCGCGGCGAACGCTCCATGGTTCGGGAAGGCGTGCGCCTTCTGGCGCAGGAACTCGACGTTCCGGAACGCGTCGCCATGACGGAGCTGCTCGCCCGCGACATCTGGCCGGAACGTTTCAGCCGCTGCCGCGGAGCCTTCAGCGCGCAGGCGCTTTCCGCCCTGCTTTCCACGAGAGTTCTCCTTGCCGGATGCGGCGGCCTCGGCGGTCACGCGGCGGCGCTTCTGGCGCGCATGGGCGTGGGGAGCCTTGTGCTCTGCGATCCCGACAGGTTCGAGGAAAGCAATCTCAACAGGCAGCTTTTCTGCACGGAACAGGCGCTGGGACGCTTCAAGGCGGAAGTCTGCCGCGACGGCATTCTGAGCATCGCTTCCTACATGGATGTGGAAGCGCGCACCGTGGCTCTGAACGAAGACAATCTGCCGCAGATGCTGAAAGGCGTGGACGTCGTCATGGACTGCCTGGATTCCATCGCGCGCAAAAAGATGCTGGAGGAAGCCGCCAACCGCGCCGGCGTTCCCTGCGTGCAGGGTTCCGTGGCCAGAAACGAGGGCCTCGCCCTTTTCGACGGCAGCGGAGACATGCCCTTCTCACTGGCGTATCCCGGCGAAGATGCGGGCAACAGGGAAGGCGCTCCCATGAACACCCACGTGCTGACCGTAGCAGGCACTGCCTGTCTTATGGTATCTCTCTTCATGCGGAGACTCTGCCGGAACAGGAACGACGACGGAAAGCTCTTTCATCTCGACCTTTCCATCCCGGAACTCGAAACGCTTACGATTCTTCCCCGGCTCTGACACCCAAACATTTCACTCAAAGGAACATGGCATGGCATTCATCAGCGATCAGCAATGGAGACGCATCGAGCCGTTTCTTGCCCGGGGCAAAAAGGTAGGACGCCCCCGCAAAAGCGACCGGGAAACGCTCGAAGCCGTTCTCTATGTTCTTACTACAGGCTGCCGCTGGAGCGACCTGCCCCGCGACATGGGCAGCTATGTGACGGCGTGGCGACGCTTTACGGCCTGGAAAAAGGACGGCACCTTCGACATCATCCGTTCCTGCCTGCCCGCAAGCGTGCAGCTTTCCGAAAACGCGACGACGCCGCGGAAAATCAAGTCCGGAAAGTGCAGTCTGGCCATGAAAAAATATGCCGGGACCAAAACGGCGCAGACAGAATCCTGACATCGCGCCTTTCCTTTTTGCCAAAAGGCCGCCGCGGGCGACGGACGTCCTTCCCTGTCCGGCACGACTGCGCAGCCATCGTCAATATTCCTTCCGTTTTCCGGCGGCAAACATGTTTCCTTCGCTCCGACGCCTGTCCTCAGACGTCGGAGTTTTTCTATCCGGCCTCATCCCGGCGCGCAAAACGAAAAGCCGTGCAGAAAAACGACATCCGGCAACGCACTCCGGCAAAGGACCGCAGGGAGAACGGCCCCGGTCGAATTCACATTTTGACTGCAAAGTTTCCTGCAACTTCCCGTGCCGCGTTCCCGCGCGTCTTCACGGATCATCCTGTAGCGTTCCGATTTTCTGCGGACGTTCTTTTGACCGGTCATGCCCTGACCTCTTCGATCTTTCGCCGGAGCTCCGGCCCTTGCCCTCACTCCGGGCGGGACGGTGTTGGGGCGGCATGCGCAAGGCCATGAACCGGCCTTCGCGCCCGCGTCGGAAGCGCTCTGCCCACTTGCTTTCAAACTCGGCTGCCGCGTCGCTCCGGGCGCTGCGCTCTCCCCCGTCTGCGCGATCTCGACGACGAGCCGAAAGCAAACGGCATCCATCCCGTATCGGCCTCCCCCCGGAAAACCGCTCTGTGGCAGCCCCCGGCCTGCGGCGACAAAAAACGAGCGCCACCGGAGTCATCCGACGACGCGCGTGAAAAAGTCAGACTTCAACGCTATTTTCCGTCGTACGTCCAGAGAATCTCGCCTGTGCGGTCCGTGCCGTATCCGCCCATGGCACGCACGTTTTCCTTGAATTCTTCCGAACGTATCACCTCAAGCAGCGCCTGAATGTGGGCGTCCTGCATGTAGCGCTCGGGAATGACGAGGTCGTATTCCTCCACGCCCACGGAAATGAATTCCAGCCCGAGGGCCGCCGCCGCAGAACGCACGCCGAGGCCCGCGTCGGCCCGGCCGGAAAGCACCGCCGCCGCCACGTTCATGTGCGTGTATTCCTCGTCGCGATAGCCCTGAATGCGGGCAGGCGAAAGTCCGCGCTTCTTCAGCTCGTAATCCAGGAGCACCCGGGTGCCGCTGCCGCGCTGACGATTGATGAACTGCACGTCTTCGCGGCACAGATCCTCAAACGTCGTGATGTTTTTCGGATTGCCGGGCAGCACCATGATGCCCTGTTCGCGATCCACGAGCTGCACCAGCACGGCGGGCATGCCCTTCATGTTCTCCTGAATGGCCTTTCTGTTGTAAACGCCGGTTTCCTCGTCGAGAAGATGGCTTCCCGCCAGATGACACTGTCCGCGCCGCAGCGCCAGCAGTCCGCCCAGGGAGCCCACGTGCGCCGAGGTCAGCCGGAAGCCCGGATGCGTGCGCCGGAGCATGCTGTCGATGAGATCCAGCGTATTGTCGTGGCTTCCCACCGCAAGCAGCGCGCCCTCAATCTCTTCCCGGGAGCGCAGAAGTTCCGCCTGCACGGGCTGTCCGGCGTCCAGACCTTCGCGGTCGCGCTCGATGGGAATCACGGCGTCGGCCCGGGAAAGGCTGGTCACCGTGCCCGCGCCGCGCGGCAGCGTGACCGCGTAGCAGGCTCCGTCCACCACGCCGATCTTCACGCGCACCCGCTCTTCCATGCCGGGGCGCGAGGGAATGGGGTTGCAGGGCGTCACGGTGACGGTTTCGCGACGCTTCACCCCGTGCTTCTGCCAGCGGGCGAGCAGCGGCAGAACGAATTCCTCCATGGCCACGATGGCGGAAACCGGATATCCGGGCGTTCCGACAATGGGAACCCGGCGGCCTCCGACCTCCACAATGCCGAGCGCCGTAGGCTTGCCCGGCATGACCGCCACGCCGTGCACCAGCACCTCGCCCATGCCGGCAATGACGTCGGCCGTGTAATCATGGCTGCCCGCCGAAGAACCTGCGTTCATGATGACGAGATCGGCCCCGTCCTCCACGGCGGAGGCGATGGCCTCGCGAATGCGATCCATGTCGTCGGGAACGATGGGGCAGACACGGGCATTGCCGCCCGCCTCCTCGATCATGGCGGAAAAAATAAGAGAGTTGAATTCCGGCAGCGCCCGGCCCGCGCGCAGATCTTCTTCCCGCGCCTCGCTGAGCGCCACAATTTCCGATCCGCTGGGAATCACGGCCACCTCGGGCTTGCGGAACACCGGAGGCCGCACCACCCCGGCGGCGGCCAGCGCGCCCAGTTCATAGGGGCCTATGACCACTCCGGGCGCAAGAATGATTTCCGTGGCCACCATGTCTTCGCCGAGCTTGCGCACGTGCTGCCAGGGAAAGGCCGCCTTTTCCGTGACCACATATCGGCCGTTGTCCTCAACGTTGAGATGCTCCACCATGACCACGGCGTTGCATCCGGCGGGAAGCGGATGACCGGTGTTGATCCAGAATGCGTCCTTGCCTATTTCCAGCCGCAGCGGCCTGCGCGGAGAAGCCGTGAACGTGTCCTCGGCCTTCACGGCCACGCCGTCCATGGCCGCGCCGTGAAAGGCGGGCGACGAACGCAGCGCCTCCACGGGACGGGAAATCACCCGATGCAGCGCGGCGGAAAGCGGAACGGTCTCTTCTCCGAGTTCCATTCCCAGTTCGTCCACGCGGGAAAACCACAACTCCCGCGCTTCCTCGGGAGTCTTCATTGTAAGATAGGTATGTCTGGCCATAATTCCTCTCTCGGCGCGACGCGCCAGGATGCAACACAAGACGAAGCCCGCAGACGCGGGCGCGCCGCAAGGCGGAATCAGCTTCCGCCCGACGCGGCGTCAAAAGCGCGACGGCTCATCGACGTGCCGGAAACATCCGACCCGGCGAAGCCGCGCTAATCCAGCAGTTCGGCAAACACTTCCTGCCCGGCGTACAGCCCTTCGCTGTTTTCCGGGCAGACCACCAGCGCGTCGGCGACAACCAGCCCGGAAATGAGTCCCGAAGGCGCGGTGACGGGATCCGCAACCCAGCCCTGTTCCGTGCGGGAGAGCTTTACGCGGATGAAGTCGCGCCGCCCCTGCGCCGAAGCCACGGCGCGCGAAAGCACGGCCTGCACGCCCGGAACCACGGGAGCCTCGCCGCCCTGCAGATGTCTGAGCAGCGGCGAAAGAAAAGCGCGGGCGCAGACCAGCGCGCTCGACACGTGTCCGGGAAGGCCCATGAGGCACTTGTGCCCGGAGCGGGCAAGAATGAACGGCTTGCCGGGGCTGATGGCAGCGCCGTGTACCAGCAGGGCGCTCTCCGGCATGGAAAGAAAAATGTCCACGGTGTGATCGCGCATGCCGGCCGACGAACCGCCGGAAAGCAGCACCACGTCGGCCCAGTCCAGAAGCCCGCGCACCGTCGCTTCCAGCCTGGCGACGTCGTCGCGCACCAGACCGGCCAGACGCACCTCGGCGCCTTCCTTGCGGCACAGCGCCGCAAGAGAGTGGGAATTCACGTCCCGCACCTGCCCGGGCTGCGGCTTCTCCTCGCAGGGAACCACCTCGTCGCCCGTGGAAAGCACGGCCACGCGCGGACGGCGCGTCACCGGCACGCGCACCTGTCCGAGCGCGGCCAGAAGTCCCGTTTCCTGCGGACGCAGACGCCGTCCCGCCGGAATGAGCTCCTGCCCCATGGCCGCGTCCTCGTCGCGTTCGAGCACGTGATCGCCCGGAGCCTGCGTGCGCACAAGTTCCACAAGATTGCCGCCCGCCTGCCTGGAATATTCCACCATCACCACGCAGTCGGCCCCTTCCGGAAGCATGCCGCCCGTGAAGATGCGCGCCGTCTGTCCCGGCGCAAGAGAGAAGTCCGGCGTTTTGCCCATGGGGCATTCGCCCACGCATTCCAGCAGCGCGGGCGAACCTTCCTGTGCGCCGAACACGTCCCTCGCGCGGACGGCATAGCCGTCCACCGTGGAGCGGTCGAAGCCCGGAAGATCTTCGGGAGCGCTCCAGTCCAGGGCAAGATAGCGGCCCGCGCTCTCATCCAGAGGAACATATTCTTCTGGAAGGCGCTCAAACGTTTCGACGAGGGACAGAACCTCGTCCACCGACTTTAGAGTAAGAAAGGACTTCATGACGGCTCCCGGATAAATGGAATGATACTGCTGCGGAGTATAACCTTTTGAAGAAAAAAGGAAAGACGGCCGCTTTTCCGCCCTCGCAGGCCCCGAAAACATCCTCTCCGCAACTTTTTATTTTTGGTGCAATCTTCCTGAAAAGAAATATGATAATTTTGAAATAAAACTTTGCCGATTCACTGTTTCGTCATTTCAGTATTGCTCATGCAGGTCTTTTCCGTTATATTGAAATGCGCATATTTTTTCGGAGAGCCGCATATATGGAGTAACGGATATTTTCACAACCAGTCGTCCCCGGTCCCATGGCCGTTCATTTTGAAACGGCGGAGCTCTCCCCCGGTTCCCTTTTCAACGCTTCACGGAACCAAACCGCAACATTGCGAAGTGCGCCTTGCCTCAGGAACATTTGACCAGATCCATGCTTGAACAGCTCACCCTCCGCTGGGAAGCATGGGAAGCGGAAGCCACCACCACGGCGAAAAAGATCGTGCGTGCGAGGCTTCATCTTCTCTTTCTGCTCATCCGCTACGGCGGCCTCCGCCTCGGCGAAGCCCTGAACCTGCCCGTGAAGAGCGCCGTGGACACCGTGACCGGCATGGTTCACATTCCCGATCCCGGCGGCCGCGACGTTTTGCTTCCCCTCTCCTGCATGAAGCATATCCGGCGCATTCTCAGCCTGCCCGAGGCCGAAGATCCCGCCTTTCTGCACTTCGATCAGGGCTTCGTGCGCCGCAAATTCTACGCCGTGGCCGAAGGCATGGGACTTGCGCCGGGCATGGCCGGTCCGCGGGCCATACGCTACGCCCGGGGCCTGGAACTTCTGGAACTGCATGTGCCCTTCAACGTGGTGCAGGCCTTCCTCGGACAGCAGAAGTCCTCCCAGATTGCGGAATTTCTCGAATTTGCCGGCGGCGAAGCCAAGCGCATCGTGAAGGATCACGCCCCGGCAGCAGGTCCGGACGACGAACCGGACAATTCGTTCATCGGCATCGTCACCGGTCTGGAAACCGGCATGCGCGCGGTGGGCGTGGAAGTCACCACCTTTTCCGATCTCGTCATCGCCGCCCTGTGCGACGCAAGACAGTTCATGGACATGGAACTTCACCTCAATCAGGTGGTCACCGCGTCCGTCGATCCCGAACAGATCGTGCTTTCCACGGAAAAAGCCGCCCTCAGCATTCAGGGGCCGATACGCGCAAGCGTGGCGGCCCTGCACAAGGACACGGCGGAAACCTTTCTCGTGCTGGAACTGGCCGACGGCTCCAGAATGAACGCCGTGCAGGAAACCGCCGCCGTTTCGCGGCTCGGCCTCCGGCAGGGCAGCAGAGTGTACGTCAGCTTTCCCGCGCGAAGCGTCAGCCTCCGCACCGACTAGACACCACGCGGCTCTCGCAAGAGCGCCGCAAAACCTTATAAGGAGCATCTCCATGAATCATCTCGGCAAAGTCCTCTTCGGCACCCTGCTCTCCCTCTCCTGCGTGCTTCCCGCGCAGGCCGCCGACTCCCTCATGATGGCCACCACCACCAGCACCCAGGATTCCGGCCTGCTGGAATACGTCGCGCCCGTGTTCAAGAAGGAAACCGGCATCGACCTCAAGTGGGTGGCCGTGGGCACCGGCAAGGCTCTTGAAATCTCCAAGAACTGCGACGCCGACGTGCTGCTCGTTCACGCCCCCGACGTGGAAAAGAAGTTCATCGACGACGGCTACGGCATCGACCGCCGTCAGGTCATGTACAACGACTTCGTCATCGTCGGCCCCAAGGCCGACCCCGCGAAGATCGCCGGCAAGACCACGGGCGAAGCTCTCAAGGCCATCTATGACGCCAAGGCCGGCTTCGTGAGCCGCGGCGACAAGTCCGGCACCCATTCCGCCGAGCTCAAGCTGTGGAAGCAGTTCAACCTGAATCCCGACAAGGAACCCTTCTACATTTCCGCCGGTCAGGGCATGATGGCCACCCTCGCCATTGCCGCCGAAAAGGGCGCCTACGCCCTCACCGACCGCGGCACCTGGATCAAGTACGAAAGCCAGCAGGGCAAGAACAATCCTCTCGCCATCGTGGTGCAGGGCGACAGCGCGCTGTTCAATCAGTACAGCGTCATCACCACGAACCCCAAGCTCTGCCCCAACGTCAAGAAGGATCTGGCCGTGAAGTTTGAAGACTGGTGGGTGAACCCCAAGACCCAGAAGCTCATCGAAGACTACCAGCTGGAAGGCAAGCAGCTCTTCTTCCCCAACGCCGGCAAGTAAGCCAACCCGCGGGCCGGATTTCCGGCCCGCCTTCCATTTTTTTCCTCGCAGGTCATCATGGGATATTTCAGCGACGGCTTGCAGAAGGCCATCGACCTTCTGCTGCACATGGACGACGCCACCTTCTCCGCCATCGAGGCCACGCTCACATCCACGAGCTGCGCCCTCGTCATCGCCTCCGTTCTCGGGCTGCCCCTGGGCTTTCTGCTCGGCTACACCAACTTTCCGGGCAAAAAGCTCATACGCCTCGTGTCCGACACGCTCCTGGCCTTTCCCACCGTGCTCATCGGTCTTGTCGTCTATGTGCTCATCACCTACCGCGGCCCGTTCGGTCAGTTCGGACTGCTCTTCACCGTGCCCGGCATGGTCATAGGTCAGAGCATTCTCGCCCTGCCCATCGTCGTCTCCTGGACGGCGCAGGCCGTGGAAAATCTGGACCGGCGCTGCCGGGAAACCCTGCTCACGCTCGGCGCATCCTCCACGCAGCTCGCCCTGCACACCATCCGCGAAATACGCTACGATCTCGGCATGGTCTGCGTGACGGCCTTCGGCCGCGTGGTCACGGAAGTGGGCGTGGCCATGATGCTCGGCGGCAACATCCGCTATTCCACGCGCACCATGACCACCGCCATTTCGCTGGAAACCAGCAAGGGCGAATTCGCGCAGGGCATAGCCCTCGGACTCGTGCTTCTGTTCATCGCCTTTCTGGTGAACTTTCTCATGACCTGGCTCAGACAAAAGGGGCGCGCATGAACACTCTTTTCGAGGCGCACGATCTCTGCAAGCGCTACGGCGACATCACCGCGCTGCGTCTCCCCTACTTTTCCATGGAAAAGGGAGAAACCGTGGCGCTCACCGGAAGAAACGGCAGCGGCAAGTCCACCCTGCTGCGCCTGCTCGCCTTTCTGGAAAAACCGACGTCCGGCTCCCTGTTCTACGCCGGAAATCAGACCGATCCGCGTCGGGAAGTCACCCTGCTGCTTCAGGAACCCTACCTCATGAAGGCTTCCGTGTTCTGGAACGTGACGCTCGGTCTGCGTCTGCGCGGCCTCGACGCGGAACGTCAGCGCAAGGGCTATCGGGAAAGCATGCTCGCCGTGGGCTTCGCCGATCCCGACGGCATGGCCACCCGCGGACCGGGAGAACTTTCCGGCGGCGAACGGCAGCGCATCGCCCTTGCCTCGCGTCTTATTCTCTCTCCGTCCGTACTTTTACTCGATGAACCGACATCCAATGTTGACGCGGCAAGCGAAAAGGCCATACTCAATGTTGTGCGTACTCTGCGCAGCCGGGGCGTCAGCATCGTGTGCGCCACGCACGACAGAGACATTCCCGCCGCTCTGGAAGCCCGGGAAGTAAGCATTGTCAACGAAAGGCCCTGAAAGGCCCGGTCACCTAATAAACCAACCGTTTTCTGCAAGGATGGAGAATATCATGCGTATCGTTGCCGTATCCACGAGTGCCCGCAAGGGGGAAAAGAAAATCAATCAGCCGCAGGTGACCCTGGTGGCCAATCACGGCGTGGAGGGCGACGTCCATGCCGACGGCACCCATCGTCAGCTCAGCCTGCTGGCCATGGAAGACATTGAATACATGCGCTCCATGGGCGCCGACGTGCATCCCGGCGACTTCGCCGAAAACATCACCACCGAAGGCGTGGAACTCTACACCTGCCCCGTGGGCACCCGCTTCGTCATCGGCGACGACATCGAGCTCGTGCTCACCCAGATAGGCAAGGAATGCCACATGGGCTGCGCCATCCGCCAGCAGGTGGGCGACTGCATCATGCCTCGGCGCGGCGTGTTCTGCCGCATCCTCAAGGGCGGCGTGGTCAAGCCCGGCGACAGCTTCCGCATCACCTTCCGTCCCCAGGTTCTTCCCCAGGCGTAGGCATCGAGGCTCCCATGTCTGAATTCTCTCATATCGACGCCGCAGGCGCCGCCCGCATGGTGGACGTGAGCGCAAAGAAAGAAACCAAGCGCACTGCCATCGCCCGGGCCGTGGTGGAACTCAATTCCCACACGCTGGAACTGCTCAAGGCCAGGGCACTGCCCAAGGGCGACGTGCTCACCGTGGCGCAGGTGGCCGGCATCATGGCGGCCAAGCGCACCTCGGAACTCATTCCCATGTGCCATCCGCTGGGCCTCACCCATGCCGACGTGCGCTTCAAGGTGCAGGACGAACCGCCTTCCGTGCTGCTCGAAGCCTCGGCCAGCACGTCCGGCCGCACCGGCGTGGAAATGGAAGCCATCGTCGCGGCCCAGGTGGCGGCGGCCACCATCTACGACATGGTCAAGGCCGTGCAGAAGGACGTTATCATCCGCGACGTGCGCCTCATTCTCAAGTCCGGCGGCAAGAGCGGCCTGTTCAAGACCGACGATCCGCTGCTCTTCGAGGTGGAGGACACGCCGCTGCCCGCGCCGCGTCCCGCGCCCGAAGCCTGGACGGGCGAAGGGCTTGCCGTGGCCTGCATCACCCTTTCCGACAAGGGCTACGCCGGCGACCGCGTGGACGAAAGCGGCCCCGCTCTGCTCGACATGCTCTCCGCGCTCTCTCCGGCCCGCCGTCAGCTCTTCCTGCTGCCCGACGATCCGCGGGCGCTGCGCAAGCTGGTCAAGGATCTTGCCGCGTCCGGCTGGGGACTCATCGTCACCACCGGCGGCACCGGCCTCTCGCCCCGCGACTTCACGCCGGAAGCCCTGATTCCCGTGCTGGATCGCCGTCTGCCCGGCTTTGAACAGGTCATGTTCGCCGAAGGACTCACCCACACGCCGCGCGCCGTGCTTTCCCGCTGCCTTGCGGGCACGCTGGGACGCACCATGCTCATCGCCCTGCCCGGAAGCCGTCTTGCCGCGCAGGAAAATCTCGCCGCGCTCCTGCCCGTGCTGCCGCACGCGCTGGAAAAGCTCAACGGCGACATGAGCGACTGCGGAAGGAGCTAGCCTCATGGCAGAACCGCACGAAGACTACCCCGCCGTTCTCACCGACGCCCACGGCAGAACGGTGCGCTACCTGCGCATTTCCGTGACCGACCGCTGCAATCTCTGCTGCCGCTACTGCCGCGACGACAGCGTGCCCTTCATTCCGCACGAAAACATTCTGCGCTTTGAAGAAATCGAAAAGATCATTGAAATCGCCGTGACGCTCGGCGTTCACAAGCTGCGCTTCACCGGCGGCGAACCCTTTGCCAGAAAGGGCTTTCTTGACTTTCTCATCAAGATTCACCGGCGCTTTCCGCAGACGGCGCTCAAGCTCACCTCGAACGGCACCCTGCTTGCTCCGGCGCTCGACACGCTCAAGGAACTCGGCGTATCGGTCAACCTGTCCCTCGACTCGCTCGATCGAGCCAAATACGCGTCCATCACCGGCAAAGACGTGCTTCCCACCGTGCTCGACAACATGCACAGAATGCTGGAACTCGGCATTCCGCTCAAAATAAACGCGGTGGC
The DNA here is from genome assembly GCF_963931295.1 of uncultured Mailhella sp. Classification (NCBI taxonomy): domain Bacteria; kingdom Pseudomonadati; phylum Thermodesulfobacteriota; class Desulfovibrionia; order Desulfovibrionales; family Desulfovibrionaceae; genus Mailhella; species uncultured Mailhella sp. The sequence goes on along the minus strand of NZ_OZ007001.1, from coordinate 2,635,563 downwards.
CATGCGCGGCGTCAACGACAACGAGCTTCCCGCCCTGGCCGCCATGGCCATGGACTGGCCCGTGGACGTGCGCTTCATCGAATTCATGCCCATGGGCGATTCCACCATCTGGTCGAACAACCTGTTCTGGCCCGCGGCCGACATTCTGGAGAGCGCCCGCAGGCACTGGCGGCTTGAACCCGTGGCCCTGCGTCGCAAGGACGGTCAGGGAAGCGAAGGCCACACGGCCGAAGAGCGCGGACCGGCCAAGCTGTGGAAGCTCATCACGCCGGAAGGCCAGGTCTCGAAGGGAAGCTTCGGACTCATCACCTCAGTGACGCAGAGCTTCTGCCAGTCCTGCAACCGCCTGCGCCTCACGGCGGAAGGCAATATCCGCACCTGCCTTTTCGACGACAGGGAATACCCCATCCGGGACGCCCTGCGCGACAAGGGCGAAGAGGAAGTGCGCCGCATCATGATCGACGCGGTGTCCCGCAAGCCCGTGGGCGCGGAAATTCTTGCCGCAAGCAACGGCCCCGTGGCTCACAAGCGCATGTCCGCCATCGGCGGATAAGCGCCGTCTCCGCCGCCTCTGCGGCGCACGACCACAACGCTGACTTCTTCCCTCGGCGCGCCCTGAATTTCGGAGCGCGCCGACTTTTTGTCCGCCCATCTCTTGTGCAATACGCCCGTCCCGCGGACAACATTTTTCCGTCGCACAGGCAAGACGTACGCTCCGCCTCCATCACGTCATTATTAATTAACGCGCCTTTTCCCAACGCCTGCCGCAGGCTCCCGCGCTCTCCCTCTCGCCCTGCGTCCGCGCTCCCGAAATTTCCGCACGCGCGCCCGTTCTGCCTGCGCGGTCCTGACGCAACTTCCAAAGCGCATCTTGCCCCGCGCCGTCAATCTTCCGGCATCGACCAACGGCATCCCTGATGTTGCGTCCTGAACGGCGATAGGGCGCGTTCCGACGCTTTGCACGTTCTCCGCCATGCAGAAAAGGTCTGCGCGAACCCCGAACGCCCGTCTTTTGCCGGGACTCAGAACAGGCATGTCCTTTTTGCAAAAAATAGCGTATCATGTCCTCCGACTGAACATTCCCGTTTCCGCACGGGCACGAGCATGCCGACAGGCAAGGTGGCGCATGAAAACTTCCACGGTAAAATCGCTTCAGGCCTACGAGCTCATCCGGGAGCTCATTCTTCAGGGAGAACTTCTTCCCGGCGCGCGGCTGGTTCTGGCCGATCTGGAAGAAAAGCTCCAGGTCGGCCGGGGCCCCATACGCGAAGCGCTCATGCGGCTCGACCGCTCCGGACTCATACGCAATCTTCCCTACAAGGGCGCCGTTGTCGCGCCGCTGCCCACGGTGCGGGAAATCCGGCACATCTATGAACTCAGGGTGCATCTGGAATGTCTGCTGGCCACCGAGGCCATGAAATACGCCGACGACATCGAGGAGATCCTGCGCGGCATGGAACAGGCCGCCGCGCCTTCCGCCACGCTGTTTCACGCCGACCGGGCCTTTCACGCGGCGCTGTACAAGGCCGCGGCCATGCCGCATCTGCTGGACACGGCCGACACGCTTGTGGATCACGTGGAAATCTTTCTGCATCACCGCTGCTACGCCGCGCAGGATCAGAAAACGCTGCTGGGGAACAGCACAGGGAAATTTTTGACGCTTTTCAGAAGAAAGACGAAGCCCGGCTTTGCGAGAGCCTGACGAACAATATTCTCATGGGGCTCCGTCTGATACAGAAGGAAATGGAACGCCGGGGAAAATAGTGCTGGTAACAAGGCTCTGACGAGCGCTCTTCCGGCGACCCCGGGAAGACCGACCGGCAGAAAACAAATGGGGCCTGCTCCTCGCGCGAAAAAGGCTCAAAAAAGTCCCGCCCGCGGCAAACGGATTCCCCATTCGCGCTTCCGTCCGGCGCGCTTCTCTCCGCTGCGTCGCCCGCACGTTTTCCGCGCTCCGCATTTCCTTTTCCGAAACAAGAGCCCCCTGTCCGCCCGTCAGACCGGCCGTGCTGCCGAAAATTTCGCCGAACAGCGCCGATCCGCCTGCAAGGAACGCGGGGCAGGATCCGAACGCAAAGGCAGCACATCATTGCCCGCGTGCGTTCGTCATCAGATTGACGTCGAGCCCTAAGGCACGCCTTGCAGGAACGACTTGTCCCTTCTCCGCTCCGCAATCCCCGCCCGGGAAAACGGCACAAGCCATGCCCGTTTTTCTGCATGCGGGCGGATGCCGACTTTGCCGTCAACGGAACCCTCGCTCCGCGAAACGCGCCGCGCGTGCAACACGCCTGGCGCACGCACAAAAAATGCATAAAAAAAGAGCTGCAAACCTCAGCTTGCAGCTCTCGCTCTCATAATGGTGCCCAGGGGGAGACTCGAACTCCCACGCCATTCGGCGCTACCACCTCAAGATAGTGTGTCTACCAATTCCACCACCTGGGCACGAGGAGGAACTTATAGAAAATTGGTCGCGCTGGCAAGCATTTTTTTGCCGTTTTTTCAAAAAAATCTGTCTTTCTGCTCCGTGATCAGGAACAACATGCGTGCGCATGCCGAAAAGAACCGAACACGGAGAGCCCGATGATGCAGAACGCTGCACTCTTCGTGCCGCAAAAAGCCGTTCAGGCCGTCGGCGGACCGCCAGGAGAAGCTCGCCGCTTTATCAAAGATGCCGCATGAGGCGGCTTCCCCGCCCCCGCTTGCCGGGCCCGGCCATTATCCTCCAGAGCGTCCGTTTCTGTAGACAAGGGCCTGGGGAGCGGATATTTTTTATCAAAGCATTCAGCCGTGCCCGTTTTCGGAATTTCGGCACGAAACTTGCTAGATCATGAGTATTCAATGCTCATCGTTTCCTCAAGGAGGATATCATGCCCCGCATACAGCCCGACCAGGTTTTGCACAGTCAGCTTGAATCCCGCGGCATTACGGAAAAAACCGGAGTTTTCGGCAAACACCGGGTGCAGCTCGGCAAGGGAGAACCCATCCGTCTGGACAGCATAAAGGCCAACAAAGTTCCCTTTCAGGGATTCACGACTGCCACAAAAATTGTCAGAGGCAAGGAAGGTCTCACCAGGAGCGCCGGCGATGCGCTTCAGGTGCTCAAGGAACCCGGCACGCTGAACGCGAAGGCGCTGCTCGGCAGCCTCAAAGCGGCGCAGGACTACATGACGAGACTCGACAAGCTCGGTCAGCTTTCAGAGCAGCAGAAGGAAAGCCCCCTGTGGGCCTTTGCGCCCGCCGTGGAAAATCTGAGCAACGCGGAGCTTGCCGCCGTGTATCAGGCCTTCACCACGGCGGACATGGATCTTCTGCAAAGCGCGCTCATGCGCGAAGGGCAGATCAACGCCAAGGCCGGGGACGCACGCAGCGCCGCCTCGATGCTGTTCGACCTTCAGGCGCTGGTGCTCAAGGAAGTGAGCAACCGCACAGTGCGAGGCATGGTGGACGACCTCGTGGCCGCGCATCCTGAAGACGCCTCGCTCACGGCCCTCAGAATGCCGCCGCGTCTCAGCGAGGAATACGGCGCGCAGGGCGCGGCCATAGCGCCTGCGCAGCCTCACGACATCACGCCAGCCAACCTGCGCACGCTCGTGGAAACCGCGGCCGAAAGCGCCGCGACGCGAGAAAAGACGGCCGCCGGGGAAACGGAAGCGCTCCGCCGCCGCGATCTTCCTTCCGTATCCGTGAAGGAAATGGCCGACATTCTGCGCAGCGCGGAACTCACCATCAACGTCGACGTGGACGTGCTCTTGAGCGAGAGCGGCATCATGGCGCATCCCGACGAGCCGATGAAGAACATCTTTCATCTGGCCGCAGAAGAAACACTCATCAAGGGCGAAGGCTACCTCGCCCGCCGCGACGCCGCGGAACGGCTGCTCTTCCCCGAGCTCGAAGGACATGCCGTGCAGGCCGACGAGCGTCCCGTGTACGGCGCGCTCAACGTGCAGGGCCGCAGAATAGGCGCCGTATCCGCAGGAGCGGGCTACGGCTCGGCGGCCATAGTACTGAAGGACGACGTGGCAAGGCGCGCGACCTACATTGCCGAAGACACGTTCTATGCGCCCGTGGTCAACATGTCGCAGGAGCGCCGCGCGGACTTCTACGCGCTTCTCGACGGCGCGGGACTCCCGGCCGAATTCACCACGGCCTGCCGCGACGTGAACTCCGCCGAACACAAGGCGCTGGAAGCCTGGTTCGACAGCATCGCCAAGGTGCCGGACGCCCGCGCGTCCGCCTTCATCGCCCTGCCCTCGGGCATCGAATTCGCCGACCTGGACCAGGAGTCTCACTTCAAGGCTCTGCTTCTGGACTGCTTCGGCGACCGCTCCGCCACGCGCAGTCTTCTGGCCACGCACGACAATCTCGAAGCCCTCATTCCCCACATGAGCACCTTCGACGGCAACGCGCTCGCACTGGCCGCCATGAAGAACGCCGACGGAAATCACCCCCGCGTGCACCTGACCGGAGCACAGTACATAGAAGCGCAGATACAGGGCCCGCTCGTCCCCTCACGCGACATTGCCGAAATACGCATCAACATCGACGACGTGCCGGAAGAGAACCTCGAGGAGCTGAAGGCCCGCATGGCCGCCTTTGAGAAGCGCACGGGCATCCATGTGAACCTCATCGAAAACTTCGACCTCGGCAGGGAAGTGGAAGGCATCAACAGGCTGCATCAGGAAGAAAGAACGTTCCAGGTCAGTCATCTGGACAGGGAACGCATCGACGCCGAAGCCGAAGCCGTGCTCGCGGATCTTCCCGGACAGATCGCAAGATTCATCGAAGCCGAGCAGATAGGCGACAATCTTGCTCCGGGAACGCTCCGCCTTGAAGGCAACGCCCTTGCCGCTCTGGCCGGAAAGTTCATGCAGACCATCGCGGCCGACATGAAGAGCCTGAGTCAGGCGAGCCTGGATCCGCAGAGTCTGGTCCGGCAGGCCTTCCAGAAGACGGCAAAGCCCATGCTGCAGCAGAAGGCCGAACTTCTGACCGAGCTTGAGCGTCTTCCCTTTGCCACGAAGGCCCAGAAGGACGCCTTCGCCTTCTGGGTATGCAGCGCAAGGGTGCTGCGTTCCCCGGAAGAGCTGCGCATCATCCACACCCACGCCACGGCGCAGGCCAATGTTCTGCGCGGGCTCATGAACGCCGGAGCCGCGCCTTCCCCGGAAGATGTCTTCCGAAACATCGGCGCGCTCATGCAGAGAGCGTCCGAGGATCTCAACGATTTCATCCAGCACCTCGGCGACGCCGACTTCGGCGCGGACGACAAGGCCGCCGAGCTCGACCGCATCTCCTTCATGTCTCTGGCCATGCTCGAAAACGGCTCTCCCGCCGTGAACAGGCAGGACCTGCAGCGTCTTCAGGCCCGACTGAACTCTCCCGAGCAGCTGCGCTTCATGGGCCAGCTCTTTCAGGTCGGTCACCGCTCCGGAGACGAGGCGCTGGCGGATGCCGCGGACTTCGGCGTGATGAGCTCAACGCTTCTGCTCATGCAGCGCAACGCCGTCAACGCCTCAAGATTGGCCGACGTCGAGTTCAAGGACGTGCCGACCTTCACGGCCGAGCTGTCGCTCATCCCGCAGTCCGCGCGCGAGGCCCTGCACGAAGTGGCTCCGCAGACCGCCGCCGTTCTCGACAGGACGCATCCGGGCTATCCGGCCTTCCCCGCCGCGGCCGTGCCGACATCCATGCCCGCAGACGGCGCGCAGAGAAGAAACTTCCTCATCGCCAATCTCGACGCCTACATGAACCATGAACGGACCTTCGAGCGCGGCACATCAGTGCACGGACGCGGCCATATCGCCCGCGCGTTCATCTTCGCCTCGGTCATGTGCTCCATGCTGGAGGAACAGGGCGTGCCCATGGACCGCAACGCCGTTCTGTGCGGCATTACGGGGCATGATCTCGGCAGACAGGGCGGCGGCGCCGACCGCTGGGAAGACAGAAGCGCCAACATGACCGTGGCCGCCATGAAGACCGCCTTCGGCGATGCAACGCTCGGCGCGGACTACGAGCAGGCCGTAAAGGACAGCATTGACGCCCACCGCGGGCAGACGCTGGAAGCCATGCTGCTCAACGCCGCAGACTCTCTGGACATAGGCCGCACGCAGGAATTCAATCCCGAACGCTTCGCCTTCCTGCACGGCAAGGCGGGCGAGAAGCCCACGCAAAGCGCGGAGGCCATACGAAGAGAACTTGCCGTGGAGGCCGACAGGCTCCAGCGTCTCACCAATCCGCTCTGCATGTCCCGCAACGTGCTGGACAAGCTCGTGCAGACGGCGGCCACCGCGCCCGCGCCTCTGGCCGAAAGATGCATGCAGGACAGGCGGGATATGCTCGACGCCATACGGGAAGATTTCGCCAGGGAATGGAACAAGGATGCGGACACCTTCATGCGCGGCATCGAAAAGGTGATAGCCGACCATGCGGACATCTTCCCGCTGCTTTCCAAGTACTACAGACCGTAACGCATGACCGGGGAGGGAGCCGGACTCCTTTCCCCTGAGAACAGTCCCGGAATCAACGCATGAGCCCACGCTCATCAAGGAGTTTTGCCATGGAATGGAACGCCGCTCTGGAGAGCTTCGGCAGCTCTCTGGGCATTGATGGTCTTGCCCCCGACGCCGACGGCAGCTGCTCGCTGCTTTTCGACGGCGAAAACGAAATCACCTTCACCCATGACGAGGAAGACCGCGCGCTCTTCATGTACAGTGAAATAGGCGACGCCGCCGATCTTTCCAAAAACGCCTGTCTGGCGCTGCTCGAAGCCTCGCTTCTCGGCGCCGAAACCGGCGGCGCGGCGCTCTCCGTGCACGGGGCGCTCGGCCGCGTCGTGCTCTGGAAGCGCTTCGACGACAGCGCTCTCACCCCCGACACTCTGAGCCTTGCCGTAAACGACTTTCTGGCACAGGTTGCCGTCTGGAAAAAGAAGCTGGCCGAACTCTGCTCCGCGCCCGGCCAGGAAGAGGCTCCGTCGGAAGGCGCGTCTCTCGATGCCATGAGCAACTTCGGCATGTTCGTCTGATCGCCCAAAGTTAAAACATCAGGGCCGGACCTGCGCAAGGCAGTCCGGCCCTTTTTATTCTATAAGAAGACGCGATTCTACACCGCCGCGTTGATGAGCAGATTGTCTCTGTGGATGACTTCGGGGTAGTGCGCATCGCCGAGCGCGGCCGCCACTTCCACACGGCGCAGGCCCTTGATGCGGTCCAGATCTTCCGAAGAATAGTTGCTCAGGCCGACGCCGATGTGATGCTCTCCGCACACGACGCGCACGAGCGCTCCGGGTTCAAAGCTGCCTTCCACGGCAATCACGCCGCCGGGAAGCAGGCTTCCGCCCTTCTCTTCCAGCGCGCGGGCCGCGCCTTCGTCCACCACAACGGTGCCCTGCGGCTCGGACTGATAAGCCATCCAGTACTTGCGGCGCGACACGGCCTGTTCTCCGGGGCACACCCATGTGCCGACATGCTCCCCGGCAAAGGCTTGGTCGAGAATGTCGGGGCGACGCCCGGGGAGAATGAGCGTGGGCACGCCGAGCTGCGCCGCGCGGCGGGCCGCCATGAGCTTGGAGCGCATGCCGCCGGTTCCCACACTGGTCTTGGCTCCGCAGAGCGATTCGATGTCCAGAGAGGCGATGTCCTCAATGCTGTCGAGGAAGGGAGCGGTTTCGCCCGGCGCAACGCTTGCGGGATTGACGGCCATCACGCCGTCCGCGCTGGTGAGATTGATGTAGAGATCCCCTTCCACAAGATTGAGAAGAAGACTCGCAAGCTGATCGTTGTCGCCGAACTTCAGCTCCTGCACGGCCACGGTGTCGTTCTCGTTGACAATGGGAACCACGCCCCAGTCGAGCAGATTCATGAACGTGTTGCGGGCGTTGAGAAAGCGGGTGCGGCTGCGCAGATCGTCCCTCGTGAGCAGCACCTGCGCGCACAAAAGCCCCTGCGCAGCAAAGGCGTGTTCGTACTCGCGCATGAGACAGCCCTGACCGATGGCGGCCAGCGCCTGCTTGCCGGAAAGTCCTTCCACCGTGCGTCCGCGGTCCGGAAGCGCCGTTCTGCCCGCGGCCACCGCGCCGGAGCTGACCAGACACACGCGCCGGCCCTGACGGGCCAGACGGGCGAGCTGCTCCACCAGATTGTACATCACGGAAAGATGCAGTCCTTCCGCCGTGGTGAGCACGGCGCTGCCCACCTTCACCACCAGCGTGTGCGCCGAGGCCAGTGTCTTTTCACGAGTATCCATTATTCGCGCGTCCATATCACTTCGATATCGGGGAATTCCTCATCCACCACCACTTCGTCCTGATAATGGACAAGCGGATCATTGAAGTCCAGCTCGTCGCGCAGTTTCCACATGCGCTCGACAAGCTCCTCAAGACCTATCTGCTCGCGCGCGGAAATGAACACGATGTCACGCCCGTCGGCTTTGGCGCGGGCCTTGATGGCATCCAGTTCTTCCGGCGTGCGCAGGTCGATCTTGTTGACCACTTCTATCTGACGACGCAGCGCAAGCTCGGGATCAAAGCGGGAAAGCTCGTCGTTGATGAGATCAAAGCCTTCCCACGGATTGTCGGCTTCGAGGTCCACGTCCTCCACGCTGAGAATATGCACCAGAAAACGCGTGCGCTCCACATGACGCAGGAAGCGGTCGCCGAGTCCCTGACCGGCGTGCGCGCCTTCAATGAGGCCGGGAATGTCGGCAATGACCATGCGTCTGTCCGGATCGCATTCGTCGATGAGCACGCCGAGATTGGGGGTCAGCGTGGTGAAGGGATAGGCGGCAATCTTGGGACGGGCCGCCGACACCCGGGACAGGAAGGTGGACTTGCCCGCATTGGGCAGACCGAGCAGACCGGCGTCGGCCAGAATCTTGAGTTCCAGGCGGAACGTTTTTTCTTCGCCGGGTTCGCCCTGCTGGGCAAAGCGCGGGGCGCGCATGGTGGACGACTTGAAATGTTCGTTGCCCTTGCCGCCGCGGCCGCCTGCGGCAAGAAGCACCAGCTTGTCCGGATCGGAAACGTCGGCAAAGAGCGCCTCGCCCTCGCCGGTGCGCTCGTAGAGCTGCGTGCCGGCGGGCAGTTCGATGACGAGATCTTCACCCTTGTGGCCGTCGCACTGGCTGCCCATGCCGCCCTGACCGTTCTCGGCCTCGTAAATGCGCTTCAGACGGAAGTCGTACAGGCTGTAAAGCCTGGTGGAGGCCCGGGCGTACACGTTGCCGCCGTCGCCGCCGTTGCCGCCGTCGGGGCCGCCCTTGGCCACAAACTTTTCGCGGCGGAAGGAAACGCAGCCGTTGCCGCCCTTGCCCGCCTTCACCTGAATGGTGGCTTCATCCACAAATTTCATATGCTTTCCTCACGACTGGAGCGCATGAACCGCAAAAGCACGGCGCGCCGTGGAAATCCGACGCCAGACACATTCCGTGCCGGACCTGTCGAACAAACGACCGGCGGATCCGAACATCACGCGACACGCGCCGGATGCAGAGTGGGGAGCCGGACAAGTCGCCGGATTCAGGCAGGACCTGCTTCCCCGAACAAAGACACAAAGGGCGAGAAGAGCCATAGCCCTTCTCGCCCCAAAATCATACCGAAAGCGCGATTACGCCGCGGCTTCCGCGGGCACGATGCTCACACGCTTGTGAACGCGACGCTTGCGGAGGAACTTTTCAAACTTCACAACGCCGTCGCACTTGGCGAAAAGGGTGTAGTCGCGGCCCATGCCGACGTTGGTGCCGGGATAGACCACAGTGCCGAGCTGACGAACGATGATGTTGCCGGCAAGAACATGCTGGCCGCCGAAGCGCTTCACGCCTCTGCGCTGACCTTCACTGTCACGACCGTTGCGGGAGCTGCCGCCTGCTTTTTTATGTGCCATGATGAAACTCCTTGGAAAATAGCGGTACGCCCGTTAGGCGACGATACCGGTAACAGTAAGAACGGTGTATTCCTGACGATGACCCTGAGTGCGGCGTTCGGCCTTGCGGCGCTTGTGCTTGAACACCACGACCTTGTCGCCGAGAATGTGATCAACGACCTTGATGGTCACCTTGGCGCCGTCCACGACGGGGGTGCCGATCTTGGTGCTTTCGCCGCCGATCATGAGCACGCGGTCGAGGGACACTTCGCTGTCCTTTTCAGCGTCCATGCGGTCGACAACAACCTTGTTGCCTTCCTGAACGCGGTACTGCTTGCCGAGCACTTCAACAATAGCGTACATTAAAACCTCCGAAAAACGGGTCAGAAATGAAGCCTGCTTCCCATACTACAGGTAAACCGGCGAACCGGAAGCCGACAATGCGGCGCACACTCCCTGAATGATGCTGGCAGGCATGACGACCTGTTCCCGTCAATCGGTGCAGGTGCATCCTTCAGAAGAAGGACGACTTTTCCATTACAGGCAAGTGCATAGATGTCCTGTTCGGACATACGAAGGACGTTCGTATCCCGTTTTTCTGCAAATGGCAAGTCTTTTCCCCGCGTCCGGGAAATTTTTTGTTCCGCCGCTCCGGCCTTGTGCCTTGCACCGTCCCGGCAGAGCTCAAGAATCGTCCTGCGCATGATCTGCGCGGAGCGAGCCTCGTCAATCAAATATGTTCCGGGGAACGCGGGGGGATCGCGTCAGTCAAGGATTCTCCGGGGCCGCGGGGGCAACCAGGGCGGCGACTGCGAAGGCGGCCGAAGCACGCATGATCTGCGCTCGGGGAGAAACCTGATCCAGCCTGTGCGTCACGCTTTCGACGATGGCGCATGCCCCGTGCGCAGGGAGAACCATCGGCATAACCGTCGCGCTCGTCACTCCCCCCTCTTCTGAACAACGCCCCTCGTTTGCCGGGAAACGGCAGCGCGAACCGCAACGCCGCCCCAGTCAGGCGATGATTATTCGCCGCCCGTTCCGCCCTGCTCCGCGCAGCACAGGCCCGTGCCTCCCGCCCGATCAATCTCCCGATCTGCTCAAGCGCTCAGGCCCGGACTGGCGTCGTTCTCAAAAAAAACGCGCGACGCCGCGTTTCTGCCGGGCCCTATCCTTTTTTAAGCATCTTGTCCGCCGCGCCCAGCCAGCGCGCCAGTGCCGCGTCGGCCTTGGCTTTCGACGTGTCGTCCACATACATGGCCACGGCCGCAAGCGCCGCCGCAAGAATGCCGATGTCGTCGGTAAAGCCGAACACCGGAATCAGGTCGGGCACGATGTCCGCCGGAAGAATCAGATAGCCCAGCGCGCCGAGAATGATGGCCCGAGTCTTTCCCGGCAGATCCTTGCGCTGCAGCGTGTAGTAAAGGATGAGCGCCGAACGCAGCCCTTCCTTGCCTATGGTTCCGGCAAAGCGCAGAAGCTTCGTGTGAAACGCTTCCTCGGAATAGGCCCGGCTGTACTTCTCATCGGTCACCAGTTCCGGTTCCACCACTTTTCGCTCTTCATCATGTTCCGTCATCATCGTCTCTCCCGGCACAAGCTCAGGTTCTTTCCCGTATATTATTTAAATGTATGTCCGTTTCCGGCGCTGGGCAATCCCCGAGCCGCAGCGTCCGCTTTTACGCCCTGACCAGTGATGAAAGCCCTGATGGCCCCCGCACACGCAGCATCCGGTCGACGCTGACTCATCGCGCCTTTGTCGATGGCGGACAATTCCCGCGCCGCAGAGCCTGACACCCGCGCTCCAGCCTTCCAGCCTGCAAGAACTCTCTCTGCATGAGCAAGGCGAGTCCGCGAAAACACGCCCCCTTTCTCCACGAGCCGGAACCGGCCCCGTCATGCGCCTGAATATCCCGGCAGCCCCTCGGTTCTCCGAAAACACCGTCGATCCGTATCCCGTTCCGAACGCTTTTGCCGGGCCGTTCCGACCGGACCGCCGCCTCGACGGCTCCGAAAATCCGGGCGCAGACGTTTCCGCTTTCCGCGGACGCTCCGCCGTCCTGCAACAGAACGTTCTGCCGCAGCACGGCGAAAAGTCGCGGATACGAAAAAGGGGAGCCGCCTACGCGGTTCCCCTTTTCTATCAGGCGCGACGGGCAAAAGCCCGTCGGAGCGTTTTTTAGTACATGCCGCCCATGCCGCCGCCCATGCCGGGCGCAGCAGGAGCCGCAGGCTCAGGCTTGGGCAGTTCAGCAATGGCGCATTCGGTGGTCAGCAGGAGAGCGGCCACGGAAGAGGCATGCTGCAGAGCGAAGCGGGAAACCTGCTTAGGATCAATGATGCCGGCGGCCAGAAGGTCTTCATATTCGCCGGTGGCGGCGTTGAAGCCGAAGCCGTCCTTGCCTTCGCGAACCTTTTCCACAACCACGGAGCCTTCAAAGCCGGCGTTGGCGGCAATCTGGCGCAGAGGTTCTTCCACAGCGCGGCGAACGATGTTCACGCCGGCCATTTCCTCTTCGGTGGCTTCGATGTCGTCCAGAGCGGGCAGGCAGCGGATGTAGGCAGTGCCGCCGCCAGGCACGATGCCTTCGGCAACAGCGGCGCGGGTGGCGTTCAGGGCGTCCTCAACGCGGTCCTTCTTTTCCTTCATTTCGGTTTCGGTGGCAGCACCGACCTTGATCACAGCCACGCCGCCGACCAGCTTGGCCAGACGTTCCTGCAGCTTTTCGCGATCGTAATCGGAAGTGGCTTCGGAGATCTGGGCGCGGATCTGAGCAACACGGGCCTTGATGTCGGCGGACTGACCGGCGCCGTCAACGATGGTGGTGTTGTCCTTGTCGATGTGGACGCGCTTGGCGGTGCCGAGGTTGGCAAGGGTGAAGTTTTCGAGCTTGACGCCCATTTCTTCGGAGGCAACGGTGCCGCCGGTGAGAATGGCGATATCCTGGAGCATGGCCTTGCGGCGATCGCCGAAGCCGGGAGCCTTGACGGCGGCCACCTGCAGGGTGCCGCGCAGCTTGTTCACCACGAGGGTGGCGAGGGCTTCGCCTTCCACGTCTTCAGCAATGATGAGCAGAGGACGGTTCATCTTGGCCACCTGTTCGAGAACAGGCAGCATTTCCTTCATGCCGGTGATCTTCTTTTCCTGCAGCAGGATGAAGGGGTTCTCAAGATCGCACACCAGCTTTTCGGCGTCGGTCACGAAATAGGGGGACAGGTAGCCGCGGTCGAACTGCATGCCTTCCACGGTTTCCAGAGTGGTTTCGAGGCCCTTGGCTTCTTCAACGGTGATGACGCCTTCCTTGCCCACCTTGCTCATGGCTTCGGCAATGATGTTGCCGATGGTGGGATCGGAGTTGGCGGAAATGGTGCCGACCTGGGCGATTTCCTTCTGATCGCGGGTGGGCTTGGCGATGTTGCCGAGCTCAGCGGTGATGGCGGCCACGGCCTTGTCGATGCCGCGCTTGATGGGCATGGGGTTGCGGCCGGCGGCCACGAGCTTCACGCCTTCATGATAAATGGCCTGAGCCAGAACGGTGGCGGTGGTGGTGCCGTCGCCGGCGGCGTCGTTGGTCTTGGAGGCCACTTCGCGAACGAGCTGAGCGCCCATGTTCTCGAACTTGTCTTCCAGTTCAATTTCCTTGGCCACGGTCACGCCGTCCTTGGTGATGACGGGAGCGCCGTAGGCCTTTTCAATGAGAACGTTGCGACCCTTGGGGCCGAGGGTGACCTTCACAGCATTGGCAAGTTTGTCCACGCCAAGGGCCAGACGTTCGCGGGCCTTGGCATCGAAAAGAATCTCTTTAGCAGACATGATATGTTCTCCGGAAAAATAGGAAGTTGTACGAAGTTAGTCGAGAATGGCGAGGATATCTTCTTCGCGCATGATGATGTGATCGGCGCCGTTGACCTTGATTTCAGTACCGGCGTACTTGGCAAACAGCACAATGTCACCGGGCTTCACTTCCATGGCGACGCGTTCGCCCTTGTCGTTCAGCTTGCCGGGGCCGCAGGCAATGACTTCGCCCTTGGAAGGCTTTTCCTTGGCGGCATCGGGGATGAACAGACCACCAGCGGTCTTTTCTTCGGATTCAAGGCGTTTCACGAGCACACGGTCATTCAGGGGTTTCATTACCCATATCCTCCCAAAAATTTTTGTTGTCACTGATGGCGTTTCAGCGCTCCCGGCATGCGCCGGAAAAAGGACAGGATGAAAGCGCTGATCGCATTGCCGCAGGAGAATTGCGTTCCCGGCGACGAACCATAAATAAGCCCGCTTTCGCAGTTGAAAAGGGGCAGAAACGATTTTTTTTTCGACTTTTTCTTGTTATGCAAATAAATATCTTTTAATTTCATTAGATTACAAATAAAAAATTAATTCAATTTTTCTTGGCGTCCAGTGCGTTTTCCTCGCGTTTCCCGAACATTCCGCCGCTTTTTTCCGTCTTTTCCGCTCCCGTCTTCCTCGGCTTTCGGTGTCCGCAACGGCAAAAACAACGCGCTTGTCGTCGTATTTTTTCTGCGCCTCTCTCCTTTCATGGCGAACGCGCCCTTCCCTTCGGCGCGCTTCTCCGCTTCCGCCGCAATCGGCAGATTCAGGCAAGAATTAGAGAGAAACGGCACTGGCTTCCGGCGCGCGGCGAAACTATGCTGCTTCCGTGTATCCGCGAGCTCAAGACTGCGCCGCCTTTTGAGGCAGTCATCCATCATCTTCGCGGCAGCCTTTCAAGCTCCGTCCACGCAAAACCATCAATTCCGGAGGGGAATCATGAACGAAAGCAAAGTGCGCGACGCCTGCGCCGCCGTTTCCGAATCCAGAGCAAATCTTGTCCGCAACAATCCCGACATTGCCGCCATGCGCGCCCGTCTCGAACGCGACGCCTTTTCCCGTCAGGGCGCGCTTTCTACGGTCAAGAAGCATCTTGTGACGCTCTCCGCCCTCACGGCGCTGCGGGCCGTCAGCAACGTCAGAGAAAAAACGGAAGCCGCGCTTGCGGACGGCGTTTCCCCGGTGCAGATCCGCGAAGCCGTGTATCAGTGCGCGCCCTACGTCGGATTTCCCGCCACGGAAGACGCGCTGCGGGAAGTCGATGCGGCGTTTTCCGCGCGCGGCATCGCCCTGCCGCTGGAAAATCAGGCTACGGTCACGGATGAAACCCGCTTCCAGAAGGGACTCGACGTGCAGAAAGGCATTTTCGGCAACGTCATCGACGCCATGCACGCCTCCGCCCCCGAAGGCCAGAAGGCCATCATGGTGGATCATCTTTCCGCCTTCTGCTTCGGCGACATCTACACGCGCAGCGGCCTCGATGTGAAAACCCGCGAACTGCTGACCTTCTCCATCATCAGCGCCCTCGGCGGATGCGAAACGCAGGTCAAAAGTCACGTGCAGGGCAACGCGAACGTAGGCAACGCCAAGCAGGAACTCATCGACGCGCTGGAAGTGTGTCTGCCGCTCATGGGCTTTCCCCGCACGCTGAACGCGCTCTCCTGCGTCAACGCGGTCATGCCCGACTGAGAACGTCGTCGCTGTCGGCGGAGGCCTTGACAGTTTTCTTCCTTGTTCTTTTAATGGATACAACGCAAGGAGCGTTGTACAGAAAAAGAACCTTGCTGGAGGAAAACTATGAAGACTGCCGCCGACATCATGACAAAGAACCCCGTTACCGTCACTCGCGACACCACCCTGCGCGACGCGGCCCGGCTTCTGCTCGACGGGCATTTCAACGGACTTCCCGTGGTGGAAGACGACCAGCTCATCGGCATACTCACGCAGTCCGACCTCATTTCTCTGGACAAGAAGCTCGAAACGCCGGGATATTTTCTGCTGCTCGGCGGCGCCATTCCCATGCAGATGCCGGGCAAGTTCTCCCGTGAGCTGCGCCGCATGGCTGCAAGCACGGTAGGCGAGGTCATGAGCTCCGATCCGCACGCCATCACGCCGGAAACCACGGTGGACGAAATCGCCACGCTCATGGTGGAACAGCGCTACTACACCCTGCCGGTTCAGGAAAACGGACGTCTCGTGGGCGTGGTCGGCATGGAGGATCTGCTCAAGCGACTCGCCGCCGAAGAATGATTCTCCGTTTCTTCGCCCTTTTCATGCTCACTCTGGCAGCCATCCCCTCTGCGGGATGGCTGGTTCTCATCTGCGCCGATTTTCTCTCGCTGGACGACTGTCTTGCTCCGCAGCCCGGCTGGACGGCCTTTGCGCTCATCATCGCCCTCTCGCTGATTCTGCCGCCCGCGCTGCACGGCTGGCCGGATCACACGCGCCCCCTGCGCGATGTCGTGCGCGAAACGGCCCGCGCCATGCTGTTCTCCCTGTCCCTGTTCGCCGTGTTCTTTCTCATCGGCGCAAGGCCGCTCTTCCAGTGGTTCCGGGTGCCGGAGCTCATGCTGCCCATGGCGGCGGCATTTCTGGCTCCGCTCATCTCCTGTCCGCTGCTCTACGTTTCCTATAAAATAGCCGTCGTTCTGCTTCCCCGTCCGGGCCCGTCCGAACCCAGACCCCGCGGCATGCAGGCGTTCGGCGCGCTCTCGCTGATATTTCTCCTTGTGCTGATTCTCCACGCCTTCGTTCTCCCCGGCGCCCTTCCGGCCGTCCATGCCGGCAGGCAGAACCTGATCGCCGCGGCATGGCGCTTCTTTGCCCTGCGTCATGTGCTTGCAGCGTGCGGCAACGCGGGCTTTGCTCCAGCGTGGGGAGGCTGCTGTCTGGTCCTTGTCCTGGACATGGCGCAGGACCTGCCCGGAACCGGTCCGGCGGGACTCGCGGTCATGGCCCTGCTCCTTGCGCTCATGCTTGCAAGCTGCGCCTGCCTGCTTCTGCCTTCCAGCAGGAAATGGCTATGCTGACGCTCTGTCGCAGGAGGCGTTCTTCAAGACAGAAAAACGCCAGGCGCATTCTCGAAGAGCGGAACGTCTCTCTGCCCGACGCCGACATTTCCTTCCTCTTTCAGCGCGACGGCTGCCGTACCCTGCGCATGACGGTTCGCGCCGACGGCTCGGTGCGCGTCAAGGCTCCTGCGTTGATCCCCTGGGAAGACGTGCTCGCCTTCGTGCGCTCCCGCCTGGACTGGGTGCGGGAAAAGCGCGCGTTTTTTGCCGAGCATCGAGGCGTGACTGCTCCCGCGCGGGAAGGCTCCGCGGCGCTCTACCTCGGCAGAACGTTCACTCTGCGCCCGGTTCCCGCCCTGCGAAACGCCCGCGCACATTTTCGAGGGAAAACGCTGGAGCTGCCCTGCCTGCGCCCCGGTCTCGACGGCGAGGCCAGAGACCGCGCCGTGGAAAGAGCCTTCCTGAGCTGGAGACTCGACGCGGCTTCCCTGATCCTGAGCCGACGCCTGTCCCGCCTCGATCAGCACGCCCGCGAGAGGCTCGGCGACCACGCCGCCGCGCACTCGCTCACCGTACGCAGCCTCAAACGCCGATGGGGAAGCTGCTCGGTTCAGGGCGACATCACCCTTGCCGCGCAGCTTGTGGAAATGCCCCTGCCGCTCATCGACTACGTGATCTGTCACGAACTGTGCCACCTGCGAGCCATGAATCACGGCCCCGCCTTTCACGCGCTGCTCCGCATGCTGCTGCCCGACGCCGAAGAACGGGAAAAGCGCATCCGCATCTGGGGACTGGAGCATCCGCGAACGTAGCGTCCGCAGAAAAAAACGTCGCTCCACAGCCCGGCCCGGAGTCCGGCTCTTCCCTGTTCTCTTCACTTCGTCCGTTCATGCCCGGCAAAACCGCACGATGCGCATTCCGAAAAACGCCTCTTTCCCGCGTCCTGCGCGGGAGCCTTTCGGGCGAGCCGCCGCACTCCCCGAAAATCATCACGAAGCTCTCAGCCGTCCATCAGGCAGGCAGACGCGACGAAGCGTCCACGACGGGCGGAAAATCTTGCGCGCAATGCCCCGCAACGCCTCTCTCCCATATTAACAAGCTCCGCCTTTCCGTGTAGGCTGGGGGCAAAGCATTCTGTCACCTCTGCCATTTTCCGGAGACTCGCCATGGCTCTTGATCCTCAGGCGGGCAAGCTGCCCCGCCCCGACCAGCTCACCGACATTCCCGCTCTCATTTCCTCCTACTACACCTATGAACCTTCCGCCGACATTCCCGAACAGGCCGTAAGCTTCGGTACGTCCGGGCATCGCGGCTCCTCCCTGCGCACCAGCTTCAACGAAGCCCACATCCTCGCGGTCACGCAGGCCGTGTGCGACGTGCGCAAGGCCGAAGGCGTCACCGGTCCGCTCTTCCTCGGCAAAGACCCCCACGCCCTTTCCGAACCCGCCTGGCGCACCGCGCTGGAAGTGCTCGCCGCCAACGGCGTGGTCACCATGGTCCAGACCGGCCACGGCTACACCCCCACTCCCGCCATCTCCCACGCCATCCTCAGCTGGAACCGGCAGTCCACCGCCACGGCGGACGGCATCGTCATCACGCCTTCCCACAATCCGCCTCAGGACGGCGGCTTCAAGTACAATCCCCCGCACGGCGGCCCGGCCGACACCACCCTCACCGCCCGCATTCAGGACCGCGCCAATCAGCTTCTTGAAGACGGCAACAAGGACGTCAAGCGCATCAGCCTCTACAAGGCGCTGCGTTCCGGCCTCGTGCAGGATCACGACTACGTTTCCTGCTATGTGAACGATCTTTGCAACGTCATCGACTTTCCCGCCATCGCCGCCTCCGGCCTCAAGCTGGGCGTGAATCCCCTGGGCGGCGCAAGCCTTACCTACTGGGCCCCAATCGCCGAAAAGTACGGACTGAGCATCGAAAACACCAACAATCAGTACGATCCCACCTTCCGCTTCATGCCCCTCGACCACGACGGCAAGATCCGCATGGACTGCTCTTCCCCCTACGCCATGGCCGAACTGCTCAAGCTCAAGGATCGTTTCGACATCGCCTTTGCCTGCGATCCCGACTCCGACCGTCACGGCATCGTCACGCCCGAAGGCCTCATGAATCCCAACCACTACCTCTCCGTGGTGGTGGACTTCCTCATCCGCGACAGCAAGGACGGCTTCCGCAAGGCCTGGCGTCCCGACGCCGTCATCGGCAAGACCGTGGTCACGAGCTCCATGCTCAACCGCGTGGCCGAAGCCCACGGCCGCAAGGTCATGGAAGTGCCCGTAGGCTTCAAGTGGTTCGTGCCCGGCCTGCATTCCGGCACCTGCTGCCTCGGCTGCGAAGAGAGCGCCGGAGCCTCCTTCCTGCGAGCCGACCGCCTGCCCTGGAGCACCGACAAGGACGGCCTCATTCTCTGCCTGCTGGCCGCGGAAATCACCGCCAAGACCGGAAAGAATCCTTCCGTGCTTTATCATGAACTCGAAGAAAAGTTCGGCGCGCCCGTGTATCGCCGCATCGACTCGCCCATGACGCCGGAAATGAAAACCGCCTTCAAGACCATCTCTCCCGACGACGTGACCATGACCACCCTGGCCGGCTCGCCGGTCAAGGCCGTGCTCACCAAAGCTCCGGGCAACAATGCGCCCTTCGGCGGCCTGAAGGTGGTCACCGACGACGGCTGGTTCGCCGTGCGTCCTTCCGGCACCGAACCCATCTACAAGCTGTACATGGAAGACTTCAAGGGCGAAGAACACTTCCAGAAGATGCAGGAAGAAGCGCAGAACTTCCTGAACGGTCTGGCCAAATCCTGATCAATTTCCTCTTTTCCCGATAAACAGAAGAGACGCGGCTCCGGTCGCGTCTTTTTTCATGCCCGAACTCCGGTTCATGCCCGCACGCGGGGGCGAAACAACGACCGACAGAGTCTTCAGCGTCCGCCTGCGGCCATCGTCGGAGCGCCGGAGCGAAACTTTAAGCTCCCGCCCTGCAACTCTCGTTTTGCCGGCGTGCAGCATTCAGACAAAACGCTTCTGAAAAACGTCGCGCCGGAGCGTCGCCGTACAGAAAAACGCCCAGCCCCCGCTTCGCGTCGCAGAGTGCGGCAGCTTCGCCGACCCGACGCCGCAAAAATTTTTCCGTCCGAAAAAAAGTCGTCGCAGGCCCTTTTCCCAGGGCTCGACGCCGCATGCAAAGCGCACGCCAGAAACACGTTTTTCCAGAGAAGCATTCGTTATGTCATCATATGTTTTATGAACATGTCATATCACACAGCATCCACATGCCGGGCTCTCTATTATTGACACATACAGTGACATTGCATCCGCCATGCGGAGCAAAAGTCTCTGCATCCGTTGTCCTCCTTTGTCCGGACTGCTCTTCAACGGAAATTTTTCAGAACGTAAAGACGAAAAAATACCATCGCATCGCAACTAATTTATTTTTTTCACAACCTGATTTTTCCTTGTGTGCCAATATTTTTCCATGATATTGTAGGTTGCCTGCACCCCCTTGTTCCCAAGGGGTACAGCGCGCAGAACCGGAGCGGCCTGCCTGAACAATTTGGGCCCCGCTCCGCTCCAGAACCGTTTCGGCTCATGCGCGTCGCCCTTCCGGGGGCCGCAAGTCAGGAGAAAAGAAATGCCCGTCAGCAGAACAAGCATGCTCGCCAAACTGAGCGACGCCTACTCCGTCTATTTCGACGAAGAGCCCGTTGACTCAGGCACGCCGCCGCTTGCCGCCTGCTACGCCTTCCACTCCACCGACGAATGCTTCGTGCTGTCCCGCAAGGTCAGGCTCTGGCGCGCGGAAATCAATGAATTCGTGTATGTGTTCTCCGTTCCCGAACTGAGTGCGGAACTTTACGAGTCATGCCGGGGGAAGGCTCTTGAGCTTGGCATGGCCAAAATACGTCCGCACATCGAACATCGATCGTCCTTCATCACAGCTCTGTTCATCTGCGACAGCATCACGGAACAGGCGGCCAAAGCCGTGCGCGGCACCCGCCATCACAAGGACTTTCTGTTCTCCCTGCACGGCTGGATGGATTTTCGCGCCGCCGCGCTGGATCTTTCCACGGGCGACGTCGCCGTCAACCGGGCCGGACGGGAACTTGAGCAGTTCCTACACGGAAATCTGGGAAAGTGCTAACTCAATTGAGGAGGATTTAAATTGAGTTCCGTTGTCATTCTCATCGGCGGATTCGCCTGCCTCATCGCAGGCTACGTCTTCTACGGCTCCTGGCTGTCCAAACAGTGGGGCGTGGATGAAAACAGACCTACTCCCGCCATCACCATGCAGGACGGCGTGGACTACGTTCCCGCCAAGACCCCCGTGCTCTTCGGCCATCATTTTTCATCCATCGCCGGCGCTGGCCCCATCAACGGCCCCATTCAGGCCGCCTTCTTCGGATGGCTCCCCTGCCTGCTGTGGATCATCATAGGCGGCATCTTCTTCGGCGCCGTGCATGACTACGGCGCGCTCTTCGCCTCCATCCGCCACAAGGGCGAATCCATAGGCGAAGTCATTTCGCAGAACATCGGCGTGCGCGCCAAACGTCTGTTCATCGTGTTCGCCTACCTTGCGCTGCTGCTCGTCATCGCCGCCTTCGCTTCCATCGTGGCCAGCACCTTCAACGGCTTCGCTCCCGACGGCTCCCACATCGAGGCCAACGGCTCCACCGCCACCATCTCCCTGCTGTTCATTCTCATGGCCGTGGTGTTCGGCTTCTGCGTATATCGCAAGAACATGTCCCTGTCCTTCTGCACCGTCGTCGGCATCATCGTTCTCATCGCCTGCATCGTCATCGGACTCAAGTGCCCCATCTACCTTTCCGGCGACACTTGGATGTACATCATCGGCGTGTACATTCTCGTGGCCTCCGTCACCCCCGTGTGGATTCTGCTTCAGCCCCGCGACTACCTGAGCTCGTTTCTGCTCTACGCCATGATGATCGCGGCCGTAATCGGCGTGTTCGCCGCCAATCCCACCCTCGATCTGCCCGCCTTCGTCGGCTTTGAAGTGAACGGTCAGTACCTCTTCCCCGTGCTCTTCGTCACCATCGCCTGCGGTGCCATTTCCGGCTTCCACTCCCTGATCTCCTCGGGCACGACATCCAAGCAGCTCAACAGCGAAAAGAACGCCAAGATCATCGGCTACGGCGCCATGCTCGTGGAGTGCGCCCTCGCCATCGTGTCCCTCATCACCATCGGCTACATCTACTCCAAGGCCGGCGCAGACGCCTTCAAGATGCCGCCTACCGCCGTGTTCGCCCGCGGCATTTCCGAAATGCTCGCCGTGGTCGGCTTCTCCAGCCCCGAAGCGCAGAAGACCGCCTACGGTCTGCTCATCCTTTCGGTGTCCGCCTTCTGTCTGACCTCCCTCGACACCGGCACCAGACTTGCCCGCTACATGTTCACCGAATTCTGGCTGAACCCCGGCGAAACGCCTGAAACCGTCACCGGCATCCGCAAGCTTCTGTGCAACAAGTACCTCTCCACCGGATTCACCGTCATCGTGGGCATCGCCTTCGGCATGGGCGGATGGTCCAAGGTGTGGCCGCTCTTCGGCGCATCCAACCAGCTGCTCGCCGGTCTGGCCCTGCTGGCCGTGGCCGCGTGGCTCAAGAACGCCGCCCGCAATCACAAGATGTTCATCTTCCCCATGGTGTTCATGATTCTTGTGACCCTGACCTCTCTCGCCCTCACCTTCAAGGATAAGCTCCTCGTCATCGCGTCCGGCCAGGGCGACCTCTTCGCCGCCTACCTGCAGGCCGGTCTTGCGGCCATTCTGTTCATTCTTGCCATCTTCCTCGTGCGCGAGGCTCTGCCCGTGCTCACCGGCAAGAAGCACGCCGCGTCCAAGTAGCCCCGGCCGTTCTGCCGCATAAAAAGGCGCGCCCTTCGGGGTGCGCCTTTTCTTTTTCTCCGCTTCCCGCTACATTTCCCGCATGAACATGCCTGTCGAATCTTCCTTTCCCGCCCTTCTTGACGCCCTCCGCACCCACAACCGCGCTCTGCTCGTCGCGCCTCCCGGTTCAGGCAAGACCACGCGCGTGCCCCTCATGCTCATGGAGCACATGCAGGGCTCCATCCTCATGCTGGAGCCCCGTCGGCTGGCCGCGCGTTCCGCCGCCCGCTACATGGCCGCCTCTCTCGGGGAATCTGCGGGGCGGCGCGTCGGCTACCGCGTCCGCCTGGAAAGCCGCGTGAGCCGTGAAACCCGCGTGGAAATCATCACCGAAGGCATACTGACCCGCCGTCTCGTGTCCGATCCCGAGCTCTCCGGCGTCTCCTGCGTCATTTTCGACGAATTTCATGAACGCTCCCTGCAGGCGGACACGGCCCTCGCCCTCTGCCTTGAAGCGCAGGAAGCGCTGCGCCCCGATCTCAAGATTCTCGTCATGTCGGCCACGCTGGACGCGGAAGAGCTCTCTTCGCTGCTTGCCCCCTGCCCCGTGATCCGCGCCGAAGGCAGAATGTGGCCCGTGGACATCCGCTATTCCCCCTGCCCTGCTGGCTCCGGCTCCTTCGGCACTTTTTCCGGCCGCGAGGCACTGCTTGCCCACACGGCCTCCACGGTGAAGCGGATGCTGAGCGAAGAACAAGGCTCCATGCTCGTGTTCCTGCCCGGTCAGGGAGAGATTCGCCGCGTGGCGGACATGCTCGCCAGTCTGCCCGACAACGTTTCCCTGCATCCGCTCTACGGCGATCTTTCCGCCGCCGAACAGGACGCCGCCATAGCGCCCGCCGCGCCCGGCAAGCGCAAGGTGGTGCTTGCCACCTCCATTGCGGAAACCAGCCTCACCATCGAGGGCGTGCGCGTGGTGGTGGACTGCGGCCTCTCCCGCACGGCGCGCTTTTCTCCGGCCACGGGCATGAGCGCGCTCATCACCGTTCGCGTGACGCAGGACGCCGCCGATCAGCGCGCAGGCCGCGCAGGCCGCGTGGAGCCCGGAATCTGCGTGCGCCTCTGGCATGAAGGCGACGTGCTTCTGCCCTCGCGCCGCCCGGAAATTCTGGACGCCGATCTTGCGCCCTTTCTGCTCGACGTGCTGGCCTGGGGCTCGCTGCCGCAGGAACTTCCGCTTCTCACTCCCGCGCCGGAAGCCTCGCTCGCGCAGGCCAGGCAGACGCTGGAGCTTCTGGGAGCCGTCCGGGAAAGCAACGGACGATCTGCGCTCTCTTCGCACGGCGAGGCGCTCGCGCGCATGCCCATGCATCCGCGCCTTGCGCACATGGCCCTGCTTGCGGGAGAGCATCTGCCGCTTGCCGCCGCCCTTGCCGCGCTTGTGGAAGAGCGCTCCTCCGGTTCCGGCTGCGACGTGCGCCCCCGCCTTGCGGAACTTCGCCGCTCCACCCGCCTGCGCCGCGCCGCCGAGCAGATTTATTCGCTCTCCGGCGGAAAGGGCGCGTTTCCCGCAAGCGACGTGTTCCGCGACGAAGAGAGCGCGGGAGCCATGCTTTCTCTGGCCTGGCCGGAGCGCATGGCTCAGCGCCGGGAACGCGGCAAGTTCCGGCTGGCCTCCGGCCGCGGCGCGGAACTTCCCCCGGAAGACGCCCTTGCCGACGCGCCTTTTCTTGCCGTGGCCGCCATGGACGGCGGCGCGCAGGGCACGGGGCGCATTCATCTGGCGGCTCCTCTGGACAAAAACACGCTGGAAGAGCTGCACGGCGACCTTCTCCGGGAAGAAGACGTCGTGCGCTGGGACGACCGAACCGAGACCGTGCTTGCGCGGCGCAGAACGCTGCTGGGCAGCCTTGTGCTGAGCGACGAGCCTTTGCGGGGCCGCGATCTGCCCGCGGACAAGGTACTTTCCGCCGTGACGCAGGCCGTGGCGGATCTCGGCCCGGCATGCCTTCCGTGGACGAAGGAACTGCGCGAATGGCAGGCACGCGTGCTTCTCATGCGCCGCATGGACGGCGAACAATGGCCCGACGTGAGCGACGAGGCGCTCATGACCGCGCTCAAGTCGTCGCCGCTCGACAACTGGCTGAGTCCGTGGCTTTCCGGCGTCACGAGGCGCGCGCAGTTTTCCTCCATTGATCTGGCCGGAGCCCTGCATGCGCTGCTGCCCTTTGCCGAAGCGAGGCGTCTCGAGCGCGAAGCGCCGGAACACCTTCGCGTGCCGTCAGGTTCTCTTGTGCGCATCGACTATCTTCCCGAAGGCGGCCCCGTGCTGGCCGTGAAGCTGCAGGAAATGTTCGGACAGCAGGACACGCCCGCCGTGTGCGGCGGCAGATGCCCCCTCACCGTGCATCTGCTTTCTCCCGCGGGACGCCCGCTTCAGGTCACGCGCGATCTGGCCGGATTCTGGCGCGGAGCCTACGCCGCCGTGCGCGCGGAAATGCGGGGCCGCTACCCGAAGCATCCCTGGCCGGAAGATCCGCTTGCCGCGATTCCCACCAAAAAGACCAAGAAGGCTCTGGAGAGAGGTTAGCGCATGGAATTTCGCACGGGAGACATCGTCATCAATCCGTCCATGCCGCAGTGGGGCCCGGGAGAAGTGCTGGCCGTCATCGAAGGCAAGGTCATGGTGCAGTTCAAAAGGCACGGCGTGCGCAAGATGGCGGCGTCGTTTCTGGCGCTGGCCGATACCGGCGAGTGCCCGGAGCCTACGGCTGCGCCCAAAGTTCCGGCAACAGCGCCCTCGGCAAAAACGCGCCCCGCTGCCCGCAGCGCCGCCGAGCCGAAAACGTCGCAGGCAAGGCGCGGCGCATCAGCACCGCGCGGTGCAGAAAGCGCCCCGGCCGCCTCGAAGGACTCGGATCTCGTTTCTCAGGCGCTTGCCATGCTGAACAAAGACAGCGCCCCGAAAGACGCCTCGCTTGAAAAGGCGGAACGCGCGGCCGAGCTTGCCGCGGACGCCAAAAGGAAGGCCGAAGAGGACGCGCTGCACCGAAGGAACGAAGCGATTCTGCGTTTCTGGCGCGACACGGAAGTGTTCATCATTCCCGAAGTGCCGCGTTCCTCGCGTCCGCCCGTGACCGGCGCAAGACGCTGGGAAACGGTGTCTGCGGCGCTTTCTGCGCCGAACGCCTCAGGCTGCGGCCAGGCTCCCGCCGCTCCCGGAACGGACGACGGCGCGCTCCCGTGGTTTCATCCGCTGCCGTCGGGCTTTGTCGCGGCATGGCACATCGTCTATCTCGGCGTGCTCGCCCGCCAGCGCATTTCCGACATCATTCTGGAAAAGACGGGAAACAGTCCCGAACGCCCGGAAGAGCCCGGCCTCGGCGAAGGATGCCTGGCCGCCGTGGTGCTGGACATGACGGGAGAAGCCGTGCCGGAAAGCTACGTGCCTGCCTCGTTCGTGCCCGGCCTTGCGCGCTGTCTGGCGGGCAAGAGTCTCGATCAGCTTCCTGCCGACATGCTGAGCATGCAGTCCGATTTCGACCGGCGTCAAGGCTCGCGCGCCGAGCCCTTCCGCTGGCCGTGGATTCAGGAGGAAATCGAGCGTCTTTTCCGCATGACGGACATGGAAGGCGAAGAAGCGCGCATCGTGGTGCGCTCCGTGTATTTCCGGCCGGATCCCAAGGGGCGGCGCATCGACGACGTGCAGAACGATCTGCTCAACTCCTTTTACCTTTCCGATCTCGACCATCTGCTGGCGCTCGCAAGGCGCGGATTCACGGGCGTGTTCGCCCGCTATCTGGAAGGCGAGAAAAACGCCCGCAAACGCTGCGACGTGCTGGCTCCCGGCGAGGAAAGCCGTCTTGCGCGCGAAAAGGCGCTCTCCCTTGAACGCCTGCCCGACGGGCGCTGGCCGTTTCCGCCTTCCCAGCATCTGCTTCCCGCACAGCTCGGGGCGGTCACGGAAATTCTGCACGGCAATCTGACGGCGGTGAACGGGCCTCCGGGCACGGGCAAGACAAGACTGCTCTGCGACGTGGCCGCCGAGCTCGTGGTCCGACGCGCCCGCAGACTTGCCGCGCTCAAGAATCCATTCGAAGCCTTTGCCGCATCTTCGGGAGATTTCTATCCGCTGCGGCGCGACATCATGCGCGGCACCTGCATGGTGGTCACGAGCAGCAACAACGCCGCCGTGGAAAACATCACGCGCTTTCTGCCCTCGGAAGACGCCGTGTGTCGTCGCGCCTTTCCCGACGCCGGATACTTTCCCGAGGTGGCCAGCGCGGTGAATGCCGCCTTCACGCCCGCCGACAGCGAAGAGCCGCCGCGCCCAGCCTGGGGTCTGCTTTCCGCGGTGCTCGGTTCGGCATGGAACTGCGAACAGTTCGCACGCGCGTTCTTCTGGGGCTTCCGCGATCAGGAACGTCAGATTTCCCTGCCCGGCATGAAGCAGGTGCTGGACGCCTTCCGCTCCTACGACGCGAGGCAGGACGCCCTGCGCCGCTGGCGTCAGGCCAGGGAAGATTTTCTGGCCACGGCCGCCGAGCTCAAAAGGCGCAGGCAAGAGCTGGCGCAGCAGGTCAACCATGCGTCGGGCCCGGAAGATAAGCCCAGGTCCGAGGAACATTCGCTTCTCGGGCGATTCATGGCGCTCATGGAAAAAAGCCGCGTGCTCCGGGCCGAGGCCGGAGAGGACAACAGGGCGGCGCTGGAACTGGCCGACCGGCTGGAGGCGTTGGAAGAACTGGCCCGCAGGGCTCAGGACGAAATGAGCAGGGAGCAAAGCGGCGGCGAAGCGCTGCGCGCGCCCTGCCGTGAATTCTGGCGTCAGCCCGACTGGCAGCTCAAAAGCGTATGGAACGACGAAGAGCTCGAGCGCCTGCGTTCTCTGCTCTTTCTTCAGGCGCTGCGCCTGCATGAATGGACCATCAAATCCTGCGCGCGGGAATGTTCCGCCAACATCGGCATCGTCACGCGCTATCTGCGGGGCGCGTCCGTAGAGGAAACGGAAAGCGCGGACATCTGGAATGCGCTGTTCTTCATGGTGCCCGTGGTTTCGTCCACGCTGGCGTCGTTCGGACGCGTGTTCTCCGGCATGGGACAGGGCTCGCTCGACTGGGTGCTGCTCGACGAAGCCGGTCAGGCCACGCCGCAGAGCGCGGCAGGAGCGCTCTGGCGCGCGTCCAGGGCTGCCGTCATCGGCGATCCGCAGCAGATAGAACCCGTGGTTCCGCAGCCGGAAGGACTGCTCGACACGCTGCGCACCAGGCAGGAGAGAGGCGGACTGCACCTTGAACACTGGTCGCCGGAAAGTCAGTCCGCCCAGACGCTGGCCGACCGCAGTTCCGTGCTCGGCACATGGATGGAAACCGCAGGCCGCCGCGTATGGACGGGCTTTCCTCTGCGCGCCCATTACCGCTGCGCCGAGCCCATGTTCGGCGTTTCCAACCGCATCGCCTACGACGGGCAGATGGTGCAGGCACAGACCTCGTTTCCCAATATCCGATCGCTTCTCGGCCAAAGCGCCTGGTTTCACGTGAGCGGCCACATGGCCGACGCTCAGCTCGTGCAGGAAGAGCTCGCCTGTCTGAAAAACTGCCTGCTGAGGCTCCAGGCAAAGTGGCCGGAACTTGAAGGTGCAAACGGCCCGCGGGAAGCCTCGGTGTTCGTCATTTCGCCCTTCCGCAAGGTGGCGCGGCACTGCCGGTTGCTGCTGAGGGCCATGCGCTTTCCGGAAAACCGCGTGCGCTGCGGCACCATTCATACCTTTCAGGGCAAGGAAGCGGACATCGTGTTTCTCGTGCTCGGCTCCGCGCCGGGTCAGGCCGGATGGGGCAGCAGACAGTGGGCCTCGCGCACGCCAAACATGCTCAACGTGGCCCTCACGCGGGCGCGTTCGCTCATCTATGTGGTGGGCAACCGGCGCGACTGGAAACGGCATCCGTTTTTCGACGTGCTGGCTGAAGAGCTTCCCGTGCAGGAATACGCGGAAAGCGGCCTTCTTTCAGCCGCATTTCCCGAAGACTAGCGCCCGTCGGGAACGCCGCCAAATATTGATGGAGCAAACGCGCCGCCTCGCCAAAGCTCCGGCAGTCAAAGGAAGGTCCGGCAAATCCGGCTTTGGCCGCAGCGCCCGGTTCCGTCTCAGAACATCCGCGCCGGACACTCTCAACGCCGGACGCTTCTGCGGCGGCAGACGGACTGAGGCTCGTCGCCTGCCCCGCCCTTCCCGCAAAAGCTCAGCTCTGATCCTTCGCCTCTTTCGACGGAGTGGACGAATCCGCCTCGTCCGCAATCAGGGTTCCGGCCGACCGAGCGCAGGGAAACACCTCCACGAGCTTTCCGGCCAGACGCGCCTTGACAATGGCGTCGCGGGTGCCGCGGGACACGCCGTCCCAGAACGCGACCAGCGCGTCGGCCCTGGCAACGATGTCCGTATTGCGCAAAGGTCCGGCCTTTTTTCCATGCGTCTTCCAGTCCGCCGGAACAACGAACAGCGGCAGACCATGCGCTCCGGCAAAACGCGCCGCAAGGGAGTCCGCGCCCTTCGCCCCGCCGGAAATGACGGCGTCAATCTCTTCCACGGAAAAACGACGGAGCAGACAATGCTCCATCCACGCATAATCGGAAAAATTCCGGGATCCCACAACCGCCAGTTTCATGTTCGCTCCGGCTCCTGAGCCTGAAGGCCCGCTCATACCCGCAAAGCATACGAAAAGCCCGCATCGGCCGCAAGCGCTTGATTTCAGCGTCCGCCGGGACAATAATGATCAGGCCCTCTCCGAGGGTCAACCTGAACCACGAGACTCGTCATGCCTGAAACCATTGTTCTTGACCCTGAACTTGCCGCCAGGGCCGACGCACTTTTCCGCGAACTCGGCCTGGATCTGTCCACCGCCATCCAGCTTTTCCTGAAGCAGTCTCTGCGGGAACACGGCCTGCCCTTCACGCCCCGCCTGACCCCGCCTGCGCCCCGTCCGACCGACGACGCATCTCCCGCGCCCGAAGACGGACGCGGCTCCTTCCGGCAGGAAGCGCCCGAGGCCTGCCCGGGCGAAGATCAGGAACCGACCGAAGAGCCCGGCCGCGCGGCGGAAGACGAGGCGGACATGACGGAAGCCTCTCTTGCGCACGAAACCTCCCCCTTTGCCGATCGCGGAGAAGAGGAAGCGGACGACGCCGGAGAGAACGAGCCCGTCAGGCAGGAAAACGGCGGG
The DNA here is from genome assembly GCF_963931295.1 of uncultured Mailhella sp. Lineage (NCBI taxonomy): Bacteria > Pseudomonadati > Thermodesulfobacteriota > Desulfovibrionia > Desulfovibrionales > Desulfovibrionaceae > Mailhella > uncultured Mailhella sp. Next base: position 2,605,799 of record NZ_OZ007001.1, on the reverse strand, counting down.
CACGAACAGGCTCCCGCAACTTCCGACGGCCGCGTTGCCGGACAGGACGGCGGAGAACTTCGTCAGGCCTTTATCAACGCGCGTCTCATCGGCGCTCCGCTGCGCCGCGTGCGCTCATTGAACCGCCTCTACTCCATCGGCGAACCCAACGACCATGTGCAGGGCTGGCGGGAAGTCTATGTGTCCGGCGACGAGCCCTTTGCCCTCGATTTCGGCATGGTGCGCGTGGAGCTCGGCTTTCACAGCGGCGGCAGCCTGCGCATGATGGACGGAAGGCTTCCCGACGAGGTGCTCGAAGCGGACGCCGTATATCCCCGCGATCTCAGCGCGGTGTTTTCTTCCGTCATCGGTCAGAGGCTTGCGGACGTTTCCTCCTCCCGCATCTGGAACGAGGGCCGCGAACACGAACAGCTCTGCCTGCGCTTTGCCAACGGCTGCACGCTGAATTTTGCGCCCGGAGGCGAATGGGGCGCGCTGTGGCTCACCGACGTTCACGGAGCGGTCATGTTCGCTCCCGAAGCGGTCTGGCTGCGCGTTCTGGACGACAGGACCAGAAACGGTCTGCGCTAGCGCCCAGCGCATCTCTCTTCCCGGCCGAGCCGAAGCGCATGAAACGCGGTCGGGGCTTGCTCCGACCTGCGTTTTTCCGCTGAAAACCACGTCGTTCCGTTCCATTGACCGGAGCGGTTTAAGCGAGTATTTATGGGAGACTCTATACCCGCAAAGGATTCGCTATGGAAAAACATCTTGCAGAAATGGAGCGCAAGTTCTCCGACTATCTCAAGCAAAAAGGCCTTCGCGTCACGCCGCAGCGCCTGAAGATACTGGAGGCCTTTCTGCAGGCCAACGATCACGTGTCCATGGAGGAACTCTTTCTCCTGGTGCGCACCCGGGACAATACCATCGGGCAGGTCACGGTATACCGTACCCTCAAGCTGCTTTGCGAAGCCGGCCTTGCTTCCGCCGTCAACTTTGAAGAAGGCATGGTGCGCTACGAACCTGTGGGCATGCATCACCATGATCATCTGGTATGCGAAAAGTGCGGTAAAAAAATAGAGTTCGTCAACGACGCCATCGAAAATCTTCAGGAAAAAGTGTGCCGGGTGCATGACTTCGTGCCCACCTCGCATCACATGGTGCTCTACGGCATCTGCGCCGACTGCCGGAACAAGGCGTAGTCATGGAAACCATCTCCCTCTCCACCCGCCTGCGGGAAGAAATGAAGGACGTCACCGACGAAGTGCGCGAGGTCGTGCGCAGAAATCGCTGGCAGGACGGCGCGCTCGTGGTGTTCTGCCCGCACACCACCTGCGGCGTCACCATCAACGAGGGCTTTGATCCCGACGTGGCCCTCGACATGACCCGCTTCTTCCACGACCGCGTGCCGGAAAACGGCATGTTTCGTCACGCCGAAGGCAATGCCGACGCCCACATCAAGGCCAGTCTTTTCGGCTCTTCCGTCACGATCATCGTGGAAAACGGCGAACTTCTGCTCGGCACCTGGCAGGCCGTCTGGCTTTTCGAGGGCGACGGCCCCCGCACGCGCAAGCTCTGGCTGAAATGGCTCCCCGCCTGACGCCGATTTCCCGTCATTCTCTCTTTCGCCGACGCTTCACAGCCTGAGAACAAAGCTTTGCCCGGGCGACAATGCCGCGCGTCCGACTCCATGTTCCGCTCTTTGCGCCGCGCCCCTGAAAAAAGGAGAGCGTCCCTTCGTTGCCGAAAAGACGCTCTTCCCATTTCCGAGCCTGCCGCCTTCGACGCGCAAAAGCGCGCGCCGATCATCGTCTGCCCGCGCTTTTCCGCGCCGAGGCAGGCTCCTGCAAAAGACGACGGGCAGATCAGCCCTGCGTCTTTCGGCAGTAGCCTCCCGGCAGTCCTTCAGGACTCAGCACCAGCTGCCAGAGCTGAATGCTTCGCGCGCGGAACGCTCCGGCGCAGGACAGCAGATAATAATGATACATGCGGCGCTGACGCTCCGTGCAGGAAAACGCCCCCGAACGGAATCCGCGCTCAAAGTTCTCATACCAGGCCATGAGCGTCTTGTCGTAGTCCACGCCGAAATTCTGCCAGTCCTCAAGAATGAAGTCCCGCTCCAGTGCGTCCACCAGCGTGGAGGGCGAAGGCAGAATGCCGTTGGGAAAAATATAGTGCGTCAGCCACGGATCCGCGCCCGCGCCCGCCCCGAGCGCCCCGTTGCTGCCTATGCTGTGCAAAAGAAAAAGGCCGTCGTGTTTCAGGCAGTTTCGGGCAACGTCCATAAACTCCCGATAGTTGCGTCTGCCCACATGCTCAAACATGCCCACGGACACCACCCTGTCCCAGGTGCCTCGCAGGCTGCGGTAGTCCATGAGCCGATATTCCACGTCCGCGCCTGAAGAGGCGGCCTTGTCCTGCGCAAAGGCGAGCTGCTCGCGCGACACCGTAATGCCCGTCACCTGCACGCCGTGCTCCTCGGCCATGTGCAGCGCAAGCGTGCCCCAGCCGCATCCTATGTCGAGCACCGTCATGCCGGGTTCCAGCGCAAGCTTGCGGCAGATCATTTCCATCTTGTTCCGCTCCGCTTCGTCGAGACCTTCCGCCCCCGTCTGCTCCACGTCTTCCCAGCGGCCGCAGCTGTACTGCATGGTCGGTCCGAGCATGGCCCGGAAAAGCGCAGGATCGGTGTCGTAATGCGCGCGGGCCACCATGAACGCCCGGGCGCGACTCTGCAGATTGAACAGCGCGTGCGCCGCCTCCGTGAGCCAGTACGGCATGTTGCGCGAAAACGCCTGCTCCAGGCGGGCCCGCAGCGCGCGGCAGAACATGGCGTCCATTTCCTCGCAGTCCCACCAGCCGTCCATGTAGGCTTCGCCGAGCCCCAGCGTACCCTGTTTGAGCACCCTTGCGTACAACTCATCGTTGTGAACCTGAATGTCCCACGGCCTGTCGCCGTTGATGCGGATATCGGCCTTTTCGGCCAGCTTCTGCACAATATCCCGTGCCTGCATGAAATTCTCCTTTTTTCCCGCACCGTAGCGAAAAGACAGGCACGGCTCCATGATAGAACGACGTTTCGGGAAAAATGCTAACCTCAATGTTCCCCCCTGCGCGGCAGACGCGCCGCCTGCACATGAGGCTTGCATTTCCGACCGCAACTGCGCCAAAACGTTCCCCATCGCTCTCGTCAAGCCCCGGCATGCCCTTCTTTCCGCACGCCGGACGGAGCCGCCATGTCCGCGCGCTCCTCGCCTCGTCGAGAAAAAGGGGTTCGGAGACCTTCGCCTGCCGCGCCGCTGACATGAAAGACGCCCGGCTTCGTCCATGAAGACGCATCCCCCGCCGCGCGTATCTTCACCCAAAAAGCCGCATTCTTCTTTAAAGAGTTGCCAGGGCCGACTCATTCATCCCCCGCGAAGATAAAAAGCGCGTCCCCATCCCGCAAAAGGATGAAGACGCGCATGACGCTCGAAAAAAGGCGGACTTTGGCCGCGAGGCTGCTCAGGACAAAAACGCCTCCGGATGTTGCGCCATGTCCTGCATCTCGTTGATGAGGCGGCAGGTGTGATAGCCGTCGGCCACGGCATGACTGACGGAAACCGATACCGGAATGACGAGCTTTTCGCCGCGCTGCTCATACTTTCCGAACTTGATGAGCGGCGAAAAGAATTCGCTTTCGGCGTAGGAATCCTGCGCAAAATGCGTGAAGGTCAGCCAAGGCACGTTGGACACAGGGCAGATGTTGGGCGGCTGCCCGTCACGAGCCTTGATTTTGCCCGTCACGTGGCGGTAACGCTCCATGTCTTCCGTCACCGTGGCGTAAAAGCGGGAAAAATCCCCGGAGTATTCGCTCCAGATGTCGGTAAAGGTTTCCGTTTCCGGGTGAAAGAGCGTGTAGCAGGGGCACAGTTCCTCCCAGAAACCGAGCTCATGCCGCGCGTTGAAGGCCATGCGGAATTCCTCATGCGCGTTCACGGCCCGCATGACGACGTACAGCATGACGGGGAAAAACTTCAGCCCCCTCTCGCGCCTGACCCTCTGAAGATTCGTTATGTCGAGATCGGCTCCGAGATTGTAGCGGCATTTGATGGTCTTGAAATAGTAGTCGAAATACGCGCTTCTGGCCCAGGTTTCGCGATTGACGACGTGAAAGACGGCTTCGCCCATAATCCCTCCGCTTCCGGCAACGGACGCTCCTCGCCGGGCTGTGTTCTGCGGGCAGCCGACACTCAGCAGACGAACAGCTCCACCACAAAGACAAGCACGCAGGCCGCCACCGCCACGCTGAACAGACTGGCGCCGAACCAGGCCAGCGCCACGGCCGCCGCCAGACCGGCAAAGCCGGAAATCGGACTGCCCGTGGAATCCAGTATGGCCGGAAACGTCATGACAGACAAGGTGACGTAGGGAATATAATAGAGGAACGAGCGAATGGTGACGTTATGCACCTCGCGTCGGATGAGCGTGAGGGGAAGCACGCGGATGAGATAGGTTACGAGCGCCATCACGGCAATATAAACAAGGGTGTCACGCATGATCGCCTCCGTTGCCGCCGTCGTTTTTCGGGTTGTCGCCTGCGAGTCCTCTGTCCACGGGGAAGAGAAAGGCCGCCGCGCCGGAAACGAGCACCGTGAGAATGATGATCTTCATGCCGCCGGAAATGCCGCTGAACAGGGGCAGACGGGCGAAAATCCAGCTCAGGGCCATGGACGCGAGAATGAGCATGCCGAGCAGGCGGTCCTTGCGGGCCGGAGGCACGATGATGGCGATGAACATGCCGTACAGCGCCACGCTGAGCGCCACCACGATGCGCGAGGGCAGCACGTTGCCGAGTACGACGCCGAACAGAGTGCCGAGCGCCCAGGCCGGAGAGGCGATGCTCACCGCGCCGTACACGTAGAAGGGATCGAGCCTGCCCGGCACGTTCACGGAAATGCCGAAGATTTCGTCGGTCACGCCGTAGCCCACGAGCAGCCGGTGATACATGGGCGTTTCGGGAGCCATTTTCTGCGAAAGCGAGCAGGACATGAGCATGTAGCGCAGATTGATGACGAACTGCGAGAGCGCCATTTCCCAGAAAGAAGACCCAGCCGCCATGATGCCGAGCGCGGCGAATTCCCCGGCCGACGTCAGATTGGTGAAGCTCATCAGCGTGGAGTCAAAGGCCGAAAGTCCGATGTTGCGGCAGGCGATGCCCAGCGTGAACGACACGGCAAAGTAGCCCAGCGCGATGGGAATGCCGTCGTGCATACCGCTGAAAAAATTCTTTTTGTGTTCCGCCATGGAATGATAATCCCCCGAGCGCAAGATGCGCTGTGCGTTGGCAGGGCGCGCGAATGCGGCCCGGTTCCCGGAAAACCAGGATATGTTCTTCGGCGCAGAACGGCGTTCAGTTCTGCCCTTCTTCCTCTTCTCCGCTGACGTAGAGTCTCTCGCGCAGGGCGCGGGCCCGGTCGCGCAGCTCGGCCGCGCGCTCGAACTCCAGCTCTCTGGCCGCCGCGCGCATGTCCTTTTCCAGTTCCTCGATGAGCTTCGCGATGTCTGCCGGAGAATGCGGCGTCTCTTCCGCGACCGCCTGAGCTTTGCGTCCCTTGCCGGTCTTGCCGCCCTTGCCCTTCTTGTCGGCACTCTTGCCGCTCCGACTCTTTTTCGTCGCGCCATCCTCATCCTTGCCGTACAGATTGTCCAGCGGATTTTCCAGCGCCTTGATGACGGTGCGCGGAACAATGCCGTGCTCTTCGTTGTAGGCGATCTGCCTGCCGCGGCGGCGCTCCGTCTCGCTGATGGCGGCCTGCATGGACGGCGTCACCTTGTCGGCGTAGAGAATGACGCGGCCGTCGGCGTTGCGCGCGGCGCGGCCGAAGGTCTGAATGAGCGCGCCCGTGGAACGCAGAAAACCTTCCTTGTCCGCGTCCAGAATGGCCACCAGGGACACTTCGGGAATGTCGAGGCCCTCGCGCAGCAGGTTGATGCCGATGAGCACGTCGAATTCTCCGGCGCGCAGCGCCTTGATGATGGCGATGCGCTCCAGCGTGTCGATGTCCGAATGCAGATAGCGCGAAGACACGCCCATGTCGTTGAAATATTCGGTGAGGTCTTCGGCCATGCGCTTGGTGAGCGTGGTGACGAGCACGCGCTCGCCTCTTGCCGCGCGCGCCTTGCACTCGCCGAGCAGATCGTCCATCTGCCCCTTGACGGGGCGGATTTCCACCGGCGGATCCAAAAGTCCCGTGGGACGGATGACCTGTTCCACCACGAGACCCGCGCTGCGGTCCAGTTCCCAGCGCCCGGGCGTGGCGGAAACGAAAATGCTCTGACCTATGCGCTGCTCGAACTCGGCGAACTGCAAAGGCCGGTTGTCCAGCGCCGAAGGCAGGCGGAAGCCGTAGTCCACCAGCGTGTTCTTGCGCGAGCGGTCGCCCTTGAACATGGCCCCCACCTGCGGAATGCTCATGTGCGATTCGTCCACGAACAGCAGAAAATCCTTGGGAAAGTAGTCCAGCAGCGTGGACGGCGGCTCGCCCGGCGCGCGCCCGTCGAGGTGGCGGGAATAGTTTTCAATGCCGTTGCAGTAGCCGAGTTCCTCCATCATTTCCAGATCGAGCTGGGTGCGCTGCTCAAGACGCTGGGCTTCCAGGAGCTTTCCGCCTTCCTTGAACTGCACGAGACGTTCCCGGAGCTCGTCGCGGATGTCGCTCATGGCGCGCACGAGGTTGTCCCGGTCGGAAACGTAATGGCTCGCCGGATAGATGACCGTTTTGGAAATGCGTCCCAGCACCTCGCCGGTGAGCGGATCAATTTCGCGCACGGCGTCGATTTCGTCGCCGAAGAATTCGATGTGCAGGGCCTTTTCGTCTTCGTAGGCCGGAATGATCTCCAGAACGTCGCCGCGCACGCGGAAGGTGCCGCGGTGAAAGTCGTAGTCGTTGCGCGTGTACTGGATGTCCACCAGACGGCTGATGATGCTTTCCATGGAGACGTTTTGCCCTTCCTCCACGGGAATGATGAGTCTGGCGTAATATTCCGGCGAACCGAGGCCGTAGATGCACGACACCGAGGCCACGATGATGACGTCGCGCCGCGTGAGAAGCGCGTGGGTGGCGGCGTGCCTGAGCTTGTCGATGTTGTCGTTGATGGCCGAATCCTTCTCGATGTAGGTGTCGGAAGACGGCACGTAGGCTTCGGGCTGATAGTAGTCGTAATAGGAAACGAAATATTCCACCGCGTTTTTGGGAAAAAGCGCGCGGAACTCGCCGTAGAGCTGAGCGGCGAGCGTCTTGTTGTGGGCAAGAATGAGCGCCGGACGGTTGGTGCGGGCAATGACGTTGGCCATGGTGAACGTCTTGCCGGAACCGGTAACGCCGAGAAGCACCTGATCGCGGATGCCGGCGTTCAGGTTGGCGACAAGTTCGTCGATGGCGGCGGGCTGATCCCCGGTGGGCGCAAAGGAAGAATGAAGCTGAAAAAGCTGTTCGGACATGTCCCCTGACTCGCTGCACGAAAAAAAAGAAAGACGGAAACGGACTTCATCGCGCCTCCGGAGAGGCACATTGTGCCCGAACAGGGGATTTTTTCAAGGGGCAGATTTGCGCCGCAGGACTGAAGGGACGCGTTCCGAGCCGGAAGCCTGCCGCCTGCAAAACCGAAGATCCGCATGCGCGCACGCAAAAAGCGCGCCCGCATGGCTTCGGCCTCACTCCCCTGTGGCGGCAGGCCCGGCAGTTTGGCGCAGCGAGCCTCCTCGACTCTACGGTTTCGGCGCAGAGCTCCGACGCATCGTGCCCGCGCGGCTCCGTTTCGAGCGCCGAACTTCGAAATATCTTCCGTCAGGCCGCCTGCCTGAGACGCAAAAGCGCGCGCCGCACGCACTCTTCCGCAAGCCGGAAGTCCTGCGCGTTCGGATGCCTTGCCGCCTCGTTCAGGCGGGCCAGGCGTTCGGGCGTGCGCGGATGCGTGCTTCTCTCAAGCACCTGCGGATCAAGACGTCCCTGACAGAAAAAATGACCGAGCACACGGCAGCCCCGGCTCTCCAGCAGCGCTTCCGCGAGCCGGGCGCAGCGTCCGGCATGGGGCGAATCGGGAAAGGCGGCCATGGTGCCGAAGAAAAACACGCTCTGTCCGTGCAGGGTTTCCATGAAGGCGCGCATGGCCTCGTCGGGACCGCCGCGCCAGGCCCAGAAGCCGAGCACCAGCGCGTCGTAGCCGGAGTGCGGAGCGTTTTCCACGGAATACAGCGGCAGGGCAAGACGCCCGGAAAGATATTCCCCCACGGCGCGGGTGTTGCCCGTGCGGGAAGAGTACACAATGCAGACGCGCATATCAGTTTTCCATGAGACAGCGGCGCAGCGCCTCTTCGTCCACAATGACTATGGTTCTGCGCTCGAGACGGATGATCCCTTCCTGCACGAAGCGGCTCAGCTGGCGGCTGAGACTTTCGCGCGACAGGCCGAGCAGACCGGCCAGCACCTCGCGGGTCATGACGTCCTCAAGCACGGAGCTTTTGTCCACGCGGGCCTTGTGCAGAAGCCAGCCCGCCACGCGGCGTCGCACCGAAATCTTGCCCTGCGACACGGCTATTTTGTTGATGAACATGCGCTGACGCATGGCAAGCGCCCGCATGACGCGCTGCGCAAGGCCGATGTTTTCCGAAAGCAGCGCGCCAAGCACCCGGTTTTCCATGGCGAGCACCACGCAGGGCGTGAGCGCATGGGCGGAAATAAAGGAGATGCCGCCGCCGAACACGCCGTAGAGGTCCAGAAAATGCCCCGGACGCACCACGTGCAGCACGGTGTTCTTGCCCGCCGCGGAGCCCTTGAGAAGGCCGACGTGGCCGGAAATCAGCCAGAACGTCACGGGAACGGCGTCACCTTCAACGCATATCCACTCCCCTTTCGCGTAGGAAGAAAGCCGCGTGGCGGAGGCAAGTCTCTCCGTGTCCCCGGCAAGAAGTTCGGGAAAACACGCGCTCAGCCGTTCCCGCATGTCGCGGGAAGCATCTCCAGTCTCCGCCATAGTTCGCTCCTGAAAGATGAATAGGACATACCGGAATGAGAAGGGCCCCGCCTGCGCGGTCGGCGTTCTCCTCCGCAGATTGCCAAGCATAGATGATTTTTCCCGTTTCAGCCATGACCGCAGTCACATTCAAGGAAAACGTCGGGCGAGGCCTGGGAAAGACGCAAAAACGCGTCGACGGCATGAGGATTCAGGCAACGCGGACGATGCAAAAATTCCGCAGCCTGAGCGAAGAAAAAAAGGATGGCGACCAGATGACTACCATCGGCAGCGGCAATGCGCCGAACCTGCCTGAGATGAGAATGACGGCGAAGGGAAAAACGACGTTCCCGGAAGACGGCACGGCGTCCGCGCCCGCAGACAGTCAAAACGCAGACAGCCTGCCCGCAAAAACAAAACGCCGAAAGGGAGAAAGCACAAACCTTCTCCCTTTCGGCGTTTTCTGAAAAAACGAAACTTAGGCGTCGAGAGCGTTGACGGCCTTGGCAAGGCGGGAAACCTTGCGGGAAGCGTTCTTCCAATGAATGATGCCCTTGCCGGCGATCTTGGAAACAGTGGAAGTAGCGGTCTTCAGAGCTTCTTCAGCGGCGACCTTGTCGTTCTTCTGAATAGCGGCGCGCACGGCCTTCACCACGTTCTTGATGCGGGTACGGGCGGCGCGGTTACGGGCGTTGCGCTTGACACTCTGCTTTTGGCGCTTGATGGCGGAAGCATGATTGGCCACGGGAATCCTCCAGAATGATGACCCCTGTCGGGGTGTGATGCGATACGTTGTCGGGCGGCGGACAGACGCCGCCCGTTATTGCCAGAACGATTATTCTTATGCGCCTTGGAGCTTTCTGTCAAGGGGAGGCGCGGCTCCTACATCTGCAGGGCCGAGAAATCGGCGAGCCTGCCCATGCGGGAAAGAAGAACCTGCAACAGATTCAGTCGGTTGGCGCGTACCTTTTCGTCTTCCGCCATGACCATGACGCCGTTGAAGAAGGCGTCCACCGTGGGACGCACGCCGTCCATGAGGGCAAGAAGCTCGTCGAAACGGTCCTGCGCCCACAGCTCGTCGAAGCGGGCGGTCATGGCGTCGAGGGCGTCGGCGAGCGCCGTTTCCGGCTCTTCCGCAAGAAGTTCGCGGCTGTACTCGCCCGTGACTCCCGCGCCCTGCTTGCGCAGAATGTTGGCCACGCGCTTGAAGGTCTGGGCGTTGTCGGCAAAGCCGGGCTTGCCGCTTTCGGTCACCAGAGCGGCCAGACGGCGGGATGCGGCCCACACGTCGCTGCAGCCGGCGTTCATCACCGCTTCCACGAGCAGGGTGTCGTTGCCCTGCGTGAGGAAGTAGTTCTTCACGCGGCCCGCAAAGAAGTCGTTGAGCTTGGCCAGAGCTTCCGGCTTTTCCAGCTTCCAGCGGATGCCGTCGCTGTAGAGCGACTGCGCCTTGGCAAAGAGCTCTTCCACGGGGAGACGGTAGCCCTTTTCAATGAGAATGCGGGCAATGCCCAGCGCGCAGCGGCGAAGCGCAAAGGGATCGGCCGCGCCGGTGGGAATGTTGCCGAGGCCGAAGCAGCCCACGAGGGTGTCGGCCTTGTCGGCCATGGACAACAGCGCGCCGAGATCGGTGGAAGGCACGGGAGTGTCGGGACCGGCGGGCAGATACTGCTCGGCAATGGCGTCGGCGGCAACGGGATCAAGGCCCATCTTGTGCCCGTAAATGCCGCCCATGATGCCCTGCAGGGTGTCGAACTCGCCCACCATCTGGGAAACGAGATCGGCCTTGGCGCAGCGGCCGGCCACGGCGGCGGATTCGGGATTCACCTCGGCCGCGCGCTTCACGCCGGGCTGTTCCGCCAGCCAGCGGCACAGTTCGGAAAGACGACGGCACTTGTCGCCCATGGAACCGAGAGGTCCGAGGAAGATGACGTGATCAAGCTTTTCCTTCCACACGTCGAAGGAGGCCTTCATGTCGGTGTTCCAGTAGAAGCGGGCGTCTTCAAGACGGGCGCGCAGCACGCGCTCCCAGCCCTTCTTCACCACCTCGGGCTCGCGGGAGGTCAGGTTGGCCACGGTGAGGAAGTGCGGCAGAAGTCTGCCGTCCTCTCCGGCCACGCCGAAGCTCTTCTGATGCGTTTCCATGCTGGTGAGCAGCACCACGGAAGGCAGTTCGAGGAAGGAAGGATCAAAGTCGCCGAGAATGGGCTCGGGATGTTCGCTCAGGCCCTGCACCTCGTCGAGCAGACTTTCCTTCCACAGGATGTGACCGCCGACCTTGCGGGCCAGCTCGTTGCCGCCGTCCACAACGATCTTGCGGCGGGCGGCACCGGAAAGCACCACGCCGCACTTTTCGGCCATCACTCTGTCGAAATCGTCGGCGCAGGCCACTTCAAAGGGTCCGCGGCCGTGGACGCGATGACCGGTGGTCATGCGGCCGGACTGCACGTCCGCCACGGTGAACGGGATAACGTCGCAGTCCATGAGCGCCACCACCCAGCGCAGAGGACGGGCAAACAGAAAATGACTGGGACTCCAGTGCATGCGCTTGGCAAAGGGAAGAGAAGCAATGATGGAAGGCGCGGCCTCAGCAATGATGGAAGAGGCGGACACGCCGCCCACGGTCTTTCTCACGGCCACATATTCGCCCTTGGGCGTTTCCTGACGGAACAGCGCGGACACGTCCACGCCCTGACCGCGGGCAAAGCCGAGCGCGGCCTTGGTGGGATTGCCTTCGGCGTCGTAGGCGGCCTTCACGGACGGACCGAGGGCCACTTCCTCTCGCACGGGCGTGGAGGAAAGCAGACCGCGGGCATGCACCACGGCGCGACGGGGCGTGGTGTTCACGGTAAGGGAGTCGAACGTAAGACCGTGTTCGTCGAACAGGGCGGCGAAGCGGTCGTGCAGTTCGCGTTCAAGGGAGGCAAGAAAACGGGCGGGCAGTTCTTCCACGCCTATTTCAAGAACAAAATGACTCATGGATTACCCCTTCTTCAGCATGGGATATCCCATGGCTTCGCGCTGGGCGGCATAGAGATGGGCCACGCCGGAAGCCAGCGTGCGCACGCGGGCGATGTACCCGGCGCGTTCCGTGATGGAAATGGCTCCGCGGGCGTCCAGCAGGTTGAACGTATGAGAACACTTCAGGCAGTAGTCGTAGGCGGGCAAAGGCAGCTTCACGTCGATGAGGCGCAGGCATTCCTTTTCGTAGTCGTTGAAATGCCGAAGCAGCATGTCCGCGTCGCTCTGATCGAAGTTGTAGCAGGACTGCTCGTATTCATTCTGATGATACACGTCGCCGTAGGTGATGGAGTCGTTCCACTTGATGTCGTACACCGACTCCACGCCCTGCAGATACATGGTCAGGCGCTCAAGGCCGTAGGTGAGCTCCACGCTGGCCGGAGAAAGATCGATGCCGCCCACCTGCTGAAAATAGGTGAACTGCGACACTTCCATGCCGTTGAGCCACACTTCCCAGCCGAGGCCCCAGGCGCCGAGCGTGGGAGATTCCCAGTCGTCTTCCACGAAGCGGATGTCGTGTACGGCCGGATCGATGCCGAGAGCCTTCAGGCTGTCGAGATACAGCTGCTGCGGATCGGCCGGCGCGGGCTTCATGATGACCTGGAACTGAAAATAATGCTGCAGACGGTTGGGGTTGTCGCCGTAACGGCCGTCGGTGGGACGACGCGAAGGCTCCACATAGGCGGCCTTCCAGGGCTCGGGTCCGATAACGCGCAGGAACGTGGAGGGGTTGAACGTGCCCGCACCGCATTCCAGATCCACCGGCTGCACCACGGCGCAGCCCTGTCTGGCCCAGTAATCCTGCAAGGTCAGAATAACATTCTGAAAATTCATGTAGTTCTCCTGAAGTTCGCCAATGGAGCCATTGGCCTTGCTTCCCATGCGCGAAGGCGCGCGGAAAAATCCCCGTTTGCCCGTGCCGCGCCGCTAAATGGACCTGAACCGGCCGTTACCCCATTCAAGCCCGAGATGATATCGCACAAAAGCGTCGATAAGGCGCGCGGCCTGCCTTGCGCCTTCCGGCGAAGGGCGCAGCCTGCCCCATGACTCCGGTGAGTATTCCTTCACTTTACCCAGTACGTCAAGAGCTTCCTGCCCCAGAACAAGGCTCATGTCGCCCGGACGCCGGCAGGATGCGCAGCACACTTCGCCCTCCCCCACCAGAAAATGCACGTCGGGTTCGGCCTCAAGCGGGCGTCCGCAGCGCGCGCAGACGTGCAGCTGCGGCGCGTAGCCCTGCTCCGACGCCAGCCGGAAACGAAACAGCACCGGCATGACGGCAGGCACGTCGTCCTCCTTTTCAAGAAGCTCCAGCATGCCGCGCATGAGCGAAAAGCTTGCCCCGGCGTTGTCCGGCGGAACGCCCATGGCCTCCATGAAGCGCACGCAGTTGGCGGCCATGCCCTGCCTGCGCCAGTCGCGGCGCAGCCGTTCGGGCCCGGCCAGAAGCGTGGCTTCGCTCATGTTGAGAAAACGCCCGTCCCGGGAGTAGCCCGCGCTGACCCTGATGAGATTGAACGCGTCGAGACAGCCGGTAAAACGTCGTCTGCTCCTGCTGCCGCCGAAGGCAAAGGCCGTCACCAGCCCCTTTTCCCGGGCCAGAAGACGAACCCAGAGATCGACTTCCCGAAACTTTCCGACGCGAAGCACCAGCGCGTCATCAGTCCACTGCAGCATGGCAACATTCCCGAACCGAACAAAGAACCGTGTCGGACGCCCCTATTTCCGACAGGAGGCCGCACTCTGCAGCGTCGCGCGCCCGCCTGCGGCAGGCCCGTTTTCTCAGAAACGACGCTCCCGCGCCGCTGCGGCAGCCCATCGGCTTCGCGGCAGGCTCAGGCCGAACCATTCCGACGTCGCCCCCTTCCGGTACGCCCTGCCCGGCACGTCGTTCCCCGCCCGACGCGGAAAAACTCCATCTTCGCAAGTCGCGCCGCAATATTTTTCTCCCGGCGCGCCGCCGAAAAGCCGCAGGCGCAAGGCACGGCGTTTACGCGTCTCCGGCCTCAGCAACGGAAAAAGGAGCTCGTCGCCGGGCAGACCGCCCGTTTCGCCGCTCCCTTTCCATCAACACAGTCAAACACGGGCCGCACGCAAAGACCGCACGGCCGCCTTTCCCGTCATACTTTTCCGGCCTTCCGCTACTCCGCCGTCGGAGGGAAGCTCATGGTCACCACGCGCGGCGAGGTGGAACGGTCCAGCTCCTTGCCGTCGTAGCTCACGCGCACCGCCCGGGCGTTGCCCAGACGGATGACCAGAGAATCCCGGAAGGTCATGGAAAACGTATCGCCCTTGCGGAGCGTGCGCTGCTGCTTCTTGCCGTCCGGTTCAAAGCCCATCCAGCAGTCGCCGGAGTCGGCCACCACTTCCACCTGATGCATGCCCTCGGGCAGCGCCACAGGCTGGGCGTCGGCCGCAGGATCGGCGGGCGCGGCGGAAACCGCGCTTCCCTGCGTCACGGCGGGAGCGTCGGACTGAAGAATCTGCGTGGACGGCGCAGGCTGCGTCGCCTGCACCGGCGCGGAGCTCTCCGCAGCGAGGGCGGGCTCAGGCTGAGCCTCGGTCGCCGCTTCGCCCGACTGCTGCACGGGGGCCGCAGGCTGGGCGACGGGAGCCGGAGATGCAGGCACGGGCGCAGGCGCGGAAGTGCCCCATGTGGGCATGGGCGCGGCCGGAACGGCCTGTTCGCCGGTTGTCGTCGTCTTTTCGTAGTCGCGTGCGGCAAAGAAGTGCAGATAGGCCATGTAGGCCCCGCTGGCGAGAACGAGCACCAGCACGATTTTAAGCACGCCGCCGACAATGACCGGCAGCAGGCTGGGCTTCACCGAAGTGTAGGTGGTATTTTCGGCGATCACGGGACGGGAAATGTTTTCAAAGCCTTCCAGGCCGTGAAGCCATTCCGTCACCTCGTTCTGGGCAAAACCCAGCAATAGCGCGTATTCCTTGATGAAATGATGCACGTACACAGTGCGGGGCACGTTGTCCGAACCGTCTTCTATGCCCTGAAGAATGCGGGTGGGAATCTTGAGACGATCAGCTACGTCGGCCACAGTCATATTGCGGCCCTCGCGGGCCTCGCGGAGCCTTGCTCCCAGTTCTGCCAGAGTCATGGTGCGCCTCATTTACGGATGTCGACGAGCGCCTTGTCGCGGAGCTGCGCAGTGTACTGCTGAAAACGCTCCTGAAGACGAGGACGGCGCAGAATCTGTTCAATGCGCATGGCGGTCTGCGGATCGGGCACAGCGCTGCTGTTATCCACGTTTTCCGCCTCTTCAAAGTCAAGCAGAGCAATTTGCGCCTTGTTGGCGTTCATGGAGAGCACGGGGGAAACGTCGCCCTTCTTCATCATGGAAATCTGCTCCATCATGCCGGGAGCCATGTCGGAAAGATTCATGAAGCCGAGGTCGCCGCCGTCCTGCGGATTCGGGCCTATGGACACGGCGCGCACCGCGTCGCGGAAGGAAACCTTGCCCGACGCGATGTCCGCGGCCCACTTGTCCGCATCGACGTCCACGGGATAGATGAGCATGGCCACCCGCGCGCGGCCGGACGCGAATCCGGCCATGTTCTTGCGGTAGTAGTCGTTGATTTCATCTTCCGTCACGACCACCTTGCTCACCACGTTGCGGCTCATGAGTCGCTGCGACACGAGCTGCACGTACAGTCTGTCGCGGAACACCTTTTCGGTCACGCCTTCCTTTTCCAGCTGTTTGAAAAAGACGTCGCGGGAAAGCTGACTGTCCTTGATGATTCTGTCGAGGGCGGAGTCCACGTCGGCGTCGGAGACGTCGATCTTTTCCTTTTCCGCCTCCTGAAGCAGAATCTTGTCGTTGATCATCTTGTCGAGAACGGCCTTGCGGACTTCGGCCGCCATCTGGGGATTCTTGGCAGGATCGAGCTTCTGGGCGATCAGTTCGGACTGAAGAGCCTTGTCGAGCTCGCGAACGGTAATCATGTCGCCGTTGACCACAGCGGCAATGCGGGAAACGGGAACCGCAAACACCGGCTGTGCGGAAAGAAGAGAAGCCGCACAGGCCAGAGATATGAAAAGGGTACGCAAGACAGCACACTCCTGATGTTCGTTATGTCGGTTGTTTATAGCCTGTTTTTTCAGCACTGGCAACGTTCTGCGGCAGCAATTTTATCCGCGGAACCCCCTCCGGACACAACGCGCAATCAGGCGTCTTTGCTGGCAATATTGCCGGTCCGTGCAGCGGCGGCGACGCAGGGCGCCGCGTTATTTTCTCAAAAGCGCGCCCTCCGCCCTCCGCCGAGGAAAACGCGGTCCCGCCCGGAATGCGAACCGGCCGCCCCGGCCCTCACGCCTGCCCTTCGCCGCTCGTGAGCAGCGTTCCGAGCAGCTCTCCGGCCTCGTCCAGCCTGCGGGCCATGCCGCCCTCCCGACCGAGCGAGAGTTCCAGCGTCGCCGGCGGCTGAAGGTGAATGCGATCCCTGTGCGCCATGACAAGACGCACGATGGCTTCCGGCTGCACTCTCTTCTGTCCGTCGGCCCAGGTGACGCGAACGCGGTCGGGCAGAAGATCGGCTCGGGCCACGCCGAGCTCGTTCACCCGGCCCTTGAACGCCAGCACTGCAAGGAAGGTTTCCAGAGCCTCGGGGAACGGGCCGAACCTGTCGCGGATCTCCATTTCCACGGATTCCCTGGCCGCCGCGTCCGTGGCGGAAGAGAGCATCTTGTAGTACTTGAGCCGCTCGTGCGCATCCTCGATGTACGAATCGGGAATGTGCGCCGGTATGCCGAGATTGATTTCCGTTTCCGTGCGCAACAGCTCCTCATCGCCCTTGAGCTTCGCCACGGCGTCTTCCAGCATTTCCAGGTACAGATCGAGTCCCACGCGGGCCATGTGCCCGGACTGCGCCTCGCCGAGAATGTTGCCCGCTCCGCGCAGACGCAGATCCTCCATGGCCACCTGAAAGCCCGCGCCGAGATAGTCCATTTCCAGAATGATGCGCAGACGCTCGCGGGCCAGACTGGGCAGATGTTCCACATCCGACACCACGAACACCGCATAGGCCTGTCTGTCGGAGCGCCCCACCCTGCCGCGAAGCTGATAGAGCTGGCCGAGACCGAACATCTGCGCCTGATCCACGATGAGCGTGTTCGCCCGGGGAAAGTCCAGTCCCGATTCCACAATGGCCGTGCACACCAGCACGTCGAGCTCGCCGTGCCAGAACTTGTGCATGGTGTCTTCCAGTTCCTTTTCCGCCATCTGACCGTGCGCCATGCCCACGCGGGCGTTCGGCACGAGTTCCTTAACCATGGCCGCCGTCTGCGGCAGCGTCTGCACTCGGTTGTGGACGAAGAACACCTGCCCCTGACGGGCGAGCTCCCGCTCCATGACCTGCCTGAGCGCGCCGCGATCCCGGTCGATGATGGCCGTGGCCACGGGCTTGCGTTCGGCGGGCGCGGTTTCCAGCACGGAAAGCTCGCGTATGCCCGACATGGAGAGCTGAAGCGTGCGCGGAATGGGCGTGGCCGTCAGCGTGAGCGCGTCCACGTTCTTCCTGAGCTCCTTCAGCTTTTCCTTGTGCCGCACGCCGAAGCGCTGTTCCTCGTCGAGAATGAGCAGGCCGAGATTGGGCAGCTGCACGTCCTTGGAAAGCAGCCGGTGCGTGCCTATGAGAATGTCTATCTGACCACGCGCCGCGGCCTTCAGCGTTTCCGTCTGCTTTGCCCGGGGCACGAAGCGGCTGAGCAGCCCCACGTTGATGGGAAAGCCCGCCATGCGCGAACGGAACGTCTGATAATGCTGTTCCGCAAGCACCGTGGTGGGGCACAGAAGCGCCACCTGCCGCCCGTCGCAGGCCGCGCGGAAGGCCGCGCGAAGCGCCACTTCCGTCTTGCCGAAGCCTACGTCGCCGCACACCAGCCTGTCCATGGGCACGGGCTTGTCCATGTCCGCGAACACTTCCTGAATGGCGCGGGCCTGATCGGGCGTCTCCTCGAAGCCGAACGTCGCCTCGAACTCATGATACATCTCGCCCACCGGCGAATAGGAAAAGCCCTTGGCCACCTTGCGCCACGCGTACATCTGCATGAGGTCCGCGGCCACCTTTTCCACGGCCTTGCGCGCCTTTTCCCTGCTGCTCGTCCAGGCCGTGCCGCCCAGCTTGTCCAGCGCGGGCGGCGGACCGTCCGCCTTGAACTTCTGCACCACGGAAAGTCGATCCACCGGCAGATACAGCTTCGCGCCGTCGGCGTATTCCAGCAGCAGATAATCGTTGTCCACGCCGGTTCCGCCGGGACTCATGCGGTGCAGACCGCCGAAGCGCCCCACGCCGTAATCCCGATGCACCAGAAGATCGCCCACGCGCAGATCGTCGTACCTGTCCAGTCCGCGGAACGCCCCCGACGCCACGCGATGCGAACTTTCCGCCTTGGGCTGCAGAATCTCCTCGCCGAGCACGAGACAGTCGTCCCACACCAGCTCCGCGCCCTGCCGGTACGGAGCCACCACGGCGTAAAGTCCGCGCCCCTCCGGATCGTAGCGGAGATTCGGCAGCAGGCCGTCCTGCTCCGCCAGCTTGAGAAACTTGCGGCGTCCGCGCTCGGACGCAAAGGCCAGCACCACCTGTCTGTGCGAAGACGTCCATGTTCTGAGTCCGGCCGAAAGCTGCTGCCACGGCCTGTCCTGCTCCGTGCGCCCCGGAAAGAGCTCGGCAAAACTGTGCAGACTGCGCTCCAGAAGATCTTCGCCCGACGTTTCGGAACCCATGGTGAGCGGCTCCGCATACAGTCTCGGACGACTCTCCAGCGCCTTTTCCGCAAGGTCGGCGTCGCGCACGTCCATGTGCGCCGGCTGTATCAGGCTCGTTTCCTCCGACTGCACGCGCAGGTCTTCCCGCCACCGGCGCTCCGCTTCTTCCAGATCGTCGCGCAGCTCGCATCGTCCGGGCAGAAAGCACATGGCGTCCGGCGCAAACCAGTCGTCGAGAAACGTGGCCGAGGCGTGCACGCTGCCCGGCAGAAGACGCATGTCGTCCTGCTCCAGCGCGTGTTCAAGCGAATTGCGCGAGCGCTCGCTCAGCACCTCCGCCCGCGCCCGCTCCTTCCAGAACGCGCGCACCCCTTTTTTCCACGCCTCGCCGCTGCCGAGAGCCGTCACGGGCAGAAGCGTCACTTCCTCAAGCTGCCCCACGGATCGCTGCGTGACAAAGTCGAACACGCGCATTTCGTCCACCGTGTCGCCGAAAAATTCCAGACGCAGAGGCTTTTCATAGCCCGGAGGCAGCACGTCCAGAATATCGCCGCGCCGCGCCATGTCGCCCGCGTGCGCCACCATGGGCACGCGCTGATAGCCCCATTCCACGAGCTGTTCCATGAGAAGCTCGGGAGCAATATCCTCCCCGCGCCGCACGGTCATGACGCGACTGTCCAGAAAATCCAGCGGCGGCAGCGCGGGAATCAGGTTGTCTGCCGTGAACACCACGCCCTTCGCCGTTCCCGACCGCAGGGCGTACAGCACCGACAGCCTTTCCGCCCAGCCCTCGCGACTGAGCGAACGCTGACTGAACGGCGGCAGGAACACCCACGGTCTCTCCCAGAGCGGACGTTCCGCCTGACCTCGGGCCGAGGACTCGGACGCGCCGGCGCGTCCCACGGAAAGTTCGGAAGTAAACAGCGTGGTCAGACCACGCATGACGGCAAGCGCGTCCCGGCTGCGCACGGCGATGACCGCATGGCGTCCGGCCCGCACCGCTTCCACCGCCAGACGGGCCAGCGAGGCCGACCCGGCACGGCACACCGTAAGACCGGCGCTCTCTTCCATTCTACGGAGCAGCGATTCTTTATCCATGAGCAACAAGCGATATGATAGAAAAAAAACAAAAAATCTCCCGAACCGGGAGCGTGCTCTTTCGGTGATATCAGCAAGCCGCGCCATGCGCAAGAACGCCGCCGTGAGACTTTACCCGAACACGCCCACATCGCCGCAGATCAGGTTCCCGCGCCGGAGCTCCTCCCTTCCGGGCCTGCCGCCTGTGCTGAACCCGGCCTACCGGGGCGGCCGGCCAGACCTGATCCCCGCCTGCGACTCCGTCTGACGGCAAAGCGCGCCGCATCCCTTCGCGTCTGCATCCGCTCCGCGCCTTGTCCGATATTTTCCGCCCCGCCTTGCCTTCCCCCTGAGAGTAGGCTATCCTCTTTCCATGCATACTCGACGGATACTTGCCCGCATCTTCTTCGCCACCATTGCCGAACGGCACTGGCGCAGCCATCTCTAGGAATCAGCCCTTCGGTCTGGTTCCGAAGCCCGCCCTTGCGGGGCCCGTCGCTGCGGCACGGCGCGCTCTTTCGGCGCGCGCCGTCACTTCCCGCCCCGTTTCCGCTCTCTGCCTTCCGCCGACGCGACATGCGCGTGCGCTTTCGGACTCCCGGATCTTCCCGGTTGCGGCTCTTTCGCCGCACAGCTCCGCTTCCCTCCGAAGCGGCTTCCGCTCATCCGAAACACAGGAGCATACCGTGTCTCTTTCCCTTTCTCCCAGGCTGTGCCTGCTCAATCTCGCAGGCAGCGCCATTCTGTCCTTCGGCCTTTACAACGTCCACGCGCTTTCCGGCGTCACGGAAGGCGGCATTCTGGGCGCAACGCTGCTGCTGCATTACTGGTTCCACATTTCTCCCGCCTGGTCCGGCCTCGTCATGAACGCCGCCTGCTACCTGCTGGGCTGGAAGCTCATGGGCGGCGGCTTTGTACTCTATTCCCTCGTGGCTGGCGGAGGATTTTCCCTCTTCTACGCCCTCTTTGAGCTCTTTCCGCCCCTGTGGCCCCAGCTTGCCGACATGCCGCTCACGGCCTCCGTGCTCGGAGCCCTCTTTGTGGGCGTGGGCGTGGGGCTGTGCGTTCGGGCAGGAGGCGCTCCCGGCGGCGACGACGCCCTGGCCATGAGCATTTCACACATCACGGGCTGGAATATCCGCTGGCCCTATCTTCTGAGCGACCTGATCGTGCTGCTGCTCTCCCTTTCCTATATTCCCCTGGAACGCATGGGCTACTCTCTGCTGACGGTCATCCTTTCCGGACAGATCATCGGCTTTGTTCAGTCCTTCCGGGCCAAAGAGAACCCCGCAGCCTGATCTTGCTTCATCAGAAGCGCCCGGCTTCCTGCTCCCCGGAACAGGAAGCCGGACGCTCTCCCCTGCCCCTCCGCCCGACCTTCGCCGCCGACTTGCCCGCGAACACGCCGCCGGAACAGGCCGCTTTTTTCGCGTCAGCGTCTGAATACTTCACGGATATGGGGCAGCAACGGCAGGAGACTTTCCCCACGACCGCGCCTGCCCGTTGTCCTACTGGTTCAATGACTGCCGGGATTCACGTTTCTCCGCAGCTGCGCCGGGCCGCATCTTTTCCGACCGGGCCGCCTTGCGCTGAATCGTACTCGCAAACTTTCCCGACACGGCGCCATCCCGACAGAGCCTCCTCCCCACAACGTTTCCGCTCCGCCTGCGGAGCACAAACGCCCCCTGCATCGTCCTCCGCACCATCTGCGGGCGACATTCGTGTTTTCGATTTCCGTCATTGTTCCGTCACTGCAAGTGCTTCCGAACAAGCTCCTTTTCTCCGCGACATTCCGCGAAAGGTTCCCAGTCACGTCACGATTGCATGCCACCGAGTGCCCGATCCGTCGTATTTTCCAAAAATTTCTCTGAAACAACATCGAAACGCAGAGCATCAGCATGTTCTTTTTAGTACAAAAACGACCTCGACAATGCTTCCGAGGCCCGCTCTTCCTGGTTCTTCATCAAAAGACACAGCACTCTTTTCAGCATCACCCTGCTTTCATCTTCCGTGACTTCTCCTTCCCCTCATTATTGTATATTTCCTCAAATATTCTTTTCCTTCAAACGACATTCGCCCATTTTACGTCAGATGTCGTCCTTTTTTCGTCCGCTCATACAGAATTTTTTTCGTATGACCATCTTTCGTCAGAGAATGACTTGACGCAGCATGCAAAAATTATTTTTATCGAAGAGCGAAGAGCGGATTTTTTACATATCCAGCGCGCATACATCACCCATGCAGGAGTTTCCCATGATTACGAACTGGCCGCTTGTTTTCTTCACCGTGTTCTCGCAGCTCGGCACGGGGCTGGCATTTTTCGCCTGGTGGAAAGACCATCATGGGAGCTCTCCCAGCACGAGAACCTGGCAGTCGTCGGCCGTGAGCGCCGCCGTCGCCGTTGCAGCTTCGCTCGTCGCCTTCGGCGGAGCGGCTGAAGGCGTCATGCTTGCCGCCCAGATCGGCTGCGCGCTGCTCCTCGTCCTCGCGCTTTCGGCCTTGAAGTGCTCCTTCTGCGGACTCCTTGCCTGGCTCGCTGGCGCCTGCTGCGTCATGAGCGAAGCCGTGGCCGCCATTCCCGGCGAAGTCGGCACCACGTCCGGCCTGTTTCCGCTGCTTCTGTTCCCGCTGTGCACCGTCATTCTCGGCGCCGTTTTCGCCCAGCTCAAGCAGATGGGCGAACCCGACGATCCCGCCGTGCGCTACGGCCGCTTCTATCTGCCCCTGCGCGTCTGCCTGTGGATCATGCTCATCATCACCGCCGTCGCGCCCTGCATGGCCTGGGACGATCCCTTCATGAGAAAATCCGCCATCATCTGGATGCAGACACAGCTGTACTGGATGGGCGTCATCTTCAGCGGCGTGGTTATCGGCCTTTCGCACATGGGACGCATCACCCTGCTCGTGCAGGCCATCGTGGCGTTCGTCAGTATCACCGGACTGCGCACGGCCTTCTATGCCGACGGCGTTCACGGCATCATCGACATGAGCACCCTGTACATGCACTGATGCCGCAAAATCCTTTTCTGCGGGGCTTGACAAGCACTGACGCTTAGTGTAGCTATGTCCCCGTTGCGTATGACACTGCGCTTCACTGCGCGGAGAGATGTCCGAGTCGGCCGAAGGAGCTCGCCTGCTAAGCGAGTATACGGGCATAAACCTGTATCGAGGGTTCAAATCCCTCTCTCTCCGCCACGACAAAGTCTCAGAAAGCCCTATAAGGTACTTAAGGCCTTGTAGGGCTTCACTTTTTTAATTCTGTTAGTCTCACTTGGTCTCAGTTGATTCTTGTGCATATCCGCTCTGGGGATGTATGAGGGGATGTATGGAGTCCATGCATCCCAGGGCCCTTTCCGCCATACATCCCAAAGGAGCATTTCATGAGTGGAATCAACAAGTTGACAGACACAAAAATCAAAAAAACACAGCCTTCAGACAAGATTATTCAGCTTGGAGACGGCGACAGGCTCTGGCTCGTCGTTTACCCCTCCGGAAAAAAGGTCTGGCGGGTCAAATGGAAAAGCGATTACAGGCAGGATCAATTCACCATTGGCCATTATCCGGGTATTTCACTGAAGCAGGCCAGAATGGAACGGGACAGGATTACCGGACTGCTGGATCAGGGAATTGATCCCAACGTTCAGAAGAAGGCCGAAAAAACGTTTGCCATGGAGCAGATGGAAAAGGATGCCAGAACCTTTCGTGTAGTCGCTCTGGAATGGCATAAGAAAAGAACCAAGGTGCAGACGGAAAGCACACGCCGCCTGAAAATGCAGCGGCTTGAAAAGCACGTCTTCTCCGTCATCGGCGATAAGCCTATGGCGTCACTGACCATAACTGATCTTGTTGCCATGCTGCAGCAGATAGAAAGTACGGGCCATGCAGAAATGGCACGACGTGTCGGACAGATCGTAAGACAGATATGCCGTTACGCCAGATTACCCGGTGATATTCCCTAGGACATCTCTACCGGCATGACAGAGGCTCTTGAGGCAAAACCGCCGGTAAAGCATCGAGCAACCATCACAGGTCCGAAACATATAGCCAGCATTTTCAAGAGAGCCTTTCAACAGTAAAATAAACTTATTATTCTCGCTGATTGTCAAAAGCATCGTCAAAAGAGTAATATGGGAAAAACCTGTTTTGATGAAAACATAGAGTCATCAACATAAATAAACAGAACAGGTAATTAAAAAATCGTCAGAAAATCCGGGCTGAAAAAGGAATATCCGCCATCGCCTAAAATGCAGTACACTATAAAACGAGTCTTACAACAACAAAATTGGCTGATAGAAAAGATCCTATCAGATGGTACGAAATTCAGACATTCTCATAAAAGAATCATTTTTCCATGGCACAAACACAATAATAAAGTAAACAGAGTCCATGTAAATGAATTTTTACAGGTTGGTATGTTTTTCAGTATATTTCATAAATTGATGCAAATATACCCAATTGCCCAGCATTTTCCATCGCTATTTCCAGTATATTTCATAAATTAAGAATTTTTCTATTTAGATAATAGTAATAATGAACTGACAGATATTAATTTTGAACTTCATAAAAACAGCAAATAATTTATTTTTAATATCAATATACATGACATTTTAATATATTTTTATTCAAATATTTTAATAAAACGATTAATAACAAGATATAATTATATACACATTTATAACAGCATTATTTATTGTATATTATAAAATTTAAATTATCTTTATGCATTATATAACTGATGATTTATATGTTTAATAAAAACCCCGGCATCGTGAAGACGCCGGGGGGGACGAGAGAGGCTGTTTCAGCAGGGGACTCTGCTACCTGCTAGCGGAAGGTGGGCAGGTAGGCGTACAGGGCCGGAGAACCGCCGGTATGCAGGAAGAGCACGTTGGCGCCCTTGGGGAAGTAATCCTTGCGGATGAGGTCGATCATGCCGGACATGGCCTTGCCGCTGTACACGGGGTCAAGCAGAATGGCTTCAGTGCGGGCGACCATCTTCACGGCTTCCACCATGCCGTCGTTCGGGATGGAATAGCCGGGCTGATAGTAATCGCCGAAGCACACGACCTTTTCTTCAGGAAGTTTCACGCCGGCGCCGATGTAGTCCAGGGTTTCCTGAGCCAGCTTGTGAACAATGGCTGCTTCCACGTCGCCGGGGCGGCTCACGTCGATGCCGATCATGGGCACGTCCATGTTGTTGCCGTAGAAGCCGGCGATCATGCCGGCATGAGTGCCGGCGCTGCCGCTGGGCACCACAACGTGGTCGAAGTTGAGGCCCATTTCAAACATCTGCTGCATGATTTCCTGAGCGCAGGAAACGTAGCCCAGAGCGCCGATGTGGTTGGAAGCGCCGCCGGGGATGATGTAGGGCTTCTTGCCCTGAGCGCGCAGCTTTTCAGCAACCTTTTCCATTTCTTCCATCATGGGGGAGCCGCCAGGCACCACGGTGATGCTCTTCACGCCCAGGAGATGATACAGGAAGTTGTTGCCGGAAGCTTCGGGGTTGTAGCTGCCCTTCACGCGTTCTTCCAGAACGAGATGGCAGTCGAGGCCTTCATGCACGGCCCAGGCGAGGGTCAGACGGCAGTGGTTGGACTGCACGGCGCCGCAGGTGATGACGGTGTCGGCGCCCTGAGCCAGAGCGTCGGCGATGGCGAAGTCCAGCTTACGGGTCTTGTTGCCGCCGGCGCAGCCGGGGAGCAGGTCGTCGCGCTTCATGTACACGTTGACCTTGTTGCCCAGGGCCTTGGACAGGTTGGGCAGATATTCGATGGGGGTAGCTTCCTTGACATAACCACGACGGGGGAACTTAGCGAGATTCATAGTACCTTAACCTCATGACAAGTTAATAATCCGAACCTAAAATTAATCCATGTTATCCATGATGAATGTCGAACGGCAGAACAGTTCTACAGATGGTTGCAGCAAATCTTCATTGAAGTCGAAACGCTGATTATGGTGACCAGCAGGAAGCTTGCTGCCTATCTGGGCATACGTCCCAAAGCCGCCCTGTTCTTGGATCGCAGTAATGAACGTACATGCATCGTCAGTGCCGAAGCCCTGCCCCATCTCCGTTATGAGATCTTTATGGAAATAGGGAACATCTTGGGCAGCCTGCTTCACGACATCAATCATTTTTTTGTCGCTGACAGCATTACCAGCAGATCCCATAATGGTAACTTTTACTTTCTGCTCATACATGGCAGCAGCATGTTCTATGATAAGCTTTGCCTTATCAAACATATACTGATTAATTTCAGTTGTTGCGCCACGTGTTTCGCAGACAAGCTTTGCATAATCAGGAATGACATTCCGACCTGAGCCACCAGACATCATACCCACAGTAATACGGCTTGCTCCTTGGCCATGTCTTGGTATGGCATGCAGATTAAGTAGCATGGTAGCCGCGGCTAACAATGAGTTGTGCCCTTTATGAGGATCTGATCCTGAATGGGATGCAAGACCGAAGAGTTCCACATCGAACTTCGTCGTGGCCAAGAATCCCTGCGTGCCGCATACCAGAGCGTGATCCTGCGTGGAGTTGACTCCTATATGGGCTGCAAGAAAATACTTGGCTCCCTTTACAAGCCCGGCACTGACCATGGGACGAGCGCCACGGCTTCCTTCCTCGGCGGGTTCAAATATCAGCCGGACATTATGTTTCAATTTGTCCCTGCGTCGCATCAGTTCCATGGCCACACCAAGACCAATGGTTGCATGTCCGTCATGGGCGCAGGCATGGCACTCATTGGCATTAATGGAAGCAAAACCCTCCGCCGTCGGCTTGTGATCAGCATCCTGACTTTCACAGACATCGACGCAGTCAATATCAAATCTCAATACCGAATGCATGGGCAGATCGGGACGAATATCCACCATAACACCAGTCAGACCGTTCATCTTGTCTAGCCACTTCGGATCGGCTCCCTGAGCAAGGGCCGCCTTGAGACGCGCTTCCTGGGTCTCCGGATCCGGCACCCCCATCATGACGGAGCGATCCATGACTTCCTCACCAAGATGAACTTCACATCCAAGAGCCGCGAGATGTTCAGCCAGATAACTCGTGGTCCAGAACTCAGAAAGGCCTGACTCCGCATGACGATGCAGATCTCGACGGATCTTTACAAGCTGCTCCTGAGAAACGGTCGGTGTAAATTCCATATGCAGCGCTCCTATTCAAGCATGGAATACGGCAGGAATGTAGCAATCTGGGGGAAGAAGCAGAGAATGACAACAACGACGAGATCGCAGGTGATGAAAGGCCAGGTTCCGGCGAACACATCGGTCACGCGCTCATTGGTGGCTCCGGCAAGAGCGAAG
Source organism: uncultured Mailhella sp. (assembly GCF_963931295.1). Taxonomy (NCBI): domain Bacteria; kingdom Pseudomonadati; phylum Thermodesulfobacteriota; class Desulfovibrionia; order Desulfovibrionales; family Desulfovibrionaceae; genus Mailhella; species uncultured Mailhella sp. The sequence continues at coordinate 2,578,692 of NZ_OZ007001.1, read as the reverse complement.
GAGTTGATGCCAACAGGAGGAGAAACGCCGGCGATTTCATTCAGCTTCATAGCAATAACACAAATCCATATCGGGTCAAATCCAAGTTCAACGAGCACAGGGAAGATAATGGGCAGCGTCATTGCAAATACCGCAGCCTGAGCAATGAGCATACCAAGTATGCCCCAGACAACGATAACGGCAAAGAAGACGACATTGGGGGAAACATCCCAGGTGACGAGGAAATTGGCAAGCTCCGTAGGTATACGGGTTATTGCAAGGAACCGGCTGAAATACATGGAGGCAATGATAATGATAAACAGCATTGCCGTCGAACGTGCAGTTTCACGCAGCGACTTGGTAATCTCTCCCTTCTTGCGCAAAGTGCCGTTGACAAGACCAAAGATAAGAGTACCCATGGCGCCGACGGCAGCGGCTTCGTTGGAAGTAAATATACCGGTATAAATACCGCCCATAACGATGAAAGAAAGCGTGAGAATAGGCCACAGTTTCAATGAGGCCTGCATGCGATTTTTTATCGTCACTTTATATTCATCGGGATGAATAGGAGCAACTTTACCGAATTTGGACCTCAGAAGCATATAGACGGAAAACACACACGCAGACAGGAATCCGGGAAGGATACCGGCCAGGAAGAGCTTGCCTACCGACTGGTTTGTAAAGATGGCAAACAAAATAAACATTCCGCTGGGGGGAATCATAGCGGCAAAGCCACCAGAGCAGGCGATGGCACCCAGAGCAAATCTCTTGTCATAGCCATAGCGCTTCATTTCCGGATAGGCGAGATGTCCAAAAATGGTAGCGGTGGCAATGGTCGAGCCGCATATGGAGCCGAAAACGGCACAGCCAAACGTTGTGGCAATAGCCAGAGCTCCTGGCACACGGGCCAGAATGGTATGAACACTTTCATAAGCAAGTCTGGCAAAACCACCGCGGGAAGCAAAGGATCCCATCAAAATAAAGAGCGGAAGAACACAGAATGTCGAAGATGCTACGGCATTATACAGGGTTTCACCAAGTAGAGAGCATGCGGCATCGAATCCGATGATAACCGTGAATCCGACCAGGCCTACGAGAATAAAATCTATTCCCATCTGAAGGCCGCAAAAAAGCAGAACCAGCAGCGCGATTGAAGCTATAATGCCTACTGCCATAAAACTCATATCTGCCTCCTCTTCGAGACATGAAATAATTATTCGGTATCAAGCTGTGGCTTTATGATGGACATTATAATCAAAAGATTATTTAATGTCTGTATAGTATAGAGTAAAAGTCCAATAGTAATAAGAGCCTTAATAGGCCATATTTCTATAGGAACAAGACCAGCCATAGCTTCATCCCCAGCATATGAATCCATTGTATTTAAAATCATGGCGTAGGTACACACGACAAGCGTACCAAAGCATAAAACTCCGCATACTATGCTAAGAAACTTTGCAACCTTTGGAGGAACTCTCTCAAGAAGAAAATCAACAACAATATGACCATGAACCTGCTCACAATTGGCCAGTCCAAAGTAAACTGTAGTAAGCATGATAATCATGGATAATTCAGCAACACCGAGAATAGGATGCCCTATGGTGCGCATAATGATATCAAAACAAATGATAACCATTAAAACCGCAAGCAGCCATCCGCACAAACTTGACGAATAAATTGATAGCCTTTTCAAAAATTCGTGCATGGGTCCTCCCTTTTTGAATAAAAGAAGACAGGGAGCCTAGTTTGATGTAAGAATTAGTTTGATCAGCAATAACACCTTGCAGTACTATTCTTACAGAATAAAAGCTCCCTGTCTCTTTTATTTACTTCTTTGCTTCATTCTCGATATACTTATTGACAATCTTACTTATACTATTGAAGTTACCTTCAGGATCAGACAGTCCGGCCTCCTTTGCTTCGTTCATCCAAACATTAATATTGTTCTTGCAGGAAGGAAGAGCCAACCATGCCTGGTAATCTTTTTCCGTAGCATAGTTTACCTTGGTTCCAGCTGCTTCCATGGCTGCGATCTCTTCCTTCAGATCGGTATTATATTTCTTCGCAAACTTCTGACTTGCAACTTCACCGGCGCGAAGAACAGCTTCCTGAAGGTCCTTGCTCAGCTTGTTGAACTTTTTTTCATTAATTGTGACGATATAAGGCGTAGCCAGCCACATTTTATCCCATACCCAGAGGTAGGGAGCGACCTCATACAGTCTGCCACGATGCTGGGATTCCACAGAAGTAAGAATTGTTTCCACAGTACCGGTCTGAAGCGCCATATAGCATTCAGCCCAGGCAATGGAAACAGGAGTTGCACCCATGGCTTCAAAATCTGCCAGCTTCCAGCGGCTGGACGCACGGGCCTTCATACCACGGAGCTGAGAAAGATCATCCAGACGCTTGGTGGACGCAAAGGAGTTGCAGTCCGTCGCAAAGAAATAGACAGGAATCTGCTTATGTCGTTTAAATTCATCTCTCAGGCCGGGCACATCGCGATAAAGCTCCTGATAAAGAGCAACTGTCGCTTCACCGGTGGTAGGACCGAAGACATTAAGCGCAATTGCGTTGCTGAACGGAAGTGCTTTGGGATAGAAGTTGGCATTGATAAAGCCCATATCAACAACACCGTCAGAAATGGCTTTCAGTGTTTCAGGGCCTGTTACCAGCGTATCGGACCAGAAGGCCGAGACCTTGATTTGGCCTTTGGATTGAATTTCTATTTCATCCAGGAAAAGCTTTTCCGCATAGCCGCGCACAGACTTCTCTGGCCCGTTGGATGCGTAGGTCAGAGTAGTAGCAGCATTGGCATAGACAGGACTCAAGAACGCAGCCGCAAGTAGTGCAACCAAACACTTTCCGACACTCAGTTTCATCTCTTCTTCTCCTGACATAGGTTAAAAAAACAACGAGATGTCGACAAAAATTTTGTCGATTATCGACAGTTCCCATTAAAAATAAATTTAGGTCAAGAGCTTGGGAAAAAATTTTTTAATAAAATATAATAAAATATTTCAGTGTATTATAAAAATCTGCCATTAAACCCTTTTGATATTCATGACAGTCTTCCCTGCTTGTCGATAATTATTAGCAAGAAACATGCCAAAATAATAATTGTTATTTTTCAAATAGTTATAATTCGTGCGACAATTGGTTGAAACACTTTTGTTTTTTTTGTCGCCATTTCAGGAACAATTTTAATCCGGCGCTCCCCGCGGCGGTCGTTTTTCCCTGCAAAAAATATTTTTTCAATATGTTTAAAGATATCGACATTCGACATAAAATCAGTTATCTTTTTAGCATTCTCTAAAATTTCAAATTTCTCCAGGCGAGGCTAGCATGTTTGATCTACTGCTCAAGAACGTCCGGTTAGAAGATCCCATCAACAACATTTCAGGAATCTATGATATAGCCATTGAAAATAAAAAAATTGCAGATATTGAAAAAGAAATTTCTCCTTCAAAAGCTCTACAGGTACTCTACTTCAGGGAAGAACTTGCCATACCTGGAATCATTGATCTGCATGTTCATCTCTGCGGTAATTTTGGAAACAAGAGTGGATTTGCCATGCTTGCACGTTCAGGTGTATGCACAGCACTCAATATGGCAGGTCCTAACTCTGATCTTCTTGCCAATATGCATCAGGCTCGCGGATTGAATATTGCCACACTGGAAGATGCAACCCCTGGATTAAATCTTGCTTCAAATAATCCGAGCTATGAAGATGCAAAGAATTTTGTGAGTAATGCCATGGACCATGGGGCCATAGGTATAAAAATACTGGGCGGCCACTATCCTCTTACGCCCGAAGGTTCCGAACACATTATACGGGCAGCCCGTGACAGGTCGGGATATGCGGCATGGCATGCCGGTACAACGGCCCATGGATCAAATATTGAAGGAATGCGTGAAGTCTGCGAACTTGTTGGCGATCAATTTGTACATCTTGCCCACATAAACTCCTATTGCCGAGGCCAAATCCGGCATGAGCTGGAAGAAGTCATGGAAGCTCAGGAACTTTTGGAAAGCCACCCTTCCATCATCAGCGAATCCTATATTGCTGCTTCCAACGGCACTTCTTTTCTCATTAACGAAAGTGGGCAGCTGGCCAGTAAAAATACCGGTGTCACATTGAACATGCTCGGGTACGAAAATAGTGCAGCAGGAATCGGACAAGCCATTCTAGACGGAATTGCCTTTGTATTCGTTCAATACGGGGAGGAAACGGTACGGATAACTGGACAGGAAGCCCATCGCCTGTGGGTTGAATCTGGAACCAACATCGGAGGAGGATTTGACGTCAATCCGCCCATGTCCCGTATTGCACTGGCCGTCTCTCGACGTAAAAATGGTACATTCTCCGTGGACTGCCTGGCCACGGATGGAGGAAGTATCCCCAGAAATGTACTTGTATCTCAAGGACTGGCGCTGGTTGCAGGGGGAGTAATCTCACTGAAAGACTATATACAGAAAACCAGCTGGAATCCTTCCCGCTGCCTGAACCTGAAAAATAAGGGGCATCTTGGTATAGGAGCCGATGCCGACATTTCCATACTGGACTTTCACCATCAGCGAGCGTTTTCAACCATTGTTGGTGGACAGGTATGCATGATGGACGGATATGTATGCGGTAACGGCGGTACGCTGATAACAACTGAACAAGGTCGCAAGAATGTTGAATCTTTCAACATTCCATATCAGTGCATAGATCTGTCCAATGGACATCTACCTTTCGGTTCTTCTCGATGACACTTTACTTATTATATTTTCATTAATCTGCCGGATCATTGACAGACAGCTGCCGCCCGTCCTTCTGGCTGAAGCTGGAAACGTGGACTATCTGAAAAGGAGATAATTTTTTCTTGACCCGGAATCCACGGCAGATCTTAAACAAATAACCGATAAAGGCAGGTACACTCAAAAACTGGCCTTGCCATTCCCAGTTTGAGGCTGCGTATTCGTATCATGAAAGCTGATCCCTGAAATACAGGATCAGCTTTCAACGTTTAAAAACGACTATGAACGTTCCGTGGAAAATTTTCTCACTGGTATTCCACCATCATGAAAACAGCGGAGAAGCATGGAGAACTCTTCGATCAGCCGGACTCTCCTTCTGCCGATCAGTTGAAGGATCGCTTTCACTCTGAATCGCGTTACCTCACGGCAGTCGTCCACATCCCGAATACACCCTGCCTCTCTGCAGCAGAAAAAATGACAAAATTCAAAGACCACATGGCGCACGCCGACAGAAAGTAAAAAAACAGACGAGGCTCTGAGAATAAATTTTGTTGATCCGGCATCCGATTTTCATAATATTTTTTAATTCATTACCATAAAAATAAAAAAAAAAGAGATTACGCTCCTTCATATTTTATTTAACTATTTTTAATTAGTCTATTTTATACAAAAAAATAACATTCAACACATATATATTATAAAAAAATTACATTGATAACTCATACAAATACCATCAAATAATATGATTGTTTTGTTTTTTATTATACATATTATTTACTCAATTGATGTATAAATTGATACATATAACATCCCAGGACTCTTTTCGGCATGCATCCTAATGAATGCTTTTCATTAGAGGAGTCAATAAGCTGCCGGCTCAGTTTTCCTTTTAGAAAAGTGTGGCCCCCTGTGGAAAAACCGAACGTCGTGCAGCACGCTTATCTGACATGATTTCAATGCGCTTGAAACGGCTTGCAGAGGGATAAAAAAGACTTCATGATGACGGCTGTGCATACTGACTCAACCACCTTTCGAGGCACGATCATGAACATTCTTTGCATAGGCGACAGCCTTACCTACGGTTATGGCGTCGGCCGTTCGGAAACGTGGTGCGCGCTGGCTTCGCAGCTTACGGGGCATGAGTTCATCAACAAGGGAGTCAACGGTGCGACCACCGGAGAAATGGCGGAACAGCAGCTCTACGGCGACGAAGTTCTCGTCATGGGAGGCCTGAACAATTTTTTCATGGGTATGCCCGTTTCCGTGCCGCTTGCGGACATTCGCAGCATATGCGAACGCGCCGTGAACCTGGGAATCCGGCCCGTGGTGGGGATTCCCATGCAGATTTCTCCAAATGTTTCGGAAGCCTGGTGCGAAGGCCCCATCGACATGGACATCGTGCGCTCCGCCTACGCCGAATTTGCCTGCGCCCTTCTGCAGCAGTGCCTGAACGACGGCACGGAATACATCGACTTTCGTCCCGTCATCGGCCCTGAGTATCTTTCCTTTGACGGCATACACCTCAACAGATGCGGCCATGAGCACATGGCAAACGCCGTTGCCGCACACTGGAACGCCCGAAGAAAATAACGGTGCACAAATTCTGACGGCCCTGGCTCTTTCTCCGCCCGCGCCTCGAACGTCTATTCCGAGCGCCCCGCACTGGTCGGCTTCAATGTTCCGGCAAAGGAAGGCAAGAGCCTGGTTGCCGCAATGAAGACGGCAAGCCCCACGCACGGAGCCGCGGCAAGCGCAAGAAAAGCTGCGCTGTAGCTGACATGATGAGCAAAAAGCCCGCCGTAGGTATTGCTCAACGAAGCTCCTACGCCCTGAACGGTAAGCACCATGCCGAGGCCCATGTTGATATGTCCGCTGCCCTGAAGCAGACGCGCAACAATGCCCGGCGTAGCCACGCCCAGAAGACCGGCGCCGACGCCGTCGAGCATCTGCACGGGAATGATGTTCCACGGACTTTCCCACAATCCGGCAATGCATCCGCGAATCGGAAGCGCCAGCAGAGCCAGAAGAAAAAGCCATCCGTAGCCTTTTTTCTGGGCGACTTTCGCGCCCCAGAGCGCCATGACTATCATGGTGGCCTGCGCCAGCACTACGGTTCCCGCCGTGTAGGCCGCGCCGTTCACACTGAACCTGGCAACGGCGGACTGCCCCAGAAGAGGCAGCAGCGCCGCATTGCCGAGATGGAAGAAAAACAGCGTGACTGCTACGGCAAGCAGACCTTTGTCCACAAAGAGCAGACGAAAATTCCGCGCGGGCCGCTCCCTGCTCGGCGACTCCGAAGGTTCAAGACCGCGCGCGGCGGCATAGTCGATATGCTCGGGATTGATGCGGGCCAGACTGAACAAGGCCAGCGCTCCCATGACCGCCATCACGAAGAACACGCCGGGAATGCCGAAAAAGTATCCTACCGTTCCTCCGAGCACGGCGGTCGAGGCGTTGCCGGCATGGCTCCAGGCTTCGTTTCGGCCGAGCCTGGCGGTAAGCCCATTCTGCCCCACCATGCCCAGCGTGATGCCGGTAAGCGCGGGAGCAATGGCCGCCGCCGCGATGCTTTGAAGAAGTCGGGAGAAACCGGCGGCCGCCGCGCCGCTCTGCACAAAGACCAGTCCGCAGCCCGCCACGATAAGACATACGCTTGCCGCAATGAGTCTGCGCTTGTGCCGCGTGTGATCGGCCAGCGCCCCGAGCGGCGTGATGCAGAACAGTTCGGCCAGCCCTCCCGCAGTCATGACAAAGCCGATCTCATCGGGCGTCCAATTCTGTTCCTGCAAATATACGCCGAGAAAAGGTCCCAGGCCGTCGCGCACGTCAGCAAGAGCAAAGCAGAGCAAAGAGAGAAATATCAGCGATCCTTGTTTCGACGCGTTGGACATCTATTGCCTCTTTTTACCTAACATCATGAATTTTCAAAAAATTTTTTACTGTTCTAGCAATGGGCATGAAAAAGTCAACTGCTGCCTGTTTACTGTATTTTGGCTGAGTCATTCCATGAAAAACATACTGATGTACGCACAAAAATCAACAACTCAATGAATAATAAATAACATAATGGATAATATTGTCTGCATAAAAAACATATTGCGTATCTAATTCTCATAAAAAAAGCAATGCTGCGCTTTAAAGACATGACTTTTGTCCTTATCAAAAGTTTTTGCACAACTTTTTATCTATTTTCATCAAAACTTCTCTTGTCTTCTTCGAAAGATACAGTGTTTTAAATAAAAAAAACCAGCCTGTCCGGGATAGTCGGCAGGCTGGTCGTGCAGAGGAAAACAAAAAGAGGAGGGTATGGAAGGTTTCGGGTCACGAGGTCTCGGCGTGACCGTCAACGCTTATCTTCTAGCCGGAAGAGGTAAAAAGGTCACGTTTCAAACTCTTTCTCCGTGTTTCGCTACCTTGCGCAGCGCCATGAGCGTCCTACCCGTTTCCGGCAACGCCGTGCTCCGTATGCAGAGGTCCGTCCGCTGTACCGTATGAGTCCTTCAGGAGCGACGCCTCGGCGACACGAGCCACTCTGCCCGATACCCGAAAACGCGTTGAACACGACTTCCGGCCGCAGCGCTCCCGTCTGTTAACGCAACACCGGTCTGATCGGAGGAGGTCTCGACCAGACCGGCACACAGGAGGAAAGCAGACACAAGAGAATATGCAAAGGTTTTCCAAGGGGGAAGAGGCAACCTGCATGCTATTTTTATAGCACAGTTCCCCGAAAAGTCATGTTTCAAACTCTTTCCGGCTCTTGAAACACTTTGAAAGGCTTTCGGGAAGATCTTAAGGCAACTGATTTTTTGTCCTTTCGCGGTCGAGCGTCATTCTCCGGCCATGCACGGATCGAGCTATCCATGGAAATTCCATAACTTTTTCTTTCTTCCTTTCTGCATGACGGAAAACACGCTTCCCGCAGGTGCTTCAAGCGTACTCAGACCGCGTGTTTGCCTTTTGCCATGGTCGCGGCTATTCTTTTCGCGAACTTGCGCTTTTCCGACGTGTTTCAGCTCCGTTGCCGCAAACATGTCCGGCGAAAACGCGCATCTTTCATCCCAAAAAGCAAGGAAGGAATACTCCATGAAAAAACTCTGCACGCTCGGACTCATTGCCACGCTGCTGCTCGGCAGCGGCTGCGCCATGCAAAGCAACACCGGCAGAGGCGCAGCCTACGGAACCGCCGGAGGAGCAGCCGCCGGAGCCATTCTCGGTCAGATCATCGGCGGCAACACCAAGTCCACGCTCATCGGCACGGCCGCAGGCGCCGTCATCGGCGGCCTTGCGGGAACCGGCGTCGGAGCCATGATGGACAAGCAGGAAAACGACATGCGTCAGGCGCTGGCCAACTCCGAAGCCGTGGCCGTTCAGCGCGAAGGCAACGCCCTTGCCCTCACCTTCAAGAGCGACTTCACCTTCGACGTGAACTCCTCCAGCATCCGTCCCGGCCTCTACTCCGAGCTCGACCGCGTGGCGCAGGTGCTCTCCGCCTACCCGCAGACCACCATTCTCATTGCCGGCCACACCGACAGCACCGGCTCCGACGCCTACAATCAGCAGCTTTCCGAACGCCGCGCCCAGAGCGTGAAAAACGCCCTTGTTCAGCGCGGAATTGCGGCAGGCAGAATTCAGGCCGTGGGCTACGGAGAAAGTTCTCCCATTGCCGACAACAGCACGGAATACGGCCGTCAGCAGAACCGCCGCGTCGAAGTGCGCATCAATCCGGTGCAGCAGTAAAAACGGATTCCGGCAGCTCAACGGCAGCGCGTCGTCCTGCCGGATGTGCCTGTTCCAAGGAGCGGAGCGTCCGTCCGGGCGCTCCGCGGCCGGCCTTTTTCCCTGCCCTTCATCGCTCAGCACTCGGAAACACTCTCCTTTCCGGCGTCTTCGTTTCCGGCCTTCGACGCGCTTTCCGGCCCTTTCATGACGGAATACCTTCTCATGTTCTTCGTGGCCTTCATTTCCGCCACGCTGCTCCCCGCCCAGTCGGAAGCGCTGCTTGTGGCGCTTGTGGCCGAAGGCTCGCACTCGCCCTGGCTTCTTGTGGCCACGGCCGCCACGGGCAACACGCTCGGCGCGGCGGTCAACTGGCTGCTGGGCCTTTTTGCCCAGAGGCTCAGGAACAAACGCTGGTTTCCCGTGAAGGAATCCGCCCTTCTCCGCGCCGAGGCCTGGTATCACAAATATGGACGCTGGTCTCTGCTCATGAGCTGGCTGCCGCTCGTCGGCGACGCACTTACCGTGGCGGCGGGCGTTCTCCGGGAACCCTTCCGCTCTTTTCTGCCCATCACCTTTACGGGCAAGCTGCTGCGCTACGTGGTGCTGATCGGCATGTATCTGATGGTCCGCGAGTGAACTCTGCATGAGCCGCCGACCTCTTGCCGCAAAGGCAGGAGCGCGGGCAACGCGCCCTCTGCAGGAGAAGGGAAAAAGCGTGCCCGCAAATATCGGAAAGTCTGCTCCACGTCAAATGCTCCCTCCCATCCCTGCGGAAAAGCAAAGACCCAACCAGCAGCAAAAATTCGTCTGATACGCAACTCTGCGGAAAAACTGCTCACGTCCGACTCGCAGGCTCAATTCGGCAAGCTGTCGAACTGCTTCGAAACATAAAGCCGCTGCAAGAGCCTTCAGTAAAGCCATCACGCGCCTTTTAGGATAACGACTCGACTGACGCCTCCCATTTACCCGCAACGATACCCGCAGACCCTTTTCCGACACGTCGAACACGGTTCAAGGAGAACTCATGAAATCTTTTCTGACGGAAATACCGCTGAGCGACATTCCCGGATTTTTTATCGGACACGCTCAGGATAAGAGAGGCATGACGGGCTGCACCGTTGTGCTTGCCGAAACCGACATGGCTGCGGGACTCGACGTTCGCGGCGGCGGCCCTGCGTCCCGCGAAACGGAGCTGCTCTCCCCCGTGGCCGCCTGCGAACGCATTCACGCCGTGCTGCTTGCCGGCGGCAGCGCCTTCGGGCTGCGCGCGGCGGACGGCGTCATGCGCTTTCTGGAAGAGCGAGGCCGGGGGTTCGACACCGGTTTCGCTCACGTTCCGCTGGTGTGCGCCTCCTGTCTGTACGATCTCGGCATAGGAGACGCTTCGGCCCGGCCCGATGCCGACATGGCCTATCATGCCTGCCTCGACGCCGCCGGGAACCGCGTCGCGTGCGGCAATGTCGGCGCTGGCACGGGCTGCACCGTGGGCAAGCTCAACGGAGCGGAATTCATGATGAAATCCGGCCTCGGCTGCTATGCGGCGCGCATGGGAGACGTCATGGTGGGAGCCGTGGTTGCGGTCAACGCGCTGGGCGACGTGTTCGACATCGACACAGGAAAGCGCCTCGCCGGCATGCTCTCGCCGGACAAAAAGAGCTTTGCGGACAGCGAACGGGAACTGCTGCGCACCTGCGCCGAACGCGCGGACAATCTCTTCACCGGCAACACCACCATCGGCTGCGTGCTCACCAATGCAGCATTCGACAAGACCCGGCTGAAAAAAATTGCCGCCATGTCGCACAACGGTCTTGCCAGAACCATACGTCCGGTTCACACTTCCGCCGACGGCGACAGCATCTACGCGCTCTCGTCGGGGCGCGTGCGCGCCCATCAGGACGCCGTGGGCACCCTGGCCGCCTACGTCATGGGAAAAGCCGTCAACGCGGCCGTGCGCTGCGCCGTCGGCACGGCAGACTGCCCTGCCGCGCGCGATCTTTCGTTCTAGCGCGGCCCTTCCCCGGCAACAAACCATCGCGCCGCAAACACATTCCGGTCGTGAGACCAGGCCCTTCTTTCAGGCACAAAAAAACGCCTTTTCCCGTCGCGGACATGCCGTTCGAGGAAAAAGGCGTTTTCATTATGGCGCGCATGCCGCGCGTGGGAGGAGGGACGGCTGCGGTGCTGCCGAGCCCGCGCCGCCCGAAGAAAAGAGGAAGGCCCCCGTCCGGGCGGGACGGGGGCCTGAGATCGGTGTTCAGACGGAAACCGAGGGCTTACTTCACTTCGGTGAAGTCGGCGTCAACAACGTCGTCATCCTTCTTGCCGCCGCTCTGCTGAGCCTGCTGTCCGGCCTGAGCGCCCTGCTGCTGAGCCTGAGCGTTCTTGTAGAGCATTTCAGCCAGCTTGTGGGAAGCCTGCGAGAGGTCGTCGGAAGCCTTCTTGATGGCATCGGTGTCGGTGCCTTCCATGGCCTTCTTGAGCACTTCGGTCTTGCTTTCCACGTCGGACTTGACCGCAGGATCAACCTTGTCGCCGAGATCCTTGAGGGACTTTTCGGTAGCGTAGATCAGGGCGTCAGCCTGGTTGCGGGCCTCGATGTTTTCCTGCTTCTTCTTGTCTTCCGCGGCGTTGGCTTCAGCTTCGCGCACCAGCTTGTTGATCTCTTCTTCGCTGAGGCCGGAAGAAGACTTGATCTGGATGGACTGTTCCTTGCCGGTGCCGAGGTCCTTGGCGGACACGTTCACGATGCCGTTGGCGTCGATGTCGAAGGTAACTTCAATCTGCGGCACGCCGCGGGGCGCGGCGGGAATGCCGGTGAGCTGGAAGTTGCCCAGAGTCATGTTGTCGGCCGCCATGGGGCGTTCGCCCTGCAGAACATGAATGTCCACGGCAGGCTGGTTGTCCGCAGCGGTGGAGAAGGTCTGACTCTTGCGGGTAGGAATGGTGGTGTTGCGGTCGATCAGCTTGGTGAACACGCCGCCCATGGTTTCAATGCCGAGGGAAAGCGGAGTCACGTCGAGCAGCAGCACGTCCTTGACGTCGCCGGTGAGAATGGCGCCCTGAATGGAAGCACCCATGGCCACCACTTCATCGGGATTCACGGAACGGTTGGGATCCTTGCCGAAGAATTCGCCGACCTTCTTCTGCACCAGAGGCATACGGGTCATGCCGCCGACCAGAACCACTTCGTCGATGTCGGAAGCGGAGAGACCGGCGTCGGCAAGAGCCTTGCGGCAGGGTTCGATGGAGCGTTCCACCAGATCCATGACCATCTGTTCGAGCTTGGCGCGGGTGAGGGTCATCATGAGATGCTTGGGGCCGGTGGCGTCAGCCGTGATGAAGGGCAGGTTGATCTGGGTTTCCAGAGAGTTGGAGAGTTCCTTCTTGGCGTTTTCAGCCGCTTCCTTCAGACGCTGCAGAGCCATGCGGTCCTGCGACAGATCAATGCCGTACTGGCCCTTGAATTCATCCACCATGTAGCGGATGATGCGCTGGTCGAAGTCTTCGCCGCCGAGGAAGGTATCGCCGTTGGTGGCGCGCACTTCCACGACGTTGTCGCCGACTTCGAGGATGGAGATATCAAAGGTGCCGCCGCCGAGGTCGTACACGGCGATCTTTTCATTGGCCTTGCGGTCGAAGCCGTACGCCAGAGAAGCGGCGGTAGGCTCGTTGATGATACGCTTCACTTCAAGACCGGCGATTTTGCCGGCGTCCTTGGTGGCCTGACGCTGAGCGTCGTTGAAGTAGGCAGGCACAGTGATGACGGCTTCGGTCACAGGTTCGCCGAGGTATGCTTCGGCGTCCTTCTTGAGCTGGCCGAGAATGACGGCGGAAATTTCCTGAGGGCTGTAGTCATGCCCGTCCACGCGCACGGCGGCGTCGCCGTTGGCGGAAGCCACGATGGCGTAGGGAGCGTGCTGCATCCAGTGCTGCACTTCAGGAGAATCGGCGCGACGGCCCATGAGACGCTTGACGGCGAAAATGGTGCGGTCGGGGTTGGTGACAGCCTGACGCTTGGCGGTTTCGCCCACCAGACGTTCCTTATCGGTAAAAGCGACGATGGACGGAGTGGTCCGGCCGCCATTGGGATTGGAGATGCACTTGGGCTCCTTGCCTTCCATCACATAAACGCAGCTGTTGGTGGTGCCAAGGTCGATACCAATAATCTTGCCCATACTATATTTCCTCCTCAGATATTGCACATGTTGGGGAAGAGCCCGCCCTGAGGGCTGAACTCTTACATGCAATAGGTAATTCCGTTTTGCGGTCCGTCTAGGGGGGAAGGAAAAATTTTTTTGAAAATTGTCGATTTCGGTCAAACAGCCGGAGACGAGCGCGCCGTCTGTACGAAAGACGCGGGAACCGCCTGCGCCTCATGTTTCGCCGCAGGCCCGCAGAACACGCCCACCCCCGCCCGTCCCGCGTTCTGGGCAGCAGACCGCTTTCCATTCAGCGCCCTCTGCGCGCCTTTCACGGCTTCTCTCGCGTCTTCCGGACAAAAAGAACCGCCTCTCCCGACAGGCCGGAAAAGACGGTTCTTCTTTATTTAAGGAACTATGGTCAGACGGACGGAGCGCCATGCTCCCGCGACGATCTGAGCAGGCTCAAGGAACAGCGCATGCTCCCGCCGGGGACGCCGCATGTTTTCTGCAAAGATGCAGGCAACACCAAGGCTCAGTCATCGGCAGCGCCGGAGCGCCTTTGCGCCCTAGGCTCCGCCGCAGGCCTCATCGAGCGCGCGCAGCACACAATCGAGAGAGGATACGTCCATCTGCCCCGGAGCGCTGGCGCTTTTCGCCGAGCCGAAGGTGGCGGCGCTGCCGAAGCTCTGTCCGCACACGCGGCTCACCACGCCGAGCGGCCCCATGCTCATGGTCACGACCGGCTGATGCGCCCTTCGCGACGCCTCTTCCGTGGCGGCGAGCAGAGAGAGCACGTCGGCCCTGCTCTGCGGCATGACCGCGATTTTAAGAATGTCGGCTCCAAGCTCGTCCTGCATGAAGAGCAGACGACGCACCATTTCCTCCCTGGGAGGCGTGGCGGAAAAGTCGTGATTGCTCGCCACCACGGGAATCCCGCAGGCATGGGCCCGGGCAATGATCTCTTTGGATCTGCCGGAACGGAAAAAGGCTTCCACGTCCAGCGCGTCGATCTGGCCGCTTTCGCAAAGCTTCGCGCAGAGCGAGGCATACCCCTCGTCGCTTACCGGGCAGCAGCCGCCCTCATCCGTGGTGCGGAACGTGGCCAGAAGCGGCACGGTCAGCGCCTGCCGAAGCGCAAAAAGAGCCTCAAGCACGGCCGCCTCATCCACGCCGGAAGAGCCGCAGAACATGTCTACCCGCCATTCGGCCATGTCGGCGGGAAGAGAGGAAAGCCGCTCCGCCTCCTCGCACAGACCGGACAGGTCGGAAGAGGTGAGCGGAACAATGATGCAGGGACGCCCCCTGCCTACGGCAAGACGACCTATGTGAACAATATTCATGACATTCCCGAAGTTGCGAGTGATCCGCGCGAAACAAAAGACCGCGCACGAGCGCGAAAAAAACACGCGTCGTGCAGCCTTTTTCTGCACTGCGGAACGAAAAACGCGCCCCGTTCAATCAGATCCAGGGGTCGTTGTCCGCCTCGTCAAGGAACTTGTAGGAACGCACATAGATGCGGCGCTGATCTTCTTCCATGACATTGCACAGCAATTCCACGGGAGATCCGACCATTTCTGCCAGATCCGCCCCCGCTCCGCGGGGAAAGATAGGCCATTCCTGTTCTTCTTCATCAAGAAGTGCAACGCGGCAGGGGCCGCCTTCAAGGGGAGAAACTGTACCTCTGAGCGTGACCGAAGCGGAACTCATGCAAAAAGCCCTCAAAACATCAAAAAATCACTGGTCCAACGGACCTCAAGGCCCGGCAGCGCGTCCGGGATTTCTTGTACTGTGTTTGTTACAGTTCAGTTTTCTTGTCAAGACGCCTGCGGCATGAAAAGGTCTTCTTTCCGCAAAAATCTGGTCCGCCGCCCCCGCGACCGCTTCCCGGCATTGACCCCACCCTCTCCCCCGCGTTAGGAACAAGGGACTCAAGTCCCATATTTCCAAGACGCGAGGACTCCATGATTACCACTCAAGGCCTTTCCTCCAGCCTTTCCGCTCTGCGCGAGCTGCCCATAGGACTCTTCGATTCCGGCGTGGGCGGCATGACGGTGCTGCGCGCCATGCGGGAACAGCTTCCCAACGAATCGTTTCTCTACCTGGGCGACACCGCCCGCATGCCCTACGGCACCAAGGGCGTGGAAACCGTGCAGAGATACGCGCTGGAAGCTGCCGACAAGCTGGTGGAACGCGGCATAAAGCTGCTCGTCATCGCCTGCAACACCGCCACGGCCGCGGCGCTTCCTCTGGTGCAGGCCGCGCATCCCGACATCGACGTGGTGGGCGTGGTCGAACCCGGAGCCGAAGCCGCCTGCCGGGCCACGAAAAGCGGCTACATTGCCGTCATCGCCACCAGCGGCACCATACGCGGCCGCGCCTACGAACGGGCCATTCTTCAGCGCATGCCGCAGGCGCGCATTTCCGCGCTCGCCTGTCCGCTGTTCGTGTCCATGGTGGAGGACGGGCTGCTTGAAGGTCCGCTTGCCGAAGGACTGGCGGCCCGGTATCTCGATCCGATTTTTCACGATCCACGCGAACAGGGGCTGGAAGTCCCCGACACGCTGGTGCTGGCCTGCACGCATTTTCCGCTTTTGCGCAACGCCATAGCCCATGTGGCGGGCGAAGGGGTCACGCTGGTGGACTCCGCCGGCAACACCGCGCGCGACGTGCGAAAGCTCCTGCAGGAAAAGCATCTCGCCCGCGGCTCCGGCCCCGATGTGGGCATGCCTCTCTGCCCCGGCTCCGTGCGCTTTCTCACCACCGACGACGTGCCCCGCTTCACCCGCATGGGCGAACTTTTTCTGGGCATCCCCATAGCACCCTGTACCGTAGAACTGGTGGAACTCTGATGCCGCGTCTCAAGCTCACTCTCGCCTATGTAGGAACCCATTACCACGGCTGGCAGATTCAGGCCTGGAAAGACAGGGAAGATCCGCCCACCGTGCAGGCCTGCGTGGCCGAAGCCGTCTCCCACGTGGCGGGCAGGCCCACCCACGTGCAGGGCGCGGGCCGCACCGACGCCGGCGTTCACGCCGACGCGCAGGTGGCCCACTGCGACATTCCCGAAGAGCGCGCACACGTGCGCTGGCAGCTGGCGCTGAACACGCTGCTGCCCCGCGACATCCGCGTTCTCGACGCGCGCATCGTGCCCGATTCCTTCGACGCCTGCTTCAGCGTGAAGCGCAAGGCCTACACCTATTCGCTGTGGCTCGATCATCTCTGCACGCCGCCCAAGCTCTACCCCTTCGTGTGGGCGTGCGGTCCGCTCGACTTGGACCGCTTCGACGCCGCCGTCGAACACCTTGTGGGCACGCACGACTTCGCGGCATTGCAGAACGCGGGCACGCCGCACAAAAGCACGGTGCGCACCATTTTCAGCATCACGCGCAATCCCGCGCGCACGCCGGACGCCGCCCTGCCCGAAGGCTGCCGTCAGATCGACGTGCGCTTCGAGGCCAACGGCTTTCTCAAGCAGATGGTGCGCAACCTCGTGGGGCTCATGGTAGCCTGCGGACGCGGCAAGTTCGACCCCGAAGCCGTTCCCGCGCTGCTTGCCTCCGGCGACAGGCGCAAGGCACCCTTCACCGCGCCGCCGCAGGGCCTGACCATGACGCAGATATGGTATGAAGGCGATCCCCGGCCGGAAGGCTGGATAAGCGAGGAATAGCATGACGCGCCTTACGGTTCTGCCCGAAGAAAACGACGTCAGACTCGACCGCGTGCTCGAACGCCTGCTGCCCGGCATGGGACTGCGCGGACGCCGACGCCTCTGCGAACTCGGTCTGGTGGAAGTGAACGGCCGGCCCGCGCCGCCTTCGCGCAAAATGCGTCCGGGCGACGTGGCCGAAGTAAGGGAGGCCGCGCCCGCCGACGCCTCGACGCCGTCTGCCGAAACGCAGACGGCTTCCGGTCGCGCCCGGCTCTTTCCCGAAGACCGGCCGCGTCTTGTGACCTGCACGCCGCACCTTGCCGCCGTGTACAAGCCCGCGTCCATGCACACGGAAGCTCTTGCCGGAAAGCCCGGCGTCAGTCTTCAGGCCATGCTCCCCGAAATTATCGGCGAAGCGTGCCATGCCTCTCTTCTGAATCGTCTGGATTTTCCCACGTCCGGACTGGCGACGGCCGCGCTGGACGAGCTCGGAGAGCGGCAGTACCGCGACGCGCAGGAACGCGGACTCACGGTGAAGCGCTATCTGGCGCTGCTGGAAGGCGCGCTTGAACACGACGCGCTCGCCGCGCAGAAACTGCTGTTGAAAAACCGCTCCCGCGTGCTGGTGGAGCTGGCCGAGCACCCCGACAAGCGCCGTCACACCGAAGTGCACCCGCTGGCCGTGCTGAACGCCGCCGACCTCTGCCGCCGACTGCATCTCAAAGAACACGGATGGACAGGCCGTCTTCCCTCCGCCGTCACGCTGGCAGGATGCACCATTTTAAAAGGAGCGCGGCATCAGATACGCGCCCACTGCTCGGCGCTCGGTCATCCGCTCCTTGGCGACAGGCGCTACGGCGCGCAGCTGCATCCCGACGAGAAAGACGACGAAGCCTTCTTTCTGCATCACGGGCGGCTCATCATGCCCGCTCTCGACGCTCTGGCGCTGCCCGTCTGGCTGCCGCTGCTGGACGGACGCACCGCCGCTCAGGCCGAACACTGGCTGAAGCGCTGAACGAACACGCTCTCCGGCAACGAAAATCCCTTCTCAGCAAACGTCGGGCCAAGCCCGCTCCGACGCCGCCTGTCCGTCCCTGACCGGAGCACGACCCCGGCGAGCCTCGCCTGTGCGCGACCGCCCCACTTCGCCCTCATCAACGCAACCCCGCCCGCAGGAAAACCCGCTTTTTCCTGCGGCTGATTCGGGCCCTGCCCGCGGGCAAGATGCTCCGGAAGCGACGCGCCAGAGCTCGCCTTGCCCGGCTGCGGCAAAACGTCGTTCTTCGACGGCCTCAAACCGCCGACGCCGGAAACAAAAAATCCGCCGCATCAGACGACACGGCGGATCTTTATTTTCATGGGGCGACCTACTGGCGTTCCTTCTCCCATTCTTCCTGGCAGGCAAGGCAAAGTCCCACGCCGGGAATCGCCTTCAGACGGGCCTCGGGAATGGGCTCTCCGCATTCGCGGCAGCAGGGCTTCCCGTCTATCCATTCCGGGCCTTCCTGATAGCCGACGTTCGCGGCCTGACGCAGCGCGGATTCACGTTCAATTCTTTCCAGTTCCGTAGCCTGATCAAAAACATCCATAATCTGCTCCTGAAAAGCTCCTGCTCCGGCCGTGCCGGAAAGAGCGTAAGGCAATGGGGCTGAGCGCGACCGGAGAAAGCCCGCGCTCTGGACTCGCGGAAAAGCCGGAACGCTTTTCCTCAAAACACAGGTTACCGGCAGTGCGGCGCAGACAGCTTGTCCGCCGGTATCTTGACCACAAGCTTCTTCACCTTGTTGCTGCAGGCCCGCTGACAGGGCATGTGCGCCTCGCCGGGCAGCACCAGGGCAAACAGCCCCGGCCGCAGATGAACTCGACAGGCCGCTTCGGGCTTTTCCGCATAGAAAACAAGATCACGTCCGTTGTCGCGCATGCTTTCCACTTCTTCCCCTTGCAGGGGAAACACGTCAAGAAACTCGTCGCCGGAAAGCACGGCCTGAATATCAGCCATGAGATCGTGACTTTCGTAGCGTGCCTGCGACTCATCTTTGGGCTCGTACGTCTCCACGGAGACCATGACGCCGCCCTGCTCGGGCCCGCCCGCCAGCGGATAGCGACCGTCCGGCAGGGCCTCTCCCTGTTCGACAAGCTTCATCAGTTCGGGGAAGAATTCACTCCAGAGAGCGCCGAGCGCATACCGGGAACCACGTTGAAAAGTATCAATAATCATGCTCAGTGAAACTCCACATGTTACCGCCGGCCGGAACATCCGACTTTGGGTGAACGATGGGCGAGAATGCCTTGTGCGTCAGGCAATGTCAAGAGCTCGCCGCGTTTTTCCGCATCACGCCGTCCTGAACTCTTTTCAGGCGACCGCTTCCCCATGAGTCTGCATCCGCCGGGCCTGTGCGGAACGCCGCAGGCCGTTTATCCCCCCTTCGGTTGACGGATATCAAGCGAACCCAATAAAAACGATTCTGCAAAGATGGCGAATGTGGACCGCAACAGCCATCGAAGCTGCGTCACGCGTCCACACCGGAGAAAGATAACCCGGGGACACCCCCCGAACAAAAAGGAGAAAAATATGTTGATCGGCATCCATCAGCTCAACGGCTCCAGAATTCACCGCTTCCACACCCCCCGCAATCCCCTGAAGGACGGCCCGGATGATGAAGACCTGTAGCAGCGCACTCCCGGGCAGTCGCCGCAATCAGGAGCCGCTGCCATGACGGGAAAGACCTACGGATACATACGCGTCTCCAGCAAGGATCAGAACGAAGACCGTCAGGTCATGGCCATGGAAAAACATGCCATAGAGAAAGACAACATCTATATGGATAAACAATCCGGCAAGGACTTTCACCGCCCTCAGTATCGGGCCATGCTCCGCCGGCTCAGACCGGGCGACCTCGTCTGCATCGCCAGCATCGACAGGCTGGGACGAAACTATGAAGAAATACAGAGACAGTGGCGACTGCTTACCAAGGAAATGAATGTGGACATTCTGGTACTGAACATGCCGCTGCTCAACACCAGACAAAACAAGGATCTTCTCGGCACGTTCATAGCCGATCTTGTGCTCCAGATCCTTTCCTTTGCCGCACAGAACGAGCGGGAAAACATTCGTCAACGTCAGGCGGAAGGCATTGCCGCAGCCAGAAAGAAGGGCGTGCGCTTCGGACGTCCGCCCATGCCGCTGCCGAAGGAGTTTCCCATGGCGCTCCGACTGTGGACCGAAGGAAAAATAACCCTGGCCCATGCTGCCAGGATGTGCAACATGGCGGAATCCTCATTCCGCTACAGGGCGATTCCGAAGCATAACTCCCAATAATCCCACAACAAAAAAGTGTACTTTTTCGAGCCCCTTCCGGTTCCAGGTTCGCCATAAGGTAAACATACTCTAAAACCGTTTATAATTCCAGCAAAAAATATATAATACCCTCCTTAATAGAACGTCTGTTCGAGTCAGCGAAAAAGTACACTTTTTTGTTTTCCCTTCTCCATTTCATTTTTTAAATGGAGGAGAGCATGAAAAAATCGAAACATATCGTCAAAATTCATAAAAAAATATATAATACTCTTATATTATATATTAAAATATGTTTAATATTAATTATTTCAATTTCAATTATTCCATTATTTACATATATATCATTTGCAAATGATTATACACAACCATCTAAAATTGAAAGCAGTGGAACATATTATTTTAAAGAAGGAAATATTGATAATGAATTTTTTGATGTATACATATCAAAAAATGATGAAAATCCTATAAATATTACTCTAAACATTGAAAATCAAGGAACAATATCAATAAATAATACAGGATCATGGGCAAGTATCGATTTGTATAATGGAGGCGATCACTTATTGAACACTCCTCCCGCTATTGCCCAAATTAATGGAAATATTAATATATATCAAACCATGAAAACAAACACGGATTGCAGGGCCATCAATATTTTTAATAGTACAAACGAACAGGATAAGCTCACTATTACAGGAAAGACATCCATCGATATCGACACTGCTCCAACAGAGGATGCAAACTATTCAACTAACTGGCTGGAAGCCATACGATCTTTGGGAGGAACCGTTAATTTAAATGGCGGCACTCATATCTCCATGGATATCACAGGAGAAGAACAATCTCCACTCCTTAGCGACTATTATATTGCCGGCATACTCGCTCTTTCCACCGATGAAAATGCCATACTTTATGAGGATTATATTGAACCTCCTGATTTCAATACAAAAATCAATTTAAAAGGAGAAAGCACTATTGACGGCATTACTGTAAAAACTTCAAGTCAGTACTTTGTTTCATCGGCCGCCCTTGAGGCCTCAGGTACAAAAGCCTCCATTAATGTCGATGGCTCCATGGTCATACGCGATATGACTACTCAAAATACACAGGGAGATGCCTACACCTATGGCGTCTATACAGAAAATGGCGCACAGATAACCTTCAACGACGCTCTCAGCATAAGCAATCTCAAGGCCACCTCTCTGAGCAATAACCATACGGAAGCGTTCGCACTTGTCTCCTACGGCGGAGGAATTTCCGTGCCCCCCAGTGACAAGGACATCATTATTGTCGGAGAAACGGGAGCTTTTTCTCAGGAAGAAACAGATATTCCGAACATCAACGTTCGATTTAACACCGCTAACTCCAGTCTCACCGGCATTGCCATGCTCAGAGAACCGGACTGGATAAACGGAGGGCTCAAGGACGATGGCGGAATCATTGATTTTTCCTTCGCCCCAGGCGCCACATGGAACGTGATTCCTGCCGACAGCAGTACTGTAAGCAACTATCTGCATCAGGAGGACGAGCTCCTTTTCAGCGAAGTGACTTCTCTGAACCTCGACACGGGCGCGAACGTCTATCTCGGAAGCATGAAGAGTTCATGGGATTTCTTGCCTCAGGGGTTCACAACTTCCCCGTTCGGCACGACATCCGATATGGCGTCCACTCCCGTTCAGCTCCGCACTAAAGAGCTTAACGGAAACGGAAACTTTTATCTACGTACCGACCTTCATCAGGATATTTCCGACAGCGTACTCATTACCGAATCACTTTCCGGTTCCCATACACTCCATGTAAAAGGCGGCGGAAGCGGCGATCTGATCAAGGAACAGACGAACAGCTATCTGGCAAGAACTGAGTTCGTCAACGATGGACTAGGCAATGAATTCTCGCTGGCCAAAAATTCTCATGGTCAGGAACTGGTGGATCTGGGCGTTTATAACTACCGATTGAATCATTCACAAAGAAACAATGGCCGCGAATGGTATCTGGTCAGGGAAAACGCGCCTGTCGAACCAGGAACTCCTGCGGGGCCTGATACCGATTCCTTTTCTCCCACGGGCGAAGCCGAAGCCGCGCTTTCCGGTCTCGCCGGGCACTATGCCATGTGGTACGGTTATCAGACGGATCTGCGCAAGCGCCTCGGCGAAGTCCGCTACGGCACACAGACCGGTCTGTGGGTGCGGGGCTTTGCCGACAAGGCCCGGCTCGACGGCCTTGCCGGAACGAGCTTCACGCAGAACCTTGTAGGCGGATCCATAGGCTACGACACGCTGGCGGACGTTGATGAAACCTATATGTGGATTCTCGGCATGCAGATCCGCAGCGGTCACGCCGACCAGAGCACGAACGGACGCTGGGGCGGATACGGCGATCTGACCAGCGTAGGCGGCGGCCTGTACTCTACCTGGGTTCATGTTGACGGCTGGTATCTCGACGCCGTAGCCACCATGGACTGGTACAATCACGAAATACGCGCCGCCATGCTCGACGGAACTCCCGTACACGACGACCGTTCGTCCTACGGCATAGGCGCTTCTTTGGAAGGCGGAAGAAAAATGGACTTCGCCTTCAGCAACGAGGGCCGGGATTACTGGTTCCTTGAACCTCAGCTCCAGCTTTCCTGGTTCTGGGTGAGAGGCGGCAGCTTCACCAGCAGCAACGGCATGACCATCGATCAGAGCGACATGGCCTCCCTCACGGGCAGAGCCGGTCTGGTGCTCGGCAAAAAGTTCACGCTGGACGAAAAAGACGGCCCCCGCTATGTGCAGCCCTATGTGAAGGCAGGCGTGAACCACGAATTCCTCGGCGAACAGCGAGCCCGCCTCAACGGTCTGGACATGCGCTCCGATCTTGATGGAACCCGCGTGTACTACGGCCTCGGCGTGGACTGGCAGCTCTCGGACGACATTCGCCTCTACATGCAGGCGGAACGCGAACACGGCGAAAACTTCACCCGCGAATACAACATGTCCGCGGGCTTGAAGTGGCGCTTCTAGTCTGAACGGGCGGGCAGGCTCCCTTTGCCGCGTCCGCCCGCGTTATGAGGATTTCATGCGCACCGCCGCATCATTTCTGCTCTGTCTTGCTGTTCTGTGCTTCGCCTCCCCCGCTCATGCGAAGAATATGCCTGCTCCTTCCTGGGGTGCGTCCGTCTCCTTTGTTCTCGAGCAGCACGCCCCCTCTTCCTTTTTCGGCGAAACAAGCAAAAGTCTGCTCTTTTCCGTGCCCGTGTATGTTCTGAGCACAAAAGAAAGCATACACGGACATCCCTGCTCCGTACTGTACTCCTTTTTTGAAGGAAAACTTCTGGAATACATGATGTTCTTTTCCGGGGAAAAAGAATCTCTGCACCGGGAAATCAGAGCATGTTTTCTGAAAGAACATCTTCCCTACCAGGGCCCGTACTTTGCCGGGATAGAAGACGTTTTCATCAGCAAAGACCACTCAACGTTCTACCTGCTCCTCTCCGGCAGGGAAACCATGATCTACGCCCTTGACGCCAGAGCCTACGACAACTTCATGAACCGGCGCTGACGCGCGAAGCTCCGCAAATCGGCAAACGTGTGCCGAGGCTTCGGCGTCGCGCCGCGAACGACGGCAAAACCTTGCATTCATCCAGGCCTGCGTTTCTTCTGCCGCGCCCTCTCCCTTATGACGACTCTACCGACCAGACCACAACGCCCGCTCCGCTCCGCCGAGAAAAAGCGCCGCGGAAGCACTCCACGGCGCGTCATCAGTGCGGGCGCACAGGCGTGTTTTCGCTTCCTGTGCGCCCGCAGATTCATGACTGGTCACAAGCGGCGCTCAACGAATGCGCCTACCTCTCAGCGTTCCACAGGCGTTCCGGTCAGCGTCTTGCCCTGAAATTCTCCGGTCAGCGTGCGCAGGAAGGCCACAATGAGACGACGATCACCGTCGGACACGGGAATGCCCGAAAGATACCGGCCCATCACGGCAACGCTTTCGTCCAGCGTGGTCACGGTGCCGTCGTGCATGTAGGGATGCGTGAGCTCCACGTTGCGCAGGTTCGGAACCTTGAAGCGGTGCAGATCGTCCTGATTGCCGGTAAAGCCCATGAGGCCCTTGTCCGAGTTCAGCGGATTGCCCCGCTCGGCAAAATAGTCGGCCTTGAGATCCATGTACTCAAAGGACTGTCCGCCCACGCTGCGCCCCACATGGCAGCTTGCGCAGCGATACTGCTTGAACAGGCGATACCCTTCCGCCTCCTCCGCCGTAATGGCCGCATCGTCGCCGCTCAGCCACTTGTCGAAACGACTGTTCGGGGTGATGAGCGTCTTTTCATACTCGGCAATGGCGTCGGTAATGTTCTGCACGGTCCATCCGTCGGCATAGATGGTTCCAGCCTCGGCCGTGAGCGCCTCATCGGCGGAAAGTCTTGCAATAATCTCCTCCCAGCCGGAGCAGCCCATTTCAATGGGATTGAGCGGCGGCCCGCCCGCCTGCTCCTGAAGATCCGCGGCGCGGCCGTCCCAGAACTGACGGACGTTGAACACCGCATTGAACATGGTGGGCGCGTTGATGTCGCCGAACTGCTTGCGTATGCCTTCCGAGAAGCGGGAATTGTCCGTGCCCGCCTTCTCGTACAGATGACAGCCGGAACAGGCCAGCGTGCTGTCGGCGGAAAGGCGCTTGTCGTTGAACAGCTTTTCGCCGAGCGCCGCCTTCTTCACGTCCACGGCGAGATGCGAGGGCAGAGGCTGCAACGGCTCGTTGGCCCGCTTTTCCGCAGCCGGTCCGGTGGCGTAGTACGCGGCACGGGTCGTTTTCACCCAGTGCAGAATGTTTTCCCTGTCCTTGTCGTCAGTCTGCTGCCCCAATGCACCACGGTGAACTTGGCCGGAGGCATGGTGTTGTTGAGCACCACCCACTCCATCTTCGCCACGGCCACTTCCCCTACGGGCCGGTCCTTCGCCGCGCCCACAAGCTCCTGATTCAGATCCATGGCGCGCAGTCCGTCGCGGTAATCCTGCTCAATGATCTGTCTGATGCCGGGAATCTTCGCATAGAAGGGCAGATCGTAATTCCGGCTGTGACAGGCCATGCACTTGTCGAGCACGATGTCCGACACTTCCTGGAACTTTTCCATGGACGGCACCTGCTCCAGGGGCTTTTTTCCCTGATCCGCGGTTGCCTGCATTTCCGACGGCATGGCCATCAGCGCCGCCGCGCACAGCGCGGCCAGAGGCAGAAGTATCCTCTTCATCTCGTTCCTCCTCGCGGCTTTTGCCGCGCCTTTCCCCGCCGGGACGGCATGTCGGCACAAAGGACGGGGCTGCTTCGTGCGGACATGGGAGGCATGTTAAAAAAATAACAATTTTATAACAATAGTTACTATTACTAATAATATTTTTCTTTTCAAAATTTTTTTGTACCAGGTCGGAAAGTTCTGCTCACGGGCTTTTCCTCCTTCCGACGGAGAGCAATGCCCTTCGAGTCCGCCCTCGCGTTCCTCTCCCCCGGCTCTGAGTGGACACTCGCCATTCCGATTTTCTCCTGCAATGACTGGACGTTCAGCACCGGCAGCGCGCCGGGACGCATCTGCCTCCGGAAACGCAAACGAGACACTCGTGAACGCGTGATGTCGGAGCGCTGCGGCCCGAAGGCTCGAAACAACGCCGGTCACGGCTCCGACAATTGTCTCCTGTCTTGCCGACGCTCGGATCCTTCGCGCCCGGACAAACGGCAATATCCCCAAAGCACAGGGTTCGGTCATGCGCGCACCGGCGCGCGGGAAATCTCGCCCACCGGAAGGACTCGGCGCTCGACTGCGCCCCCGCCCCCCCGCGCATGGACGCCTCTCACGGCGCTTCATCAGATGCGCCCGACAATCTTCTACGTTCGAGACGCCGCGCCCAGGGCCCGCGCTCTGCCGAAACGGTCCGGCTCGCCTTGCACCGGCGCGTTTCACGACGATGACGCCGCGCCTTCCGGAAAAGGCATGAAAAAACGCCGCGGAATCTCTTCCACGGCGTTGATGTTCAGGCAAAGCGTCGCCCTGCCGATGCCCGCCTGGCATCGGCAGGAAACGGCTAGTCGCCGCCCTTGGCCCTGCTTTCGCAGTAGATGCAGCGATACACGCGCTTTTCCCTGTCCGTCAGCTTGAAGATGTGCGGCAGTTCCTGCTCGGTCGAGGTGATGCAGCGGGGATTCTTGCAGCGGATGACGTTGGTCACCCGTTCCGGCAGTTCCACGCTGAACTTGCGGTCGAGCTTGCCGTCGCGCACGATGCTTACGGTGATGCCCGGATCCACATAGCCGAGCACGTCGAAATTGAGATCGATGATCTCGTCGATTTTGATGATGTCCTTGCGGCCCATCTTTCTGCTGGTGACGTTCTTGAGCACGGCCACGGAGCACTGAAGCTTGTCCAGATTGAGAATGCGGTACAGCTCCATGCTGAGGCCCGCCCTGATATGGTCGAGAACGATGCCGTTGGAAATCGCGTCGATGACCATGCTAGTTCACCCCCAGAAGTTTCATGATGAGCGCCATGCGCATGTACTTGCCGTTCAGCACCTGACGGAAGTAGGCGGCTCTCGGATCCTTGTCCACGGCCACGGATATTTCGTTCACGCGGGGCAGGGGATGCATGATGCACATGTCTTTCTTTGCGCCCTTCAGCTTGTCGGGAGTAAGCACATAGCTGTCCTTCAGGCGCACGTAGTCGGCTTCGTTGAAGAAGCGTTCCTTCTGCACGCGGGTCATGTACAGCACGTCCAGCGAGGGCATGGCGGCCACAAGATCGGTGGTTTCCTCAAAGGGCATGCCGTTCTTTTCCATGACGTCCTTGCGGATGTAGCCGGGCAGACGCAGTTCTTCGGGAGAAATGAGCACGAACTTCACGTTGCTGTAGCGCGACATGGCAGCAATGAGCGAATGCACGGTGCGGCCGAACTTGAGGTCGCCGCACAGGCCGATGACGAGATTGTCAAGCCTGCCCTTCTCGCGCCAGATGGTGAGCAGGTCGGCAAGCGTCTGCGTGGGGTGGTTGTGTCCGCCGTCGCCCGCGTTGATGACGGGCACGGAAGCGTTCATGGCGGCCACGAGCGGTGCGCCTTCCTTGGGGTGCCGCATGGCGATGATGTCGGCGTAGCAGCTCACCACGCGCACGGTGTCGGCCACGCTTTCGCCCTTGGAGGCGGAAGAGCTCTGCGCCTCGGAAACGCCGAGCACGTGTCCGCCGAGTTCGTACATGGCGGCCTCGAAGCTGAGGCGCGTGCGGGTGGAAGGTTCAAAGAACAGCGTGGCGAGCTTCTTGCCGCTGCACTTCCGGGAATACTTCTCGGGGTCGGCGATGATGTCCAGGGCCGTGGCCAGAAGCTGTTCAATGTCCTGCGTCGAAAGATCGCGGATGTCGATAACGCTTTTCATGCCGTTACGCTCCGATCCAGCTCTCGTCGGAAGGATTGTTGCGGAAGGCGATGAGACGCGCCACGTCTTCCTTGCGGATGTAGCCGCTCTCCGCGGCCACGGCGGCGATGGTGTCGAAGTTGGTGAGGCTCACGTTCTTCACGCCGGCTTCGGCAAGGCGATCAAGGCCCTTCTTCATGCCGTAGGTGAAGATGCTGGCCACGCCGAGCACGTCGGCTCCGGCCTCGCGCAGCACCTTGACCACTTCCAGCACGCTGCCCGCGGTGGAAATGAGGTCTTCAACGACCACGACCTTCTGACCGGGTTCCAGACGGCCCTCGATCTGATTGCCGCGGCCGTGATCCTTGGCGCTCGAACGCACGTAGCCCATGGGCATGCCAAGAATATGTCCCACAATGGCGGCGTGGGCGATGCCCGCCGTACTGGTTCCCATGAGCACTTCACACTCGGGATATTCTTCGCGCACCACGGCGGCGAGGGCGCTTTCCACGTCGTTGCGCACTTCGGGAGCGGTCAGGGTAAGACGGTTGTCGCAGTAAACGGGGCTCTTGATGCCGCTCGCCCAGATGAAGGGTTCGTCGGGACGGAAAAACACCGCCTTGATGGAAAGAAGATCCTTGGCAATGAGCTTGTCGCGAGACTCCATGAGGATGGCTCCTTGTAGATGAGGTAAGCCCTGCGCCCTGCCGGGCGAAGGCTGAAAAAGGGCATGCGTGAAGGAACGGCGCAACACAATGCCTGCCGGACAACCGTCCGGCAATACGGCGAACTCTGCGTCCGTTGTGAGGCGGAAGGCGCCGTCCGCTTCAAGCTACCCGAGAAATTCCCTGACGCAGCGGCGATAGGCCGCCACGGGATCGTCCGCCTGCGTGATGGGGCGGCCCACCACGATGAAATCGGACCCGAGTTCGCGGGCGCGGGCGGGGGTGGTCACGCGCACCTGATCGCCCTTGTCGCCGTCGGCGAAGCGCACGCCGGGGGTCACGGTAAGAAAGTCGCTGCCGCACGCGTCATGCACCTTTCCCGCTTCCAGCGGAGAACAGACCACGCCATCGAGGCCCGCCGCACGGGCGCGGGAGGCGTAGTGCATGACCACTTCCTCCATGGGGCGCTCGATGAGCAGATCTTCGCGCATGCGCTCTTCGCTCGTGGAGGTGAGCTGCGTGACGGCGATGAGCAGAGGACGCGTGCCGTCTGCGCGGGTAAGGCCCTTGAGCGCCTCCTCCATCATGGGCACGGTGCCTGCGGCGTGCAGATTGCACATGTCCACGTCGAGCGCGGAGAGCACGGCCATGGCCTTGCGCACGGTGTTCGGAATGTCGTGCAGCTTGAGGTCGAGAAAAATTCTGTGTCCCCGGGCCTTGACGGCGCGCACGATGTCGGGGCCTTCGGCATAGTAGAGTTCCATGCCGATCTTCACGAAGGGCTTCTCCTCGGTGAAGAGGTCGAGAAAATCCATGACTTCCGCCTTGCTGCTGAAGTCGCAGGCCACCATGACGTCCTTGTTGAGATTACGCATCAGTGCGCTCCTCCGATGATGTCCCTGAGGGAGGTTATGCCGTACTGAGCCATGACGGAAGGCAGTTCGGCGAGGATTTTCGGGCACGCCCACGGATCAACCAGATTGGCCGCGCCGATTTCCACGGCCGTGGCGCCCGCCAGCATCATTTCCACCACGTCGCGCGCCGAGCTTATGCCGCCCATGCCGATGATGGGCAGCTTGACGGCCTCGTACACCTGATACACCATGCGCAGCGCCACGGGCAGGATGGCGCTGCCGGAAAAACCGCCCATCTTGTTGGCGATGACGGGCTTTCTCGTGCGCAGGTCGATGCGCATGCCGAGCAGCGTGTTGATGAGGCTTATGCCGTCGGCTCCGGCTTCGGCGGCGGCTGCGGCCAGAGGCACGATGTCCGTGACGTTGGGCGAGAGCTTCACGTACACGGGCTTGGTGGTCACGGCCTTCACGGCCTTCGTCACGGCGGAAATGCCGAGCGGATCGGTGCCGAAGCTCATGCAGCCGTTGTGTACGTTGGGGCAGCTCACGTTCACTTCAATGAGTCCCACCTGCTCTTCGCCGTCGATGCGGGCGCAGCACTCGGCGTATTCGTCCACGGAAAAGCCGCCGATGTTGGCGATGACCTTCTTGTGGAAGCACTTTTTGAGTCGCGGAAGCTCCTCGTTGATGACCCTGTCGATGCCGGGATTCTGCATGCCCACGGCGTTGATCATGCCGGCGGGCGTTTCCGCGATGCGGGGCGTGGGGTTGCCGAAGCGCGGCTCCAGCGTGGTTCCCTTGAAGGAAAAGGAACCGAGCATGTTGATGTCGTAAAGTTCGGCGAACTCGTATCCGTAGCCGAAGGTGCCGCTGGCCGGAATGAGCGGATTGTCCAGTTCCAGACCGCTGAGCGTTACTTTCAGATCTGCCATTCGAGCACCTCCTTGTCGAACACGGGTCCGTCCTTGCACACGCGTCTGCTGCCGTCTCTGGTCATGATGCTGCACCCCATGCACGCGCCGAAGCCGCAGCCCATGCGCTCTTCCAGACTGAATTCGCCGCCTGCGCCCTGCGTGGCCCGATACAACGCGCGCAGCATGGGCATGGGGCCGCAGCTGTACACGTGGCTGTAGCGTTCGGGAAGCGCGTCGGTCACAAAGCCCTTCACGCCCACGCTGCCGTCCACGGTGGTGACGACAACGCGCGCGCCGAGCGCTTCAAACTCGCGGGCATAAAAGATTTCATCCGCCTTGTTGAAGCCGAGAATGACCGTGACGGAACGCCCCGCGGCCACAAGCTTCCTGGCCAGATGGAACAGCGGGGGCACGCCCACGCCGCCGCCCACGAGGAGCGGCGCATCGCCGCTTTTTTCCACGTCGAAACCGTGGCCGAGGCCGACGATGACGTCAAGCGTTTCGCCTTCCTTCATGCGCGCCATGGCGTCCGTGCCCTGGCCGACCACTTTGTAAATGATGGTGATGCTCTTTTCGTCATAGTCGCAGACGGAAATGGGACGGCGCAGGAAAAAGCCCGGCAGACTGATTTCCACGAACTGCCCCGGCATGGTCATGGCCGACGTGTCGCCGGAAAGCACCATGCGGTACACGTCCTTCGTGAGCGGCGTATGCTCGACAATCGTATATATTCCCTGTTTCATGCTGGCTCCGAGTTTTCTGTTTGCGGAGAAAAGGCCCGCGGCGCAGGCCGCAGAGGTCGCAAGGCCGGAAACGACAAGCGAGTTCCGCCCGCGCTAGGCCTTTTCGTTCCAGGCTTCCTCGCCGTTCACGAGCGTGAGCACGCAGCGGCCGTAGAGCGTGTGTCCGGCAAAGGGCGTGGCGCGTCCCCTGCTCAAAAATTCCTCCGGATTCACGACCCATTCGCGGGAGAGATCGAACACGGCAAGATCCGCCCTCTGCCCTTCTTCCAGAAACGAGCCGATGCCGAAACGCTTCGCGGGATTCACGGACATGAGTTCCACCAGCTTTTCGAGCGAAAGCACGCCGCGCTTCACAAAGTAGGTATGCATGACCGCAAAGGACGTTTCGAGGCCGACCACGCCCATGGCGCTGCGCTCCAGGCCCCGGCTCTTGGCTTCGGCTTCGTGCGGTGCGTGATCCGTGGCTATCATGCTCACGGTGCCGTCGAGAATGCCCGCAATGAGCGCATCCCTGTCTTCTTCGCCGCGCAGGGGCGGATTCATCTTGAAGCGGCCGTCCTCCTGCAGATCCTTGTCGCAGAGCACGAGATAGTGCGGGCCCGTCTCGCAGGTTGCGTCCACGCCTTCGGCCCGGGCGCGGCGTATGATGTCCACGCTTTCCTTCGTGGAAATGTGGCAGGCGTGAAAGGCGGCTCCCGTTTCCTTTGCAAGCTCCGCGTCGCGGGCCACTTCCGCCCACTCGCTCTCCGAGCTGATGCCCCGGTGTCCGTGCGCTCTCGCGTATTCGCCGTCGTGAATCCAGCCGCCCGTAAGAAGCTTGTTCACCTCGCAGTGCGCGGCGATGATCTTGCCGAGCCTCTTTGCTTCCTGCATGGCCTCGCGCATCATGCCTTTATCCTGCACGCCGCGGCCGTCGTCGGAAAAGCCCGCCACAAAGGGAGCCATGGCCGCCATGTCGGAAAGCTCGCGGCCTTCCTCCGCCATGGTGATGGCCCCGTAGGGCAGCACATGAATCACGGCGTCGCGCCGGATGATCTCAAGCTGCGTTTCCAGATGCTCAAGCGTGTCGGGCACGGGGTTCAGATTGGGCATGGCGCACACCGTGGTGAAGCCCCCGTGCGCGGCCGCCAGAGTGCCCGTGCGTATGGTTTCCTTGCATGAAAAACCCGGCTCGCGCAGATGCACATGAACATCTACAAGGCCGGGAACAATGCAACACCCGCTCATATCGGATTCCGTCACGCCCTCCATGGGAGGAATCTGCGGCGCAATGCGCTCTATTCTGCCGTTCCGAATGAGGATGTCGCCCTTCTCGAATCCGGAAGGTCGATACACCCGGGCATGTCTCAGGATGCGATCCATGAAAAGCAAACTCCTTCAAAAAAGCCCGGCCCGAAGGCCGGGCATGAACATCACGCCATCTGGCGGAGCACCGCTTCGAGCGTTTCGGTAAAGGCGTCGAGATCGGCTTCGTCAATGGTCAGCGGAGGCAGCAGACGCAGCGTGGGACCGTAGGTAAGATTGAGGATGAACCCGCGGTTCATGAGTTCCAGCCACACCTTTTTCGCCTTTTCGTCGGACATGTTCAGTTCCACGCCGATGAGCAGACCGAGGCCGCGCACGTCGCGGATCACGCCGGGCAGTCTTTCGCCGAGTTCACGGAAACGGGCGCGGGCGCGCTCGCCAAGCGTAGCCGCGCGTTCCACAAGGTGATCGCGCTCCATGATTTCCAGCACCTTGAGGCCCACGGCCGTCACCAGCGCGCCGCCGCCGAAGGTGGTGGCGTGGCTGCCGTAGTCGAAGCCCTGCGCCACTTCGTCGGTGGCCATCATGGCGCCGAGAGGCAGACCGTTGGCCATGGACTTGGCGCTCGTGAACACGTCGGGCTTGAGATTGAAGTTCTGGAAGCCCCACCACTTGCCGCTGCGGCCCATGCCGGCCTGCACTTCGTCGCACATGACGAGCACGCCGTGACGGCGGCAGATGTCGACGACGCCGTCGGCATATTCCTGCGTCACGGGAATGATGCCGCCCTCGCCCTGAATGGCTTCAAAGAGCACGGCCGCCGTAGTGGGCTTGATGGCCTTTTCCAGGGCGTCCAGATCGCCCCACTGCACGCGGCCGAAGCCGGGCGTTTCCGGCTCGAAGCCTTCGGTGTGCTTGCCCGTGGCCGCCAGCGTGGCCAGCGTGCGGCCGTGGAAGCAGTTGGTCAGGGTAATGACCTCCCACGCCTCGCGCCCCTTCACCACGCGCTGATAGCGTCTGGCGATCTTGATGGCCGCTTCATTGCTTTCCGCGCCGGAGTTGCAGAAGAACACCTTGCCCGCATGGCTGGTGGAAAGCAGCTTTTCCGCGTAGTTGAGCTGTTCTTCCTGATAAAAGAGGTTGCTCACATGCACCAGCTTTCGCGACTGCCTTTCCATGACCTCCGCTATTTCCTCGTTGCAGTGGCCGAGGCCGATGACGGCAATGCCGGCCAGCAGGTCGACGTATTCCTTGCCGTCCACGTCCCAGAGGCGGGAGCCCTTGCCTCGGACTATGCCCAGCGGATAACGCGAGTACGTCCGGCACATAAAGGCCTTTTCCCTTTCCTTCAGTCTTTCGAAAGCTTCGCTCATCTGATTTCCTCGTGAAACTTGTATTTTCCCGTTCCAGGACCATCGCAGTCGCAAGGAACGCGGGTATCATATACTATTAATGTTCCGTAGCCAAGAGCGCCGTCGCCCCCTTCCGGGATTGCTTTTTATGCGGGAGGCGTTAAAACTCTGCCCTGAACCCCATGTCTGCGTTCCGTTTTTCCGGCGACCGACGCGCCTTTTGCGCGGACGCAGTCTTGTTTTTTGCATCCGCCGCGCCGCTGCCGCGCGCTCCCTTCAACGTTACGGATTTTTCATGACCAGCGCCTTCACCATGCTCCGCCCCCTTGTTCTCGCTTCCGGCTCGCCCAGGCGCCGCGCCTTTCTGGAAGGCGTGGGCCTCAGCTTCGACGTTCATCCCGCCGCCTGTCCCGAACCGCGTCCCAAACCGGGCGAAGATCCGCGAGCCTACGCGGCCCGCTGCGCGGAAGCGAAGTCCCGCTTCGTGCTCAGCGAACTTTCCGGCCGCACCGACCGCCCCGCCGTGCTCTCCGCCGACACCATCGTCATTCTCCGCGATGAGGAAGGAGCCTCCATTCTCGGCAAGCCCCGCGACAGGAACGACGCCGTCGCCATGCTCTCGCGCCTTTCCGGCCGCACGCACGAAGTGGTCACTTCCTGCTGCCTCGCCATGGACAATCACGTGGAGTGCTTCGACGACATGACGAAGGTCACCTTTGCGCCCTGGCCGCTTCCCGTGCTGGAAGCCTACGCCGACAGCGGCGATCCGCTGGACAAGGCCGGTTCCTACGGCATTCAGGACGGCGGCGCCTTTCTGGTCAGCGCCATAGAAGGATCCTGGTCCACGGTGGTGGGCCTGCCTCTCAACATCGTGCTGGAACGCCTGCTCCGGGCGGGCGTTCTCGGCCTGAACACTTCTTTACGGGAGTTCTCATGAAACAGCAGATTACGGACGCCATCCGCGCCGTGTACGAAAACGTGCCTCTGGTCCACAGCATCACGAACTTCGTGGTCATGCAGGTGTCGGCCAACGCCCTGCTCGCCGCGCACGCCTCGCCCCTCATGGCGCATGCGGCCGAGGAAATGGACGATCTCACCAACATTGATTCCGCCCTTGTGCTCAACATCGGCACGCTCGATCCTTCCTGGCTGGACAGCATGGAGCTTGCCGGCACGCTCATGAAGAAAAAGGGAAAGCCCGTGGTGCTGGATCCGGTGGGAGCCGGAGCCTCCGGCCTGCGCACCCGTTCCGCGCTGCGCCTGCTCGATCTGGTGCGCCCGGACATTCTGCGCGGCAACGCTTCTGAAATCATGGCGCTTGCCGCGGAAATACGCTCGGCCGACAAGGTGGCCACCAAGGGCGTGGACAGCCGCAACAGCAGCGACGAAGCGCTGGACGCCGCCCATGAGCTGGCCCGCCGCTTCGGCTGCGTGGTGAGCGTGAGCGGCTCGCGCGACCTCATTACCGACGGCAGCGCCGATCTTGTCGTGGAAGGCGGCTCGCCGCTCATGCCGCTGGTCACGGGCATGGGCTGTTCCGCTTCCGCCGTCACCGGAGCCTACGCCGCCGTGTGCAAGGACCGCCTCATCGCGGCCGCCGCGGCCATGGCCGTGATGGCTTCCGCCGGAGAAAAGGCCGGAGCGCGCGCCAAGGGCCCCGGCAGCTTTCTGCCCGCCTTTCTGGACGAGCTCTATCTTCTGGATCCCGAAGACGCCGCATCGAGAGTCCACAGACTCGAGAGCTCCGCGCGCTGAGCGTGACCGCGGGGCGTCTGCGAAGTTACCGCCCCGCGCCCCTTGCGCTTCCGGCACGATGCACGCTGCCCGGCGCTGCCCTTCCAGCCTGCGTTCAGGCGCAGGGGCAGGCAAGAATACGCCGCCTTCTGCCCGCGGATATTTCCGCAATGCGCGGACAATCTTTTCACCTGACATCCGGGGGCCCGCCGCCGGAACATCGAGGTCACTGATGAACTGGAGAACGCATACCGACTACCGCGTCTATCTCGTCACGGACCGGGACCTGTGCCTCGGCCGACCGCTGGACGAGGTGGTGCTTGCCGCCGTGCGCGGAGGCGCAGGCGCGGTGCAGCTCAGAGAAAAGCACGCCACGTCCCGCGAATTTCTGGAACTGGCCCGCGCCCTTGCTTCGCGCATTCAGCCGCTCGGCATTCCGCTCATCATCAACGACAGGGCCGACATCGCGCTCGCCTGCGGAGCCGCCGGACTGCACGTAGGACAGAGCGATCTGCCGCCGGAAGACGCGCGCCGCCTCATGGGGCCGGACGCCATCGTCGGCCTCTCCGTGGAAACGCGGGAAGAGCTGCTCGCCGCCGAAAGGCTCGACATCGACTACGTGGGGCTCAGCCCCATTTTCGCCACGCCCACCAAAACCGACACCCACACGCCATGGGGCCTGGACGGCCTGCGCTGGGCGCGGGAACACTCCCCGCTCAGACTGGTGGCCATCGGCGGCATTCACGCCCGCAACGCCTCCGAGGTCGTGGCCGCGGGAGCGCACAGTCTGGCCGTGGTTTCGGAACTGTGCTCCGCGCCGGATCCCGAAAAGGCGGCCCGGAATCTTTTGACCGCGTTCCGCTGATCGCCAGCCGCAGAGCGACAAAACATGCCTTTTCGCCCCGTATCCCCACGGATCGGAGCTTTTCTCCTTCGGCTAAGAGCGGTGCAAAGGCGCAGTACGGCAAAACACGGTGCGACGGCCCGGCAGGACGCGGCAGAATGACCGCCCGCGGTCGCCCTCGCTCCCTGCACAAAGCGAAAATCAGCCGACAAAAAAAAAGACCTGCGCGCAGGCGCGTTCCGTCTCCGGCGCTCCTTCAATGAGCCTAAACATCAGACCGGCAACGGCAGCCCCTCGCGCAGGCTCTCGCCGCCCTGCCGAAGCCCAAAAACACAGAGCGACAAAAGGCCGACCGACGCACTCCCGAAAGAGAATCACGCCGATCGGCCTTTGTTCATCGTTGTTCGCGATGCCGAACGCCCGCTGCAGGGGTCGCCATCGAGAGACGCCGCCCCTGCAATGCGCAAACTACAGTTCCTTGGGCTTGAAGAACTTCGACGGCGGCTTGCATTCAGGATCTCCCTGCATGCAGGGATTGTCCTCGGCGCGCATCGAAAGATAGAGGAAGTAGGCGGCCACCATGCAGCCGATGAAGTCCGCCAGCGGAATGCTCAGCCACACGCCGGTCAGCCCGAAGAACAGGGGCAAGACGAGCAGCGCGGGCACCAGGCATATCATCTGACGGCACAGCGACACCACGCTGGCGATTTTGGCCTGACCGATGGACTGAAAATAGGTGCCGATGATGATCTGCGGGCCCACGAAGATGAACAGGCCGCCGGTGATGCGCAGAGCCGTGGTCGAAACTTCCACGAGGGGGCCGTGATCGGTAAAGATGCGCACCAGAAATTCGGGGAAGAACCACGAACCGAGCATGCCCACCAGCGTGATGGCCGTGGCGCTCAGCATGCCGTACTTGAGGGCGAGGCGCACGCGTTCGGGCTTTTTGGCCCCGAAGTTGAAGCCGATGATGGGCTGCATGCCCTGACCGAGACCGATGACGCTCATGGCAAAGAGCATGAGCAGACGGTTCAGAATGCCGAACGCGCCGATGGCGAGATCGCCGCCGTATTCCTTCAGGGCGCGGTTGATGATGACCACCACGATGCAGGCGCAGAAGTTGATGAGGAAGGGCGCCATGCCGATGGCCAGAATTCTGCGAAAGGCCGTCCAGCTCAGCTTCCAGATGTCCTTCTGAAAATGGATGAGCGAACTTTTGCGCGCAAAATGCGCCACCAGCCATATGACGGACATGGTCTGACCGGCGATCTGGGCCCAGGCCGCGCCGTACATGCCCCAACCCCACCAGTAGATGAAGATGGGCGAAAAGGCCACGATGCCCACGGAAGAGAGCAGCGCCGTCATCATGGCCGTTTTGGGATAGCCCGTGGCGCGGGCGAGGAAGTTGAAGCCCAGCATGAGAAAGCTCAGGGGCGAGAGCAGCACGAGGGGCATCATGAACTCGTGCGCGTAGCGCAACGTTTCGCCGCTGGCTCCGAAGAACATGAGCAGCGGATCGAGAAAAATCCAGAACACGACGCCGAAGAACAGGCCGAAGATGATTTCCAGCAGCACGGAATGCCCCAGCATGCTGCGGGCCTTTTCCATATCCTTCCTGCCGAGCTCGATGGAACACAGCGCTGCGCAGCCCACGGCCACCAGCAGACAAAAGGCCATGAGCAGGTTGACCAGCGGAAACGTGACCGCCATGGCGGCAAGCGCCAGATGTCCCACACCGTGGCCGATATAGATGCTGGAAATGATCTGATTGAGGGCCACAATCACCATGCCCAGAATGGCGGGTATGGAATACTCAAGAAGGAGGCGGCCGACCCCCTTCGTGCCCATTTCGGTGGCTTTCTGGTCCTGACTCATATTTCCCTCCGAGACTCGAAGCGACGGGCGGAACGCCGAGCGCGTGAAACGACGCGAACGACTCTTAAAGTGCCGAAAGGCGTCAAAAGACGCCTTGTTGTCGGAAACCTTGTCCGGCGACCGCGACATGCGGCCGCATCACTTCAGAATCAATGATGATGGAGGTTCGCAGCTGGCGCGCGAACCCGAAGAAAACGCATAAAAATCATCGGTGCGTGGCGTATATTCACAAAGTCGGGCGAGAAAGGCAAGCGCTTCTTTTGCCGCTTTTCCGGGCTACAGCGTTTTCACGCCGCTCTGCGGATCGGCGTCCCTGCCGTCCGGCTGCTTCGCGGGCTGTTCGTCCTGTCCTCTGTCCGACGGCCCGGCTTCCGGCTGCTCCGCCCTCTTCAGCGTGGGAATGCCGCTTGTGCGCGGCCCTTCATTAAGGAAGGGCATGGGCGCATCCCAGTCCAGCAGCGCCACCCCGATGAGATAGGAAACCCACGCCGCATATTCCTCGGAGGACCAGTTGAGCACTTTGGTCAGACGGCGATGAATGCCCGGCGTGCTGATGCTCCAGTACAGTTCCGCGGCGCGCTCTTCGGAGAGTCCGGGCCGCAGCAGTCCGTCTTCGGCCATCTTGTGGACGGACTTGCGGCATTTTTCCAGCAGCATCATGCTCTGATCGTATTCCTGTTCGGCAAATTCCGGCGAAAGCACGCTCATGCCCCGGATGATGTCGAACACCGGCATGGCGTCTTCCATGAGCACGGACATGAAATGCCCGATCTCGCGCACCCGCTCCTTGCCGGTCATGATCTGCGGAATGGAATCGCGCAGCTTGTCGTACTTCTTGGCCTCCACGGTCGTTTCGAGAATGGCCGCCAGCACGCCCTTCTTCGAGCCGCACACCGCATACACGGTCTGCGGAGCCACGCCCGCCTCGCGCGCAATGGCTTCAAGCGTCATGTCGGCGTAGCCCTTTTCCTTCATGAGCTGCATGGCGGCCGCAACAATGCGCGCCTTGGTTACATTCGCCTGTTCCTTTCTGCGGGGGGAATGATAGGCTCGCGTCTTCTTGACCGGCTTTTCGGCTGCGTCTTCTGCGGCTTTTCTGGCCATGGTGGAATCCTCAATATTGAATAGAATTAAATAATATGATTCAACCTATCCCATCCATGCCCGTTTTTCAATGGTAAAAGCGTCCGTTTTCCCAACGCCCCGCGCGCCGAATATTGCACTCAAGTTGCGAGCCTGCAAGAAGACTGGCTCGGTACGTACTGCAAGCTCCGACATTGCCGATTCGCAAGCTCCAACCATCGTCGACATCAGCCTCTTATGTACGCACGGCCACGAACGGCCCCGCTCTTCCAGCATCATCGACAGACCAGCGGTCCTGCGCTCGTCAGACAAGGCCCGCACGCCCCGGCAGTCGCAGACCATAGAGCGGGGGAGCGGAAACGCGCCGGATCCTCGCCTCGGTTCCGGGGAACAGAGGCGGCGGAAGCGCCTGCGGACGGCTTTCTCACCGCTCCTCCACACGGCCGCGCTCCCGCCTTGCCCCGAGCCTCCCCCTTCTCTCCTGCCCGCAGAAAAATTCTTGCTGCACAAACTTTTTCGGAACATCCTTCCCTTTGAACACCCATGAAAATCCGCAGCAGGACCTGCCCGATGCCTTGACAGAAAACAGGTATTTCACTAGAACGAAAGTCTATTGAATATTTATTGCCAACAGCAGGAACGCGGAAAGCGTCGAGCCTTGTTGCCGCCCTTCCGTGTTCTGCCGAAATACCGCGCAGGCTGCCCGCTCCACCGCCGGAACGCTCCGGCAAGGCCGATCCCGCCGCCGGGACCACGGAATTTTCTAACCGTTATGGAGTTCGACATGGCTATCACTCTTTACAAGGCTCCCAACTGCATTCGCTGCCGCATCACTCATGAGTTCATGGACGCCAGGGGCATCGCCTACACCAGCTATGACCTTGAGGCCGACAAGGACATCGTGAACGGCTTTTATCGCGCCAACCGCAAGTTCCTGCACCGCAACGAAACCGGCGTGGAATTTCCCATGTTCCATGACGATGACGGCGACGTGGTGCTTCAGGGCACGGGCGTCATCATTGCCTATCTGCTTTCCGGCAAGGCCCTCGGCGACGCCGGTGCCGTCACCGAAAGCAAGATGCTGCACGGCTGGATCTCCGGCCTGAACGTCTCCAAGGTCCCCGCCGGGGAAGAGGATCATTTCGTGGAGCTCGTCACGGCGCTTGCCAAGGGCGGACTTCAGGTCGTGCTCGACACCGACGGCCGCAACGCCGCGCTGCTTGAGCGCCTCATCGGCACCGGCTGCCTGACCCGCGTGCGTCTCAACATTCCCGGCCCCGCCTCCGTCTATCCCGCTGCCGCAGGCGGCGACGCGCCTTCCGCCGAAGAGCTCGGCAAGACCATCGCCCTCGTGCGCGACTTCAAGGATCACGTCATCCGTCTGTACCTCGAACCCATTCCGCAGGCCGACGGTTCCTTCGCCTGGCTCTCTCCCGCCGACGCCGCCCTTGCCGGAAAGATGGTGGCCGAAGCCTGCGGCGACATGATGCTGCCCTTCGGCATTCAGGCCACGACCGAGGTCGTGAAGGGCGTCGAACCGCTGACCAACCTTCTGCCCTATCGTTCCAAGGTTCGTTCCGCCCTCCCCAAGACCGACATCATCAAGGGCGAATAGCGATGCTTCGGCGCGGCGAAATCCGTCGCGCCGTCGTCTGCGGAAGCGCTCCGCAGACAGGTGGGCACGCGCCCCTTTCTCGGCGTGTGCCGGGCCGTTTCGGCGGCCGTTCTGCGTTTCTCATAAAAACGCCACATTCTGTTATCAAGGCAGGCAAAATATCATGGCTCTTCGCATCACTGTCATAGGAGCAGGCCCCGGCGGCTACACCGCCGCCTTCGACGCCGCCAGACGCGGCGCGGAAGTTACGCTTGTGGAATCCAGATGGCTCGGCGGCACGTGCCTCAACTGCGGCTGCATTCCCACCAAAACGCTGAAATCCTCCGCCGAGGCGCTGGAAACCATACGCCGCGCCGCAGAATTCGGCATTGCCGGAGCCGGCGCTCCCGGCGTGGACATGCCCGCCGTCATCGCCAGAAAGCGCAAGGTCACCGAAACACTGCGCGGCGGTCTGGAAAAAAGCTGCGCCAAGCTCAAGATCAACGTGGTCATGGGGCGCGGCAAGGTCGTGAACGCCGGTCTTGTGAAGGTCGCCATGCCCGACGGCTCCGAAAAGGACATCGAAGGCGACAAGGTCATCATCGCCACCGGCTCCAACGTGCTGAATCTGCCCTCCCTGCCCGTGGACGGCAAATTCATTCTGTCCAGCGACGACGCGCTCGAACTCGATCACGTGCCCGCACGTCTCGTCATCGTGGGCGGCGGCGTGGTCGGCACCGAGCTCGCGTTCATTTTCCGCGCCTTCGGCAGCGAAGTGACCATCGTGGAAGGTCAGAACCGTCTTCTGCCTGTGCCCTCCGTCGATGAGGAAATGAGCAAGCTGCTGCTGCGCGAAGCCAAGAAGAAGGGCATCAAGGTGGAACTCGCCCGCACCGTGAACACCACGAAGGTGGAAGGAGGCAAGGTCTTTGCCGATCTCGGTCCCTCTCCCTTCCTCGCGCCGGAACTCGTGCCCGCCTCCGCCAAAAAGCCCGCCACGCTGGAAGCCGACTGCATCTTCATGACCATAGGCCGCACGGCCAACAGCGAAGGCCTCGGCCTTGCCGAAGCCGGCATCGCCACCGACAAGCGCGGCTACGTCACGGTGAACGACTATCTGGAAACCTCGGTTCCCGGCGTGTACGCCATCGGCGACATTCTGGGCCCGGCCCGCATCATGCTTGCGCACATGGCCAGCGCCGAAGCGCACGTGGCCGTGGCCAACATCTTCGGCGCGAGCGAAAAGCCGAACTACGACGTGGTTCCTTCCGGCATCTTCTCCTCGCCCGAAATCGGCGACGTGGGTCTGACCGAAGCGCAGGCGAAGGCCAGAGGCTTTGAGGTGCAGACCTCGGAATTCCAGTTCCGCGAACTCGGCAAGGCGCAGGCCATGGGCGAGCTGCCCGGCGTGTTCAAGCTGGTGGCCGACAAGGCAAACGGCAAGCTCCTCGGCGCGCACATCGCCGGAGCTCACGCCACCGACCTCATTGCCGAATGCGCCCTTGCCCTGCAGATGGGCGCATCCGTGGCCGACATTGCCGGAACCATTCACGCGCACCCCACCCTTGCCGAAGGCATCATGGAAGCCGCGGCGAAGATGGCGGAATAGTCTTTTGCCGCGCGCCGGATCCCGACCGGTCCGGCGCGCGCCCCGCACACGCTGCAAGCCTGCGGCGCGCTCAACCTTACGGGCGCACGCCCCAAAACCAAGGAGTATCCCCATGGCCAAAACTGTTGCGGAACTTTCCTTTCCTGCCGAACTCAAATACACCGACGAACACATCTGGGTCCGCAAGGACGGCGAGGAAATCGTGATCGGCGTGAGCGACTACGCGCAGGATCAGCTCGGCGAAGTGGTGTACGTGGATCTTCCCTCTGAAGGCGACAGCTTTGCCGCCGGCGACGAATTCGGCGAAGTGGAGTCCATCAAGTCGGTGAACAAGCTGTTCATGCCCGTGGCCGGCGAAGTTTCCGCCGTGAACGGCGATCTCGACGGCACGCCCACCCTGCTCAACGCCTCCTGCTACGACAGAGGCTGGCTCATCCGCGTAAAGCCCGAAGACATGGCCGCCGTGGACGGCCTGCTCTCCGCCGACGCCTACAAGGCCACACTGTAATTCTTCCATCAGTTATGCAGGCCACGCCCGACAAGGGGTGACTTGCTAATGACTCTTAAGGACGCTTACCTGAGATTCTCAGCTAAGCGTCCTTTCTTGTTTCTCTCGTTCAGCTGCGACACATACTTTGACTTGCCGTCTGTTTCTCTCT
Organism: uncultured Mailhella sp.; assembly: GCF_963931295.1. Classification (NCBI taxonomy): domain Bacteria; kingdom Pseudomonadati; phylum Thermodesulfobacteriota; class Desulfovibrionia; order Desulfovibrionales; family Desulfovibrionaceae; genus Mailhella; species uncultured Mailhella sp. The sequence continues at coordinate 2,535,617 of NZ_OZ007001.1, read as the reverse complement.
GACATTTCAAGCGATGTTATACCGTCAGCGGCTGAACACAAAAAAACGGACATGGGTAGTCATACTATCCATGTCCGTCCATCTCTCTGCATAATGGTGGACCCGGCAGGCCTCGAACCTACGACAATCCGGTTATGAGCCGGGGGCTCTACCAACTGAGCTACGGGTCCAGCAGCGGAAAATATGCCCCCATTCTTCCCATTTGGCAAGAGAAAAACTGCGTTTTTTCTGAAATGTTCAGGAACGACGCACAAGGAGAACCCCTGTCGGCTGCATGTTTGCTCATCCGCCACCGCTTTTCTGGAGAACTTGCGATACCCTCCATGTTCGCCAAGATGGCCGCCTTTCGCACAACACGCACAGGCAGCCCCCCCTTCAAGGGATCTTTGATTATTCCCCTGCCGGGTCTGAAGAACATCAAAAAAAGGCAGAGCCTGCAAGCCCTGCCTTTCCGGAAAGCTGCTTTTCCGGCCTAGTCCTTGTCGCACTCGGCCCGGAACTTCGCCTCTTCCTCCCGCACCAGCCTGAACAGCACGGGACTGAGCAGAAGAATGGCGATAAGGTTGGGGATGGCCATGAGGGCGTTGCAGGTATCGGCCAGCAGCCAGACAAGATTCAGCTTGACGAGAATGCCCACGGGAATGGCGATGCAGTACACCACGCGGAAGGGAATCTGCGCCTTGTCGCCGAAGAAGTAGATGGCGCAGCGTTCGCCGTACACGCACCAGCTCATGGCCGTGGTGAAGGCGAACAGCGAAAGGCACACGGCCACCATGACGCTGCCGATGCCTGGAAGCACGCTTTCAAAGGCGGCCGAGGTCATGGCCGCGCCCTGCTGACCGTCGGTCCATTCGCCGGTGAGCAGCAGCGCAAAGGCGGTAAGGCTGCACACCACGATGGTGTCGACGAAGGTGTCGAGCATGCCGATGGTGGCCTGCGTCATGGGCGAATTGGTGGAAGCCGCCGCATGCGCCATGGGAGCCGTGCCGAGTCCGGCCTCGTTGGAAAAGATGCCGCGGGCCATGCCCATGCGGATGGCCAGCATGATGGAAGCGCCGGCCGCGCCGCCCTGCGCCGCCGACGGCGAAAAGGCTTCGCGCAGCACCATGGCGAAAATGCCGGGCACCTGATCAATGTGCAGAACAATGACCACAAGAGACATGGCGGCGTAGCACAGCGCCATGATGGGAACGATGCGTCCCGCCACGCCGGCAATGCGCTTCACGCCGCCGAGCAGCACCACGCTGGAGAGCACAAGCAGCGCCACGGCTGAAATGTAGGGAGAAACGCCGAAACTTGCCTCAAGCACGCCGCCGATGGCGTTGCTCTGCACCATGGCTCCAGTGCCGATGCAGGCCACGATGCCGAACAGCGCAAAGGCGCTGCCGAGCCACATCCAGCGGGCTCCGAGACCGTTTTTAATGAAGAACATGGCTCCTCCCACCCAGTTTCCGGCGGGGGTGCGCTCGCGATAATGCACGGCAAGCAGCACTTCGCTGAACTTGGTGGCCATGCCCACAAGGGCCGTCATCCACATCCAGAACAGCGCGCCCGGGCCGCCCATATAAATGGCCGTGGCAACACCCACGATGTTGCCGGTGCCGATATCTCCGGCAAGGGCCGTCATCAGCGCGTTGAAGGGAGAAATCTCGCCCTTTTCCGAATCCGGACGCCGTCCGGCCCAGGCATGACGAAGGCCGCGGGCAAAGTTGCGGATAGTAAAAAAGCGCAGCCCGATGGTGAGATACAGGCCGGTGCCGAACAGGAGCACCAGCATGCACGGCCCCCATACGAAATTGTTTACAGCGGTAAGCCATTCCAGCATAATGAGACACCTTTGTGAATACATCAATAATTTATCACAATATCACATTATAATGGGAAAAGCAAACTGAAAGTCGCGTCGCCTGTTCGTTTTTTGCATAATACCCGGCTTTTCCGCCCTGCTTTCCTCTCTGCCTCCGACACTGCCGCATTCATGCAGGAAACAACGTCGTTGCGTGAAGCGCGCGGCATTTTTCCCCCTCTCTCCCGCCGACTCCATCCCCCATCGCCGTGGGAGTCCTGCCCCTGTCGCCGAACGGCCGGGAACTGCCGCCCCTTCGCCCCCTTGCTCCGGCGTACGTTTCCCACCGTGCCGCCCCCGGCGCGTCGACCGAGTCCACAACGACTCTCTCTGACTATCCTGCTCCCCGAAAGTTCGACGAAGCGAGAGCCGCGTCGGCAGACGCAGCAGTTTCGCTCCTGCCTGTCCGGCGTCGGCAAACGCCGCGCCCGGAAAAGACGTGCCCTGCGCCCCTCATTTTTCATTACCGCGAGTCCATAAAAAAGACGGCCCGCGCAAAAACGCAGACCGTCTGAATATCCGCCGCAAAAAACGACGAATTCCTGCCGCAAGCCTACTTGTTGGGCGTCAGCTTGTAGCGATAGATTTCATGCACTTCGGACTTGTAGCCCGGATACATGCCCTTGGTCATGCCGAGCACGATGCGCGCGCCGCGGTTCTGATGCACCAGCAGATCTCCGGTGGCAGGATCAACGCACAGACCCTCGATTTCGCCCTGTCTGATGGCTTCGGTAAAGGTCTTTTCCAGAATCACGGGCGCGCTGCTCGCGGAAGAAATGTCCACGCGGTACAGATGATCGGGTTCGTTGTCGTCGGCCGTGCCGTCGTCGGCGGTCAGGAACAGGGAGCCGTCATAGTAGAACACGCCCTGCACCCACTGCGGCACAGGCTGCAGATGCACCTTGCGCAGATAGTTGCCGTCGAGATCGTATTCATAGAGGTAGCGGCCGGATTCTTCGCCCACCCAGGAGCACATCCACACGGTGCCCTTCACGGGATCCACCGTGATGCCCGAGGTTTCCAGCTGGCCGGAAGCCTCGTTGAACGGGAAGGCGCGCTTGAACTTCAGCGTGTTGGCGTCGTACACGGACACCTGAATGTCCTTGCCCACGCCGTCCATGAAGTTTTCCACGCCGCAGTAGATTTCGCCGTTGTACACGTCGATGTCGCCGAGGTGGTTCACCGCCTTGGTGTAGCCGGTTTCAAAGGGCTTGTCGTTCTTGAGCACCAGCTTGCCGTCCATGTCGTACTTGTACAGCGCCTTGCTGCAGCTGACATAGATGTACTTGCCGTCGCAGGCGACGCCCTGACGTCCGTCAACCTTCATGACGTCTTTCAGTTCATAGGTGTACTTGGGAGACATGTCCGGTTCCGGCAGAGCGCTGGCCTGACCGGCAAGGCCGAGAAACATGAAGGCGGCCACAGCGGAAACAAAAAGTTTGTTCATATACCCTCCTCAGGGTCATCAGGGAGCCTTCCGACATGGAAGGTTCCTTTGTCGGTACAGTAAATCAAACGCCGGGGCATGACAATGGGATATTCAGGACGGAGAATCACATGCATGTTATGACGTTCCGCTCCCCGCCGGCGCGCTTGCGCGCAGCCGCACAGCGCCCATGCAAACGCGCCCCTGAAGAACGCGCTTCAGAGGCGCGCCCGTCCCGTCAGATCGACGATGCTTTTGCCGTCTTTCTGAAGCGCCCGTAAAATCAGCCGCGTTCCGCGTGAATATCGACCGCCACGCCTTCCATGAGCGAACGGGTAATCATGCAGCTCTTCACGATCTTGAGGCAGTGCGCCAGCGTTTCGGCGTCGGCGTCGTCCACTTCCACGCGCACGTCCAGATGCACGCGGGTGACGAAGGAAAGGCCGTCGCGCGTTTCCTTCTCCGCGCTGCCGCGGCCCACAATGCGGCGATAGCGCACGTCGCGGGCGAGCAGCGCCGCATTCAGCGAACCGCAGAAGCAGTCCAGCGCCGCGCTGACCAGAAACACGCGCGCCGTGCCCAGACGCTGATCCGGACTCACGCTGGTGTAATCCGCATGGATGTCTCCCAGAAGAGGATGTCCGGTTCTGACCGTAAAGCCGTCCGGAGTATGTTCAAATTCAACAACGTCGCTCATGTCTGCACTCCTTGTGATGAATGTTGACCGCCCCCGGCTTCGTGCCGCCGGGCCGTCCGCCGACGCGGATTCCTGATCCATGTCGGAAAAATGATGAGTCATCGGCGCGTTGCACCGCATCGTGTACGCTGCCGCTCCCCGCAGGACGGCGGAAAATCTCCGGCCCGCTCTCGCGAACCCTGCCCGTCTCCCGGCGAACGCAAATCTCTGCCCGCCCTCACAAGCACGGCATCCGCGCCGCACCTGCGAACACGGCGTCCGGTCTGCCGCCCCCGCGAACGCAAACGCCCGAGAGCGCCGTTGCAGGTGCAGAGAACTTCCGAGCCCGCGGCAACGGCCGCGACGCTCACTCGTCCGCCTGCACCGTTCTCGCGCCTGTAAACGCATCTCACAGGCCGCGAGTTCACGCCACACAAACGCCGCCCGCACTCCCGGAAGCGCCCGTGAACGCGCCTCCTTCACTCCCGGCAGAGCCGGTACAGCTGCGCAAGAAACGCGGACCGCGGAATCTCCTCCGCGCCGAGACGCAGCATGTGCGGCGTCGTCTGCTGGCAGTCCACCATTTCCACGCCCCGTTCCCGGAGCCACGCCGTCAGATGCACCACCGCCGCCTTGGAGGCGTCCGGCTGAACATGAAACATGGATTCCCCGAAAAACGCGCGTCCGCACTGCACGCCGTACAGGCCGCCCGCAAGTTCCCCGCTGCTCCACACTTCCACCGAATGCGCATGCCCGAGCTCGTGCAGACGCTCATAGGCCGCCATCATGTCGGGCACGATCCAGGTGCCGTCCTGCCCCGGACGCGGTATTTCGGCGCAGGCGCGGATGACGCGGCAAAAGCACGCATCCACGGTGAACGTGAAGCGCCCGCTGTTCAGCACCCGGCGAAGACTGCCGCTCACGTGCAGCTTTTCGGGAAAAAGCACACAGCGCGGATCGGGCGACCACCAGAGTATGGGCGAGCCCTCGCCGTACCACGGAAAAATCCCCCGCGAATAGGCGTACATGAGCCGCTCCGGCGAAAGATCGCCGCCGACCATGAGCAGGCCGTCGTCGCTCGCGTCCCGCACGGGGGGAAACCACAGCGGCCCGCCTTCGGGCATCCAGAGCAGAGGGGCCGCCATATCGACTACTGACCGCTCGCCGTAAGCGTAAGATGCGGCGTGTCGGGCGAAGAGGCGTCCACAAGCACCTTGCCGCCCTTCTCCAGCCGTCCGAAGAGCAGAAGTTCCGCAAGCTGATCCTCCACCTCGTTGCGCACCACGCGCTGCAGCGGACGCGCCCCCATGCGCGGATCAAAACCGTGATCGGCCAGCCAGTTTCTCGCCGCCTCGGTCAGGGTGAGCGACACGCGACGGGCGGCCAGACCGGGTTCCAGCGCGGCCATGGTCTTGTCCACGATGCGGCCCATGAGATCCCGGCTCAGGCTGTTGAACGGAATCATGGCGTCGAGCCGGTTGCGGAATTCGGGACTGAACGTCTGCTCCACCGCTCCGGCGCTGCGGTCCGATGCGCTGCTCGTGGAACAGAAGCCCACGGGAGCCTGTTCCATTTCGCGCGCGCCCGCGTTGGTGGTCATGATGAGCACCACGTTGCGGAAATCCGCCTTGCGGCCGGTATTGTCGGTAAGTGTGGCGTAGTCCATCACCTGCAAAAGCACGTTGTAGATGTCGGGATGGGCCTTTTCCACTTCGTCGAGCAGCAGCACGGCATGAGGCGTCTTGCGTATGGCCTCGGTGAGAAGACCGCCCTGCTCGAAGCCCACGTAGCCGGGAGGCGAACCGATGAGACGGGCGACCGCATGCTTTTCCATGTACTCGCTCATGTCGAAGCGCACGAAGGACACTTCCAGAAGATCGGCGAGCGCCTTGGCAAGCTCGGTCTTGCCCACGCCCGTGGGGCCGTGGAACAAAAACGACGCCGTAGGCCGGTTTTCCCGGCTCAGGCCCGCGCGGGAACGCAGAATGGCGCGCACCACGGCGTCCACGGCCTGATCCTGACCGAAGACCCGGGCGCGCAGATCGTCGCCGAGCGTCTGCAGACGCTCCTTTTCGCCGCGGGTCACGCTTCGGGCGGGAATGCCCGCCATTCGGGCCACCACGCGTTCGATGTCCTGCACGGACACGCCCGCGCCGCGACGGAATCCGGGCTTCAGGGTCGCCGCGGCTCCGGCCTCGTCCATGACGTCGATGGCCTTGTCCGGCAGAAGCCTGTCCTGAACGTAGCGCGCGGAAAGTTCCACCGCGGCCTGCACCGCTCCCTTGGAGTAGCGCACACCGTGAAATTTCTCATACCGCTCCTGAAGTCCCCGCAGGATGGCCAGACAATCCTCTTCTGAAGGCTCCTTCACGTCGATGCACTGGAAACGACGGCTCAGGGCTCTGTCCTTCTCAAAATGATTGCGGTACTCCTCGTGCGTGGTGGAGCCGATACAGCGCAGTTCGCCCGCGGCAAGCACGGGCTTGAGCAGATTGGAGGCGTCCATGGAGCCGCCGCTCGTGGCTCCCGCGCCCACGATGGTGTGAATTTCGTCGATGAAGAGAATGGAGCCGGGCTTCTGCTTGAGCTCGTTCACCACGTCCTTGATGCGGGCCTCGAAGTCGCCGCGATACTTGGAGCCGGCAAGCAGCGCGCCGAGATCCAGCGCATAGACGGACAGCGAACGAAAGGCGCGCGGCACGTCGCCCTGCGCAATCTTGTAGGCCAGCCCCTCGGCAATGGCCGTCTTGCCCGTTCCGGGCTCGCCCACCAGCAGAGGATTGTTCTTGCGTCTGCGGGAAAGCACTTCGAGAAGGCGCGCCACCTCGCTTTCGCGGCCGACCAGCGGATCAATGCGGCCCTGCTTGGCCTTTTCCACCAGATCCACGGCATAGCGTTCCAGAGCCGAGGCCTGCGGAGCCTCGTCCTCTTTGTCCGAAGGCGCGCCGCTGCGCCGCTGCGCCGCCTGACGCAGAATCTCCGGCAGCTCGTGGGAAAGAAATTCCAGCACGCGCAGGCGGTCTATGCCCTGCTTGCGCAAATAAAACACGGCCCAGCAGTCCGGCTCCTCGAACATGGAGGCGAGCACGTCGCCAACGTCGGTGTCGCGGCGGCCCGACGACTGCACATGCGCCACCGCGCGCTCGAGCACGCGTTCCAGCGATTCGGTCTGCATCACTTCGCTCTCGGGCGCGGGCTGCTCCGGCCCCACGGCCGGAAGATACCGGGAAAGATAATCCTCAAGCTGATGACGCAGCGCGGGAATGTCGGCGCCGCATCCTTTGAGTATGACACGGCCGAGCTGCTCGCGAGTCATGGCCAGCAGAAGATGTTCCACGGTAAGACATTCGTGGCGACGCGAACGCATCTCCATAACGGCCAGCGCCAGCGTCTGCATCAAAGAACGTGCCATCATCAGCGGATACCTCTTTTTTCTGGAAACATTCCTTTATTGTACCTGCGCGAAACGGAGATTGCAAGCTGTGGAAGGTCGGGATTTCCCGAGGCAACATTATTTAACATTCGCCCCGGAGAGCAAAAACGCCTCTGCAAAGCGAAGCGGCGATGCAACGCCCTGTCAGAGCGCAGAAAGAGGGACACCGCTCGACCAGAGCTGCGGCAGCCCCGCGAAGGCCGGATTTTTTTTCCGGGCCTTTTCAGCAAGGCGGGCAGCTGCGACGCCGTGAAGGCACTGACAAAAAAACGGCGGCCGCAACACGCGACCGCCGTTCCAAGCGCTATTCCTTTTCCATGGTGCAGCGCAGGGGGAATCCGGCATGCTGAGCCCTCGCCGCCACCTGCGTCACCCGGAATTCGGCTATTTCCTTCGGATACACCCCACACACGCCCATGCCCTTCTGATGCACGGACATCATGATGGCCACAGACTCTTCCTGCGTCTTGTGGAACACCTCTTCCAGAATTTTGACGACGAAATCCATGGTTGTGTAGTCGTCATTGTGAAGAAGCACCCGGTACATGGCCGGTTCCTTCAGTTCGTCTTCCAGAGTGACGCCCGACTCAGTGCCGGACATGCCTTCGGTGTAATCCTGACTCATATCGTTATTCTCCCTTGCCGTCGACTTCCGCTTTCAGGGCGTCGGTCTGCGCCTGAGCGGCAAGCGCCTCGATCATGTCCTCGATTTCGCCGTCCATGAAGCGGTCGAGGGAATACATGGTAAGGTTGATGCGGTGATCGGTCACGCGGCCCTGCGGAAAGTTGTAGGTGCGGATGCGTTCCGAACGGTCGCCGGAACCCACCTGAGAACGACGTTCCGCGGCTTCGGATGCGTGCTGCTTTTCCTGTTCTGCCTGAAGGATGCGCGAAGCGAGCACCTTCATGGCGCGGGCCTTGTTCTTGTGCTGGGAACGTTCGTCTTCGCACGTGACCACGATGCCCGTGGGAATGTGCGTGATGCGCACAGCCGATTCCGTCTTGTTGACGTGCTGGCCGCCCGCGCCGGATGCGCGGTACACGTCGATGCGCAGATCTTCGGGGCGCAGATTCACGTCCACTTCCTCGGCTTCGGGCATGACGGCCACGGTGGCGGCGGACGTGTGGATGCGGCCCTGCGATTCGGTGGCGGGCACGCGCTGCACGCGGTGGGTGCCGGATTCGTAGCGCAGGCGGCTGTACACTCTCTTGCCGGAGACCAGGGCGATCACTTCCTTGTAGCCGCCGGAATCAGTGGGCATCTCGGAAATGATTTCCACCTTCCAGTGCTGAAGTTCGGCATAGCGGCAGTACATATGGAAGAGATCGGCCGCAAAGAGGGCCGCTTCTTCGCCGCCGGTGCCGGCGCGCACTTCGAGCACGGTGTTCTTTTCATCCAGCGGATCGGGCGGCAGCAGCATGAGGCGCAGCTTGTGCTCGCGTTCAGGCAGCTCCTTCTCGATGCGGTGAATTTCTTCCTGCGCCATCTCGCGGATCTCGTGATCCTCGTCGCTCAGAAGCTCCTTGTTTTCCTCAAGCTGTTTCTGGAGATCGCGATATTCGCGGAAGGCAAGCACCACGGGTTCCACGTCGGCGCGGGCCTTGGCGATCTTGCGGTACTGTTCAGGGTCGGACAGAACCGCAGGATCGGCCATGTTCTGTTCCAGCTCCTCATAGCGTTTTTCCAGACTTTCCAGTTTAGCAAACATAGTCACTCCATCACGATAGGGTCGGGGGATTCAAAGCGGCCGGCATAGGGGCTGTCCGGGCCCAGCGCCTCGCGCAGCGCGACCACGGCGACTTCAAGCTGATCGTCGTCGGGTTCCCGCGTGGTGAGAAGCTGAAGAAAAAGCCCCGGAGCGCGCAGAAGGCCGCCCCAGAAGCCGTTTTTCAGCGTGGCCGCATAGCGGATGATTTCATAGGCCAGCGCGCTGACCGGCGCGATCAGCAGTATTTTGAAGCACACGATGCCCGCATGACGCACCACGGGCGAGGCGGGATCCCACACGAGCAGGAGCAGGGGAACCAGCACAGCGTGAAGCACGATGGCCACGGACAAAACAAAAAGAAGGAAGGTCGTGCCGCAGCGCGGATGCAGTCGACTGCAGGCGCGGGCCGTGGCCGCCGTGACCATGCCGCCCTTCTCAAAGGCGTGAATGGTCTTGTGTTCCGCGCCGTGATACTGGAACACGCGGCGGATGTCGGGCATGAAGGATATGGCGACGATGTACCCGATGAACATGAGAAATTTGAAGACGCCGTCCCAGAGATGGAAGGAAATTCCATTCATGTCGCCGGAAAGGCCGAGCTCTTCCATGCCGAGGGCCAGAAGATGCGGCGCCGCCACAAAGAGCAGCACGGCCGCGCCGAGGGCCATGAGCAGCGTGAGCGCCACCTGTCCGCGGGACATGGGAGAGGAATCGTCGTCGCCCATGGAAAGGTCGGCGGAACGGTTGAGCGCCCGCACGCCGTTGGACAGCGTTTCCACCAGAATGGGGAATCCGCGCAGAAAGCGCACGGAACGCAGTCCCTGCGGCCCCATGGTGCGCCACCGCCGACTCTCCACGGAAATGGAGCCGGAAGAACGACGCACGGCCAGCGCATAGGACGCGCCGTTGCGCATGAGCACGCCTTCCATGACGGCCTGACCGCCCACCAGAGGCAGCGCGCAGCTCTCGGAGGCAAGCGCGAGGCAGCGCAGAAGGGAACGAACCATTTTCATGCCATATCCTGAAAAACTCTCCCGCAAACGCGGGGGTGAAGGCGCCCCGGAAAACACCGGAAAAACGCCCGTGCGCCGCCGAAAAACGCAGAACATCTGCGCGCCCTGCGCCCTCGCGCCGACGGCGGAGCGCCCGTTTCCGCAAAACGCGGCGGATGCGGCGAAGGCTTGGCAATCCGAACGCCCGAAAAAAGCCTTCGGAGCCTGCCGGAGCGCAAGGCTCCAAACTCAAAAACCTCCCCAGGAAAGCCTGGGGAGGTTCCGCTCATTCCCGGCTCGATACGACGCCGGAACCAGCGTTACTTTGCGAATTTGGCGTACTTCTTGCGGAAGCGGTCAATACGGCCGGCGGTATCGACGAAGCGCTGCTTGCCGGTGAAGAAAGGATGGCAGGCGGAGCAGATTTCCACATGCACGGTTTCGCCCTTGGTGGAGAGAACTTCCACAACATTGCCGCAGGCGCAGACAAGCTTGGCCTTGTAAACTTTGGGATGGATGCCTTCTTTCATGGTACACTCCTCAGATGATTTGCGGACCCACGGGTACGCCCATACCCACCTTGGTAGGCGGACAGTCGCCTAGTCGCCCGATTTACCGCAGCGTTGAAGATTCAAGTCGGAGAACCCTACTTCTTTTTTCGCGGATAGTCCAGTGTTTTCCCGCTTCATTTTCTCGTGAACAACTCCGCCGCTCTGGACGAGCGCGCCCGTAAGGGCTATACCTTGCCCATGCGTTATTATCCTCTGTTTCTGAGTCTTGCCGACGCCCGCTGCCTCGTGGTGGGCGCAGGCCCCGTGGGACGGCGAAAAATCGCCGATCTTCTCTCGTGCGCTCCGGCCGAGCTTCTGGTGGTCGATCCCGCGCTCGACGAAGCGGCGCTCCGGCAGGCCCTCGACGGACAGAACACCGCGCCCCTTCGCGCGGAAAAGCGGGCCTTTCGCCCGGAAGACGTGGAAGGACGCGCCCTCACCTTTGCGGCCACGCCTTCGGCGGCGGTCAATTCGGCCATCGCAAGGCTGTGCCGCGCCTGCGGCGTGCCGTGCAACGTGGCCGGACCTCTGGAAGACGGCGTTTCCGGCACGTTTCTGGTTCCCGCCCATCTGGAGGACGGCCCCATCACCCTCGCGCTCTCCACGGGCGGATGCAGCCCCGCGCTCGCCCGCGCCCTGAAGGAAGACCTCAGGCAATGGATACAGGGCGGCTACGCTCCGCTCGCGCTTCTTCTGAAAAAACTGCGTCCCCGGCTCATCGCCCTAGGCCTCGGCAGCAGCGCCGACGCCGACGTGTTCCGCGCGCTGTGCGCCCGGCCCCTGCGCGACGAGCTCATGGACGCCCTCGCCCGCAAGGACTTCGGCAAACTTGCCGATCTGCTGCGCCCCGTGCTTCCGGGCGCTCTTTCCCCTTCCCTTGAGGAGATTATCCATGAACTGGACTGACATTCCCTCCTATCTGTGCCTCGCTCTCTACGCCCTGGCCACCGTAGCCTCGCTGGCCGGCGTGCTCGGCCGCTCACCCCGGGTGAAAAAGGCGGCCGGCCTGCTCTGCGTCGCGGGCTTTGCCCTGCACTCGCTGTGGCTTCTCATCAGCATTGCGGACGGCTCGTTCTGCGCCGTGTCGCGCGGTTTCTACCTGCTGCCGCTCTCCTGGATTCTGGCCCTGGCCGGTCTGCTGGTGGCGCGTCGCCAGCACATGGACATCGCCCTGCACTTCGTGGCTCCGTGGGCCTTCTTTCTCGGCGCCTGCGCGCTGGGCTTCTCCGGCACGCCGGGCTCCCTGCCGCTGGTCGGGCCGCTGTTCATTCTGCACCTTGCCGCCATCTTCGTGGGCGTGGGCGTCATGGCCGTGGCCGCCGGCGCGGGCGCACTCTTCCTCTGGCAGGAGAGCGCCATCAAGCACAAAACCCCGCTCGACGGCTTCCGCAAGGATCTGCCCGCCCTCGGCGCGCTCGACAAGGTGAACGCCATGGCCACCCTCGTGGGCTTTCCCTGCTACACTCTCGGCGTGCTGAGCGGCCTGCTCTGGGCCCGCATCAGCTGGGGCAGCTTCATGAGCGGAGATTTCAAGGAATGGATCTCACTCGTCATTCTCGCCCTCTACGCCCTGCTCTTTCATCAGCGTCAGGCTCTCGGCTGGCGCGGACGCAAACCCGCCATTCTGGCGCTCGTCATCTTTGCCGCCTCGCTGTTCTCCATGTTCGTGGTGAACACCGTTCTCTCCACGCAGCACGGTTTCTAAACCCCGCAGCCTCTCCGGCTCAAGACAGCTCGCCCCACCTTCTTCTCTCAGGAACATCATGAACAGCACCATACACCTCATCGGCATCAACCACCGCACCGCGGCGGTGGAAGTGCGCGAAAAGTTCGCGCTCACCAACTTCTGCTCCCCCGAAACCTGGGCCATTCCCACCACCAACGGCATCAGCGAATCGCTCATCCTCTCCACCTGCAACCGCGTGGAAGTGCTCGTGGTGGGCGAAGGCGACATTCCCCGCCAGCGCGCGCTGGAATGCTGGGCAAAAGCCCGCGGCAGAACCGTGGAAGAGCTCGAACCCTACCTCTATCAGTACAAGAACGACGAAGCCATCCGCCACCTGTTCAACGTGGCCTCCAGTCTGGATTCCCTCGTGCTCGGCGAACCGCAGATTCTCGGTCAGCTCAAGGCCGCCTACCGCAAGGCCACCCAGAGCCACTGCGCCGGAACCATCATCAACCGCCTGCTGCACAAGGCCTTTTCCGTGGCCAAGAGAGTGCGGTCGGAAACGGGCGTGGCCTCCAGCGCGGTATCCATCAGCTACGCCGCCGTGGAACTCGCCAAGCAGATTTTCGACGACATGAGCCGCCACAACGCCCTCATCATCGGCGCGGGCGAAATGGCGGAACTTGCCGCCCTGCACCTCAAGCAGGCCGGCGTGAAGCGCATCCGCGTGGCCAACCGCACCTTCGCCCGGGCCGAAGAGCTGGCCCACAGACTCGGCGGCGAAGCCGTGCCCTTCGATCAGCTCTTCGACCACCTCGTGGACACCGACATCGTCATCAGCTCCACCGGCGCGCCCGACGCCATCATCCACGAAGAGGAAATGCGCGACGTGCTGAAAAAGCGCAAGAACCGCCCCATGTTCCTCATCGACATCGCCATGCCCCGCGACATCGCCCCCTCGGTGAACACGCTGGACAACATCTATCTCTACGATATCGACGACCTCAAGGAAGTGGTGGAGGAACACATCGCCGAGCGCCGCAAGGAAGCCGTGCGCGCCCGCGCCATCGTGGACGAAGAAACCGCCGCCTTCCATCAGTGGATCGAGTCGCTCACGCTCCAGCCCACCATCGTGGCGCTCGTGGAGCGCGGTCAGCGCATCATGGAAGAGGAACTCGCCAAAACGCTGCACCGCCTCGGCCCCGTGGACGACGCCACCCGCGAGGCGCTCGAAATCATGGCCGACTCGCTGGTGCGCCGCTTCAATCACGAGCCCATCTCCTTCATGAAGGACCGCTTCCACGAAGCCGCCAACCCCGAATACACCATGCAGGCCGTGGACACCGTGCGACGCGTCTTCAACCTGAAATAGTTCGCGGCTCCGCCGCCGCAAAAGAGCCCCGGCCCCTTTTCGGACCGGGGCTTTCTGCTGCGCTTTAGCCCGGAGACAGGCAGAGCGCGGGCACGCTTCCGGCGCATGAATCCGCTGCGCCTGCGAGCAACGCTCTGCCTGCGCTGTCCTGCCTGCCGACGTTCCCCGCGACTGCGCGGAAGCCCTGATTCCGCAGCTCGGGAAGCGTGCCCGCCCTTTTCTGCGCCTGCGCAAAAACACTGTTGTCGATGCCGCCCTCGGCAAGGCCCGGCGAGGGGCCCCAAGCCTGTGCACCGCCGTCGCTCCGGCTGCCGCAAAGCTCCGCACTCCCCGCGCCGCGCGCTCATTCCCCACGACATCGGTGAGGCATCAGTTCAGCTTCCCCCTCCGCCGCCCGCGCGGAGACGCTTCCGCATCCACAAAGTCCCCAAGGGCCCCCAACGCCGCATTCCCCCGCCCTCGCGAAATCACAACCCGCCCAAAATCGAGCCTTGTCGTCGCGCCAGCCCGCGCACGCCTCACCGGACGGCAGCAAAGGTGCAGAAACGACATGCGGCCGATGTCCGCGACCTCGGCCGCAACCATGGCCATGACGGAAAAATCCCGACCGATGTCGACAAAGCTGCTCTCCTTCGCCGGACAGGTTCCGAACAGAATTAAATTGAGCGCTCAATCAATTTTTCTGAAACATCATTTTTCCATAATATAACAACGTATTACACCAATCATTCTTCCGCCGCGCGCGCCGAAGTCCGGGGCCGGGCTCTTGACTCATTTCATGAGCTCATTACACTGAGCAGACGTATCTGCCCCGCCAGAGGCGTTTCTTTTCCGGCTGAATTTCTCTATGTGAAGGAGTTTTCCCCATGGCACGCACGCTTTTCGTCACCGCTCTTGCGGCGAATTCCGGCAAGGCCGACGCCGTCGCCGGACTGATGGATCTCGTCAAGGGTTCCGCCAAGGCCCCGGTTCTGTTCCGTCCCGTTCCCTGCCTCAAGACCGCCCTTGAGCTCATCAACGGCGGCAAGTGCAACGAACTCGTTGATTCCGTTCTCGCCGCTTACAAGGAAGCCGCCGCCAACGCCGACTTCGTGCTCTGCGAAGGCACCGACTTCACCGGCAAAAGCGCCGCGTTTGAAAACGCCCTGAACACCTGCGTGGCCGCCAACATGGGCGCTCCCGTGGTGCTCGCCCTCTCCGGCGAAGGCTGCTCGCCCGCCGAAGTCGCCGCCACCGTCACCACCTTCCAGTGCCAGATGAAGGAACAGTGCGTGGAACTGCTCGGCGTGTTCCTCTCCGGCATGAGCGAAGAAGACGAAAAGGCCGTGGCCGCGTATTTCTCCTTCCCCGTGAGCAGCAAGGCCGCCGACTTCGCTTCCATCCTCGACGCCTGCAACGGCCACATCACGCCCCGCCTCTTTGAATTCGGCCTCATCGAACAGGCTCAGAAGCATCCCATGCGCATCGTGCTGCCCGAAGGCGAGGAAGACCGCCTCATCAAGGCTGCCGCCATTCTCCTTCAGCGCAAGGTGGCCGAAATCATCCTGCTCGGCGATCCCGAAAAGATTCACGCCCGCGCCGCGGAACTTTCCGTGAACGTGGACGGCGCGCAGATCATCAATCCCGTGACCGCCCCCGACTTTGAAGACTTCGCGGAAACCTACGCGCAGCTTCGCGCCAAGAAGGGCGTCACCATCGAACAGGCCCGCGAAAAGATGGCCGACAGCACCTACTACGGCACCATGATGATCTACAAGGAAAAGGCCGACGGCATGGTTTCCGGCGCAGTGAACACCACCGCCCACACCGTGCGCCCCGCCCTTGAATTCATCAAGACCAAGCCCACGGCCTCCATCGTGTCCAGCGCATTCTTCGTCTGCCTCAAGGACCGCGTGAACACCTACGGCGACTGCGCCATCAACCTTGATCCCGATCCCGAACAGCTGGCCACCATCGCCGTGACCACCGCCGAAACCGCCGCCGCCTTCGGCCTCGAACCCCGCGTGGCCATGCTCTCCTACTCCACCGGCAATTCCGGCAAGGGCCCCACCGTGGACAAGGTGAAGGAAGCCACCCGCCTCGCCAAGGAAAAGGCTCCTGAACTTCTCATCACCGGCCCCATCCAGTACGACGCCGCCGTGGACGCCGCCACCGCCAAGACCAAGATGCCCGGCGATCCCGTGGCCGGCCGCGCGAGCGTGTTCATCGTGCCCGACATCAACACCGGCAACAACCTCTACAAGGCCGTGCAGCGCTCCGCCCACGCCGTGGCCATCGGCCCCGTGCTTCAGGGTCTGCGCAAGCCCGTCAATGATCTGTCCCGCGGCTGCACCGTGCCGGACATCGTCAACACCGTTGCCATCACCGCTATCCAGGCTCAGGCCGAAAAGGGACTCAAATAATGGTCAAGAAAATTCTCGTCATCAACGGCGGCAGCTCCTCCTTCAAGTATCAGGTTCTCGAAAAGGAAACCGAACGCCGCCTCTGCCAGGGCCTCGTGGAACGCATCGGCTCCCCCGACAGCATGCTCACCCACAAGCGCTTCACCGCCGACGGCAAAACCGAAAAGTTTGAATATCCCGGCAACTACGACACCCATGCCGCCGGCATGGCCAAGGTAGCCGAAGTGCTCATGAAGCATGAACTCGGCGGCGTCATCGACGATCCGGCCGAAATCGTGGTCATCGGCCATCGCGTGCTCATGGGCGGCCCCGACTATCAGGAAGCGCTCGTCACCGAGGAAGTCAAGCAGGTCATCCGCGACTACATTCCCCTCGGACCGCTGCACAACCCCGCCAACCTCACCGGCATCGAAGCCATGGAAAAGCTGTTCCCCGGCGTGCCCAACGTGGCCGTCTTCGACACCGGCTTCCATGCCACCATGCCCGACTACGCCTACACCTACGCCCTGCCCAAGGAACTCACCAAGAAGTACAACATCCGCCGCTACGGCTTCCACGGCACCTCCCATCGCTTCGTGTCCAAGGCCGGCGCCGCCCTGCTCGGCAAGAAGCCTTCCGAAGTGAACGTCATCGTGTGCCATCTCGGCAACGGCAGCTCCGTGTCCGCCGTGCGCGCCGGCAAGTGCGTGGACACCAGCATGGGCCTCACCCCCCTGCAGGGCCTCGTCATGGGCACCCGCTGCGGCGACATCGACCCCGCCATCGTTCCCTTCCTCATGAAGAACGAAGGCTTCACCCCCGATGAAATCGACACCCTCATGAACAAGAAATCCGGCTTCCTCGGCCTCTGCGGCAAGAGCGACAGCCGCGACATCGAAGCCGGCGTGGAAGCGGGCGATCCCGACTGCATCCTCACCTTCAACACGCAGTGCTACTCCGTGAAGAAGTACATCGGCGCGTACATGGCCGCCCTCGGTCATGTGGATCTCATCGCCTTCGCCGGCGGCATCGGTGAAAACGCCGCGCCCGTCCGCGCCAAGATCCTTGAGAACCTCGAAGAATTCGGCATCGAACTCGATCCCGAACTCAACAACGTGCGCCGCGGCGATCCTCACTTCATCAGCAAGGAAGGCTCCCGCGTGAAGGTGGCCGTCATTCCCACCGATGAAGAACTGGAAATCGCCCGCATCTCCGTGAGCATTGCCGAAGGCAAGGCGTAATTTCCGTCTCTGACGCATCAAAAAGGCCCTGCCGGTCTCCGGCAGGGCCTTTTTCTGTCCGTGGCGAGGCGGGCCAAACGTGTGGACGACGCCGCATCCGCCCGCCCCGAAAGACTTTGCCGTGCCTTGTCGGCGCAGCGAGTGGCCGACGCCGCGCTTTTCGCCCCCAGTGCCGCAGGCCCCATGTCATTCGCGGCGCGCGTTTTCTTCCGTTCCGCTGTGCCGCCGAAGTTCCGCGTGTTCTCCAGAGCGGGAGCCGGATGGGAAACGGACTGCCCGAAAGACAATACCTTTCCCGGCGCGATGCTGCGCGAAGCGCGCAAGACGAACGATATTTCCTCAACAGCGGCCCTTGAAGCGCCTCGAACCTCCCGTGCCGCGCCGTTTGCCCGACGCCGCGCTCTCTTTCTCTTTCGCGCCTTCCTTCGCGCTCGCCTTTGCGGCTGAGAGTCCGCCCCGAGCCGAGGCTCTGGACGCCGCCGCGTCCAGCACAAGCCCGCCGCCGAGTCCTGAACATCCGCACAGCGCCCTTCCTCGACGAAAAACGCCGCCGTCACCCATCACCGCCACTGACGAAATTCCCCACTCAGCCGTGGAGTTGAGCTCCCCTCCGAGAGCCGGGCCGAAGCCCGGCTCCATTTCGCTTTTCCCCCCCAAAAAAAACTGCGCGATGCACCCGCCGGGATGTTCCGTCCGCCGCCGGAAGAGACAACGCCGAAACGCCCCCGACGCAGAAGACGCCGAGCGCGTTCCCCCGGTCTTCCGTTTCATAATCTCCCGACGCAGACCGCAACTTTGCATTCTTCTCCCCCAAAAGTTCCGCAACACACGCTTCCGCAACCAAAAAACACGCCGCACTTCGCCCCATCCGGCAGCGCTCCCGCTCCTCCCCGACGCATGTCCGGGTTTAATGTGAATTAAACCCCATAACTTGCGCTCCCCATCAGTTTTTTTTATGCTCAAGTCCTGCGTATCATCCCACCAAGAACCGGAGAAATCATATGGCTCTTTCCGTCATTGTCATGGGTGCCGCCGGCCGCATGGGTTCCACCATCGCCCGCCTCGTGGAAGAAGCGGACGATCTTGTCCTTGCCGCCGTGCTAGAACGTTCGGAAGCCGCGGACAGGCTCGCAGGCTTCAAGGCTTCCGGCGCGCTGGTTTCCAGCGATATTTCCACGGTGCTGCCTCAGTGTCCCGGCGCGGTGGTCATAGATTTCACGGCTCCCGAGGCCACCCTGGCCACGGCCCGCGCCGCCGCGGAGCACGGCAATCCCATCATCATCGGCACCACGGGCTTCTCCGAAGATCAGCTTGCAGAACTCGACGCCCTCGCCGCCCGCAGTCTTGTCTTCCGTTCCGCCAACATGAGCGTGGGCATCAACGTCATCATGGACATCCTTCCCCGCCTCACCGCCCTGCTCGGCGACGCCTACGACGTGGAAATGATGGAAATCCACCACAACAAGAAAAAGGACGCCCCCAGCGGCACCGCCCTGCTCCTGGCCGAACCCCTTCTGGCCGCCAAGGGTCTGACCCGCGCCGACATCAACACCAACCGCTTCGACGTGCGCGAACCCCGCAAGCATGCGGAAATCGGCATTCAATCCCTGCGCGGCGGCGACGTGGTCGGCGTTCACACCATCTACTACATGGGCCCCGGTGAACGCATAGAAATCACGCATCAGGCCCATTCCCGCGAAAACTTCGCCAACGGCGCGCTTCGCGCCGCGCGCTGGATTGTCTCCCAAAAGCCCGGCCGCGTGTACAACATGCAGGACGTGCTGCACGATTAGCTAAATAACTCATGGTCCCGTTTCCGAGCCCCGTGCCGGAAACGGGCCGTTCTGTACCCGGCAGGAACAATGTTTCAGGCCCTGCAAAGCCGCCGCTCTCCGGCATGACGGCTTTCTCCGCCAGATTTTTCCCCTTTTTTCCGCACCGGGTTCCATTTTGTAAAAACGCTTCAAGATACATCCGGCCGAGCGGCCATCGAGGTTCTCCATGCATATTATTCTTCTTCAGCACAATCCCGTTCCCGGCGACTTCCGCGGCAATGCGCACAAACTGGCCGACATGGCCCGAAAGGCCGCAGCCGCCCATCCCGCCGCTCCGGGCGAACGCACGCTGTGCGTCACTCCCGCCTATGCTCTCGCCGGCGTGCCGTGGGAACCTCTGAAGCACATCGGCGGCTTCTACCGCCGCTGCCGCGACGCCGCCCACGAACTCGCCGACATGCTCGCCGACGGCCCCGACATGCTGATTTCCCTCACCGGCGCGGAGGTGCCCCTCTACGTGCTGCTTTCGCAGGGCAACCTCATCGCCCTCGCCAGGCAGAGCAACGGCGTCATACGCATTCCCGGAGGCCCCGCCCTCTACCTGCCCGAAACCGAACCCGCCTGGGCCCATCAGGAAGCCCTCGGCCTGCTCAAGAGCGCCAAGGCCGCCGCGTCGGTCGATGCCGTGCTCTTCACTTCCCCCGAGCTTTTCCTGCCGGAAACGCAGGAAAAAAGCGAAATGCACTGCTCCGCACTCGCCAGCCTGTGGAAGCTTCCCGTGCTCACCGTGCATCAGTGCGGCGCGGTGGACAGTCTCATCTATTCCGGCAGAAGCTTCGTGCTCGACGCCTCCGGCGAAGTCGTGGCCCGCACCTCTTCCTTTGAGGAAGCCGCGCTGGTCGTGGATCTCTCCAAGGACAGCGTGACCGCCTCCGCCGTGGCCCTCGCCGACGGCCCCGCCCCCGAAACCATCCAGCCCGTGCCCGAACGCGCCGAAGCGCTGTTCCGCGCGGCCGTGCTCGGCGTGCGCGACTACGTCCACAAGTGCGGCATGACAGGCGTGGTGCTCGGCCTCTCCGGCGGCATGGATTC
Organism: uncultured Mailhella sp.; assembly: GCF_963931295.1. NCBI lineage: Bacteria > Pseudomonadati > Thermodesulfobacteriota > Desulfovibrionia > Desulfovibrionales > Desulfovibrionaceae > Mailhella > uncultured Mailhella sp. Next base: position 2,515,457 of record NZ_OZ007001.1, on the reverse strand, counting down.
CGCCCTCGTGGCCTGCATCGCCACCGAAGCCCTCGGCGCCGAAAACGTGCTCGCCGTGCTCATGCCCTCGCGCTGGAGTACCGATCACAGCGAAAGCGACGCCGACGTGCTGGCCCGAAACCTCGGCATTCAGGCGAGCACCGCGCGCATCACCCCCATCATGGACGCCTTCGACACCGTGCTCAATCCGCTCTTCGCCGAACTGCCCGCCGTGGACAACGATCTCACGGCCGACAACATTCAGCCCCGCATCCGCGGCACCCTGCTCATGGCCTTTGCCAACCGCCTCGGACGCGCCGTGCTGGGCACCGGCAACAAGTCGGAAAACGCCGCGGGCTACTGCACCCTCTACGGCGACACCGTAGGCGCCATCGAACCCATCGGCGATCTGTACAAGACCGAAGTGTACGAAGTCGCCCGCTGGTACAACAACATGCGCGGCGGAAACATCATTCCCGAGCATATTTTCACAAAGGCTCCTTCCGCCGAACTGCATCCCGGTCAGGTGGACGAGGACAACCTGCCCCCCTATGACGTGCTCGACGCCATTCTCCGCGAACTTCTGGAAAACGGCGCGAATCCCGAAACTCTTGTGGTTCCCGGCGTTTCCGACGATGTGGTGCGCGGCGTGGTGCGCCGTCTGGCCGCGTCGGAATTCAAGCGTCATCAAAGCGCGCCCGCGCTGAAGCTCAGCTCCTGCACCCTCGGCATCGACTGGTGCGTGCCCGCCGTTTCCCGCGGACTCTGATCCGTTTCTTCCCTGAACACCGCCAAAGGAGGCCTCAAAAAGGCCTCCTTTTTTTGTCCGCAAGGGGGGAGCGCCCCCACTTTGTGCGTGACAGAACAGACAAGCAACGTTAGAATAATCCTGTTTAATGTCATTCTAACCCCGGATACGCTTCATGAACGCCTCTACTCCCGCATGGCTGCCCCACATTGCCGAGGGCGCTCCCGTGCATCTCAACATCGTCCCCCGTTCCCTCCAGTCCTATCTGGACGAAGCTGCCGACCGTTTCGGCGACCACAAGGCCGTCATCTTCCAGAACCTGACCCTCAACTACCGGCAGCTCAAGGAAAAGGCGGAAACCTTCGCCGCCGCCCTGCGCGAACACGGACTGAACACGGGCGACAGAGTGGCCATCATGCTGCCCAACCTGCCCCAGACCATCATTGCCTTCTGGGGCGCGCTCAAGGCCGGCGCCACCGTGGTCATGACCAATCCGCTCTACATGGAAAAGGAACTGACCCATCACTTCAGCGACGCCACGCCCAAATTTCTCATCACCCTCGATCTCTTCTGGAATAAAATAGAACCCCTGCGCGAACGTCTCGGCGTTCAGACCTGCGTCGTTTCCCGCATCGCCGACGCGCTGGCCTTCCCGCTCAACATTCTGCAGCCCATTCAGGCCAAACGTCAGGGACATCTGCCCGAAGTGCGCTTCAACGGCCAGTCCGTCATTCCGTGGAAAAGCATGTTCAAAACCCGTCGCCGCTACAGCGAAGAACCCGAACATCCCGAAGACACCCTCGCTCTTCTGCAGTACACCGGAGGCACCACGGGCTTCTCCAAGGGCGCCATGCTCACCCACGGCAACCTTTCCGCGCAGATTCAGCAGCTTCTGGCCGTCATTCACTGCGACGCCTCCAATTCCTCGCACAGCTTTCTGAGCATCATGCCCTTCTTCCACGTGTTCGGACTCATGGGCAACATCGTGCTCCCCGCCGTGCTCGCCGCATCCACCATGCCCGTGCCGCGCTATTCCCCCCACGACGTGCTGGAGCTCATCAAGAAGCACCGTCCCACCTTCTTCGTGGGCGCGCCTTCCGTGTACATCTCCCTCATGCAGCAGAAGGACATCTCCCACTACGACCTCACCTGCATTCAGCTGTGCATCTCCGGCTCCTCGCCCTTCCCGCAGGCCAGCCTCAAGCAGTTCCAGGACATCACCCACGCCAACATCACCGAAGGCCTCGGCCTCACCGAAGCCTCTCCCGTGGTCATCGCAAACCCCGTTTACGGTCTGCAGAAAATAGGCTCCATCGGCGTGCCCATTCCGGAAACCGAGGTCCGCATCGTCGATATCGAAACCGGCAAAACAGATCTCGGCGACAACGAATGCGGCGAACTCATCATCCGCGGCCCGCAGGTCATGAAAGGCTACTGGAATCAGCCCGAAGAAACTGCCTCCACCCTCGCCGACGGCTGGCTGCATACCGGCGATATCGCCTACCGCGACAGCGACGGCTACTACTTCATCGTCGATCGCAAGAAGGACATGGCCATTGTCGGCGGCTACAACGTGTTCCCCCGCGAAATCGACGAAGTGCTGCACGAATATCCCAAGATTAAGGAAGCCGTGTCGCTCTGCGTGCCGCACAAGGCCCGCGGCGAAACCCTCAAGGCCTACATCGTGCCCAAGGACGGCGAAAAGATCACCGTTTCCGAGCTGGCCGCCTTCTGCCGCACCAAGCTGGCGTCCTACAAGGTGCCGCGCATCTTTGAATTCCGCGACGAACTGCCCAAATCCATGGTGGGCAAGGTGCTGCGCCGCGCCCTGCGCGAGGAAGAAGAAAAGAAACAGCACGAAGAAGAGCAGAAAAAAGACTGATCCCGTCTCAGAAACAGAGAAGCATGGAAAGAGCGCCTGCGGGCGCTCTTTCCTTTTCTACGCCCCACGCTTCTGCGGCTCTGGAAGTAAAGCCCTTCGCTGCGCTTACTGAAGAGATCCGCCCTGCACGATTCTGCGACGGAGCTGAAAGAATTTCGTGCCGCCCGTTGCCGCCCCGGCAAAGACGCTTTCACGGCCTGCAGACAGCGGTAACAGGCCCGCGCGTGATTCCGACTCTCCGTCTCCGGCTTGCGGAAAACGTGTCCGGGTGATGGACGCCGCGCGCCTCCGCGCTGTCTCGAACGGGGCGGCGTGGGGAGATGACGCACAGGAACAATGCGTTCGTCTCCGCGCGGTCGAAGAGGCGGCAATCCGTTCAAGGCGCTGCGTTATAGCCTTGCTGCCTCCGTGCCGGCAGAGGAAAAACAGTTCACACACCCCTGATCCGCTTGCTTTCGATCGCCTCCGTGCCGGCAGCGCCCTCCAACGAGCCGAAGTCAGGCCTCGTTTTTGCCGCGCGCCTCCGCGTTGTCTGTCCCCCCCTGTGCGGTTCCCAGAAGGCTTTTGCTCAGAATGTTTCCCCCGAGCGTTCAAAAATGAGCCCCTGCCCTGTGCCCGTATGTACGCTGCGCTGTCGCGTCATACCTCGATTGCGGGAAGGAATTTATGTGTGCCCCGCGTGCAGCGTTGTCCTCCTTCGCCGGGGTCTGAGCGTTCAGGAATGATGCGTACGTCGACCGATAGCTTCCGCGGGCAGGGGCGAGCTCGAAGTCAAACCGGATGACCTGACCGGCAACAGATCGCGCTCGATCGGGTCGAAAGAGCCTTTGTTCAGGGCGCGAAGTCTTTCCTGGCGAGAGGACCGGCGGCAGGGAGAACCCCCTTTTTCCCGGCAATACGTAAATACCGGAAAATATCCGTCGCTCTCCGCGTCCCCGCAGGTTCTGCGCGAACGCATCAGCACATGAACTCATCGGAGCATCATGCTCCGACCCACCGCTTCTGCCGTCTTCCGCGGCCTGACGCCTGCAAAACGCGCCGTTCCCGGCGTCGCGCTCCGCCCGAAGCACATCTGCGGCGTTGGCAAGGGATCTCTTGCTTCGGCCCGAACAGGGCATCGCATCTTGAAAAATCATGAAGAACGCCTTTCTTTTCCTGGAATGTCGATAAAAACCACAATGGTTCGGCGTTGTTCCGACTGATTTCCCAAGCCTGAAACAAAAAAATTCACTGTCGGCCGTTTTTCCTGTTGACACATCAGCCTGAATCCCCTATAAGTTTCTTCACGCCACGCGGGAGTAACTCAGTGGTAGAGTGCAACCTTGCCAAGGTTGAAGTCGCGGGTTCAAATCCCGTCTCCCGCTCCAGCATAAATTTTCGTGGCGACATAGCCAAGTGGTAAGGCATAGGTCTGCAAAACCTTGATCTCCAGTTCGAATCTGGATGTCGCCTCCACGCGGGAGTAACTCAGTGGTAGAGTGCAACCTTGCCAAGGTTGAAGTCGCGGGTTCAAATCCCGTCTCCCGCTCCACGAATGAATCAAGGCTTACCTTACGTAAGCCTTTTTTCGTATGCGGGCATAACTCAACGGTAGAGTGTCAGCTTCCCAAGCTGAACGTTGCGGGTTCAAATCCCGTTGCCCGCTCCAATATTTCAAGCGTTTATGTGTCATTTTCACATAAACGCTTTTTTTGTATCCCCCCCGTATCACATCAACGATAAAAAATAATAAACTTGGATGAGATGAGGTGATTCCCAAAATCATTGCTTACAGGCTCAAAGGTGAAAGCCTTTTCCAAAAAGCCTGGGAAAATAACCAGCCGCAGCCTTGGAGTATGATGCACGGTACTTGTCCTATGTTCCCATTTCACGGCATACTAACAAATCGTCGGTATTGTCAGTGAGGAGGAGGCAAACAACATGTCCGACAAAATTTCTCTTTCTGCCGTTTACTCCCGATGGCGTGCGCCAGCCGAAGATGTCTTCTCACTACTCTGAATATGATTCTTTCCTTTTTATAATGACCTCGAATTTTCTTCTGAATCAGAATAAGGCTCGTCGCCGGTACTGGCCTTTCCGCTCCGCCTTTATAAAGGTAAATTTTACCGGACTGACGCCACCGACACTTTGGGAACATACCGTTTGTCGTGAACTCAAGGATAGAGAACTTCCATAGCTGATAAAGGCCATGCTGGCCAGGACATCACTGAACCTGTTGTCGCAGAGATTAGGCTGGACAAAGCTTTTTGAGAATTCTTCCTTGATGCCCCAGCTGCGTTGAGCGCCCCCAGCTGCCCCCTGATGATGGTCATCGTGCTGTTCGCGTACACCTGACCTTTGACGGAAACGAGTGGATTTGCGCTCTGCTCTCAGGAATCTTCCTGTGTTTCAGCGAACGGGCAAGACCTCCGTCCGTCACTTCCATACCGAGCATCAACGACAGTGTATCCTGATCCACATATGTTATGAAAACCTCAGGAAGATCCCCGGTATCCCTGGCAGAAAAACAGATCCGCTTTCTGTCGAAGAGCTTTAAGATGCAGCCTGCCATATCAGTCCCTCTTTGCGTTACCTGATCAAACGGTCTGTTCCGTTCCATAGAAAGGCAGACATAATGAAGTGGAAAACACGCTGAAAGGAGCATGTGTCGATCCGCTACGACAGCAATACTCCGCATAAGAGGAATGATCGAGTAAAAAAGACCAGAAAAAACATTTCGGTGACATCGATGCCCGTTGTGTTAATGGCCTACTGCCGGCCTGTGCTCGAAGCGTCCCGCTTTTGACAAAATTACTTGAGGAAAAGCCGTCATGGCAAAAAAAGCTCCCAACTATTCTTGAGAACATTTCTTTGATATTTCAAAAATTCCCCCGTAGGGATCATAGCAGGATTATAAAATTCCCGTTCTGCGGGACGAAATATTTTCCGGAAGCATACCTGAGCAAAAAACTCTTCCGAAGATAGTTCTGCGCCACCAGGGAATACGGGGCGGCATTGATATCCGCAGACCTAAATCTATGCCGAATATCCTGTTTCGACGCCGTTTCAGGTGAGAGGGGAAAAGTTCTTTTCAAGTACATGATCATCATGGACCGACAGCATGCTGCCTTCACAGCCTCATAATCTCGGATGATCCAGCACAAAACATGGCAGAGAAAGATCTCCATCATTTTTATGGACGTTCCCATCAATGAAAAAGGCTCTATTTCCTGCACGCCTGTCCGACACACTCCCACATTTATCCGAACAATACTTTGGTAAAAAAGTCAGACAATAGTCACCTTCAGCCCATTTCACTAAAAAAAACAACTGCATCTAAACTATGATGAATTTTCAGCTTTGCTCAGGCTTGTTCCGCGACTGAGTTCAAGGGCGTCGGCCTACTCTTCTCAATTCGAGGCCCTTTTACATTTTAACATATCAATAATATTAATGTATTTTACAGCATAGAAGAATATTTCCCTGCTCAATGCTAAATATATATTAATATTTTTTGCATATATAAACAAACACCTTTTCGATGTTATCAGGAGTCTGAATTACTCCGCCTTATCGAAAAGGTGTTTTCCGGGATAACCGTTTTGTGTTCCACCCACTGGGCGAATGATGTTCAACTTTGGTCGCCTTTGCTCCCTCAACTGCCTGAAGGCCTTAATAAAAATTCCCCCTCCTCCGAAGAGAAGGGGGAACGTCTCTCAGGGAGCGTCTGCTCACGGCATCACCCGCGGCAGAAACATCCCCATAAAGAGACCGCCGAGGAAACATCATCGGGCCGGGACGGGGACCCCGCCGTCCGGCCCGGACCTGCGACGTCGAGCCTCGCGCCGGGACGGGAGGACGTCCCCCTCGCGAAGCGGCAACCGGAAGTTCCGGTCGGGTTCGAGGCTTCGTCGCGACTCTTACAGAGCCTGGAAGTATTCGCGCGGATGCGCGCAGGCGGGGCAGGATTCGGGAGCTTCAAGACCTTCATGCACATAGCCGCAGTTCTGGCAGCGCCACACGCGGGGAGTTTCGGACTTGAACACGGTGCCGGCTTCGATGGCGGCGGCGAACGCCAGAAAACGGGCTTCGTGATGCTTTTCAGCCACCGCAATGTTGCGCATGACCGCGGCAATCGCCGGGAAGCCTTCGGCGTCGGCCACGTCGGCGAAGGAAGGATACATGTCGGAGTATTCCTCATTTTCACCGGCCGCGGCGGCCTTCAGATTGTCGAGCGTGCTGCCGATGACGCCCGCAGGATAGCTGGCCGTAATTTCCACGGCGCCGCCTTCCAGGAACTTGAACAGACGCTTGGCGTGTTCCTTTTCCTGATTGGCGATTTCCTCGAAGGCCTTCTGCATTTCCACATAGCCGTCCTTCTTGGCCTGAGAGGCGAAGTAGGTGTAGCGGTTGCGGGCCTGAGATTCGCCGGCAAAGGCGATGAGAATGTTCTTTTCAGTCTGGGTACCCTTCAAAGATTTCATGGAAGATTCTCCTGATGGTAGGCAGAGGGGGTTGTCAACAGGCGCGCCTCTGGTTCGCACCCTGCATCTCGTCCGCCAGTTCGGCGGACTTGCGCTCGCACTCTTCACAAATGCCGTCGTATTCCACCCGCACGGTGGTTATCTTGAATCCGGGAACGCGGAGAAAACCGATTCCCGGCTCATCCTCCCCGTCCGTGAACACGTCGGCCACGCGTCCGCACACATGACAGCGCACATGGCGGTGAGGTTCCACTCTTCCGTCAAAACGACGCATGCTCCCGGCGGAGTCTATTTTCAACACTTCGCCCATTTCAGCCAGAAGATCCAGATTGCGATAGACCGTTCCCAGACTGATGTGCGGCATGCGGGCCTTGACTATGGTGTACAGCTCGTCAACCGTGGGATGAGTGTCCACCTTTCGCAGTTCCTCAAGAATGATTCGACGCTGGTTCGTCATCCTTGTCTTGGACATGTTTGCTCCTCAATATCACTGGTGATTCGGTAGTAACAATAATAAGAACGATTGTCAATAAGAAATCATTACTGCTGTTTTTTCTTTGTGATTCTCCCAGGTTGTCGGAATAATTCGCCGCGCTCTCCGAAAGCATTCCGGCACACTGCGGATTCGCCCGACGCCGGCAGGCGGCAGACGTCCTTCTGCGCCTCGCCTCCCCGCTTACCGAAACCGACCTTCGCGGCCTGTCCGCCTCATTCGGGCCATGCCGGATTCCTGACCTCCCGGACGTAAAGATGGCCCGTTTCTCCCCGCCCGGACCAGGCGACGCCGGTCGAAGCTGCGCCTCGTCGGGAAAATCATGGCCGTATCACCGCGAGTGCGTCAGGCTTGCCGCAAGGGCTTTCCCCCGCGAGGAGGTTCCATGGACAACGACATTCAGGGCGTCCGCCCGCCCTTTTCCCGCAGATCGTTTCTGCGCACATCCCTCATGGCCGCGGCGCTCGGCGGCGTCACCCGCGCCTTCTCCCCCTGCGTGCCCCAGGCGCTGGCCGAAACCCTCACGGCCGTCCGGCCTCCGGTATTCTGGCTTCAGGGCATGGGCTGCACGGGCTGTTCCGTGTCCATCCTGAACAGTCTGCATCCGCGCATCGCCGACGTGCTGCTGCACGTCATCCGCATGGACTTCCATCCCACGCTCATGGCCGACGAAGGCGAAGGCGCCGTGGAATTCATGCTGCGCTCGGCGGAAGAAAACAGCGGCGGATTCGTGCTGGTGCAGGAAGGCGCGGTGTCGGAAGAAGAGGACGGCCGATTCTGCATCATCGGCGAAGCGGGGCACGAAGAGTTTCCGCTTTCCGTCATGCTGGAAAGACTTGCGCCGCACGCGGCCGTCGTGCTTGCCGTGGGAACCTGCGCGGCCTACGGCGGCGTGACCGCGGCTCACGGCTCCGTCACCGGCGCGGTGGGCGTGCAGGAATTCTTCCGCAGAAAAGGCATAGGCACGCCCGTCGTCAACATTCCCGGCTGTCCGCCCCATCCCGACTGGATGGTGGGCTCCATTCTCATTCTGCTGGACGCCATAGAACGGCGCGGCCTTGCCGACGGCGTGCAGGAAGTGGCCGCCTCGCTGGATGCCTGGGGGCGTCCGCGGGCCTTCTACGGCAACACCACGCACGAAAACTGCCCCTATCTCTACCTGTTCGACGAAGGAACCATGGCCAAAAGCCTCATCGACAAGGCGGGCTGCCGCTACGGCATAGGCTGCAAGGGCCCGGGCGCGTGGTGCGATTCGCCCCTGCGCCGCTGGAACGGCCGCGTGAACTGGTGCGTGGAAAACGCGCTGTGCATCGGCTGCGTGCAGCCCGATTTTCCCGACGGGCAGTCGCCGTTCTATCAGAAAAACCTCTGGTAACGCCGCGCCGCCTTCCTGCCGTCGAAAGCCCGGCTCCTCGCCGCACAGCTCTCCGACGTGCAAAGACGCCGAGAGCATCGATTTCCGGGTCCGCGCAAACGCGCAGCTCCGCCGACCGTCATTCACACCTGCGCCGATCCGTCAGGAAAAGCGCAAGCCAAACGCAAGGAAGAAGTCATGGCCGTTTCCATCGCCATTGATCCCATCACCCGCATTGAAGGCCATCTCAAGGCACGTCTCGACGTCGCCGACGGCGTCGTGAAGGACGCCTGGCTCACCGGCGGCATGTTCCGGGGCTTTGAAAACATTCTGCTCGGCCGCGATCCCATGGACGCACCGCAAATCGTGCAGCGCATCTGCGGCGTGTGCCCGGTGTCCCACGCGCTCGCCTCGTGCATGGCGCTCGAAGACGCGGCAAAGCTCACCCCGCCGCGCGAGGGCAGGCTGCTCCGAAACTTGATGCAGGGCGCAAACTTTCTGCAGTCACACATTCTGAGCTTTTATCAGCTATCGAGTCAGGATTTCTTTCAGGGGCCAGACGCCGCGCCTTTTGCGCCGCGGCAGAAGCATCCCGATCTGCGCCTCGGCGAAGCCGCCACGCGCATGATGCTCGATCAGTATCTGGAATCGCTGGACATCCGCGCGCTGTGCCATGAAATGTCGGCCATCTTCGGCGGACGCATGCCCCACGTACACGGCATCGTGCCCGGGGGAACGTCGGCTCCGTCCACGGCCGGACAGATTCAGGAATTCCGCTCCCGCCTGAAGACGGTGCGCGAATTTGTGGAAACGCGCTACGTGCCGCTGCTGTATCTGCTTTCGCAGCGCTACGACGATCTCGCCCACACGGGCAAGGGATGGGCCACGGCCATGTGCATGGGCGTGTTTCCGCACCCGGATACCGGCGAGTACGCCATCCGGCCGGGCGTGTGGGCCGGCGGCAGGGAATACCCCTTCGAGCCGGACAAGGTCATGGAAAACGTGCGGTATTCGTGGTTCACGGCGTCGTCGGGCGGCAGTCCGTTCAGCGCGCCGCCGCTCGCCGTGGATCTGAACAAGGCCGGAGCCTACAGCTTTTCCAAGGCCGCGCGCTACAACGGCATGCCCATGGAAGTGGGCCCGCACGCGCGCATGTGGGTGGGGAACATGGAACTCTCCCCCATGGGACGGGAACTTGCGCCGAGACACCTCGGAGTGCGGGCACGCACGTTCCGGGAGCTCGGGGAGGATTTCGTGTTTTCGATCATGGGCAGACATCTGGCCAGGGCCGAGGAAACATGGTTTGTGGCCAAAGCCATGGAAGGCTGGCTCGACGCCCTTGAACCCGGCACAGATCCGCTCGCGCCCATGCCGCGCCTGACGAACGCCGCGGGCTTCTCGCTCACCGAAGCGCCGCGCGGCTCGCTCATGCACTGCCTGCGCGTGGAAAACGGACGTCTGAGCTTCTATCAGGTGCTGCCCGCCACCTTGTGGAACGCCTCTCCGCGCGACGACGTGGGATTGCGCGGCCCCATGGAAGAAGCGCTCGTGGGGCTGAACGTGCCCTACGAAGACAGTCCGGTCAACGCCGGGCGGCTGGTGCGCGCCTTTGATCCGTGACTGGGCTGCGCCGTGCATGTCATGCACGTTCAAAGCAACGTCAGCGTTCAGGCGGCGGAAGAGTAACGCGGACTCCTATGTCTCCTCCCCGACGTGCCGCGCCTGACGCAAGGGCGACTTCCCGAAGGAAGCCGCCCTTTTTTACGGCATGCGCCTCATGCGCGCCCGGCGCAGAGCGCGGACAAAAACGACTGCCGGGCGGATGCCGCCATCCGCCCGGCAGCGCTACGACCGACGGGAGGAAGCGCGACGCGCCTTGCCGGCCATGCGGAAGAAGAACAGCACGAGCAGACCGGAAGCCACGGCCACGACGGCCATGGGCAGGGAGGTGCCGGCGCCGCCGAGGCCCACGAGGGGCGACGTGGCCGCGCCGAACACGAAGGACGTGACGCCGAGCAGGCCGGACGCGCTGCCCGCGCCCTCGGTCTGGGAAGCGATGGCCAGAGAGAAGCTCGTGGTCGTGGTGATGCCGATGCACGACACGAAAAGGAACAGCGACGCGATCATGAAGACTGCGGGCAGATGCAGCGCGCCGACCGCAAGCACGCACAGCGAAGCGAACAGGGAAATCGCCGCGCCGACGCCGAGCACGGCCCTGTCGCCGTAGGCGGTGCAGAGACGGCCCGTGATCTGGGCGAAGATCATGATGCCGAGGCCGTTGAAGCCGAAGCACAGGGCGTACTGCTGCGCGGAGAGTCCGTAAATATTCTGGAGCACGAAGGGCGAGGCGGAAATGTAGCCGAAAAAGCCCGCCATGACGAAGCCCTGAATGAGCATGTAGGCGAGGAAGACGCGGTTGCCGAACAGGCGGAACATGGCGCGCACGGACTGCCCCATGCCGCTCTGAATGCGTTTTTCCGGCGGAAGGGTTTCCGGGCAGCCGAAGAGCACCAGAGAAAACTGAGCCGCGCCGCAGAACGAAAGGAAGAAAAAGATGCCCGACCAGCTGGAAAAGCGCAGAATCTGTCCGCCGATGACCGGGCCGAAGATGGGAGCCACGCCGTTGATGAGCATGAGCAGGGAGAAGAACCTGGTCAGCTCCGTGCCGCGGAACAAGTCGCAGGCCACGGCGCGGGAAAGCACCACGCCGCCGCTGCCCGCCAGCCCCTGAATGAAGCGCAGGGCAATGAGTTCGGTAACGCTTGAGGCCTCCGCGCACAGGAACGAGGCCACGATGAACACGGCCAGGGAAACGAGCAGCGGGAGCTTGCGGCCTCTGGCGTCGCTGAGGGGGCCGAGCACGATCTGCCCGAGGGAAAGTCCGAGCAGACAGGCCGTAATGCTGAGCTGCATCTGTGAAGGCGCGCTGCCGAGTTCCGCCGCCATGTCCGGCAGGGCGGGGAGATAGAAATCCGTGCACAACGGCCCCATGGCGGCAAGAAAACCAAGAATGGACGCCATGAACAAGCGCGCTCCGGCGCTTTTAAAAGGTGAAACAGACATGAACACTCCGTGGGACGAAAGGAACCGATTATGGCTCGGCACAGCTCTCCCGCGCCCTCCAAGACGCGGGCCACAGAAAAATAGAGAGGAATGAACCTTTCGTCCAGTACCATAAGGGGGTGCTGCACAAAAATAATATGTCGTTGTGCGGCCGATGAGACACCGACGCATATCAATATTCCTTCCCTGCGGCTGTTCCCCGATGCCGACGCCGTCGTTCGTTCCAAAGACTCGGCGGAGCTCCTGCTTGTCGGGCATGGAGGATGATTGAACGTTTTCGGACAGGCAGCCATGCGTACCCGGGGCTCGGAACATCCGAGCAGGCGGGCCCGAAAACGACGAAATGTTAGCAATACTGCCGCAAAGATATCAGGGGAAACTTTCGGGGCGGGAAGTTGCGGGGAAAGCCCCTCTTGCTCATAGAAGGCACGCGCCTTCTTTTGATATGAGACCTAATTCTAACGGACTCAGTCTTATAAAGAAGTCGTTTTAAGGAATAGCCATTTGTGGTCTCCGCCTTAGCGGTTGGTTTTCTGCTTTGTCAGCCTCCGTCTCCTCAATGGTCAGAGTATTAAACGAAAAGAGCTGCAAACCTAAGCTTGCAGCTCTCGCTCTCATAATGGTGCCCAGGGGGAGACTCGAACTCCCACGCCATTCGGCGCTACCACCTCAAGATAGTGTGTCTACCAATTCCACCACCTGGGCACAGCTGTCTTTGTATAGCAAAGCCCATGCCTTGGCAAGCATTTTTTTCAGACCTTCCCCATTTTCTTTCCGAAGCTGTGCTCATGCGCGATCGACCTGCCGTATTCTGCCCCGTCAGTTCCCTTTCTCCAGACGTTTCCGCGCCCGAGCAGCAGCACGTCACATCTCCGGACGAACGCCTGGACGAGGACGCACATTCTACGTTTTTCGACAGCAACTTCTGCAACCATGACCAGCGGGGCTTCCGATGCTCAGCGCTCCCCCGACGCACAGGACACGGCACACAGCAACGCCCGTGCATACCGCCCGATCTTGACATCTCCCCCGCCTCCGTCTATACTGTCTTTCGCTTTATGAGTTCCGGGAACCGGACGGCGGTCGCGCCGCCAACCCCGCCAGGTCCGAAAGGAAGCAACGGTAACGGTTGTTGCCGGGTGTCCGGTTCCCAAAAGGGCGCAACACAGTTGCGCCCTTTTTCGTTAACTCCTCCTTGGCTCCGGCAAGACAACCACCTGTCTGCCGGGGCCTTTTCACTTCCTCAGGACCGTCGTCACTGACGCCTCTCCTTTAAGTGAGCGCCGCCAACATTTTCCTCAGGCAGCAAAAAAGGAAGCGTGCTCCGCCCACACCGGAGCTCTCCGACATTCTCTGTCCAGGCCGTCACTCTGCGCCTGCCGATTTTTTCCGCACGGCAGTATCGAGTTCCCGCGTAATTTTCTGCCTGCAGCACCCCCGTAATTCGCGAAAAACGGACTCCACGAACCATTTCCCCCACACTCGGATGCTCACGCCTGCCGTTCTTCGCACAAAAAATATTCAGAAACGACCGAGGCAACGCCCTGCCTCGACGCACTTTTTACATCAAATATTCATCGCGACCCGTTCGCTCCAGTATTCCGCCGTCGCATCATCGCGCTCTGCCGCAGGAGTTCGCACAGAGCGAAAATCTGAATATGCCTTTCGCAATGCCCCTCTCCCCCGCCAGCGCACAAAAAAAGGCGAAGGCAGCTTTCCCCTCTGCCTCCGCCCATTGTTCCTGTCCGTTTCGTGCAGAATCGAATCAGGCCCGATGTTCCTTTTCGCCGTTCTGACGTCCATCCATCGCGGGAACGGACGCGTTCACGCCGGAACCGGCCCCCTGAAAGGCTCCGGGCGTGACGTGCGGCGCGTCGCTTCTGGCGGCCACCAGCGAATAGCCGAGCTTGCCCGCCATGTACTCCAGCGGCTTGGTGTCGCCGGTCTGCATCATGATCTGCAGCAGTGTTTCCGCGCCGAGCTTGGCTCCCGTATCATACGGATTCACTTCCCTGAGCAGGGTGGAATACGGCTTGCCGATGGCCTTTGCCAGGTCTTTCGCAGGCACGGGATTGTCCAGAACAAGATTGTGAATGAGAGTGGAAAGTTCCGATACCATAAATTCCTCCTCAATTTTACAGAAAGCAACTTTTCCGCCACATAATCCTGTTACTTTCATGAGAAAGCAATACAAAACACTGATAACAGTGTATTTCACTTTTGATACTTTGCGTCAAGAAAGAAACAGAAAAAAATAATACCACATCATCTTATAGAAATATTATGAAATTGAATAAACAATTTCGTCATTTCAAGGATTGTTTTATACAACTATTAAAAATAACTATACAACATCAACATGAAAATGAGGCCGCACTTGCAAGTTGCCCCGGGATGACCTACAAAAGAAATGTTACACTTTCAACTCCGGCAGGTCCGTCATGACGACACATCGCGATCATTCCCTCTATCGGTATGTTCCGCTGCTTCTTCTGTGCGTGGCCCTTCTCATGACCGCTGGCTGCGGCAAACAGACCTACAGACCGACTTATCAACAGCCGAGCGCCGCTTCCGGCAGCGGTGCGGCCATCGCCGCCACGGCCAAAAGTCAGCTCGGCCGTCCCTACGTATCCGGCGGATCCTCGCCCTCGCGCGGCTTCGACTGCTCCGGCCTCGTGTACTGGGCCTGCGCAAGCAACGGCATTTCCGTGCCCCGCATCAGCCGCGATCAGGCCAGCGCGGGCAAACGCATTTCCCGCGGCAGCCTGCGCCCCGGCGACATCGTGGTTTTCCGCATTCCGCGCTCCGGCTACCACACGGGCATCTACGTCGGCCAGAACAGTTTCATTCACAGTCCCAAGCCCCGGGCCCGCGTGCGCATTGAATCGCTCTCCGTCAACTACTGGGATCGCTACTACGTCACGGCCCGACGCGTCGCCAGGCGCTGACCTTTTTACCTCCCGCTCCGTTGCCGTCATCGAACGCTCCGAAACCAAACGACTCGACAACGGCGTGACGCGCCACCAGGAGCGCTCCGCCCTCAGGGCTCCCGAGTCCGCCGCCAGGACGGATTCCCCCGTCGTCGCCATGCTGCCGGGCGATCCGGAGCCGCGCCTCAGCGCATGACTTCCGCATCCGACGCCGCTCCATTCCCTGCCGCGTCCGACGGCGTCATGTTTCCCCCAAAAAGTCGTATGTTCAGGTGCTCTGCCCTGCGCGGGCCAAAACGCCCGCCGGACCTTTCGCCCGTCGCTCTCTTTCGTCAGCGCGCTCCGCAACAAAGCGCCTTCCCGCGGCGGAACGTTGTTCCGCGACCCACCGTTCTCCCGGCGTTCAGCAGAACGCTTTTTCCGCAGCGCCGCGCCTCTTTTCCGCTCCTTGTCGCCGGAAGCCGAGGCAGGCATTCCGACCGCTCCGCTCCAAAGCCCTGCATTTTTCCCCCGGACACTTGTCTGCACAGGTACGTTGAACACGTCTTAATCTCCTTTGAAAAGGAAAATTATCAATAAACTTATATATACTGCTAAAACGCTTGTAAATTATAAACATAAAATATTTTATCTCATTGTAATATTTTATTTATTTTTTCACAAAACGCATTTTAGAATAAAAAGCGCCGAACGGCCCTCTTTTTTCGCCTTGTTTGCGTTCCGATGCGCCCCGGATGAGGCCCGGATAAAGAAAAACGTTCCTATGCAAAACCGAACAGGACATCTGTTGTCTTATTTCATAATGCAGAGCCATGACGTCGGAGAGCCTGCATGCGTCATTGCCTGAGCGTTGCAGTCTGCGCCCGGCAACCGCATGAACTCGCAAGGATGCCTGCGGCCCTGCATTCTCTTGCCCCGCTGCCGACACCGGGGGGCCTGCCTCCGGAGCAGCGCTCCCGACGCCCGACGTCTCGCCGCCGCCCGTTCTGCGGCGTCGCGCCGGACAGCCCCCCGCACGCCGCTCCTCCCCGGCCGATGTTTCGAGAGGCCAAGAGCGTGCCTCCGGAACGCGCATATCCCCCACGCAGACTCCGCCCTTATCCTTTAAATAACAAAGCCCGTCTCATGGACGGGCTCGGTGCGCCGGCGGCGCTTCCAATGGAGGTCAATGTTCGGGGCGCTCGCCCCGCAGAGCGTTCGGACCGCTTGCCCGGATCGTCTCAGAACATGTTGTCGCCCTGTTCAAAGGCCTGCTGATAGTAGGTCTTCAAATCGCGGCAGAGGTCTTCCAGAATATCGCGACGGCTGAAGACGTTGTTCCAGATGAGATAGATGTTGTGCGCCACGAACGACATGTTGTCCATGTCGAGAATGACGAGGTTCTTCATGGATTCGTCGCGCGCAATGCGCTGAGCCAGCCCCAGCGGCACCACGGCCCAGCCTATGCCGAGCGACGCCCAGTACATGGCCGCCACCACGTCGTTCACTTCCCAGTACTGAGAGTTCAGCAGATACCGCTCCGCGCGCGAACGGTTGAACACGATGTGCCGATACTGCGCGAGATCTTCCACGGTCACGTTTTTCTTCTGACCGAGCGGCGAATTGCGCGAAGCCACCAGACAGTAGCGAAGCTGACCGAGGCAGACGACTTCACAGTTGCTCTTGGTTTCCGGCAGATGCCCGCCCACAATGCCTATCTGCGCGTCTCCCTCGCTCACCTGCTTCCACACGCTGTCCAGCGACACGATGTGAAAACTTCCGCTCAGGAAAGGATATTTTTCCGTCAGCGACGCCATCGCCTCGGATATCCCCTGAAAAGGCACGCCGTGACTCACCACGATGTTGAGCAGCACGGCCTCGCCGCTGTACTGGGCAATGGCGCAGGAATCAAAGCGATGACTCTGCCGGAGCACGGCGCGCGCCTCGGGAAGAAGCGCCCGACCGGCTTCGGTGAGCACGGGAGAGCGCGACGAACGATCGAAAAGTTCCACGCCGAGACTGTCTTCCAGCATGGCAATGTGCGTGCTCACCACAGACTGCGCCTTGCCCATGGCGCGACCCGCCGCAGAGAACGATCCTTTTTCGGCGGCCGTGACAAAGGCGCGCAACTGCTCTATGGTCCAGTTCAAGTTTCCCCTCCCCAGCCTGACATAGTGTTTCTTTTTTCTATCAAAATATTGATGCTTCTTGATTTTTTATAACAAGAAAGATAAGGTATGTCCACTCAATCAAAATGACGCCCCCCTCTCCAAAAAAGGGAGATGCCGGTTCGGACGCGACGGAAACAGGCAGCGCAGCCCACGCCGTTTCCAGAAAATCCCGTTAAATTCCGGCATATTGCTCATTTCAAAGGATACAGGAGCCTTTTTATGGTCAAAATGCTGTCGATTCTTGCTCCGGCATTCATGCTGCTTCTTGCGGGGTGCAACCTTGCCCCCGACTATCAGCGTCCGGAAATGGATATCCCTCAAACGTGGGAGGCCTCGCAGTCGCAGGCGCTTCAGACCAAGTGGTGGGAGCGCTTCCACGACGAAACGCTGAACGCGCTGGTGGAAGAAGCGCTCGCGCACAACAAGAACATCGACCAGGCCATGGCCAACGTGGATCAGGCGCAGGCCGGGCTCGGCATAGCGCGCGACGCGCTGCTGCCCGTGCCTTCCGCCTCGGCCGACGGCACGCGCACCATGGCGCGCTCCGCCACCTCGCCCGCCGCCATGCAGAACAACGGCAAGAACACCCACACCTTCTCAGGCGCGCTCGCCGCAAGCTGGACCCTCGACTTCTGGGGCAAATACTGGAACGCCGCGGAATCCGCCCGCGCTTCTCTCGTGGCAACCGAAGCCGCCCGCGACAACGTGATTCTCACCGTGGCCGCCAGCACCGTGGAGTCCTATTTCTGGCTGAGCGCCTACACCTGGCAGGAGGAAATCGCCCGCGATGTTCTGAAAAACCGCGAAGATTCCCTGAAAATCTATCAGAACCGCTTCGACAACGGACAGATCAGCGATCTCGACATCCTGAGCATCCGCGCCAACGTGGAAACCGCGCGCAACGCTCTTGCCTCCGCAAGAATCGCCAAGAACGCCGCCGAAACCTCCCTCGCCGTGCTGCTCGGCCGCTCGCCCGCGGAAATCATGAAGATGGGCGGTCTCAAGGCTCCCGCCTCACTCATGACCTCCCTCGACAAGACTCCCGCCCTGCCTTCCGGCATTCCCTCGCAGATTCTCGAGCATCGTCCCGACATCCGCCAGGCCGAAGCCAACCTTCAGGCCGCCAACTACGACATCGGCACGGCGCGCGCGTCGTTCTTCCCGTCGTTCTCCCTCACCGGTCTGCTCGGCGGCGCGAGCCTTGAACTCAACGAGCTGCTCAGAAGCACCAATCAGTACGCAAGCGTCGGCGGAAGCCTGAGCCTGCCGCTCAACTTCTGGACCATCAAGCGCACCGTGGACAGCGCCGAAGCCGCCAAGAAGGCCGCCGTGGCCACCTACGAGCTCACCGTGCAGAACGCCTTCAAGGACGTGCGCGACGCGCTGGTTTCCCAGACCGAATACGCCAATTCCGTGGGCGCGCTCACCCGTCAGGTGGACTACCTCTCCCGCGCCGTCATGCACGCCCGCACCCGCTACGACAACGGCTTCGCCTCCTACCTCGAACTGCTCACCGCGGAAAGTAATCTGTTCACCGCGCAGCAGTCCCTTGCCGTGGCTCACGCCAATCATCTCGTCAGCATCGCCGAAGTGTGCCTCGCCCTCGGCGGCGGCTGGCAGGAATAACCCGCTACTCCATCCTTACCCAAGGAGCATGTTATAATGGTCAGAATTCTTAAGCTCGCGCCCGCTCTGCTGGCGCTTCCCTTCCTCCTTGTCGGCTGCGATCAGCTGAGCGGCCTCATATCCAAGAAGGACAACGCCGCTCAGGCGCCCCAGGCCCGCACCGTCCGCGTGACCACCGTAAAAATGACTCCCCACAAGGTGGACATTCAGAGAGAACTCACCGGTCGCACCGTGGCCTACCGCTGGGCCGAAGTGCGCCCCGAAGTGGGCGGCATTCTCAAGGAACGCTGCTTCACCGAAGGCGCCATGGTC
Source organism: uncultured Mailhella sp. (assembly GCF_963931295.1). Taxonomy (NCBI): domain Bacteria; kingdom Pseudomonadati; phylum Thermodesulfobacteriota; class Desulfovibrionia; order Desulfovibrionales; family Desulfovibrionaceae; genus Mailhella; species uncultured Mailhella sp. Next base: position 2,496,457 of record NZ_OZ007001.1, on the reverse strand, counting down.
AAGGAAGGCGACGTGCTCTACCGCATCGAGCCCGACACCTACAAGGCCGCCCTCGACAAGGCCCGCGCCGATCTCGCCAGCGCCGAAGCCAATCTCAACGTCACCCGCCTGCGCGAACGCCGCACCGCCAGCATGCTGAAGACCAAGTCCGTGAGTCAGCAGGACTACGACGACGTGAAGGCCACCCTGCGTCAGGCCGAAGCGTCGGTGCAGTCGTGCAAGGCCGCCGTGGACACCGCGGAAATCAACTATCGCCGCACCGAGGTGCGCGCCCCCATCAGCGGCCGCATCACCCTCAGCAACTACACCGTGGGCGCGCTGCTCACCGCCAGTCAGGCTTCGCCGCTCGCCACCATTTATCAGACCGATCCCATATACGTGGAAGTCTCCCAGTCGTCCGACGACCTCTACTCCCTCAAGAAGCAGCTCGGCGAGCGCGGCGATCTCAAGGACGTGAATCCCGCCAACATCAAGGCCACGCTCACCATGCACGACGGCTCCTACTACCCCGCCGCCGGCCATCTGAACTTCACCGGCGTGAACGTGGATCAGACCACCAACACCGTCACCCTGCGCGCCGAGTTCCCCAACGCCGCCAACGTGCTGCTGCCCGGCCTCTTCGTTCGCGTGAACGTGGTCATGGGGCAGGACGATCAGGCCGTGCTCGCGCCTCAGAAGGCCGTGCTGCGCGATCTCAAGGGTCTGCCCTACGTCTATGTGGTCAAGGACGGCATGGCCGAACGCCGCAACATCACCCTGAGCCACGCCATCGGCAATGACTGGTACGTGACGAGCGGCCTCAATCTCGGCGAAGAAATCGTGCTCAACGGCATTCACAACACCCGCGGCGGACAGCCCGTGCAGGTGGTTTCCGAAGAAGAAGCCGCCAAGGCGGCCGGAGGCAGCAAGTAATGCTTTCCCGTTTTTTCATTCATCACCCCATATTCGCGTGGGTGCTGGCCATCGTCACCATGCTTTTCGGCGTGCTGGCCATCTTCACCATGCCCATATCGCAGTACCCGGAAGTGGCTTCGCCCTCCATACGCATCAACACGCGTTACTCGGGCGCTTCCCCCACCACCGTGGACCAGACCGTCACCCAGGTTATCGAACAGAACATGACCGGCATCGATAACCTCATCTACATGCAGTCGAAGTCCGACTCCTCCGGCATGTCCACCATCACCCTCACCTTCGAGGTGGGCACCGACCCCGACGTCGCCCACATGCAGGTGCAGAACAAGGTGCAGCAGGTGCAGTCGCAGCTGCCCTCCGCCGTGCAGAGCTACGGCGTGTCGGTGTCCAAGGGCAACGACAACATGTTCATGGTCATCACCCTCTACTCGCCGGACAACAGTCAGGAAAACATCGACCTTGCCGACTACATCAGCACCAACATCAAGGATGAAATCAGCCGCACGCAGGGCGTGGGCACGGTGCAGGTGTTCGGCGGCAAGTACGTCATGCGCATCTGGCTCGATCCCGAAAAGCTGACCAAGTACGAACTTACGCCTTCCGACGTGCGCAACGCCATCACCGCCCAGAACATGGAAGTCACCGCCGGTCAGCTCGGCGCCAACATCATCGGCGGCAAGAACGATCAGGCCCTCAACGTCATCATCAAGGCTCAGAGCCTGCTGCGCAACTCCACCGAGTTTGAAAACGTGCTGCTCAAGGTGACCGAAAGCGGCGAACGCGTGTTCATCCGCGACGTGGCCCGCGTGGCCATGGGCACGGAACTTGACGGCATCACCACCTACTACAACAACCATCCCGCCTCGGGCATAGGCGTCACCCTCGCCCCCGGAGCCAACGGCCTCGAAACCGCCAACCTCGTGAAGGCCAAAATCGAGGAACTCTCCCACTACTTCCCCGACGGCATGGCCTACGAACTGGCCTTCGACACCACGCCCCCCGTGCTCGCCTCCATTCACGAAGTGGTGAAAACCCTCGTGGAAGCCATCATTCTGGTGTTCCTCGTCATGTGGCTCTTCCTTCAGAGCTTCCGGGCCACCATCATTCCCACCATCGCCGTGCCCGTCGTTCTGCTCGGCACCATGGGCGTGCTGCTCGCCTTCGGCTACAGCATCAACACGCTGACCCTGTTCGCCATGGTGCTCGCCATCGGTCTGCTCGTGGACGACGCCATCGTGGTCGTCGAAAACGTGGAACGCGTGATTCAGGAAGAACATCTCGATCCTGTCGCCGCCACGGAAAAATCCATGGACGAAATCAGCTCCTCGCTGATCGGCATCGGCGTGGTGCTCTCCGCCGTGTTCCTGCCCATGGCCTTCATGAGCGGCTCCACGGGCGTGATCTACCGGCAGTTCTCCGTGACCATCGTGTCCGCCATGACGCTGTCGGTGCTCGTGGCCCTTATCCTCACCCCCTCGCTCTGCGCCAGCATGCTCAAGCCCCATTCCCAGGGCGCTCAGCACGGCTTCTTCGGCTGGTTCAACCGCATGTTCACCAAGAACCAGCATCGCTACTCCGGCGGCGTTCACGCCATCGTGCAGCGCGGCGGCAGAGTCATGATCATCTACGCCGTGCTCGTGTGCGGCCTCGGCCTCGTGTACAAGCAGCTGCCCACGTCCTTCCTTCCCTCGGAAGACCAGGGCGCCATCATCACCATGCTGCAGATGCCCCCGAACGCCACTTTGGAACAGACCAAGTCGCAGTTCCAGAAGGTTTCGGACTACATTCTCAATGAAGAAAAGGACAACGTCGTTTCCTACATGTTCGTGGCCGGCTACGGCATGGGCGGCGTGGCGGAAAACACCGGCATGGGCTTCGTGAAGCTCAAGGACTACGCCGACCGCACCAAGCCCGGACAGGACGCCGCTTCCGTGGCCGCCCGCATACGCCAGCGCTTCGCCGGCATTCTCGACGGTCAGTTCATCGCGGCCATTCCCCCGGCCATCATTTCGCTGGGCATGACCAACGGCTTCACCATGGAACTGCAGGACCGCGGCGGCGTAGGTCACGAAAAGCTCGTGGAAGCCGGCAAGAAGCTCATGGGCGCGGCCTTCGCCAATCCGCAGATCGCCTACATCCGCCCCACCGGCATGGACGACATCACGCAGTTCAACATTCATCTGGACAACGCCAAGGCCACCAGCATGGGCCTCGCGCTCTCCAGCGTGAACGCCGACGTTTCCACCATGCTCGGCGGCACCTACGTCAACGACTTCGTCCACAACGAACGCGTGAAGAAGGTGTACGTGCAGGGCGACGCCGACGTGCGCAAGAATCCCGAAAGCCTCAACCGCATTCACTTCCGCAACGCGGCCGGCGAAATGGTTCCCTTCAACGCCATCTACTCCACCGACTGGACCTTCGGTCCCGCCGTGCTCCAGCGCTACAACGCCATGCCCGCCCTCGAATATCAGGGCGAACCCATGCCCGGCGTGGCTTCCGGCATCGCCATGTCCATCATGGAAGATGAAGTGAAGAAGCTCGGCAACTCCTTCGGCATGGAATGGACCGGCCTTTCCTATCAGGAAAAAATGGCCGGCTCGCAGACCACCATGCTGTATGCCCTGTCCGTGCTGGTCGTGTTCCTGGCTCTGGCCGCCCTGTATGAAAGCTGGTCCATCCCGTTCGCCGTGCTGCTGGTCATTCCGCTCGGCATTCTCGGCGCCGTGCTCGGCACCTACTTCAAGGATCTCACCAACGACGTGTACTTCCAGGTCGGCATTCTGGCCGTCATGGGCCTCTCGTCCAAAAACGCCATCCTGATCGTGGAATTCGCCCGAAACCTTCAGGCGGAAGGACGAAGCCTCATCGACGCCACCGTGGAAGCCTGCCGCATCCGTCTGCGCCCCATTCTCATGACCTCCCTGGCCTTCGGTCTGGGCGTGCTGCCCATGATGTCGGCCTCGGGCGCCGGCGCCGCCAGCCAGCACGCCGTGGGCACCGCCGTGTTCTGGGGCACCGTGTGCGCCACCTCGCTCGGCATCTTCTTCATTCCCACCTTCTTCGTGGTCATCAACTCGATCACCGGATGGTTCCGCAATCACATGAAGAGAAAGCCCCGCTATGAGTAATCGCTGATCTGCGCAGCGCTTTCTCCCTGCGATGCGCAAACACAAAAAGAGGGTCGCCCGAAAGGACGACCCTCTTGCTTTTTCCGAAACGTCGGACAGAATCCGTCATGCGGCGTTCCCGGCCCGACGCTGTTTTCCTGCGGCTCAGCGCGCCATGCGCTCAACCTTCATGCGCGTCTTCTGTTCCGCGTCGTCCAGAGACTCGTATCCGTAGGCGCGCACCGTGCGTTCCGCAGCAAGAAGCGCCAGATTCACTCCGGCCTCCTTCAGCTTGTGTACGTATTCCACATAAAGCAGCAGCGTGTTCGTGGAATACGTCTTCAATTCCCCGGTGAGATAGGTTTCAAACGACGTCGTCATCGGAGTGTCCTTATCGCTGGTCAGCGGACGCCCTCCGCCCCGCACGTACGGATACTGCCGATCCACATCCCGTTCCCATTCCACCTGCGCGGCCACTATTTCCCGAATGAGCGCGGCTTTTTCCTCGTCTATCTTCGGCAGACTGTCCTTCAGCTCCGCAAACTCCGCCGGGCATGTGTGCTCCATCATGAAGGCGTACTTCTCCATGGGAAGATTGCGGCCCTCATCCCGGGCGTTCATGAGATCGGAACTGTAGCTCAGCAGCATTTCGTCGTTCCAGTCTCCGAACTGACATTCCCGCATCTTCTTGAAGAACCCGGCGTCGTTCTGACAGCTTGCGCGTCCGCCCTTGTTCTGAACCTTGTCGAACATCTCCCACTCCATGTCGCAGATGTGGTCGATCAGCTTTTTTCTTGCCTCATGCTTGGAATCGTCTTCCATAATTTTACTCCCGGGGCAGAAGTCCGTGTCTTTTTGCTGTCGGAAAGACCTCCCAAAACGCCGGATCCGCCCTCAACAGATTAAAAAACAATGAGTGGACAATTCTGACAGATGTCCGCTCCGGGAAATGGATGACCGTTACGAGTAAGAGAAACGCCGCCCGTATCGGCAACACGGCGCTCCATGCGACGCACCATGTCGCCGACGTGCTCTCCGGGAATCATGACATTACTCTCTCCCCGTTCCATCTTGACCGAATTATAGCGTCCTGCGCACGCAAGCGTCATATTGGCCTGCCGCGTCGTCATCGTCAATACTGCGCCCCGCACACCGAAGAGTTGACGCACAAACTTGGCCGAAGAAGATGAACGTTTTTAACTGCCATCCAGTCGTTCAGAAGATGACAGGCCTGCGTATTGTCGCAGCAGAAATGCACAACATCGGGAGCTTCGCCCCATCTCTCCAGAGGCGCAAAAACCTCAGCCAGCGGCGGCTTGCCGGTCAGAACTGCCGACGCCTGCCCAGCTCTCACAAAATTTCAAATGGACTTCAACATCGCTTGGCTTCACAGCCTTCAATACAAATCCTATGCGGGGGCTTCTGCACCCGAGTCTGCCCATATCGAGGAGAATGTTCAGCCCTTCCATACGGGCTCCGAGTTCCGCCTGGCAAAACGTAACCGAATGGACAGGACGAAAAAATCATGCCGCTTTCGACATTCCTCCACTTGCTTCTCAAAACGAAGAAAGGCAATACCGACAGGAACATGCATCAGACGAAGTTCCCTCATACGGAAATCATGCATGCCTTCAAAGGCCTCACTCTCCATAACAGCTCCCCAAAAGTTCTTCCGTCGACGACTTTTCCAATGCTGCGGCTCTGCACACAATCATACAGGCGCTTTGCGAAGGTTCCCCCTGAAGAACGCGACGACGAATAGATGATTTTCCTGAAGACTATGCAAATGTTGTTCCACATGCTGCATCCATCCCGGAAAGCAACGTTCTTCTCCAGCACGAAAACAGACCTCCAGGCATGAATTTCTAGAGCTTCTATATTAAAAAATTAAATAAAACATACAGATATCACTTACTCACCAAGTGGCGGAGCAAGGAAGAAATGGGAAAGTGCGGCAAAAGCCACCGTGAGACATCCGTCCTCCAGCGATCTTTTCCGGAACTGTTTGTAATGCTGAATGTCATGCTTTTAGGGCAGCCTGTGCCATGCACAGATCCGTACAGATTCTGTTGCATTTTCTAAATGTTTATTTTTGAAACAGACATATCATGACTTATTCAAGAGCTATATATATCATTAATATATATTATAAACATTCATTAAATACACATAATTACTATAATATCAACAATAATTATATGTATTTTTATACATGATAAATATTTTATGAATAACTGTTGCTCGAACACCAATTAATTATTATTTTAGGCTCTGTTCTCGAAAAAGGTTGAAATGCTCTCCTCGGTCAAATCGTCATCCCATAATCTCCCAAAATTCCACATCATTCCTCAAGGCAAGAATCCCAGCTATCCAATCCCCATTATAGCAAGCTGGATAGGCTAGAATTAGACAATTCTAACAGAAATCCCTGCATTGTTTTAGGTTCAATGCAGGGATTTCTGTTCCTGAAAAAACTTCATTTGTTGGATTTGACGATAAATGCCTTTCTTGATATTTGGAGCAACGAATACGCTGACTAGGTTCAGGACTCATTAAATATAAAAGATGACAATGGCAGCGAGACAAATGGCCGAAAAGAACGTGTGTGCACAACGGTCATAACGCATGGCTATTCTGCGCCAATCCTTGAGTCGGCCGAACATGATTTCTATCTTGTGCCGCTGCTTATAAACCTCCTTGTCATAGACCACCGGAGTTTTTCGGCTGTGTCTGCCAGGAATACACGGCGTGATTCCTTTACGGGACAAGGCATGACGAAACCAGTCGGCATCATAGCCTCTATCCGCCAGAAGCTCCCTGGCCTGCGGCAGAGTATCAAGCAGGACAGCAGCGCCTTTGTAGTCGCTCACCTGACCGCCGGACAGATGGAAGGCCAACGGTTGACCGAAGGCATTGCAGACAGCGTGGAGTTTTGAATTCAGGCCGCCTTTTGTGCGTCCGATACATCGGGAAAGGCCCCTTTTTTCAGCAAACTTGCTGCTGTCCTGTGTGCCTTGAGATGTGTGGTATCAATCATCAAGCGTGTTGTGGAGCCGTTTTGTTCAACAAGCTCCGCAAAAATCCTGTTAAAGACACCCAATCGGCTCCAGCGGATAAAACGATTGTAGAGAGTTTTGTATGGTCCATACTCGCGCGGGGCATCTTTCCATTGCAGGCCATGCTTGATGACATAGATAATGCCGCTGACGACACGCCTGTCATCGACTCTCGGAATGCCGTGGGAACGAGGAAAGTAGCGTTTGATACGAGCAATCTGTTCATGAGAAAGATAAAAAAGTTCCTTCATGGCATCCTCCCTATGCCGACAATAAGAACTTTTTACCCTTTTGGCAATTAATGAGTCCTGAGCCTAGGCTTTTCAATAACCCAGCCTTGCAGAAGTTTGTCCTGGTCTGGTTCCTGAATGTCGTTGCCTGTGGCTTTGGATGCCCATGCCTGATAAGGGTAAGCGTAGGTTTTCAGAAAGTCTGTAAACGACTGAAATGCCATGCTGTTCTCTCTGCTCCGATTGTTTATGAACTAAATTTTCCGGGCTCATATTGCTTGAGATTACCGCTGCAGCAGCCCGACATACCCGAAGATGCATTTCATAATGCGGACGAACCTTACCCGGCACGCCCGCATCATGCGCCTGTAGTAACCTGTTCAGACAGGCCACTAGTTGGGAAGAATAGTAGATAAAAAGGTCTGTTAGGCACCACGGAGCTTCTTGAGAGTGCTACGGATGGTACCCGCGCCGTTCACGCCGAGGCTTTTGGCCTTGGACACTGCCTTGGAGGCATACGGCGCAGCCTTGGAACCAGCAGCGCGAGCGGCTCTACCCACATAGGGAGCGGCCTTGCGTCCGCCAAGAGCAAGCAGAGCTCCGCCGCCGATCAGCGCGGCATTGCGAGCTTTGCTTCCATTCTTGAACTTATTCTTGAGATACTTCTTTGCGCGGGCGCTACGGGAAGGACGGATGCGCTTCATGAGGGTATCAACAACTCCTGCTTCCTTCAGCAGGTCGTCGGCAGCTTCCTCAAAGGTGATGTCGTCGATTTCGCCTGCAGTTTTTCTCATGTAGAGTTCGCCGATGGCGCTCATGCAGTCAGCGATGCCTTCGTCGGCACCTTCATCATCCTGCTCACCAGCAGTCTTAACATTGTCGTCGCTGAGCAGTGCATCGGTCACATCAGCAATCGTGTTGATATCGTAGTCATAACCGACGTTGGCAGACACGGCTTCGGCGAGATTATCGAAATCTTCGCGAGAAGCACACTTGATGAGGCCGTTGTCCACAAAGGCAGCAAGAACACCGCGAACTTCAGAATCGCGAATCTGAGCAAGTTTATCCATGAAAAGTCACCTTATAAGATGTGTTTGATGGTTATTCAAATACCACGTAAATATTGGGCACTGATCCAACAAGTTACATAGCTGGCTTCTGCACGATAAGGCGCAGCGTACCGAAATAGATGGTTTTGCCAGGGTCTTCACCTTCGGGAAACTCTACTTCACATGCCATGTTGTACGCCTTAGGAGTAATGTCGGGATAGTTGCTGATAAGCAGATCAACGTGTCCGATATTATCTTCCGTACGATCAAAGGCATCTTCGTCAATTTCAGAGTCGATAACCGTTTCACCAATCTTCACACGTATAGAGCTGGCCGCAGAACAATCGAAGTCCCGACCGTCCTCCATAAAGTGAAGTTCAATGGGGTTATCCTTTCCGGCAAAGGCGAGCATGACATGCTCGCGTCCCTTCATAGGTTCCACATGAAAGATGGACATAGTCTTCCTCTGTAGAAAGTTTTCCAAAATGATTATTCAAATATTGCGTCCTTGTTTCACGCAATGCAGTACACAACAAAAAATAAATAAATCTTCGTTATAAGACTGAGACTTGTCACCCGGAGCATATCCTCCGGGTTTTTTGTTGCCTGCGACCTAAATGTCGGGTCGCAGGAACGCAATATCCGTAAAAAGGAGGACGTCATGCAGTTCGTCAAATTCAAGGACATCGAAAACTTGGAAACCGCAAAAAGGCTGGAAGCAAAAGATTTTCTCAGGGCAAAAGAAATAAACTACTGGGTTGTAACCGAGAAAATCGACGGTACGAACATTGCCCTGAATTTCGACAAGGAAGGAAACTGAAGCATTTCCAAAAGAAACTCTATACTCGGGAAAGGCGCTTCGTTCTACAATGTAGAGGCATCCGTCATGCAGGAGTTCGGGGACTTTATTGAGCTTGTTACCAGTGTGAAGGCAGGAAACATGCCGGGGATCCAGTTCACTATTCACGGTGAGTATTTCGGGCCGAAAATCATGAACCGTATTTACTATGGCAACAAATACATGTTCAGGTTTTTCGGCATGAGCATTGTTACGGATGACGGAAAGGCTCGCAGCATGGCGTTCCGTGAATTTCAGACCTTCATGGAATTCCTTGGCCTGCGCAAATATGTTGTGCCGGTACTGGGCATCTTCAAAAGCTTCGATGATGCCTGCCGCATGCCCAACAACGGCATTACCACTTTCTACGACGAAAAGCATCGTGATACCATGGAAGGCGTGGTTATTCAGCCTTGGCTGGAAGAGCCCGTAACTGCAGAGTGGAATCTTCGTTTCAAAAACAAAAGCACTGAATTCGTAGAAAACGCTGGCAAGCCCTCAGCCCTCGGAAACTATGAGACGGACGAAATAAAGCTTATCAAAACTATGAAGGGAAAGTTCAGGGAGTACTGCAATGAGTCCCGCATGTACTCGGTGTTTTCCAAGTTGGGCAAGCCCGAGAGCAAAAAGGACATCGGAAAGTATCTGTCCGAGTTTGTAGACGATGCCTGGAAGGACTTCGTGAAGGATTACCCGGAGGTGGCTCAGGCCGACAACGGCGTATGTCGGCAGATTAAGAATATAGGCTCTGAAGGTTACTTGCTGTTCTGTACTGTACAAAACAAGGTTGGTTAAACATGGCATTTCTGAAAGATACTATGGGAGCGGTTGCGCTTGGCCTTCTCATAGGCATAGTATTGCCGGTATGCTTTTGCGTTCATGTACTTCTCGGAACAGTGATACTTATCACAGTCGTGTCTTTCGGTCTATACTGGTATCTGCACGAGGAAATTCATGCCTTTGTAGATTTTTACACGAGTGATAAAAATCTCTGGTGAGTATAAATTCACCGAAGATTGAACAATACACAATGCAGATACTTGACAACTACAGGAGGATAAAAGTGCCTGTGCACCACGACAGAATTACCTGTGGCGTTTTTGATGAGATCAGAAAAAGGGATTTGCAGGCACTGGATGACGCCATAGACGCTTTTCGGAAATTTTCCGACGGCAACTACGGCGAACTTGAGGACAGTGACCTTGCTGCAAACAAGAGAGCCCTAGAAAGCGAATCAGGCATGGTGATGGGCGTGTACTTTCTTGGGACGGAAAATCCACTGAAGGTGTGGATTATCCAAGACGACGCCTCTGAAAAGGACATCAAGCATTACACCATGCTTCTCCCAGAAGAATACTAAAACAAAAGGGCGGTTGCCTGTACGGTTACCGACTTTTTGTTTTAGCTATATTAATATATATTAAAATATTTTTAGATATACAAAACTATCACGAAACGTATTTGAAAAATCCTACCATGTTGCTATTCTTCACCTTGCAGACAACAGGAACGGACAGGAATTCGTAGAAATCAAAGGGGCAACTGGTGAAAATCGATGAAGTAAGCCTTCAAAATGCTCAGCATCTCTTTGAATCCGGTGACATCGACCGAATGGAAGTAGGTACAACAAAAGGCCTTCAGCAGATACATGAGTATCTTTTCGGCGGCCTTTACGACTTAGCCGGGCAGATCCGGGAAGTGAACATCTCCAAGGGGAATTTCCGTTTTGCAAACAGCCTATACCTCAAGGCGGCGCTTGAAGCCATAGAAAAGATGCCGGAGGGCACCTTTGAGGAGATCATCGCCAAATATGTGGAAATGAACGTCGCCCATCCCTTCATGGAAGGGAACGGTCGCGCCGCACGCATCTGGCTCGACATGATGCTGAAAAAGCATCTCAGGCAGGTGGTGAACTGGCAGAACGTGGACAAGACGCTCTACATTCAGGCCATGGAACGAAGCCCCATCAACGACCTGGAACTCCGTGCTCTTCTCCAGCCGAATCTGACCGACAGAATCGACGACAGGGAAGTCATCTTCAAAGGCATTGAGCAGTCCTATTTTTACGAGGGCTACAAAAAAGAAAGTTCCGTTTAACGTTCCGCTCAATTCCCAATGTACTGAAAATCAACCTTGCCAAGAACGCGCCGTAAGGCCCAGCCCTCCATGTCTTGGCCTTACGGCGCGTTGGATAAAAATCAGAGCTCCGCTCTAAGCTCCGGCGGCATCTGTCTTCGGAGTTGTTCACTTTCATAGCTTTCCCGGCAATGCTCCTTTTCCCAGAAGAACAGAGTGTCTACCAGCCTACGTGGCCAGTGCCGCACGCCGTCTTTGTGCCAGCGCCAGCAGCGGGAAGAGAGCGTTTCATCAGGCCATCCACGAAACAAGGTGTTCAGAAGCTGGTCCACGCCAATCAGTACGTTTTTGAGGTATGCCATGCCGCCCCCTCCTTTTTCACGACCGAAACAGCCGTACCGAGAATCAGCAGCGCGAACGCCACGCGGAACACGCCCGCCCTGCTCCACAGCTCGATGATGCCGACATGGGCGAACACGCCCCAGAAAGAGCAGATCAGAAGCGCGACAACGGTTCCGACCTTCCTGTCGCTGATTTCGTGCATAGCCACGGCAATGGAATCTATGGTGGAGCTTGTCACGCAGAGCACGGCGAGAAGCAGAACGATGTTCATGCCCGTGGTGAACTGGAACCGGGCCATGACCAGAACAAGCAGCATGTACAGCCCGAAGAAGAAGCTCCCCCAGTAGAACGCCGTGCCGTGTCCTGTGAGCTCTGCCCGCTGCCAGTGCTGCACGTCGCCTATCGGCCCCGAAAGCAGGATGCACGCGCTCCATACTCCCCAGAGAATGTCACCGGAGGAACTTTCAGGAAACGCGATGCGCGGAACATCCTGCCACAGCCCCATGCCGATGATGACGACAATGGCCAGCATGGTCATGCCCCACTGCCAGCAGTCCGTCCATATGGATGTGGAAAGCCCGTGCCGGTACATGGCCAGGGTGAACCCCCATCCCACGGCCACGGCGGAAAGATAGGCGCCGTTTTCCGAAACACCCATGTCCTTGAGCACCACAAAGATGATGTTCATCTGTATGACAAGGCAGAAGCATTGGATGAGAAGGGCCATGACCTTTATCCAGGGACGGTTGAAGACACGACGTCCAAGAAGGCCGCGACGGGCAAGCAGGCCGAAGAAGGCCAGTGTCAGCGTGTTGGCCAGCGCCCAGATGCACCATGCGCCGAGTCCTTTCTGCTGCGCTATCTGCATGCCCACAATAAGCGAAGTTCCCCACGCCCATGAGGCTGCGATGGATAGACCTACGGAAATAGGGCGCTTTCTATATGAAGACAGAATGCATACTTTTGTATTTACAGTAGCCATAAAAATGTTTATTTTTTAGAAAAAGGAGGAGAACATGTCTACGACAACCATGACCATCCGTACGGACAAAGAGGTGAAATTCCAGGCGCAGCAGATATTCAGTGAGCTTGGCATGGATATGACGACGGCCATCAACGTTTTCCTTCGTCAAGCCATTCGCCAAAACGGCTTTCCGTTCCCTGTAACGCTGCCTGCCTCGGGCAAGCTGACACGGGAAGTCATGGACGACATTGCCAATGACAGGAACCTTCATGGGCCTTTCAACAATGTTGAAAGCCTAATGGATGACTTGAATGCTTAACATTGTCTACCACAGCCAGTTCAAAAAGGACTACAAAAGAGTCCTCAGAAGAGGCTGCGACCCGCAGCTTCTGGCCTCCATAATCACCATGCTGGCCAACAGAGAGGCGCTGCCCGCCGCAAACCGTGATCATGCGCTCACAGGCAATTACAAAGGAATGAGGGAATGTCATATCCAACCTGACTGGCTCCTGATCTACCAGATTCGTGAGGAGGCGCTGATCCTTGTCCTCGCCCGTACAGGCTCACACAGCGACTTGTTTTAATATCTAACGAGCTAGTCCATCCGTTCCATACATTGTAAGCGGCACACCACACAGTGCGTCACCGGCAATACGCAGGCCTCGTACACTATCTTCCCGACGGCCTGTGCGCAGGCCATGGCCATGACTTCCGCGAAAGGCAAAAGCCCTGTGAAGGCGATGGAGAAGAACACGAAGGCGTCCACAGGTTCTCCGACGCAGGTGGACAGGAACGCCCGAAGCTTGAAGTTCCGTCCTTCCAAGCAACGTTTCATCAGATCCATAGTGAAGGCATTGGCCGTCGATCCACAGATGAAACCCAGAATACTGGCGATGGTTATCCGTGGAGCCAGCCCGAATATGAACTGGAAGTGTTCCTCCCCTTCCCATGTCCCCGTCGCGGGAAGCCAGCAGGCGACCTGAAGCAGGAACACGACGCACAGATGGACGATGAACGTCAGCATGGTGACGAATACGGCTTTCCTGAATCCGTACAGTTCTGTGATACAGTCGTTCACGATGTACGTGATGGGGAATATAAGAAAGCCGGCCGTGAGAGGAATACCGGCGATTGTGGTAAGCTTCATCTCCATGAAGCCGTCGGTGATGAAGCACACGCACAGAATCACCGTGAGCACGGTGAACGGAATGGAAACTCTGGTATCACTCATGGGGCAGATACTTCTTCACCAGTTTGTGGATACGACAATGATTTTCTTCGGGCATGGCGTTGAATTCCTGCACTCCGGTTTTGATAGTAGACCATGGTAAAAGCTGGCAGGGAGTAACACAACTGCTGCACTTTCCACTTATGTCGTGATTCAGGGATTCAATTAGCTCTTCACGTTTTTCATCAAGAACTGGGAACTCCTCATTGACGTTGCCGAGATACATAGCTTTTCTGATGGTTTCATCGTCATGGATGACGCTGTATCCCGGGTAGATGTCTCCATTGACGTATATTCCAGCATAAGCGCGACCAAAGACGCACCCTGGATACCGTTCCCCACGATAGCCACAGCCTGCGTTGTAACGTACAAGCTCCAGAGCATCGTGCTTCTCAAGCCATTTCACGACTCTGAATAAGGCGGTCTTCGTCCCAGCTTCATCGAAAGAACCGCCAACGTTTCCGCGAACGACATTGACCTTCATGGGAAGCTTCATGCACTTCCCGCGAAGCTTCAGATAGTCCGAAAAGACCCTATCAAACCAGGGCAGCGCATCTTCGGAAACCGTGGTGATGGTCGATACCGGAAAGCCATTGTCGTACAGCCAGCGGATGTTGTCACGCACGGTCTGGTAGCTTCCCTGCTGTCGATATTCCTCCTGAAGAGCATAGTCATACGATACGCGCATACGGAGGCGTTCCCCAACAAGACTTTTCAACCGGAGCAGCAGGTCCCTATTTTGCTGAATGAGTGACCCGTTGGTCACGATATTGAACACCGCTTCAGTCTGAAGATCTTCCACCGCACGGGTTATGATATCAGGGTACAGCAGCGGTTCTCCTCCGAAGAAGCATATAGCGAGCCGCGAATCCTCAGGCAGCTTTTCAAGCACGTGTCGCACATACAGGATTCCCCTGTCGGCGACTTCGGGAGTCATGGCCTTGTCGGCATAGCCGGGGGCACCCATACGTTCGAAGCAGTACTTGCAGCGGAAGTTGCACCCGTACCCCACTTCGAAATCAAGTTTGTAGGTTCTCATACCTGTTTCCTGTACAGTCGTAAAATATTTCGGGTGAGAGTCCGTTCCACCTCTAGCGCCTTCTCTATGGGGAGAAGCTTATCTTCCCTGCGAAAGACGGCCTTGTCTGGGGATTCCATGAGGCAAATTCTTGGATGGACTTTTACCTTCTCACGATACTTAGCCCGTCCCCATGAACCTATCTTTCCCTTACAGTTCCGGTAGGCAGTGTCGTGATTGAAGTCATAGATGTAGTCCTTCAATGGCATCTTATAATGGACAGTATCATGCTGTGGATACAGATGCAGCACATCGAAGTTGGATACACTCCACTCGTTGAACTCAGGCGTATCATAGAAACTTATCATGCGATGGGTCACTTTACCCGAGTAGAGAACGTCACTGTTCACAACGACGTTATACTTGGCAGTGAAGTTCATGAACCATGCGAACTCTCCGAATGTTCTTACCGGCGTCCTGTAATGGCTGAAGGCTTCTTCAAACTGTCCTATGGCATTGCCCATAGGGGTCGTCTTTTCTTCCGATAGAAGCCATTCCCGCCAGTCCTTGAAATACCAGTCTGGCCATACCTGATTGATGATGCTCCCGAAGAGTTGGTCGGCGGCCCATCCCGTCAAGGTATACCCTGTTTCCAGCAGTCTTTCCTGAACGTCGTCGATATCCGTTGACCGGCAACGAACCATATCTATCCCGGCGGTCTTCAGGTATTCGACGAACTCCGGGTACTCTTCTTCTGTGGAACTGTTGAAAACAACATGGAGATTTCTGAAATCCCCATCAGATGCCTTCAGCATGGCTATGGTCATGGCAGTGCTATCCACACCGCCAGAAAGAAAGATGTAAATATCCATGCCTTCTTTCCGTATTTTGGAAAGAAGGCATGCTGCTCTTTCATCCATAAGGTCTGAGAATTTCCGTGTAGAATCAGACTGCGGAAAAGTCAGTGCAGGTTCATACAGCTTCCATCCAGAAAAAGCATTCAGGTATCCGAATCTGTCGCGCATAACCTGAAAACCCGTTTTGAAGCCAAATACCGACAACGCATCACTGTCTTGCAAAAACAAGTTCGGAGACATGTATCTGGTCGTGAAAATCTGATGGCTCATCTATCCCATGTCCCACTCAAAAATTCTTTGCCAGAGCAGCCATCAGGCAACCCATATTTGCGTACCGTTGGAGAACGTAAGAACTGTACTGGAGATTTTACTTGCCGTAGCGGCGTTGCCGGTGATATTCACAGGCTCAGCTGGGATCTTCACAGTCTTGGTAGAAGCTGCCGTTACCCGCCCTTTGGAGTCCACAGTGAAGTAAGGCACCTGAAATGTCGCACCGTAACCTGGCGTAGCGTTACTCGAAGGACCGTAGCTTCCAGCCCCTACACCCGAGTTCACCAGTGTGGCAGTAATGGTTGCATTGGCAGAGCCATCGAAATCCTTAGAGCCGGTTACATCCCCAGTAAGAGAAATGGTTCTGGCAGTAGCAAGTTTCGTGGCGGTAGCGGCGTTGCCGGTGATATTCACGGGTGCAGCAGGTAGTTTCACCGTGTGTGTGGCAGCCTGAGTCACACGTCCTTTGGAGTCCACTTTTATGTAAGGAACCTTGAACGTTGTAGAGAATGCCGGAGTAACGTCGGCATCTGGGCCATATGCCCCAGCAGTAACGCCTGAGTTCACCAGTGTGGCGGTAATGGCTGCATTGGCAGAGCCATCGAAGTCCTTGGACCCGGTTACGTCACCTGTAAGAGAAATGGTTCTAGCAGCAGCAAGTCTGGTAGCAGTACCCGCATTGCCGGAAACAGATGTCTGAATTTCGTGAACATGGTCTTCTCTAGCATACTTCACAGAAGTACCGACATCAGCTGCACCAGGAGCTTTTGGCGCGGCAGTGGCAGGCTTAGCGGCTTCCGCCTTAATTTTCTCTATTTCTTCTATAGGATAGGGGAGTCCCATAATAACCTCTCAGACGGAGTTGATTAAGACATTAAATAATTGCTTTTGCAGAAACAGGCGTTCATGCTGTAGGCCTAACAAAACAAAGTCCCCGGCGGATAACCGAGGACTTTGCGTAGTATTCTTGTATGGCTAGGTAGGTTTCAGCTTACAGAATGCACGGGGCCTTCAGCAACAGCATTCTGCCCATTGTCGTCTGCAGGCATGAAGCTCATGTTTTTGAAGCTGAAGCTTAGGGTATCAAGCTCTTCCATGGTCTCGGCGCCTTCAATGGTGTCCCGATAATCCCATTTCTGCTGGTACAGATACGTGCCGTTCTGCGCTATTTCTTTTTGGAGCACCTTGAGTTTATCAAGTGTGAGAGCCTGCATGAGATTATCATAGTCGCAGAACTGAATAAGTTTAGTATCTTGCCCTTCAAGAAGCAGAATAAGGCCATCCACATCGCGGTAAGCTGTCTCGTTGGCATTTGCACGAAAACCGAGAGACGAGTCGACCCATGCCTTGTCTGCCGCTTCGGCAAAGCGTGCTTTCAAAAGTTCAAGGCTCTTGGCGCGTTTAGTTTCCAGCGTTTCTTCAACTACTTTCGGCTCTGGAGCTTCAAAATATGTGCCGAGTTCAGGCGTGAACTTGATAACGTATCCGATATCAATATCTTCCACACCCGTCACGTCCAGCCAGTAGGAAGACGGGTCGAATATGGAACAAAACTCCGTATAACCAAGATTGGACTCTTTCAGGTCCCTGACCAGACCACCATATATTTCAGCGTACTTGTACATATCCATTCCTTTCTGATGCTACTGGATTCCTTTGCCCCATTCGACAAGAATAGCTCCAGCATTACCCGGAGCACCTCCGTTGCCACCGGAGTTACCTCCGTTGCCGAGGCCACCGCTCCAAGAAAACAGTCCTCCCCCGCCTATCGAATATCCAATCACCTGCCCCGGTGAAACTGCAATCGTCTGAACTTTTTTATAACCGGATGCGCCGGGTCCAATAAAAGGATGTCCATCACCATCAGCATAACCACCAGCTCCGGCATACCCTACGACAGTGCCGTCAATACGAGAAAGCGGAACCGCGCCGCCACCTGAATAGGAACTGGTTCCACCATAAACTCCGCAATTCGTTGTTCCTGTACTTCCTGTCTGTAAAATTGTGGTTGTACTGTAATATGTTCCGTACTCATCGCTGCCTGTCTGCACCCTCGTGTACTTCCAGACTGCGGCTACGGCTCCTTGTCCAACAACTGAACCAAAAACAGTATTTCCTCCATTCTGGCCGTTCGTCGTTATGGTTCCGGTGCCATGCTCTCTATCTCGCCAGATAATACCACCGGCCCCACCTCCAACACAGGTGACCCTGAGCATAGTCACACCGACAGGAACAGTAAACGACCCGTTCGATGTGTAATACCCGTATCCATAGTCCGGGGTGCCACTGGTGCCTATGGCGTACTGATTACCATCAGGGCGCTTCACCCGCCCGCTCGTGGCTCGTGCATCAGAGGTCCCCACAAGACAGGCGTACCCCTGCACGCCGTCCACCGTCAGAGAAAGATACGGCACTCCGCTCTCCCCTGTAGTGGAATAAATGAGTGCCGTCTGCTGAGTTCCTGCCGAGTTTTTGATGTAGATTTTCTTAGCGAGAGTAGCCATCATGCCACCCACAGTTCCGTGCTATTGGATATGCTGATCATGCCTAATTCCTTTGTCCTCAGGTACTTTTGCTTGGACATTAAAGAATGTGGCCAAAAATAACTGTGTTCATAGTAAGGAATTCATTATACGCAGCGAACACGAAAGTTCCCCGGTGAGATCAGTTCTCTCACCGGGGTGCAAGCTTATAAATATGTTCTAAAAAAAGCGTTAAGTTTACACAGTGTGTCAGAAGGTTTGACGTTGAATTCGTTAATATTTGTATGAATAGTGTGCCATGGTGAATAGTTACACCGCACCGTACAATTCATACATTCCGCTCCAGCATACTGAGGAAGAGTATTAATAAGCTCTTTTCTGTAAGCATCAAGCGTAGCAAAATCGTCATACACACTGCCAAGATAGCAGGCATTCTTCACTACATCTCTGCTGAAACAGAATGAATAACCTGGGTAAATATCGCCATTTACATCCACACCAGCATGGAGTCTTCCATGAATATTGCCGGGGAAACGGGTTCCACGCAACCCACAGGAATCGTTACGCCTGAATGAACTACTTTGTATTTGGGGTGAAATTGCTTCTATCTCCCTGAGCTTTGGATACAACTCATCTTCCCATGAAAGAGATGCAAATGATTCGTAGTTTAAATTCAGCACGCCGAAAAGGCTAGGATACTCTTGCTGAAGATTCTGGTAATCTACAAAAATTTCAGGAAATTTTTCTATATTGTCGGCAGAAACAACGGTAATTGTCCGCACAGGTATACCGTTTTCCATAAGAAAACGTATTCCGTTTCTCACTGTTTCATAGCTGCCTTTCTGCCGGAAAGTCTCCTGTTCTGAATAATCGTAGGAAACATTGACAAGCAATCTGTCACCGACAATTTCCTTCCAGTGCTGGAAGAGATCGCTTTTCTGAGTAATGAGCGAACCGTTGGTGACAATGTTGAAGAGCGCGTCGGTATCAAGAAGGTTCTCCATGGCGGTGTTGATATTGTCCGTATAGAGAAGCGGCTCCCCGCCAAAAAAACATATGCGCATCTTCATGTCGGAAGGTATGCTTGCCAGCTCGTGCCTTGCGTAGTCACAGGCAAGCGCGAGAACCTCCGGACTCATGGCCAAGTTTTCATAGGGAGTATCGCCGTTCTGCTCGAAGCAGTACTTGCAGCGAAAATTACATCCATAGCCGACAACGATATCAAAAAGATATGGCTTCATACCTCTTCCTTGCGGTATTTTTTGGCGTGCTGGGAATAAAGCAAAGTGTATGCCCGGATGCGTTCATAAAAGCCAAGGTTCTTATCCCCGATGAAAGAAACGCAGCTATCCGGGCTTTCCATGATGATAAGACGCGGTTTTACCCTTATGAATCTCGTAGTCTTATATTTCCACGACTTCTTCTTACCTTTGTACAGGCGATATTCTTTATCGTGATTATACTTGTAAATATAATCTTTCAATTCGGCTTTATAATATTTCGTTTCCGTTTCCCTATGACGATGCAGCTTATCAAAGTTGGATACGCTCCAGTCGTTCAGCTCAGGCACATCATAAAATCCGATGCACCTGTTCGTTATCTTTCCTGAATAGCAAACATCAAGATGAACCGAGTGATCATATCTGATGGAAAACCCTGTGAACCATGCGAATTCCGAAAACGTTCTTATGGGCAGACCATAGTGGGCAAAGGCTTCCTCAAATTGTCCGATGGCCACATCGTCTTTTACCCACGGTCGCCAGTCCTTGAAATACAAGTCGGGAAAATCATCATTAAGAATGTTGTCGAAGAAATATCCGGCCGCGAAACCGGTTATGGCGTAGGAATGTTCAAGCACCTTTTCGAGCGTGTCGGATATGCCGTTCACCGGCGCTTCCACAAGGTCGATTCCTGTGGTCTTCAAAAACTCAAAAAGTTTCGGATTTTCTTCCAGGCTTGCGGAAGTGTATATGACATGAAGATTTTTGATATCTCCGCCGGCGGCATTCAAAAGAGCGTATGTCATGGCCGTGCTGTCCACCCCGCCTGAGACAAAAATATACCCGTCCCTCCCGCTTTTTTTGAGGATTTCAATAATCTCGCCGGCTCTGTTGTCCATAATGCCGTCAACCGTTCCGGTAAAACTTGAAGACGGAAACGGAATTGATGCCGGGTACAAATCCCACTTTGAAAAGCGGTTCAGATAGCCGAACCTGTCCCTTGAAATCGGACCGTTGGAATTGCGGCTGTAAACGGCAAGGGCGTCATCATCGGTGTGAAAATACTTGGGAAGCAACGGCCAGACGATGCAATCACGCGACATGGCATAAAACGACATGGCTACTCCCCTCCGTTTTTCAGGTAGGAGCGCAGGAGCGCGAGTTTCATCGACATATCCCTTCTTCTCACGGATTCATTGCAGGAAGGAATGAAGTACTCCCCGCTTCTCACCACGCGCACTTCGGAAGGGCTTTCCATCGCTATGGCTATGACAGGGTACGTTTGCGCGTATTCTCCGTCGGAAGCGTCGCACATTCTCCAGGAAGGGTTCTTTCCCTTTCCTTCAAGGTAATTCCTGTTCCCGTCAAACGCGTAAATATATTCCTTGAGCTCTCTTTTATAATGTTCCGGCTCATGCTGCGGATATCGATGCAGCCTGTCGAAGTTTGATACGCTCCAGCTGTTGAAGTCGGCCGTATCATAAAACGGAATCATGCGACCGGTCACTCTCCCGTAAATCATGACATCCGTGTACTTCACGAAGTCATATTTGCAGGAAAAATTCGTAAACCAGGCAAATTCACCAAAGTTTTGTATGGGCATACCGTAATGCGCGAACGCCTCTTCAAACTGTTCCACAGCCTCCGAGGTAGAAATGAACCCCCGCCAGTCTCTGAAATACATGTCAGGCATATCCTGATTGATCTGGCTTCCGAAAAGCTGATCCGCGCACCAGCCGGTAACGGCGTAGCCATCACGCATGGCTTCTTCCTGTGCGTCGTCAAGTCCGCGACTCGGCTGTACTTTTTTCAGAGTAAGCCCGGGCATACGTTTCAGAAGCTCAAAAAACTCAGGGTTCTCCTGCTCGCTGTATTTCGTATAGACCACGGCAAGATTTTCAAAATTGCCGTCGGCGGCCTTCAAAAAGGCTACGGTCATGGCCGTGCTGTCCACTCCTCCGGAAACAAACAGAGACAATCGTCGTCCTTCCGCACCGGACCTGGCCAAAAGTTCTTCGGCACGTCCGTCCATGATATCCGCCAGAGTCTTTACACTGGTTGATACAGGAAATTCCTCGCATGGTTCATAGACTCGGTACGGGGAAAAGGCGTTCAGATAGCCGAATCTGTCACGCAGAAAGAAAAAGCCCGTTTTTCCGGCAAAAACGGAAAGCGCATCCTGCCTCCCATTCGGCACCCCTCTGGAATGATGACTGGAAAACGCGAACAACGTATGATTCATACAACTCTCTCTTTGGATTATTCTTAGATTAGCAGTCACAGTTGCATTGACTCTGACAGCTTTGGCAGGACTGGCAGGAAACACTCTGACATGATTGACTCTGGCAGCCCTGGCATCCCTGACAGGTCTGGCAGCCTTGGCAGGTTTGGCAACAGTCGTTGTTCACACTCTGGCAGCAGTTGCCGGAAAAAGACGCCTCAAGCTTATTGATCGCACTCTGCAACAGAGTAAACTGATTCGCTGTGGCTATCGCCCCTGCTGCAACCTCTGCGATGGTACTTACCGTTCCTTTCTTTTCTATGCTTGAGAGGTTGTTCAGCCGTCCCGCCATCGCATTGTAGTCTGTAGCTTTGATTGCACTTGCCATATATTCACCTAACAGTTGCAGTTACTACAGTTGGAAGGCCTCCTGCATTGATCCTGACATGATTGACTCTGGCATCCCTGACAGGTCTGGCAGCCTTGGCAGCTCTGACAGGTCTGGCTCTGGCAGGACTGGCTTTGGCAGCAGTTGGCCGGAGAACAGTTGCCGCAGTTGTCCACATTTGCGGCATAACCTTCCAGTTTGGTGATGGCGGAGGAAATCGCCTCGAAGTCGGCATGTTTTATGATAGTCCCCACGGTGATGGGGGAAAACTCCGTCTGGGCAATGGGTCCGTTCGGTGCCATGTTCACGCCCTCCCGAATTGCGCGAGCGCCTCCAGCACAGGCTCAAACACGGCTTTTTTCATGGCGCAGTAGGATTCATGCCGTGTCTTGGCGTCTATGAGCTTGCAGCCGCCGCGGCAGACCGGATACACGGCGCACGCGTGGCATTCTTCGCGATAGAAATCGAAGGTTCTGTCGGCATCGAGAAGGCGGTTCAGGTAGGTGAAATACGGAGTATGAATGTCACCAATGGCATCGAACTGGTTATGGCAGGAATAGAGGTTGCCAGCCACGTCCATGTTCAATACGGAAAGTCCATTGCCGCATACCGAGAAATGGTTGCGGATTCCCCCATTCGTGCCGTGCCCATTCTTCACAAAATGACGAACATTCATCACGATATCGTGCACAAGCGTATGACGACAATAAAGCATACTATTAAAGATGTCGTTATCCGCAGGGGCTTCAGCATTCCGCAAATAGCTTTCCGTCATGTCTTTCATGTCACCGCGAATGGCGTCGTAATCCGTGTGCACAAGACTTTTGTCCGCGATGCCTGTGTCAAAAAGTTCATCCATGTTTATGTGCAGGTGGTAGTTCCACAAGTCACGGTACTCATTGTCGATGGTCTGAAAATCATCCATCAGACGCATGGGAGTTATGGCGGAAGAAAGTACACCGGAAAGTCCAAGGCGACTCAGGGAAAAGAGAATGTTCTTCCGCTTTTTATCGGCGAAAACATCATGTCCGCGCGTGAGAGACGTCGAACCGCCATCCCACGATACCGTCACGGTAAAATCATGGACATTCATAAAGTCCGCCCGCTCCTGCGTAATGAGCGAACCGTTGGTAATGCAGGAAAAACCTACTCTCTCGTTATCTTCAAAATGCTCCACTATCTTCCGTATATTGTCCCAGTACAGCATGGGTTCTCCGCCAAAGAAATGCAGAGTGATCCCGCCTTCCTGCTGTCTGAGAATATCCTCGATAAAATCATAGATCTCTTCATTGATGATCGTGGGCAGCGGCTTTACGGCAGCTGATTCGGAACCTTGCATACAGTAGCGGCAGTGAAAGTTGCATCCCGTTCCGAGCATGATGAAAATGGTATTTACGTTTCTTTCCAGGAATCCCATATCGCAGCCTCTCTTATGCAAGACTCAGTTTCAGAAGTGCCATCCCATCGTGCTCATTATCAGATAGAGCAGTGATAAAACCTACAACGGCTTCCACTTTGTCCCCAGTTTGGAATATTCGCCCTAGGCCAGGCTTACATGACGGGACAACCCTCTTACCGAGGCTTTCCGAGCCAAGACTTTCAGGATTTTCCATACGGCACCTGACTCTTCCGGTGAGTCCGACGGGAATATAGGTTCTGAGGTTCCAAGTGAAACTATCCGAGCCGTCAGGTGCATATTCACCGCCAACAATGTGCCCGAAGGTGTCGGAATGAATGCCGGCAATAGCAATATCTCCTTCTCTGGCTTTACGGTACATGTCCCGCCCGTGTTTTACAGTTGCTTCAAGGTCAAGGGCTATGATGTCACCGGGGGCTGTTCTTTCATATGTTCCGTCATCATGAATCGCACGAGGAAAATATTCTGCGTAGTCGTTCCATACAGCGTTATGCACGGTGTTGCCGGTAATAGTACCGGTGACGGTAAGATTGCCTGTAATGGTTCCACCGGAAGTCGGGAGATAGGAAGCCTTAACCATTGCCTGCTTCACTCGAAGCGGCGTCATCGCCTTAGCGTTGTCCGTCCCGGCTTCGGCTTCAGCCTGCGTTGCGATACTCAGTTTGGTGTCGGTATTGATATCACCAACCAACTCATAGGAAGAGCCATCGTAAACAAACACGTAGGTACGATTCGCTGCAAGATACCCAGCGCTGATGGCCGCGTTACGATACTGGATAGCCTTGGCTCCGGTTCCGTTCACGTTGAGCGTGGGATTCGCCGCCGTGTTCGTGACGGTGAACCGTACAAAAATGACAGCACCGGTTACCAGAGTGAAACCAGTAAGAAACACTGTTTTGGCCGCTGTGGCTGCCGCCGTCGAGCAAGTACCATAGTGAGTTATGGCTGCAGAGCCGTTGAAGGAAACACCATCCAAGGTTCTGGCAGTTTGAAGTTTTGTAGCACTGCCTGCGTTACCGGACACAGAAGTAGGCGCAGCGGGCATTTTTATGGCTCTGCTGGCAACTGTCGTAACTCTTCCTTTAGTGTCTACCGTCACCTGCGGTACGTTCACACTCCCACCGAAAGCAATCGTTGCGGATGCTGTCGGCCCGTAAGAGCCCTCGGTAACTCCGCTGTCGGCCAGCGTCACGGCTATGCTTTTATCGGCTGAGCCGTCAAAGCTCGTGGAACCAGTTACATCGCCGGTAAGGGAAATCGTTCTCGCCGTAGCAAGTTTTGTGGCACTGCCTGCGTTGCCTGACACTGATGTGGGCGCAGCGGGGATTTTCACCGTCCGATTGACTACTCCCGTCACCCTGCCTTTGGCGTCCACTGTTACCTGAGGAACATTGAACGTAGCTCCGGCCGCAGGCGTTGCATTGGCCGTAGGGCCGTAAGAACCAGCCGTCACGCCGCTGTTCGCCAACGTCGCCGAGATACTCTTATTCGCAGAGCCGTCAAAACTCGTGGAGCCCGTTACATCGCCGGTAAGGGAAATCGTCCGCGCAGTCTCCAGTTTCACAGTGCTGTCTGCTTTGGTGGCACTTGTGGCCTTTCCTTCGGTAGGCAGTGCCCCGATATTTTCAGGCGTGATTTCCAGGTTCTCACGAGCGGCTTCGGCCGTGGTGGCTCCGGTGCCTCCCTTGCTCACAGGAACGGCGCTTGTCAAATCTGTCGGAGAATGGGTATACGCCTTCGGAGTACGGGCGTCAGACAACCTGGAGTCATCACCTTCACATACTGTATTTGCCGTGTTGCCGTAGGGAATAATCGTCCCAAGGATCTTCGTTCCCGTACCAAAAACGGACTTCTTTAGGTTTTCAATGCGTTGCAGAAGAGGGGGCATTGCCATTTTACTGAACCCTCACAAGAATTTCATAGTCCGTGGCTATTGTCTGATGGAATTGGATGGTAGTGGAAGGCATCCCGGTCGTTCCTACTTCTTTGTAAGAACAGCTGTCCGCATCAGTACCTCCGGCACACAGCACGCCGTCGAGAAAAACCTGCAATCGGCCGGAGCCTACAGTATAGGAAGGCACCGTGTAATCGGTATTGGCTGCAATATCGTCTTCTCTCGTACCGGCTGCGGAAAGCTGGACAGTTGAGGAACTGTCCAGCTCGAAAAGGATCTCTTCCTTTCCGTTGCTCTTACGACTGATTCTCAGACCCATATCTTTTCCTTCAGGGAAGGCGGACTTCCGCCTCCCCTCTCACTGGATGTTACACAGTCTTGCGAATAATCAGGCCACCCTCACGCAGGGTTGCGGGCACTTCGTCTTCCGCCCCCAGCACGGCGCAGTCCACCTTGGCTGCCTCGTCAACGGCGGCGCTGATGTCGGCAGCACTTTCAGTGAAGCCGAGATTGGTAACGGCTTCTTCAGCGGTCGTCGCACCGGTGCCACCTTCCTCAATGGCGGTGGTGGGATTGGTGCCACCGGTGACATGGCCCTGCTGATCCACGGTCACGGAACGATATGTGCCGGGGGAAACGGCGGAGTCGGGGTGAACATAGTTTTCAAGAGCGTTGATTTCCTCGGCGGAATGCGTCAAAGCGGCAACAAACTGGGCAGCGGCGTCAATGGCGGTCACTTCGGACGTGGGCTTGCCCTGAATACTTGCCCACTGTACGATTACGTCCATGCTTTCGGCTTCTGCCATCTTCACCCACTGGGAATCGGCGTAGATGTACAGAGCCGCACCGCTGGTCACGGTATCGTCGGCGGTGGCATCCTGCACCCAGCAGGAATCACCCTCGGCAGGAGAAAGGCCGTCACGCGCAGCGATATCGTCGACAACGCTCATGGTGCCCTTACCGGCAGCGAGTGAACGAAGGGCCTTGAGTTCGGCATCGACATTGCTATCGCCGAAGGAAACCTGGGCGGCCGTAGTCGCCGGATTGATGGGAGTTTCAACGCCGGAAACAAGCGTGGAAAGTTTGACGTTCAGTGCTTCAGCCATAGAATTTGTCCTTTGCTATTGGTTGGTTACAGATACAAAAATTGGATCGCCAAGCTGTTCGACGGCCTCTTCTGCACGCTTTGCAGCTTCTTCAGCGCGACCTACTGCCTCTTCCATTTCCTTGATACTTTCAGAAAGAGCCGTGGATGCCTTGACTATTTCAATGATCTGAGCGCCGGCTTCTGCATCAAAAAGCAGCGTTACCATGGAAGACTCCTGCCCTGCTTCCCCCACTTCATTGTAATTAGCAGGCACGCCGTCCGTTTCTGAGGACAGGTAAAGGCCGTCGAAGTAAAGTTCGAGTCTACCGCTGCCCACAACATAAGGAAGCGGCAGTTGCAAATTGCTTCCGGAGGAAATGCCCTCACTGAGGAGCATCCCATCCTTCTTTTCCACGGAGGTATTAACTAGCCCTTCAAGAGTCTCTGCGGCGTTTGCTGCCCAATCTGCGTCCTTTCTGGCGTCTGCGGCTTCTTCAGCAGCTGCCTCTGCCGAATCTCTGGCTTCGGATGCATCGCGTTCAGCTTCCACAGCTGCGCTTTCCGCCCTCTGTTCTGAAGCTGCGGCCGCATTTTCCGATGCTTTAGCGGCTGCCTCAGATAAAGCAGAGGCGTCTTCACTGGCCTTGGCCGCCGCTTCCGATGCCGCAGCAGCTTCTTCACTCGCCGCGGCGGCAGCCTCAGAAGCGGCAGCATTCTCTTCAGATACAGAAGCGGCTTCTTCCGATGCCTTGGCCGCAGCCTCAGATAACGCTGAGCTCTGAGCGTATTTACGGGCAGAAAGCTCGCTCGCGCGTGCGTTCTCTTCACTCTTTTTAGCGGCATTTTCCGACGCCTTGGCCGCTTCCTTGGACGCAGTAGCATCTTGAGAAGAGTACGCTGCGGAAGACTCGTAAGCGCTTGCTTTCTCGGCAGACAACCGGGCGGAGTCTTCACTGCCCTTGGCCGTCACGGCAGACGACGCAGCCGCAATTTCACTAACCTTTGCACTTTCCGCGCTGTCTCTAGCAGCTTCTTCACTGACTTTTGCCGCTTCCTCCGATGCTGCAGCACCTTTAGCTGCGTTTTCCGCAGCTTCCTGTGAAGTCAGCGCCTGGTTAACCATGGCAGCTACCCGGGCCGCGTTTTGTGACGCCTGCTGGGCATAGCTTGCCGAAGCCTGTGCATATGAATAGGCACTTGCAGCACTGTCAGCCGTGTTCTTTGCCGCTGCGAGAATTTCGTCATGATACCGATTTGCCGTCTCAGCCATCTGCCTGAGGTCAGCCATCTTTTCCCATAAAGCTCTCACAGAGGCTTCTATAGTTTTGGCTTCGTCGGCACTGTCTTTCGCTTGTCCTGCGTATGCTTCCACGCTGTTTTTCGTGGTTTCAATCATCGTCAGAGCGACCTGACTCTCTTCTGCCAGCTTGAGGCACAGTGCATAATACTCATGCACATCGGATGACATCTGAGTAAAGTCCAGCTTCAACTTCTCAATGTAGCTGGCATATTGTGCAGAAAATGTTGGCGTACTCCTGTGCGGACTGGCTGGCCTTCTTCATAAAGTCCAGGTAGCCCTCCACAGAAGAAACGTCCGAGCGCGACGTGTAAAGCGAGTCACGAAGTCCGGTAATGGCGCTTATAGGATGCTGCTCAGGAAGATCTCGCCCAGCGAGGTCTCCGTGGGTGATGATCGATTCGCTCATCATACTTTTATTCTGCATGGCTGTTTCCGGCAAAAGACTATTTTAAACATATTCAAGATTGGATGTTTAACTGCATAATGGTTAGCCCATCGAAGGTTCTCATTTTCCGTTCATCTGTCGAAGAACATACATGGAAGCTGAAACAATCCGGGTAACAGCACAATTTTTATAAGAAACAAATATGTAACTTCTGGAGTCGTTATGATTACCTCTATTGGCATTGAACAGTTTGAAAAGGAAGCCGGTGTGCTTGATCTTAGTCGCCTCGCTCTTCGCGGACTTAACCGTGGCGCAAGACAGGTATGGGCCGGAAATCTAGGCGGGCGCGCCGCATTCAATAACTACAAAAACATGATGGGCCGTGCGTTCCGGCATCAGACGCCCTGGCTGTACAACAATTACAGACGTATCGGGAATTGGATGCGAAGCGCCGGAACACCCGCTGCCACTTCCGCTGCAACCGTTGCGGCTGCCGACGCACCTGCACAGCAGCTTGTGTAGTGCATTACTGTAATGGTAGAGAAGCTTTTATGCCAAATGAAACAATTTGCCTGCAGTGCGTCCGGTACTATGCGCAGATAAAGCCCAGGCATATCTATAGTATCGTATTATAAAGTGCACACGGCACAAATTTATGGAGAATATGCATGGCCAAAAAAACTGCAGGCATATTGAGTGTTGCTAGAAACCTTGCCAACGCAAGAAGGGCCTACATTAATGGCAAAAATATTGTAAGTGCAGTTAATCCCTTTAATACAAGCGGTGAATTCGGACTTATTCCTCTGGCCAAGGAAATTGCTAAAGCAAAAATGACAGGCTGGCTTGGAAAGACCTATGGTAATCGTGTCGTATCAAGGTCCATGGCAAAAAAACCGAAGGGCTTTTTAAACGCTCTTGCTTTCGGTGGGTACCGCCATGCACGAAAACAGTCGAAAGACCTTGAAAACAGCCTCAGGCATGCCAACTGGCTTCAGAACGCTTCTCTGGCAGCTTCTTTGGCAAATTTTTTACCGAACAAGCTGCCGGGCTCCAGAGCGATAAAAAATGTTGCTTCCAAATTTGACAACAAGCTTAATGCTGCTGCATTGTTCAATAGCGGAAGACTCAATGCACTGAACAATGCAAAAATGCAGGGCCAGTATGCCAACACCAGTAAGGAGTTGCTGAAGTCCCTCGGGGCCTGGGGAACGCTTGGCGGCGCTGTCTATGCTGGTAAACGAGGCATAGACTACCTTACTACGCCTGGAGGCATGGTACAGTATTACCCTAACTCTCTTCCTTATAATGATCCGTATGAACTGCCTATGCCAAACCACTCACAGGGTGCTTACATGTATCCTGCCGCCCTGCCTGCGCCTGCTACTCAGTATCCCATGATGATCACGTCGCAGCCTTCCGCCCCTATACCCGTACAGAGGGGTTCGGCTGGCATGTATCCAATGGGTATGTAGACTAAATTACCGCGTGATTTTAGTAGGTTATCCCCCGGCAAACCCGGGGGATTACTTTTTGTTCATTCATTAAAAAAATACCTTTGCCTTCCACCTCCCCAAAAACAGTATGAACAATATTGACAAGCCAGAATCCTCCTGCTATCTTTTTTACATAATTGTTAACTATAATATGTGAAAAACATAATAAAAACAGGAAAATACAGCACTACAGAAAAGCTGCGCCTGTTGTACTGGAGAAAAAAGTGATCAAACTTTCCAACGTCCATAAATCCTTCGGAAATCATGAAGTGCTCAAGGGTATCAATCTTACAGTGCACGAAGGTGAAAAGCTCGTCATCATAGGACCATCTGGATCTGGAAAATCCACGACGGTACGCTGCATGAACGGCCTTGAAATACCTACTTCCGGTCAGGTTTTCATCGACGACGTTGAGCTGACCAAAAAGAACCGCATCACTCTGGTAAGAAGCACCTCTTCCATGGTGTTCCAACAGTTCAACCTGTATCCGCATTTGACAGTCATGGGCAATCTCACGCTTGCCCCCATCAAGCTGTTCGGAAAAAGCAAGAAGGAAGCGCAGGAACTTGCCCGCCACTATCTTGCTGTCGTCGGTTTGGAAGAAAAGGCCCTCGCCTATCCCACCACGCTCTCCGGTGGTCAACAGCAGCGCGTTGCCATTGCCCGTGCCCTATGCAGTCAGACCAAGATCATCCTCTTCGACGAACCAACATCCGCGCTTGACCCTGAAACCGTACAAGAAGTACTGAACGTCATGGTGAAGCTGGCCGGAGAAAAGAACATCACCATGGTCATCGTGACCCACGAAATGGGCTTTGCCCGCGAAGTGGCCGACAGAGTCATTTTCATGGACGACGGCACCATTCTTGAAGAAGGAACTCCCGAACATTTCTTTGTAAGCCCCACGCACGAACGTACAAAGCAGTTCCTCGGCAAGATCCTTCACTGACATCCCCTCTGAAAAACGTGTTTTCGGTGTGGAAGAAGGCCCGATTTCTTTTTTCCACGCACGGAAAAGACACTTTTTCCCACAGCCGCGGACTCCCGGGATGGGAAACGGTCTCAGTCACTGTCCCATTGAAAGCGGCCCTTTTCCAAGGCAAGGAACGGCAACGCCACTCGGCACAACAAGGAGACAGACAATATGAAAAGACTACACCGCATGGGCGCTCTTCTTCTTTCAGCCATCGCCATTCTGGCCATTTCCACCAGCGCGCCGGCAGCCACTCTGCCGGATGATGTACAGGCCATCGTCAAGCGAGGTGAACTACGTGTGGGTGTCAAGTCCGACGTGCCAGGATTCAGCATGCAGGATCTTTCTGGTGAATACGCCGGCATGGAAGTGGATCTTGCCAAAAAGATTGCCGAAGCCATGGGCCTCAAGCCCGACAAGGTTTCCTTCACCGCCGTGACGGCAAAAACGCGCGGCCAGCTTCTTGATACCGGCGACATTGACATGGTGCTTGCAACCTTCACCATCACGCCCGAGCGCAAGAATATCTGGAACTTCTCCTCCGCCTACTATACCGACGCCGT
The DNA here is from genome assembly GCF_963931295.1 of uncultured Mailhella sp. Classification (NCBI taxonomy): domain Bacteria; kingdom Pseudomonadati; phylum Thermodesulfobacteriota; class Desulfovibrionia; order Desulfovibrionales; family Desulfovibrionaceae; genus Mailhella; species uncultured Mailhella sp. The sequence continues at coordinate 2,465,079 of NZ_OZ007001.1, read as the reverse complement.
TTCCCTGCTGGTGAAGAAAAACGGCGGCATCAAGGGATACGCCGACCTTACAAGCAAGCTCGTGGGAGTAGCGGAAGGCTCAACTTCCAAAGATGCAATCATCGCTGCAGCCAAAGAAAACGGCGTTACCCTGACCGATACCGACAATATCCAGACCTTCCCCGACTATCCCTCCATCAAGGCAGCCCTCGACGCCGGACAGGTTCAGGCCTTCTGCGTGGACGGCTCCATCCTTTCCGGCTATCTCGACCCGAGCACGGAAATTCTTACCACTGTCCGCTTCGCCCCCCAGGAATACGGTGTGGCCACCAAGCTTTCCAACAAGGGCCTTGCTGCCTTTGTGGAAGAAAATATCACTAAGTGGCTTTCTGATGGCACCATCGACAAAATTATCGCAGAGCACAACGTCGCCCCCTCTTTTAAAAAATAGGCATCTTCAGGGCGCGGCTTAAGCCGCGCCGCAAATACAGGTTTGAACCGTGATCGAGCAAATACTGTCTCCCTCCTGCTGGCTCGTCTTTCTGGCCGACTGGCAGCTTTTCCTTCAGGCCTTCGGCGTAACCGTGATGGTTTCCATCGCCGCGCTGGCGCTGGCCCTGGCTCTGGGCGTCGTGTTCGGCGTCATGTCCACCTCGCATTTTCTTCTGCCGAGAAACGTGGCTCGGGCCTATGTGGAAGCTATCCAGAATACGCCGCTGGTGTTGCAGGCCTATGTGTTCTACCTCGCCCTGCCCTATATCGGGGTGATGATGGGACAGGTAAGCGTGGGCATCTTCGCCGTGGGCATCTATCACGGCGCGTACATCGCCGAAGTGGTGCGCGCAGGCATACAGTCCATCCCACACGGACAGTCGGAAGCCGCAGCCTCCCAGGGATTCACCTATGTACAGACCATGCGCTGGGTCATACTCCCCCAGACGGTGAAAATCATACTCCCTCCGCTGGTAAACCAGATGGTGAACCTTATCAAGAACACCTCCGTCATCGCCCTCATCGGCGGCACGGATCTTATGAACCGCACCAACGACTGGGCCACCAGCGGAGCTAGCATCTACGGGCCGCCGTTTCTGGTATGTGGCGTACTGTATTTTCTCCTATGCTTCCCTCTTTCTACCTGGGGACGGCGCTATGAGGAAAAACTGAAGAAAAAGGACAGCCATGCCAGCGAAGAGCTCAGAAAAATAGAGGAAGAACTGTCGTGATCGAGGTCATTACCCGCACCTTTACACCCGAAATACTTACTTATCTGCTTGGCGGTGCATGGCTCGTCATCGAGCTTTCTGTCGTCATCGTGATATGCAGCATCTTTTTCGGGCTTATTCTGGCACTGCTGCGAAGCTACGACAAATTCATCCTCGGCAGACTCGCGGGCGTGTATATCGAAATCTTCCGCAATACGCCTAATCTAATGTGGGTGCTCATCTGCTATGTGTATGCGCCCCTGCCTACGGCCTTTCTGCGCTGCTCCTTCGCCTTTGTGCTCTTCACCTCCGCCACCATTGCGGAAATCATCCGCGGCGGACTTAACTCCATCCCCAAGGGGCAGTTCGAGGCTGCATCCTCCCAGGGCTTCGACTTCGTGCAGACGCTCATCTACATCATCCTGCCCCAGTGCTTCCAGAACATCGTTCCCACGCTGCTCAGTCAGATCATCACCGTGGTCAAAGATACATCCTTCCTTTCCATGGTAGCCGTGGCAGAACTCATGTTCCGTTCCAGAAACGCGCTAGCTCTTCTGCCGCGATACACGGGGCAGACCGTGGGTATACAGCAAGTCGCGGCCATTTTCGGCTTTGCAGCACTCATCTACTTCATTATCAACTTCACTCTTTCCTGCATTGTCCGTCATATGCATAAACGTCGCAGGATTACTTCCAAGAAGACGGAACAACCTACCTGAAGAACTCCCTCTTTTTGAAAAAGGCCCGGAACACCGCGTTCGGGTCTTTTCATTTTTTTCCGCGTTTGCAGCCAGAAAACTCTTGCCGAATTTCCTGTGCTGCATTGGAGGTGATCCTTCTAACCTCTCCCTGAAGGGAGAGGTTTTACGTCGCGTTGGATAATTGCGGGTCTTAACTAAGATCCCCCCTTTAATTTTCAAAAAGTAAATTTTATGGATAAAAAATTCATTTTACTACTTGAATAAAATAATTCATTTTATGAGGCTTTCATTTAATTTTTATCACCAATTTCAAGAAATCACATAAAAACTGTTCAGATTTTTCATCTTCAGAGCCTTTTTCATATAAAAATATTTCTAAAAATTACAATGAGTTGACATTACTTTTTCATCTGGCCATGATGACAAGTCGGTTTAAACAAGGACAGTCTCGTATAACGACTGTGTTCCATTTGACAAGAAGGAGTTGTCATGGCTTTAGCTATCTTTTCTCATGAAACACATATTGACTTCGTGGGCTTTCGAAAAATAGCCTATGCGGTCTCGTGCATAACGGCACTGATTGGTTTGGTTGCCATTCTACTGAATGGTGGACTCAAATATGGCGTTGATTTCACCGGTGGTGTAGTTGTTCAAATATCATTTGAACAGCCGATTCCCGATGAACAGGTAAAAGCAGCATTAGAAGATGTCAATTTACCTGGTTTGATAGTCCAGCAGGTGGATACTGATAATCGAAACTACATGCTACGTTTTTCCGTATCCGATGAATCGACTCAGGAATTAAGGCAACGTGTGACAGACACACTTCACAAAACTCTTCCTGATAACAAGTTCATGATACAAAGAATTGAGTCAGTGGGACCTAAAGTCGGCAATGACTTAAGGAATATGGCAATTGAAGCCGTGTTCTACGCTGTTCTTTTGATAACGGTCTATATATCTGGCCGATTTGAACATAGCTGGATAACTGCTGGTATCATGGTTGCGGTTCTCTATGGTGCAGTGTATGGCGTATCCTATATAGGATTGAGTAAACTTTGGGGGGTGTTTTTAGGATTAATAATCACATTTGTATGTTGTTGGAAGCTCAAGCTTAATTTTGCTCTAGGGGCTACGTTGGCACTTGTGCATGACGTTATTATTACAGTCGGACTTCTGACACTGTTGAATGTAGAAATAGACCTTAATGTCATAGCTGCTCTTCTTACACTCGTTGGCTATTCCATCAATGATACCATCGTCGTGTATGACAGAATACGGGAAAATCTCAGAAATGTTCCACATGACAGCAATATTAAACCGTCGATGGAGTCGGTAATCAACGTATCTGTGAATCAGACACTATCACGTACTGTCATGACATCTGGAACCACGTTGCTGGCAAGCCTCGCTCTATATTTTCTTGGTGGAAATGTAATACACAGCTTCGCTCTAACCATTACGCTTGGCATTATTTTTGGTACGTTTTCGTCCATATTCGTGGCTTCTCCCATTCTCATTGCATTTGGAAATGTTGATTTCTATCATACTAAAGTGAGTCAGAAGATCGAATTCGAACGTCCCGGAGAACACGGTATAGTTTAGTCTTTGGAAACTGTCCTAGATTTTCCTAGATGGGGTGTGTCTGCAAACCTCTTATCGAAGCCAGATGAGTGAAGCAGCAAAATAAATGCAGCAAAAATATTTGCCAGTTTGTTATAGCGTGTTGCTATGTTGCGTTATTCTTTGATCTTACTGAAGAAAACCTCGATAAGGAATCTTTCCTTATCGAGGTGTCTGTCAATAGCTAAGGGATGATAGTTTGTTCTTCAGGTAGGAATGACGGCCTTACATTCTCGAATATATGGCACATTGATTATTTTTCTGCTGTCGTAACCCATGACGCAATGCAGGGAGTGCAACACTGCGCTCCCTGCATTTTTTAATTTAATTAAGCTATCTGCAAAAAAAAAGAATCATCCTGCCTGCATGGGGCCAGAACAGGATGATTCAAGGGGATATTGTGACAAATGAATATTCATTTATCACAGGAACGCTGAACACGGAATATGCTAACACTCAGCGTTGTTAAATAAGAGCTTAAAATCAATGCTTCGTCAAGAAAAACAACGAAACAAAAACACTAAATACCAAAATCGGCACAGCATACTGTGCAAAGATGACAAAGAGCGGCTTTTTCAAGCAGCACTGGCAGGTTCCAGTGTCTGAGATTTCAAACCGAAACCTCTGATGACGCTGACTTGCCACACGGCCCCGCCTCATTGATAGCCTAAAAAATCCTTTGTTTGGTTATCTGTGTGGAGGCCTGAATCCCGATCGCGGAGGAGGTGGACGCCGTGGAACTCGTCCCGGAGGAGGGCGATGCCCGTGTGGGGGTGGTGGAGGTGGCACGCACCCCGACAAAACGGTAGCGGAGAGACCAATACTGCAAATAGCAGCGAAAACGCGAAGAAACGAACGGCGTTTCATTAAGTGCCTCCTGTCAGGAGTTGTATGGAAACGCTTGAAATCCATTCTTATCGGAAGATATATCTGAAATGTGGAGGCAGGGCAAGAAAATTAAAAAAGAAGGCAGACCTTGCAGGTAAGATCAAAGTAGCAAGGTCTGCCGAGCAACTGTGGACACTCAGGTGGGGAAAGAGACGGGTGTCCACAGTGTATGATGAAAGGAACGCAAGCAATACTTTCTTCAGGAGACACGTCCCTTCTATATTAGATATACAATGAATACGAGTACAGGTCAATTGGTAGAAGTGACATTGTCTGAATTTTCACTCTAAAATCAAATAAATTTATAAAATCAAATAGTTAAATCTATCACCTTTTAACTTATCAAAGGTTGTATATAGGTTATGTTTTTTCACATAAGCCAACTTCGCAACAGTCTCATAGCAAGCAGCGTCATCTTCGATCCGAATACGGCGAACTTGAATTCACTGTGCCGTTGTTCGATGAGTTTGTACTGCGTACGATGGTTGAGAACTAAAACTTTTCAAACAAAAAAAGTAAATATTAAACATTTCTTGTGACGTCCGCAAACTACAGCATAATCATGCGGAGACAGTCACTTGGAAAACATACTGCACATACAGAGAATCAGGCAGCGTCGCATAAAGAAGATGTCTGCCGATTCCATACCCGTAGAACCATGTCATCAGTGCCACCGACATACCTGGGATAAAGACGGAGATCCAGGCTCCTGGTATTGCTTTATATGCGGTAACACAGGGTACTACAGTAACGGCGATTTCATTCAGGACTGCGATATGCGCAAAAGCGTGGGTTTGGAATGAAAACCTACGCGGGCATAGACCCGTCCATTACCAACACCGGTGTTGTATTGCTGGACGAGCGCGGCAGAACTCTTGCCACGTACAACAGCAAAACAGGGTGTCGTAAGAAAGACTACGCTTCCGACATTCTCTTCTATAGAAGCCGGGCGGACGAAATAATCAGTTTTATAAGAGAGCGTTCTGCCGACGGCCTTTCCGCCGCCGTGTATGAAGACTATTCGTTCGACTCCGTGCATAGAACGTATTCTCTTGCCGAGTACGGCGGCATTCTGAAAATGACGCTTATGACCGCTTTCCCGAATACAGCATTCCATTTTTCAGCCCCTGCGACAATAAAAAAGTTCGCTACAGGCACAGGAACGGCAACCAAGGAAATGATGCGGGACAAGGCTGTTTTCGAAAGTGCACTCATAGCGAATCTTGGCGCTGGGGAACGGACTTTTGATGTGTGCGACGCCTACTTCATGGCGAGCATGGCAAGGTACGTGCATGAGGAACTGCGCGATATCATAAAAGGTTGCCAGGACAAAGCACTGCTTCGCATGAGGCTTGAACTAGCTAAAAAACAGAGAGAATCATGGAAAACGGTAATCTTTCCCTCGTAGTGACAAAAGACGGTAAATTCGGTTTCATAGGAACCATGGAACGCTACGACGACACAGGCATCTGCCTGAATAAGGCTGTCACGGTGTCCTACGCCATGGACGGCAGCGACTATTTCCTATCGCTCGGCCAGACCCCCTTAGGCAGTATCAATCACATGGAGAAAACGTCTACGCTCATTCCTTTTGACAACATCGGATATGTTCTTGAATTTGAGAACAACCCGGCGAAGCATCCGATAGCCGATAAATACAGAAGCTTTTTCACTGAGGCATCTGAATAGAAAACAGCTCTATTAGAAATTGCTGGCCGACCGCATTCCACTCTTCAAAGAACCTGAAAAAGCCCCGTTCAAATGTCCTTGAAAGGTTTTTTTGTACGAGGCTTCTCTTTTTTACTCCAGAAGCTTTCCTGTAGCCGCTTTCTAAGACGTGTCTGCAAATCTCTTGTTAAAGTCGGTTGACATTCTCACAAACCTAAAGGCTGTAGAAAGTATCAATCCATAGATTGTGATAGATCAAATATTTTTTTCAAAGCTTTTTGTATATCTTCAATTGGTATACATTCACTGTTTTCTTCTTCTAATATGCTATTTATTAATATAGATCCAATAGCACAAGATACCGATATATAGGCTAGAGTGTTATTGATGTTTTCTCTTTTCAAATTATCAAAAATTAGCTTTGTTCTTTTTTTAATAATTTCTTTTGCTTTATTTGATTGTGATGAAAGCATAATAATATTCAATATATAGTTATTATCTATATTATTATGGTTAGATAATATTTTTAATGTTCGTATAATGAAATCTTTATCTGCATCTTCATCGTAAAAAAACTCTCTTCTAGAACTTATATTATCTAATACAGCAGAAAATAGTTCTTCTTTAGAAGAAAAATAACGAATTATCAACGAAGGATCTACTCCTGCCATAGAAGCAATCTGGCGCATTGTGACGTTGTCATAAGGATTCTTGGTGAAAAGTCTCTCTGCACTTTCAAGGATCCTAGCCTTTGTCCTAGAAGCGTTACGTTTCTGTCCTGAGACTTCTTGATTCTGCTGCTTTTGTATATAGCAGTCAGGTTTTATTTCCTTTTTATTGTCCATGACTATTCTATCCCTAGAGCCGGTTTTCAAATGTCAACACGCGTTGACTTAATGTTCTGAAAAAAGTATCCCTTTTTCCACACCACTTTTCAAGGAGTTTGTGATGAAACTACGTTTTGCAATTCTGTTGGCAGCAGCACTCATGCTTTCTGGAAAACCAGTCATGGCGGATACTTTTTCCATCAGTGCCGGAGCATTTGCCGTACAGTCTGAGTATAAGGGATCCGACGCTCGTGTGCTGCCCACCCCTATCATTGACTATGAGGGGACCCGCTTCTACCTCAAAAATACGGAAGCAGGAGTGTTTTTGTGGAACGACGGCATGCAGAAAGTATCTCTGGGCGTAAATCTGCTCCCACAATACTTTCGGTCAAGCAAAAGTGATGACTACGCCATGAAACAGCTTGACAATCGTAACATCACGGTACTTGCAACCCTTAGATATAATCTCACCACGGATTTTGGCTCCCTGAATCTTTCTGCTTCCGGCGATATCACGGGTACCACTGACGGCTTCATGGCTAGTGCCAGTTATGCCTACCCTATACACTGGGGCGGCCTGTCCGTAGTGCCTCTCGCTGGTGTTATGTTCTCCAGCTCCGACTTCAATGACTATTATTATGGAATCAGCCATAGTGAAGCACGTCGAAGCGGGTTCAACTATTATTCACCGGACTCAAGTATCACTCCGTTTGTTGGTGTGAAGGCAATCTATGCTTTTACGGACCACTGGAGTGTTTTTGCCTCCTGGAATATGACTTTCCTGGATGACGAGATAAAAGATAGTCCCATGGTTGATCGTGATACTCAGCATATTTTCGGCGGCGGCATCACGTATACATTCTAAACATAGATCTAGTGAATGTCGTTGAAGAACGACATGAATTGACATCCTCCCCCTCAAGGGAGGGGTTTTACGGCGCGTTGGATAAAAAAGAAAGTCCTAAATATCATAGAGATCTGGGACTTTCTTTTTTTTTTGACGAAGTATGTGGTGTATATGTGTGTAGGGCGAGCTAAATTCCAGGTAAAAGAGTTTTTGGGCTACGCAGGAATAACGTATCCGAGGTCTTGCAAAAGAAGCTATACACAAAAAGCTGCATACAACGGCACAGATCGAAGATTCTCGACCTGACCAAAATTCCTAAGAGAAAATCGTATGTTATACGTCGGATAATATTTTCCACTGAAGACATTCAGGCTGCGCGAGCGCACATTGATTCCGCTCTTTACCTCAATGCCGGTAATCTCGTTTTCTTTCTGCAAAACAAAGTCAAGCTCGGCAGAGCCGTCACTTTCCCAATAGAAAAGAGGATAGCCGTTAGCGGTAAGCTGCTGAGCAACATAATTTTCCGCAAGTGCCCCCAAAAACTGATTTTCAAGATCGGAAAGAATGGTTTGCTGTGCAATACCAGATTTTAACGTCAGCAGTCCCACATCTCCCATATAAAGCTTGAACGATGCCAGCTCCATGTGAACGGAAATCGGCTCGTAAGCATGATTTATTTTCTGGCATTTTAGAACGACGCCCGCCAAATTAAGCCACTCTATGGAAGCTCCGAATATGGCCGAGCTCCCACCCTTCTGCACCACCTTATATTGGAATTTCCTGTTTTCCTTGGCAAGCTGAGCGGGAATGGACTGATAACAGGCTCTGATTTTGACGCTTTCAGAAGCCGAAGCATATTTCGCCATGTCGGCTACATAGTTATCGACAATCTGTCCTTGTACGAGTGTAACGTCGAGGAAACTCTTTTCCTGCAGGAATGTTTTCACACAGGCTGGCATACCCCCCACGATAAGATATTCCCGGTACAGATCCACCGCCTGCTGATGCAGGCCGTCGGGCAGTGGCTCCATGAAGTCATAGGCCGTCCGGATATCTTCAGCAAGAAGACTCTTCCCTCTAGCCCATAAAAATTCTTCAAAATCAAGAGGAAACAGCGTTGTCGTCTCAACCTTACCCACGGGAAACGAATACCGCTGCCGGTTGACAGCCACGCCGAGCAGACTTCCGGCCGCTGCAACGTGATATTGCGGAGCCTCTTCACAAAAATATTTCAGAGAGGTCAGCGCCCGTTCACAGGATTGTATTTCATCGAAAATAAGGAGTGTCTTTCCCGGAACTATTTTCTCTCCGCTTGCCGATTCCAGATAACGGATCAAACGCTCCGGCGATATATTCTCACCAAAAAAAGAGGCTACCGTCAGGTTGGCTTCCAGATTGACATAGACCACGTTGCTGAACTGCTCTTCCCCAAACTTGCGCAGAATATAGGTTTTTCCAACCTGTCTCGCGCCGTTCAAAAGAAGCGGCTTCCGTTCTTCGTCGGGCCTCTTTTTCCAATACAAAAGCAGCGTTTCGACTTTTCTTTTCACGAACTCTCCCCCTTTTTCTTTTTCTAACCCAAGAGTTCATGAAAGTTAAGTTCTAAAAAATATATTTTTTTTGATTTTTTTGAACTTAAATATTCTGCCCCTCTCCTCTCACTCCTGACAGCTCTTTGCACTGCTCTAGGAAAATATCGCTCAACTAGGCTCAGGACTCATTAATTGCCAAAAGGGTAAAAAGTTCTTATTGTCGGCATAGGGAGGATGCCATGAAGGAACTTTTTTATCTTTCTCATGAACAGATTGCTCGTATCAAACGCTACTTTCCTCGTTCCCACGGCATTCCGAGAGTCGATGACAGGCGTGTCGTCAGCGGCATTATCTATGTCATCAAGCATGGCCTGCAATGGAAAGATGCCCCGCGCGAGTATGGACCATACAAAACTCTCTACAATCGTTTTATCCGCTGGAGCCGATTGGGTGTCTTTAACAGGATTTTTGCGGAGCTTGTTGAACAAAACGGCTCCACAACACGCTTGATGATTGATACCACACATCTCAAGGCACACAGGACAGCAGCAAGTTTGCTGAAAAAAGGGGCCTTTCCCGATGTATCGGACGCACAAAAGGCGGCCTGAATTCAAAACTCCACGCTGTCTGCAATGCCTTCGGTCAACCGTTGGCCTTCCATCTGTCCGGCGGTCAGGTGAGCGACTACAAAGGCGCTGCTGTCCTGCTTGATACTCTGCCGCAGGCCAGGGAGCTTCTGGCGGATAGAGGCTATGATGCCGACTGGTTTCGTCATGCCTTGTCCCGTAAAGGAATCACGCCGTGTATTCCTGGCAGACACAGCCGAAAAACTCCGGTGGTCTATGACAAGGAGGTTTATAAGCAGCGGCACAAGATAGAAATCATGTTCGGCCGACTCAAGGATTGGCGCAGAATAGCCATGCGTTATGACCGTTGTGCACACACGTTCTTTTCGGCCATTTGTCTCGCTGCCATTGTCATCTTTTATATTTAATGAGTCCTGAACCTAGCGGACAAAATGCGTCCTATGGTCTATGAATTAGGCTTCCTGAAATAGTCTGCTCTCCTCAAAAACGCATAAGCCCCATTAAGGACTCAGTATCCTTAATGGGGCTTTTCTTGTGTTTGAAGCGTAAAACTCCCTTACAGCGTGAAGCGAAATCAACCTTTTTCGAGAACAGAGCCTTATTTTATATCAACCTGCAGCGTGTCTTTTTACAACCTCTGAATGCAATAAAAAGGGCAGATGAACGATCTGCGTCCATCCGCCTTTTGTTTGCCCGAACGTCGGCTCAGGCGGCAGCCTAGGAAAGATCCGGGCCGTTCCCACTCCTTTTTTTATTGCCGCTTCCGCATCAGTTCTTATTGAGGAAGGCCATGACCTTGTTGCGGAAGTCCTTGTAGAACGGCTTTTCCATCATCATGGCATGGGCAGCGCCCTTGATTTCCACCACTTCAGAGCCCGCGGGAAGCTTCGGCTGAAGGGCGTGGAACAGAGTCTTGTTGATGTACGGATCTTTGTCGCCTGCAATGACGAACGTCGGAACCTTCAGCTGTTCCGGAAAGATAAGCAGATTGGACGGATCCGAAACGAGATCGCGGCGGCCGCCGTTGGGGCTGCTGCTGCCGTCGTAGCGCCAGCAGTTGGACTGAAATTCCGCCACCACAGCGGGTTCCACGAGGCTGTAGTCGATATCGCCCTTGTCGGTCATCTGAAAGTCGCCGGCGGCGTGTATCCAGGTGTTGTTGTTGAACGGCGAAGTCACGTTGCCTGCTCCAAGTCCGCTCAGAATGGGCGCGTACAGCACAAGACGACGAACCATGTCGGGATGCTTTGCCACAAAACGACTGCTGGTCACCGTGCCCCAGCTCCAGCCAAGCACGTCTATCTTTTTCTGGCCGCTCTGCTTCACCACCGCCGCGGCTGCGGCCGCCACGTCTTCCGCGGCATAGTCCGAATTGGGCAGGAATCCGTCTTCCACCGCCTGCGACTGACCATAGCCGGCCACGTCCAGACGCCACACGGCATAGCCCTGATCGGCAAGAAAGCGGACCAGGCTGTAATCGCCGTAATTCACGTCGAATTCATGCGAAGAATAGGTCAGTCCGTGTACGAGCAGAATATTCTTCTTCGGCGAAGCGCCCGCACGCTTCATGCAGTCAAAGTGCAGCTTGTAGCCGTTGCGCTCCAGAGGCAGCACGGCGTAGTCGTACGCGCGCTCGCTCTGATCGGCGGCAATCGCGGGAGAAAAACCGGAAACAGGGAAGAAAGCCAGCTGCAAAGCCAGTGCAGCGCAGGCCAACAGACGGAGAAACATACAAGAACTCCTTAGTTCAACATGAACAGAAATACAGAACCGCAGTTCTGCATATGACAGCCTTAATCATACTAGACTCCCGGAATATGATTTTTGTCAATACGTCATGCCTGATTCATTTTTGTATCGTCATGAACATATTCATAATATATCATAATAAAACTTCATAAAACATGCATTTATCAATACATATTTATAAAAAATACATACATATTTTGAAAAATCACATACGAATCCATATAAAAATATAAAAATTTTCATCATTAACAGCATTTTTTAAATTTATACGTTTTCTTCACTTTTCTGTTCGCTATTTCAGCGTCTCCCCTCTCGGAGCGCTGTGCGGCTTTTCGACATTACGATGACAAAAGCCCCCCCCCTCATACGTCGCTCGAGCAGACCAGTTCAGGCGGCAGACATTTTTAATATATCTGCCATATCGAAAATCAGTTTTCTTTGAGTTCCCCCCACACAGCCTTGAACGCCACCCTTCAACATGTTGAAAAATAAATAATTATTTTTTTCCTTTGATGCTTCCTTCATGTCCCAGCTTGCTGAGACACACAGGTTATTCACCGGTAACAATTTGAAATATCAAATAATATAAATTATTCATATTAAAAATATATACGGAGATGATGATAAAGGTATTAGCATAATTTTTCTCTTGTCATATATATATTGAGTATCTCCCGAAAAGGAAAACATGCCATCCTTTTCATCGACATTTTTACTGGGGGAGGACCCATGTTGACACGAGCATCTCTCAAACCTGTGGCAACCGCCATAGCGATACTGTTCACCCTGTTCCAGATCTACTTTACCGCCTTCGGCGTGCTGGAAGGCACGACCATGCGGGCCGATTTCCTCGGTTTCGTCATGGTGCTTATTTTCCTTCTCTACCCTCCGTTCAAGCCGGTTGAAGGAAAAAAAGAGCCGGTGATCCTCGTGCTTCTCGACATCTGTCTGTGTATTCTGGCCATCGCCATTTCGGCTTACATCACCCTGCACAGCGACGAAATCATGATGCGCATGCGCTATGCCGAAGAAGTGCCGCCTCTCGCATTTTTCCTCGGCTCCTGCGCCATTGCCCTCACCCTTGAGGCCACGCGCAGAACCACGGGCTTTCCGCTGGTCATCATAGCGCTCGTCTTCCTTGCCTACGCCTTCTGGGGCGACGTGCTCCCCTCCGCGCTCAAGCGCATGCCCATCACTCCGGACATGATCCTCGAATGCATGTATCTTTCCAACGAAGGACTGTACGGCATTCCCACCTCCGTGGCCACGGGCACCATTTTCGGTTTCATCATGTTCGGCGCGTTTCTTGAACGCTCCAATATGACGAACATCTTCATGGACATCGCCTGCCTTCTCACCAAAAACTCGCAGGGCGGGCCCGCCAAGGTGGCCATCTTCGCCTCCGGCATGTTCGGCACCTTCTCCGGTTCGGCCGTGGCCAACGTGTACGGCACGGGCATCTTCACCATTCCGCTCATGAAGAAGGTCGGCTATCAGCCTCACTTCGCGGGCGCCGTTGAAGCCGTGGCCTCCACCGGAGGACAGATCATGCCCCCCATCATGGGCGCGGCGGCCTTCCTCATGGCCGATCTCGCAGGCGTGCCCTATCTCGAAGTCGCCAAGGCCGCTCTGCTGCCCGCCATCCTCTACTACCTCTCCCTCTGGAGCATGATCCACTTCGAGGCCGTCAGAACCAATCTCGGCTACATCGACGCCTCGCTCGTTCCTCCCGTTTCCCGCGTCGTCAAAAGGCTGTACTATCTGCTCCCCATCGTCATACTCGTCGCCATCATGTGCATGGGCAAGAGCGTCAGCCTCTGCGCCAATGCGGCCACGCTTTCCGTGCCCTTCATCGCGCTGCTCAGCTCCGAAACCCGCTTCACCTTCCGCAGCTTCTGCGAAGCGTTGGAACTCTCCGCGAAAAACGTGCTCATGATCGGCAGCTGCTGCGCCTGCGCCGGCATCATCATAGGCGTCATCTCCCTCACCGGCGTCGGCTACAAGCTCATGGCCGTCATCACCTCGTTTGCCGGCAACAATCTCTTCCTGCTGTGCGTCTGCCTCATGATCACCTGCCTCGTGCTGGGCATGGGCGTGCCCACCGCTCCCGCCTACATCATCGTGGCCACCCTCGGCGCTCCCGCCCTCATCAAGGCCGGCTGCCTGCCCATCGTCGCCCACATGTTCTGCTTCTACTTCGCCATTCTCTCCGTCATCACTCCGCCGGTATGTCAGGCTGCCTTCGCAGGCGCGGCCATTGCCGAGGCTCCGGCCATGAAGACCGGCTTCACCGCGGCAAAACTCGGCACCATCGCCTTCATCGTTCCCTTCATGTTCATCTACGCGCCGGAACTGGCAGCGCAGGGCAGCGGACCCGCCATCGCCCTGGCCGTCGTCACCAGCATCATCGGCGTGGTGCTCCTGGCCGGCGGCGTGCAGGGATATCTGCTCGTGCCCGCGAGCATCGTCGAAAGACTCATGCTCATCGGCGGCGGCCTGTGCATGGTCATGCCCGGATCGGTCACCGACCTGCTCGGCATCGCCCTTGCCGCTGCCGTCATTCTCTTCCAGATCATGAAGAAGCGCCGGAACAGCATTCCTGCCTGATGCGCTTTCCACCCAACCTCATTACCTTCAAGGAGATTGTCATGCACACCAAGTTCGGAACCGTTGCCCTGACCTTGCTGCTTTCGCTCGTCACCTCCGCCTCCGCGCTCGCGGCCGACAAAATCGAAATCAACGCCGCGGCAGGCAATCAGGGCGGCGTGTTCTATGTCGGCATGGGCGCCGTGGGCAACGCCATCATGAAAGACAACCCCGACATCGACTACTCCATGTTTCCCTCGGCGGGACTCACCAACGTCATCCGCGTGCAGAACAACCAGAGTCAGATAGGCGTCATCCAGTCCAACAACGGATACATGGCCGTCAAGGGCATCGCTCCGTTCAAGAAGCCGCAGACCAACATCGCAGGCCTCGTCAATATGAACACCAGGGCGCACACCCACATTGTGGTGTCCGAAGCGTCGGGCATCAAGTCCATGGAAGAAATCAGGGATAAAAAACTGCCCATACGCATCAACATCAACCCCACCGGCGGCAACAACGAAATGGTGCCCCGGCTGGTCTTTGAAGCCTACGGCATCGGCTGGAAACAGCTGCGGGAAAACGGCGCCAAGCTGTTCCCCCTGTCCATTCCCGACTCCATCGACATGATGAAAGACGGCCGCATCGACGTGGACGTATATCACGGCGAAGAGCCCGCCTACAAGTACACGGACATCATGTCCACCGTGGACATCCGCTTCCTCGACGTGGATCCCGCAGTGGTGCAGAAGGTTGCCGACGACTACGGCATGACCATTACCGAATTCTCTCCCGAAGCCTACGACGGCAAGGCCAAGGGCATCCGCGGCCTTACCTCGCACACGGAAATCATCGTGAACGCCGGCATGTCCGAAGACCTAGCCTATCGGCTCACCAAGTCCATCATCGAGCACAGAGAAGACATCGCCACCGCCGTTCCGCTGTGGAGCACCATGACTCCCGAAGTCGCCTGCCAGACCACGGTTCCCCTGCATCCCGGCGCGGCAAAGTACTACCGGGAAATCGGCGTTCTCAAGTAAATCCTCCTATGATCTGAAACCGGCGGCGGAGTTCTCCTCCGCCGTCTTTTCACGGAAGACATCATGACCAGACCCGTTCTCATCGTTACCGGCTCCGCCACGGGGATAGGACTTGCCGCCGCCCGTCTGCTCAGTTCCCGCTATCTTGTCGTCACCACCTGGAACCGCACGCCTCCCGCACAGGCGGATCTCGACTTCATCAACGGCGCGAGCGTGCAGTGCGATCTCTCCAGGGAAGAAGACTGCGCGCGCCTCGTGCAGGAAGCCTGCCGACTCGGTCCCCTGCGCGGACTCGTGCATTCGGCCGCCGTGAATCCCACGCCCGCGCCTTCCGTGACGGAAATGTCGCTGGAATTCTGGAACCGTATTCTCACCAACAATCTCACCAGCACGTTTCTGCTGTGCCGGGCCGTGCTGCCCGAGCTGCGCAAAAACGGCGGCGGCTCCATCGTGCTCGTCAGCTCCACGGCCGGACGCAACGGATTTTCCCTGGCCGGCGGGCAGCCCGGTCACGCCAAGACGGCCTACGCCACCAGCAAGGCGGGCATCATAGCCTTCACCCGCGGCCTGGCCAGAGAAGTGGCCGGAGAGAACATCCGGGTGAACTGCGTGGCTCCCGGCCCCATAGACACGCGCATGCTGCCCAACCGTGAGGCCACGGAAAAACGGGTGCCCATGGGCCGCATCGGAACCCCGGAAGAATGCGCAAAAGCCATTTCCTTCATGCTGGACGAAGCCACCTTCACCACGGGCTGCACCTTCGACGTGTGCGGCGGCCAGTACATGAGCTGAGGCGACCATGAGTGCATACGCCATCACTTCCCGCATGCGGGCAAAGCAGGGAATGGAAGAGGAATTCGCCGAGCTGCTCGTAGCCTACGAAAAATCGTGCGCCGGACATCCGGGACTTATTTCGCACTGCCTTCAGCGCAACATCGACGATCCACGGGAATTTCTCTTTCACGAAATCTACGACTCCAAAGAGCATCTGATTCAGCACAGAGCCGCGCCCGAAAACAAGCGCTGGGCTCCGGTACGAGACGCCCACATCGACGAAAGACATGTCCATACCTGGGAGCTTCTGAACATGGAAGGGCCCGCCGCCCTGGCGTGGAAAAAGCACGACTAGACCGGCCTTTCCCGAACCGGAACAGCTCCTGAAGGATGTTCCGAAACGCGGAGACATTATGGATCTGAAAGACATGCTGTACTTCTGCACCATCGTGGAGGAAGGACAGATAAGCAAGGCCGCAAAGCGGCTGAACATCAGTCAGCCTCCGCTGAGCCTGCGCCTCAAGGAGCTTGAAGAAGAGGTGGGCTGCTCCCTCATTTCCCGCTCCAGCGGAAAATGGAAGGTCACCAAGGAAGGACAGCTTCTCTACCACAAGAGTCAGCAGATTCTCAGTCACATCGAAGGACTGGCCGAAAGCATCCGGCACATCGGTTCGGAGTTCAGCGGCGAGGTGCGCATAGGCATAGGAACGCACTGCATATCCTACTTTCGGAGCATCGTTCCCACGCTCATCGAAAAGTATCCCCGCATTTCCTGCCGAACGGTCGTGGCCGATTCCCCCACCATCGAACGCTATCTTCAGGAGCGCTCCATCGAGCTCGCCGTGCTCAGACTCAACCTTTCGCACAACTGCTACACCACGTTCAATCTGCCTCCGCAGCACATGGTGGCCGTGTACTCCAATCTGGTGGAGCCGCCTTCCCACGAAGGACAGGTCACCTTTGAGGAACTGGTGAAGTATCCGCTGCTGCTCTCACGGCGCTGGGCCAACGCCGACGGCTTCCGCCCCATCGTGGCGGCCTTTCAGGCCAAGCATCTGCGCCCGCAGATGGTGCTCGACACGCAGACTCCGTCGCTGCTCTTTGAACTTCTCTACACCACGCCGGCCGTGGCCCTCATTCCCAACACCGAAATACCGCCGCACGCCGCTCACGTCTTTCCCGTCAGGGACATCGAGCACTTCGTCGTCTTTCAACCCGTGCTCGCTTATCTCAGCGACTCCTATCTCAGTCCTCAGACAACAGCCGTCATGGAACTTCTCAAAGAACAGTATATTGAGTAATACATATTTATTTTTTATATGTTCCATGAATAAAAAAAGTCTTTGTTATACACAATAAGTATGAACTATACATAGAGACAGGCAACACTGTTCAAAAGTCCGTCATCATCTATTCAAAAGGATTCATTATGAAAGTTCTCGCTCTCAATGGAAGTCAGAATCCCCGCGGAGTCACCTGGCACGCCATCAATCTTGTCGGAGAAGAGCTAGCCAAGGAAAACATCGGCCTCGACATCATCCACATCGGATCCAAGGCCGTGGCCGGATGCGTGGACTGCCGCAAATGCCGCACCAACGGGCATCACTGCATCCACAACGACATCGTCAACGAGATCATCGACAAACTTCCCGAATATGACGGCCTTATTCTGGGATGCCCCGTGCACTACATGGGCATTCCCGGCACGTTCAAGGCCTGTCTCGACAGGCTTCTCTACGCCACGGAGCATCTCGAAGGCTGGGGTCCCAAGCCCGCCACGGCCATTGCCGTCTGCCGCAGGGCCGGAGCCGTAAGCGCCGCGCAGCAGCTCGGCAACTACCTCAACTGCTCCAACCTCATCACGGTGAACAGTCAGTACTGGAACATCGCCTTCGGCTGGAAGCCCGAAGAATTTCTCTCGCAGGACGCGGAAGGCGTTCAGACCATGCAGGTGCTGGGACGCAACATGGCATGGCTGCTCAAGGTCATTGAAGCCGGACGGGCCAGCGTTCCCGCGCCCGTATACGAAAAGCGCGTGCGCGCCAATTTCTGCCGCTAAACCGCCGTCCGCCGCGTCGTCGACCCGGCGGACGGACGCTTTTCTGCGCAGCAGTGCCTCCTCGACGGCGCACGGCGCATGCCGGGCCGCCCCCTCCTTTTTCCACCATGCAGGAGGACTCCTTTCATGGTCATCGATTTCCGCCTTCGCCCTCCCTTCGGGGACTATGTCAAACTCGGCATGTACACCAACAAGGCGCGCTGCGCGAGCTACGCGTCCAACATCGGCAAGGGGCTGGCCCCGTCCATCGCGGAAGAAAGCATGGAACTGCTTCTTCAGGACATGGACAGAAACGGCATCGACATGGGCGTGGCCACCGGGCGCGTGGCTCACTTTGCCGGAGGCATGAGCAACGACAACATCCTTGAGCTGGTGCAGACCTGGCCCGACCGCTTCGTGGGCTTTGCCGGACTCAATCCGCTGGACTGGCGCTGGTCGCTGAAGGAAATTCACAGAACCGTCGTGGACGGTCCGCTCAAAGGCGTGGTGCTCGAACCGGGAGCCGTGCGGCCTCCCATGTACGGCGACGACGCCCTGCTCTACCCCCTGTACGCGGAATGCGAAAAGTACGACATTCCCGTCATGGTCATGCTCGGCGGCAACGCGGGCCCCAACGTGGACTACAGCTTTCCCCGCATCATCCACAAGATAGCCTCGGATTTCCCCACCGTAAAATTCATCGTGTCGCACGGCGGCTGGCCGTGGGTGCAGGCCGTGCTCGGCGTGTGCTTCGTGCAGCCGAACATCTATCTGAGTCCGGATCTCTACCTCTTCAATCAGCCGGGCTGGCAGGACTACGTCACGGCCGCGCACACCTACATGCGCAAACGCATTCTGTACGCCTCCGCCTATCCCTTCCTGCCTCTGGACTGCGTTCACGCCTTCCGCAAGCTGTTCACGCCTGAAATTCTTCCCGATCTCATGTGCAACAACGCCGCCGAAATCCTCAAGCTCGACATCAGGGGGAAAGAGTAACTCATGGTCATCGACTTTCGTCTCCGCCCCCCGTTCGGGGGCTTTCTTCATGTCGGCATGTACGCGGACAAGGCCGCCGCGGACTTCTACGCCGACAACATAGGATTGCAGCGTTCGCCGTCCGCCCGACAGGAATCCATGGAGCTGCTGCTCCAGGAAATGGAGGAAAACGGCATCGACATGGGCGTGGCCACCGGACGCGTCGGCCACCGCAAGGGCAACGTGCCCAACGATGAAATCATACGCCTCATGAAGGAATATCCCGGAAAGTTCGTGGGCCTTGCGGGCATAGACGCCTCCGACCCCAAGGAAGGCGTCAGGGAAATGCTCCGCGTGTGCGTGGACGGGCCGCTCAAGGGCGTGGTGCTCGAACCGGGAGCCCTCGACCGGCCCCGCTACGTGGACGACGCGCGCCTTTATCCCTTCTATGCCGAATGCGAACGTCGCCGCATTCCCGTCATTCTCATGATCGGCGGCCGGGCCGGGCCCGACAGAACTTACTCCGATCCGCAGCGTCTGAGCAGAATCGCCTTCGATTTTCCGGAGGTCAACTTCGTCGCCGCCCACGGCTGCTGGCCCTTTGTGCAGGAAATACTCGGCATCTGCTTCTATCAGAAAAACATCTACGTCTGCCCCGATCTCTACTTCTTCCACCTCCCCGGGCAGGACGACTACATCCGGGCTGGCAACTTCTACATGCAGGACCGCATGCTCTTCGGCTCCGCCTATCCCTTCACTCCGCTCTCCTGCGTCCATGAGTTCCGGGAAAGCTTCCGGCCGGAAGTGCAGGACAAGCTGCTCTACCGCAACGCCGCCGCACTGCTGGGACTCTAGGTCGCAGCCCCAGGGCACCCGTGCCGCAAGGTTGTTTCCGGCTCATGATCGACACGCGGCGGCTTCCGCGCCGGGAAAACACCGGGAACCGGGACGGCCTTCGTCCCGAGCAGTCCGCAAAGCCGCCTTCCGCGCGCCTTGCTCCGGCTGTTTTTCTGGACTCGACGCCGGGGCGTTCCAGCTCAGCCTGAGCCCCCTGATTGTCGCCCGACGCGACAAACCGGAGCAAAAAGCGTCTCCTCAGTCGAAAGACCTGTTTTCGACCAGGCCCAGCTCCGAGCTCACTCCCCGCTCCGTGCACTGTCACCGCTTCTCGCTCAGCCCCGCAGCTCTGCACAGCCTGGGCCCGGAATAAAACGCGAGCCAAAGAAGCCGCGCCCCCGCCGGCGACAGGCAAGGCACGAATGCGCCGGAGCACAGGGCATTGCACCAGAGTCGCCCCCGCTCTCCGGCAAGCCGGACGCGAATCCGAACAGGCCGTTCTTCTCCGGCGTCCGCCTTGTCCGGCGCGTACGCATCGCGCAAGGCCGAAGTCCTGCGCCTTTGGCACACGCCATTGCCCCCATTCCCTGTCGACCCCGGGCAGGCCGCTCTGATGCACGGAGCCGCCTGCCCGGACGCGCTCTGCGCCCTCCCCCGGACGAAAACACTGTTGGCGCGTTCCGCGGCCCGGGTTCCTGCATCCGGGAAAGCCTGCGGGAACTTCGACAGCTTTGCACATCGCCGAGTCCGATGCCCGCCGCACGGCGGCCTTCCGCAGCAGCGACGGCTTTCTCATGCTCCGCGGCCGCGACACCCGCGAATTCCGCTCCCCCCTGCCGCTCTTCTCTGCACGGCGCGCCTGACGCCTCCATGCGTCCGCCGTTGAAAGAAAACAGGCGGCATGACGTCCGCGACTCTCGACAAAACAGGTAAAAATATCTTTTTTGTTAATTTTTCTTCCTGTAAAAAGTCGTTCCCGCCCTCCTTGCATTTTTTTATTTTTCCTTCCATTCCAGCATATTAATCATATTTTCCCGCGTCACGCCCCTTCTTTTTTTTCTTGTTGCGCGTCAACCCGCAAAATGCTGAACTTTTCAAAAAATGTACATACTGAAAGAAGTTGCATAACATTGCATAAAAACTGCATATTTTTATTCTCTTTCACTTTATTTTCAAATTGTGCCGACAGCGGCATGAACAAGATTGACAAAAAATATCGGCCCTGCTAGCTTTTACATTATTGTTAATTCGTTGATGAGGAAAAAACGAAAATCTCAAAACAATACAGTGCGGTAAGAGTCCTCAGCGGCCCGCCGCTCAGGAGAATGAACGTGATAAGGCTTTCCGACATCCATAAATCCTTCGGTTCCCACGAGGTGCTCAAAGGCGTCAATCTCGACGTGAAGGAAGGGGAAAAACTCGTCATCATCGGGCCTTCCGGCTCCGGCAAGTCCACCACCGTGCGCTGCATGAACGGACTCGAAACACCCACTTCCGGACACGTCTACATCGACAACACGGAACTCACGAAGCAGAACCGCATTTCGCTCGTGAGAAGCACTTCGTCCATGGTGTTTCAGCAGTTCAACCTGTATCCGCACCTCACCGTCATGGGCAATCTCACTCTGGCTCCCGTCAAGCTGTTCGGCAAGACCAGAAAGGAAGCTCAGGAACTCGCCCGGCACTATCTCTCCGTCGTGGGGCTGGAAGAAAAGGCCAACGCCTATCCCGCCACGCTTTCCGGCGGCCAGCAGCAGCGCGTGGCCATCGCCCGAGCCCTGTGCAGCCAGACCAAGATCATTCTTTTCGACGAGCCCACTTCCGCCCTCGATCCCGAAACCGTGCAGGAAGTGCTGAACGTCATGGTCAAGCTCGCCGGAGAAAAGAACATCACCATGGTCATCGTCACCCACGAAATGGGCTTTGCCCGCGAAGTGGCCGACCGCGTGATCTTCATGGAAGACGGCACCATTCTGGAAGAAGGCACGCCCGAACACTTCTTCCTCAATCCCACCCACGAACGCACCAAGCAGTTCCTCGGCAAGATTCTGCACTAAACGCAGACAACGCCGTGTTCGCAGGCTGCGGGCGAACTCCCGCGAGCCTGTGCAGGCGCGTCTGCACGGTGCGGCCATCCGCCGGGCATTTTCGTCAGCAAACCTCGCGTTCCCCCCGCGCAAGGCAAAAACAATCGCCAGCCGGCACTCAACAAGGAGGCAGACACAATGAACAAACTTCACCGCATGGGAGCCCTTCTTCTCTCGGCCCTCGCCATCCTGACCTTCGCCACCACAGCCTCGGCCGCCACCCTGCCCGACGACGTGCAGGCCATCGTCAAGCGCGGCGAACTGCACGTGGGCGTCAAGTCCGACGTTCCGGGCTTCAGCATGCAGGATCTGTCCGGCAACTACGCCGGCATGGAAGTGGATCTCTCCAAGAAGCTCGCCGAAGCCATGGGCCTCAAGGCCGACAAGGTGGTCTTCACCGCCGTGACCGCCAAGACCCGCGGACAGCTCCTCGACACCGGCGACATCGACATGGTGCTCGCCACCTTCACCATCACCCCGGACCGCAAGAAGATCTGGAACTTCTCCACTCCCTACTACACCGACGCCGTCTCCCTGCTCGTGAAGAAGAATTCCGGCATCGCCAACTACGGCGATCTCGTGAAGAAGCGCGTGGGCGTGGCTGAAGGCTCCACCTCCAAGGACGCCCTCATCAAGGCTGCCGCCGAAAACGGCGTCACCCTCACCGACACCGCCAACATCCAGACCTTCCCCGACTATCCCTCCATCAAGGCCGCGCTCGACGCCGGTCAGGTGCAGGCCTTCTGCGTGGACGGCTCCATTCTTTCCGGCTATCTTGATCCGAGCACCGAAATCCTGAGCACCGTGCGCTTCGCTCCCCAGGATTACGGCGTGGCCACCAAGCTCTCCAACAAGGGCCTGGCCGAGTTCGTCGAAAAGCAGATTTCCGCCTGGCTCGCCGACGGCACCATAGACAAGATCATTGCCAAGAACGGCGTCACGCCTTCCTTCAAGAAGTAACACTCCCAAGAGCGGCGCGGCCCTGCCGCGCCGCCAGCCACAGGTTTGAATCGTGATTGAACAAATACTGTCACCCGCATGCTGGATGGTGTTTCTGGCCGACTGGACCCTGTTTCTGCAGGCCTTCGGCGTGACCGTCATGGTCTCCATCGCGGCGCTGGCCCTCGCGCTGGCG
The DNA here is from genome assembly GCF_963931295.1 of uncultured Mailhella sp. Lineage (NCBI taxonomy): Bacteria > Pseudomonadati > Thermodesulfobacteriota > Desulfovibrionia > Desulfovibrionales > Desulfovibrionaceae > Mailhella > uncultured Mailhella sp. Next base: position 2,442,004 of record NZ_OZ007001.1, on the reverse strand, counting down.
CTCGGCGTCGTGTTCGGCGTCATGTCCACGTCGCACTTCGCCGTTCCCAGAAGCATCGCCCGCGCCTATGTGGAAGCCATACAGAATACGCCGCTCGTTCTTCAGGCCTACGTGTTCTATCTCGCCCTCCCCTATGTGGGCGTCATGATGGGACAGGTGAGCGTGGGCATCTTTGCCGTGGGCATCTATCACGGCGCCTACATCGCCGAAGTGGTGCGCGCCGGCATTCAGTCCATTCCGCGCGGCCAGGCCGAAGCAGCCGCCTCTCAGGGCTTCACCTACGTGCAGACCATGCGCTGGGTCATCCTGCCCCAGACGGTGAAAATCATCCTGCCCCCGCTGGTCAACCAGATGGTCAACCTCATCAAGAACACGTCCGTCATCGCGCTCATCGGCGGCACGGACCTCATGAACCGCACCAACGACTGGGCCACCAGCGGCGCCAGCATCTACGGGCCGCCCTTCCTGGTGTGCGGCATCCTGTATTTTCTGCTGTGCTTCCCCCTTTCCACCTGGGGTCGCCGCTATGAGGAACGCCTGAAGCGCCAGGACAGCCGCGCCGGGCAGGAAATGAAAAAAATAGAGGAAGAATTGTCGTGATCGAGGTCATTACCCGCACATTTACGCCCGAAATTCTCACCTATCTTCTGGGCGGCGCGTGGCTCGTCATCGAGCTTTCCGTCGTCATCGTGATATGCAGCATCTTTTTCGGGCTCATTCTGGCGCTTCTGCGCAGCTACGACAAATTCGTCCTCGGCAAACTCGCAGGCGTCTACATCGAAATTTTCCGCAACACCCCCAACCTCATGTGGGTGCTCATCTGCTACGTGTACGCGCCCATGCCCACGGCCTTTCTGCGCTGCTCCTTCGCCTTCGTGCTGTTCACCTCCGCCACCATTGCGGAAATTATCCGCGGAGGTCTGAACTCCATTCCCAGAGGACAGTTTGAAGCCGCCGCCTCCCAGGGCTTCAACTTCGTGCAGACGCTCGTGTACATCATTCTGCCGCAGTGCTTCCAGAACATCGTTCCCACCCTGCTCAGTCAGGTCATCACCGTGGTCAAGGATACCTCGTTCCTTTCCATGGTGGCCGTGGCCGAACTCATGTTCCGCTCCCGCAACGCCCTCGCCCTGCTGCCGCGCTACACCGGGCAGACCGTGGGCATTGCACAGGTGGCCGTCATCTTCGGCTTTGCGGCGCTCATCTACTTTGTCATCAACTTCACCCTCTCCTGCGTGGTTCGTCACATGCATAAGCGCAGACACGCCGCCTCGCGGAACCTGGGAGAAGCCGCCTGACCCGCAGAAAAAATTTTCTGCAACGTTTCCCTCCTAGGAAAGGGCCCGTCCGGCACATGTCGGCGGGCCTTTTCTTTGTTCTTTCAGGCAACGCATTTCCTGTTTCTGCCGCCCCTTTCTCTTCAAGGACATCGGAAAAACGTTTTCCTTGCATGAAGCAGAGACATGAAAAATGATTTTTTTCACAAAATCCTTTTCTTTCGGCAAAAGAAACAATGTGAATGAAAGAATAGGGTTGATAACAGGCATGATTTAGGATACTCACGAAAGTTAAATATATATTGTCATAAAAATGCAATGTTCAGCAGCAATGATGCCCGCACCCCGCCGCAACGGGCGCGGATACGAAAAAACGAGGGCAAGCCTCTTTTCGCGAACATTTCTTCATGCGGATCGCCGTTGATTCCGCATGAAGCCGCGACGCGTTGCCGCGGATCAAAACACACATGGATACAGGACATCCGCCATGAAAAACACTGTTGAACTGCATGCTCGCGCTTCCATGCCCCTTGTCATCGCCCATCGCGGCGCCAGAGGACACGCCCCTGAAAACACGCTGACCTCCGCCGCGCTCGGCCACGCCGTGAAGGCCGATCTCTGGGAGTTGGACGTCAACTATACCAAGGACTACAAGCTCGTGGTCGTTCACGACGACACCCTCGTGCGCACCACCAACGTGGAAGAAGTCTATCCCGGCCGCCCCTCCTACCGCGTGTGCGACTTCACGCTTGAGGAACTCGGCAGACTGGACGCCGGTTCCTGGTACGAAGGCCGCGATCAGTTCGGCCGCGTGGCCGCAGGAGAACTGAGCGCCGAAACCCTCGCCTCCTTCAAGGGACTGCGCATTCCCACGCTGGAACAGGCGCTCGAACTCACGAAGCGCTTCGACTGGGCCGTGAACGTGGAAATTAAAAACCACGCACACCTCATCGGTCATGATACTGTAACAAAAGACGTGTTAGAGATGATCCGCCGTTTCGACATGGTGGAGCAGGTCATCATTTCCTCGTTCCAGCACCGCTATCTGCTGGAATGCCACGATCTGTGTCCCGAAATCGCCACGGGCGCCCTCGTGGAAAACACCCGCCCCGACGATCCCGTCGAACTGTGCCGCAGTCTCGGCGTGAACGCCTACCATCCGGACAGGCTGATTCTCGCCCCCGGCGATCTTGCCGCCCTCCGCGACGCCGGCTTTGCCGTCAACGTCTGGACCGTCAACGACATGGATGAAGCCAGAAAGCTCGTGGAAGACGGCGCAAGCGGCATCATCACCGACTTCCCGGCCGCGTGCCGGGCGGCGCTGGGCAGAGACTGAACCGTCAGCAGCGCGCCCCGAGAGGGGACCTTCCGTCCCCTCCTTCCGGGCGCGTGAATATAGTTCCTTCCGGGATTTTCCCGGAGACTCCAACCGGACGACACGTCCGCAAAGGCAGGAGAACTTATGCGTTCACTCCGATCCGTGGCCCTTCTGGCCGTTTCTCTGATGCTCCTGGCGAGTCCCGTGCAGGCGAAAACCACCATCACCTTCTGGCACGGCATGGGCGGCGAGCTCGGTGAAATCACCGACAACATCATCAAGGACTTCAACGCCTCCCAGGACAAATACGAAGTCAAGGGCGTGTACAAGGGCAACTACGACGAAGCCATGACCGCCGCCATTGCCGCCTTCCGCGCCAAGCAGCATCCGAACATCATCCAGATCTTTGAAGTGGGCACCGCCAGCATGATGGCCGCCAAGGGCGCCATCCGTCCCGTCTGGGAAATCATGGACGCCGCGGGCACGCCGCTCGACATGTCCAAGTTCCTGCCTTCCGTCACGAGCTACTATTCCACCAGCGACGGCAAGCTCATCGCCATGCCCTTCAACGCCTCCACCACGGTGCTCTACTACAACAAGGACGCCGTGAAGAAGGCCGGCGGCGATCCTGAAAACTTCCCCCGCACCTGGCCCGAAGTGGCCGACCTCGCCCGCAAGATCAAGGAATCCGGCGCGTGCAAGTACGGCATGACCAGCGGCTGGCAGTCCTGGGTGCAGCTTGAAAGCTTCTCCGCCTGGCACAACGTTCCCTTCGCCTCCAACAACAACGGCTTCGACGGACTGAACACCGAACTGCTCTTCAACGGTCCGCTGCAGGTCCGCCACATCGACTTCCTCTCCAAGCTCAACAAGGAAGGCGTTTCCGTGTACGTGGGCCGCAAGTCCGAAGCCATCAACACCTTCACCGCCGGCGAAGCGGGCATTCTCATGAACTCCTCCGGCTCCTACGCCGCCGTCAAGGCCGGCGCCAAGTTCAACTGGGGCGTCATGGTGCTGCCCTACTGGCCCGACGTGAAGGGAGCTCCTCAGAACACCGTGATCGGCGGCGCCGCTATCTGGGCCATGGCCGGTCATTCCAAGGATTCCGAAAACGGCGTGGCCGCCTTCATCAACTACATCCTGAAGCCTGAAGTGCAGGCCGCCTTCCATCAGGCCACCGGCTACGTGCCCGTCACCCTCGCCGGCTACGAGCTCACCAAGCAGCAGGGCTTCTACGACAAGAACCCCGGCACCGACGTGGCCGTGAAGGCCCTCTCCGACAAGAAGCCCACCATCAACACCCTCGGCCTGCGCCTCGGCAACTTCGTCCAGATCCGCAACATCATCGACGAAGAACTCGAAGCCGTCTGGGCCGGCAAGAAGACCGCCAAGGAAGCTCTCGACTCCGCCGTGAAGCGCGGCAACGTCGAACTGCGCCGCTTTGAGCGCGCCAACAGCTGATCCGCTCATCTAACACACAAAGGGGAGAGACCGACTCTCCCCTTTTTCAACCACAGCCGTCAAAGGAGTTCTCATGCAGGATGAGCGCTACGCGTTCCGGGGCAAAAAGCATCTGCTGCTGCCCATTCTCTTCCTGCTGCCCCAGCTTGTCATCACGGTGGTGTTCTTCTTCTACCCCGCCGGCGAGGCCCTGCTCGGGTCGGTATACATGGAAGACTCTTTCGGCCTTTCCAGAGAGTTCGTCGGACTGGACAACTTTGTCGTTCTTTTCTCCGATCCCAGCTATCTTGAAACGCTGTATCTCACCTTCATCTTCAGCATCGCCACCATCACCCTCACCATGACGGTTTCCCTGCTCATGGCCGTCGTCGCCGATCAGGTAAGCTTCGGCGGCGCGCTCTACAAGTCGATGCTCATCATTCCCTACGCCGTGGCTCCGCCCCTCGCCGGCGTGCTCTGGCTCTTTCTGTTCAATCCTTCCGTAGGCGTGCTCTCCTCGCTGCTCGACAGCCTGGGATACACCTGGAACCACAAGCTCAACGGCAATCAGGCCCTGCTGCTGCTCATCATATCTGCCTCCTGGAAGCAGATTTCCTATAATTTCCTGTTCTTCCTTGCGGGACTCCAGGCCATTCCGCGTTCGCTCATCGAGGCCGCCGCCATCGACGGCGCCAGCCCCTGGCAGCGCTTCCGCAACATCATCTTCCCCCTGCTCTCGCCCACGACCTTCTTCCTGCTCGTGGTCAACACCATCTACACCCTGTTCGAGACCTTCGGCATCGTGCATGCGGTCACCCAGGGCGGGCCTTCACGCGCAACGGAAACACTCATCTACAAGGTCTTCAACGACGGGTTCATCGGCCTCGACTTCGGCGGTTCCTCCGCGCAGTCGGTGGTGCTCATGTTCATCGTCATGATTCTGACGTTCCTCCAGTTCCGCTATGTCGAACGCAAGGTCAACTACTAGCCGCAACAGGAGAAGATTCGTTATGGTAGAAAAGAAAGGACTCGGAAGAGCGCTCAGTCACGCCGTGCTCCTGTTCGGCGCGGCCGTCGTTCTCTTTCCCCTGTACGTGGCGCTCGTGGCCACCTCACACAGCTACGACGTGCTCATAGGCACCACGCCCCTGTGGTTCGGTCAGGAACTCGTCAAGAACTTCACCACCGTGCTCACCCAGGGTCTCAAGGCCGCCGGCGGCATTCCCGTGTGGGTCATGATGGGCAACAGCCTCATCATGGCGCTCGGCATCGCCCTCGGCAAAATCGCCATTTCCATCACCGCGGCCTACGCCATCGTGTTCTTCCGCTTCCGCGGACGCGAGCTGTGCTTCGTGCTCATCTTCATCACGCTCATGATGCCCGTGGAAGTGCGCATCGTGCCCACCTTCCAGGTGGCCGCCAACCTGAACTTCATCGACAGCTACCCCGGCCTCATTCTGCCGCTCATCGCCTCGGCCACGGCCACGTTCCTGTACCGTCAGATGTTCATGACCATTCCCCAGGAACTGCTCGAAGCCGCGCGCATCGACGGCGCAGGCCCCTGGCGCTTCTTCGTGGACGTGGTGCTCCCGCTCTCCCGCACGAACACCGCCGCGCTCTTCGTGGTGCTGTTCATCTACGGCTGGAACCAGTACCTCTGGCCCCTGCTCGTCACCAATCAGGAAAGCATGTACACCGTGGTCATGGGCATTCAGCGCATGGTGAACATTCCCGACGCCGTGCCGGAATGGAACCTCATCATGGCCGTGGCCCTTCTGGGCATGCTGCCGCCGCTGCTCGTGGTGCTCGGCATGCAGAAGCTCTTCGTCCGCGGACTTGTGGAAACCGAGAAGTAGTACAAGGATCAGACAATGGCAAACGTTCGTCTCATCAACATAGACAAGACTTTCAACAAGAACAAAGTGCTCTCCGGTCTCAACCTCGAAGTGCCGGACGGCTCGTTCATGGTCATGGTGGGCCCCTCGGGCTGCGGCAAGTCCACGGCCCTGCGCTGCATCGCAGGCCTCGAAGAAGTGACTTCCGGCACCATCATGATCGGCGACAAGGACGTCACCCGCATGGAGCCCAAGGACCGCAACATCGCCATGGTGTTCCAGAACTACGCGCTCTATCCGCACATGAACGTGTACGACAACATCACCTACGGCCTGAAGGTGCGCGGCATTCCCGCCGACGAGCGCAAGCGCCGCGCCCTGGAAGCCGCCAAGCTCCTCGGCCTCGACGGCCTGCTCGAACGCATGCCCCGTCAGCTTTCCGGCGGCCAGCGTCAGCGCGTGGCCATGGGCCGCGCCATCGTGCGCGAACCCAGCGTGTTCCTCTTCGACGAGCCGCTCTCCAACCTCGACGCCAATCTGCGCAATCAGATGCGCATCGAACTGCGCCGCCTGCATCAGCGCCTCGCCACCACCAGCATCTACGTGACCCACGATCAGGTGGAGGCCATGACCCTCGCCGAAAAGATCCTCGTGCTGCGCGCAGGCCACATCGAACAGTACGGAACCCCCGACGACGTGTATCTGCGCCCGGCCTCCGTGTTCGTGGCGCAGTTCATGGGCTCCCCCTCCATGAACATCGTGCGCGCCCGCGCGGAAAAGAACGACATCATCCTGCCCGACGGCACCCGTCTTTCCGGCGTGCAGGCCGAAGACATCGACATCTCCGGCCGCAGCGGCGACATTCTGCTCGGCCTTCGCAGCGAAGACCTCATCTTCGACCCTGAAGGCGACATCCGCGTCACCGTAGACATCGTGGAAGCCCTCGGCTCCGACACCCTCGCCTACTGCCGCCCCCTGAGCGCGAATCCCGAAAAGCAGGAAAGCTCCTCGGTCATCGTGCGCCTCCAGGGCTCGCAGCGTCCCTCTTCCGGCGACGTCATCCGCCTCACGGCCCGCAAGGGTCACGGCCACGTGTTCGACACGGAAACGCAGCTGCGCTGCCTGTAAAACTCCCGACATTCCACAAAAAGGGCGGAAGCTTCGGCTCCCGCCCTTTTTTGCGCCCATCAAAAGCAGGCTTCCCCGCGCCTTTCAACGCCGCTTCCGCCGACTTCTTGTTACCGGCTGGACAAGACGCCGGAAAGTGATAGGTTCAACCTAGTTCCCCGCTGGCTTTCCGGCGAAACATCCTTTGTACTCACCCCCTGCATGAAGGAGAACACGATGGGACATGCCCAGCACGTTGACATGCTGCACGGTCCGCTCTTGGGCAAGATCATTCTCTTTGCCCTGCCCATTGCCATGAGCAGCATTCTGCAGCAGCTGTTCATTTCTGCGAACGTCGCCGTGGTCGGACACTTCGTCGGAGCTCAGGCCGTGGCCGCCGTCGGCGGAAACGGACCTATCGTCAATCTCATCATCAACCTCTTTCTCGGGCTTTCCGTCGGCGCAAACGTCGTCATCGCCCGCTACGTCGGCAGAGAGGATCAGCAGGCCTGCCAGTCCGCCGTTCACACGGTCATGGCCGTGTCCATACTGAGCGGCTTCTTCCTGCTCGTGGCGGGACAGTTCCTCGCGCCCATGCTGCTGCGCTTCGTGGACGTGCCGCACGACGTCATGGATCTGGCCGTACTGTATCTGCGCATCTACTTCGTCGGCATGCCGTGCATCATGATCTACAACTTCGGCGCGGCCGTGCTGCGCAGCGTGGGCGACACCAAGCGCCCCATGTACAGCCTCATGGCCGCAGGCGTGGTCAACGTTTCGCTGAGCGTGGTGTTCGTGCTCTTCTGCGACATGGGCGTCGCGGGCGTGGGTCTCGCCACCTTCACGGGCAACCTCGTCAGCGCCGCGCTCGTCATGTACTTTCTGCTCACCGAAGACGACATGATCCGCCTGAACATCCGCAGGCTTGCCATCGCGCGCGTCCATCTGCTGCGCGTCATCAGAATCGGCGCTCCCGCCGGACTGCAGGGCATGATCTTCTCGCTCTCCAACGTGTGCATTCTCTCGGGCATCAACGGCTTCGGCTCCAGCACGGCCGCCGGTTCGGCCGCGGCCATCAATTTCGAGTTCATCTCCTATTTCTTCGTCAACGCCTTCTGTCAGGCCACCGTGACCTTCACCAGCCAGAACTACGCCATGTGCCAGCTCGACCGCTGCAAGAAGATCTTCCGCGAAAACATGGCCTGCGCCGTCGTGCTTGCCGGTCTCACCTGCCTCACATTCACCCTCGGCGCCGCATTCTTCTCCGGCATGTACACCAGCGATCCCGAAGTCATTCGCCACGCCGTCACCCGCGTTACCATCGTCGAAAGCATGGAATGGCTCTGCGCCACCTACGAAATCAGCGGCGCGGCTCTGCGCGGCATGGGCATCTCCATGCTGCCCGCCATGGTCACGCTCGTGGGCTCATGCCTTCTGCGCATCGTGTGGGTCTATACCGTGTTCCGCATGTTCCCTACCTACGAAACGCTGCTCTACGTCTATCCCGTCTCGTGGATCATCACGGGCGTCATCATGCTTGTCGTGTACTTCGTCATCCGTAACAAGCTGTTTTGCGAGCGCGAACGCGGCGGAATCTGCAAGCCGCTGGAGTTCTGATCGCCTGAATTCCAAAACGAAGCGGCGACGCCTTTCCACGTGATCACGCCGACCGCCCCCCTCGGACGAAGCCATGCGCCCGTGCGTCCGCAGCCGTGGCTATCCGGCCGCCCCGGCTGCGAACAAGCGCTGCCTCGTCATGGGCCCCGAACGCCGCGTCCGTGCCTTTCCTCTTCTGCCGGAATCACACCAGAAACCGCGTCGTCCGCATGCGATGGCGCATTGACGAAGCGCAAACGAAAAGCCCGCCGCACTCTGCCCTGCGGCCGGACTCTTCTCACCCCGGCTTCTTGCCGCATGCCGCTCCCTGAATCTCCCACAAAAAAGCCCGCCGCCCCCCCCACTATTAAAAAATTTTGAAAGAGAGGATGGGGGCCCCCCCCGGGGGAAGGAGGGAAAACTTTTGAAAAAGTTTTCCCTCCTTCCCCCGTCACTCTTCCCCCCTCTCTCCCTTCCTCCGATTTTCCGCGGGGCGGAAGGGTTTTCGAGGCTTGAAGAGCGCATAATAATGGGTTAGAGTTCCTTTTTTACCGGCGGGGGAGCCGTCGTTTTTTTCGGCGCTGCGGCCCCGCGAGCTTGTGGCGCGCCTGCGTGGGCGGGGGCGTCGGTCATCATTTTTTAACACGGGAGAGTTCGGGATGCGTTTTCTCAACTATGCCGCGGCATGTCTTGCCGTTTGCGGTATGGCCCTTTCTCCGCTGGTTTCCTCCGCGCATGCGGAAGATGCCGCGAAGAAGATCAAGGTGGGCTTCATCTATGTTTCCCCTGTGGGCGACGAGGGCTGGTCGTGGACGCACGATCAGGGCCGCAAGATGATGGACGCCATGCCTGACGTGGAAACCACCATGATGGAAAGCGTGCCCGAAGGCCCCGACGCCGAGCGCGCCATCAAGAACATGTGCTCCAAGGGCTACAACGTCATTGTGGCCACGAGCTTCGGCTACATGGACGCCATGGCCAAGATGGCCAAGCGCAACCCCGACATCACGTTCCTGCACTGCTCGGGCTACAAGCACAGCAAGAACATGACCTGCTATTTCGGCAGAATGTATCAGGCCCGCTACCTCACCGGCATGGTGGCCGGCTCCATGACCAAGAAAAACGAAATCGGCTATGTGGCGTCGTTCCCCATTCCCGAGGTGGTGCGCGGCATCAACGCCTTCACTCTGGGCGTTCGCGCCGTGAACCCCGACGCCAAGGTGCGCGTGGTCTGGACCCGCACCTGGTACAGCCCCGACGATGAAAAGAAGGCCGCCGAAGGCCTGCTCGACGTTGGCGTGGACGTCATTGCCCAGCATCAGGATTCCGCGGGCCCGCAGACCGCCGCCGAAGCGCGCGGCGCGTATTCCGTGGGCTACAATACCGACATGTCCGCCGCCGCGCCCAAGGCGCATCTTGTGGCGGCCGTGTGGGACTGGAACAAGTTCTACAAGAAGTTCATCGACGAATATCGCGCCGGAACCTGGAAGAACGGCAACTACTGGTACGGCATCGGCGACGGCATTGTGGACATCTCCCGCTACGGCGACATGGTGCCTGACGACGTGCGCGCCAAGGTGGACGCCGTGAAGGCCGACATCGTGTCCGGCAAGTATCAGGTGTTCACCGGCCCGGTGAAGGATCAGGAAGGCAAGGTGCGCGTGGCCGAAGGTCAGGTTGCGCCCGACGACATGCTGCTCTCCATGGACTGGTTCGTGGAAGGCGTGGTAGGAACCACCAAGTAACATTTCAGGAAAGCTCCGTCCGGCGAGGACGGGGCTTTTTATTTTCCGGTCCGTGGCGATGCGTCCGGCCCTGCGGGGCGGGCGCTCCCGCGGACTTCCGCTCTTGCCGGACGCGCAAGGCAACGGTTCGGCATCCGACGCCGCGCCGAGCGTCCGCGGCGTATCAAAAAGCGCTGCCAACAGCCTTGCGGACCGCACGGCAAGAAACGTGGAGGGCCTGCGTCCCGGCGGAGGCCGGACTCGCGCAAACATCACTCGCAGGAGCGAAAGGCCGACGTTCAGCCCTGCGGCCATCATGACATGCAACCGCGCCGGAAGCATACGTCTGCCATCCGGGGCATCAAGATATTTTCGGAGGAATCATGGACGGTTTCAGAGTCGTCAGACGGCAGACCCCTCATCGCTGGGCCGGGCTTGTCGTGCTGCCGGCGGCGCTTCTCATCGCCCTGGCGTTCTGTTCCCTGCTGCTGATGCTTCAGGACAAGTCGCCCGTCGAAGCCGCCGTGGTGCTGTTTCAGGGCGGGTTCGGAAGCCTGCACGCGCTTCAGGACACCATGCTCAAGGCCATTCCCATTTTTCTGTGCTCGCTCGGCGTGTCCATCGCCTTCCGCATGAAGGTGTGGAACATCGGCGCGGAAGGACAGTTCGCCCTCGGCGGCGTGGGAGCCACCTGGGCCGTGCTGACGTTTCCCGATCTGCCCATGCCGGCCATGCTCCTCGCCATGCTGGCGTGCGCGGCCGTCGCCGGCGGACTGTGGGGCATGCTCCCCGGTCTGCTCAAGCTCAAATTCGGCCTCAATGAAATCATTTCCACGCTCATGCTCAACTACATAGGCATCGAGTTCATGCGCTATCTCGTGTACGGCCCGTGGAAGGATCCCGGAAGCATGGGCTTCCCCATGACGGCCATGTTCCCAGACGAAGCCATCTTCCCCGAGGTCATCGGCTACGTGCATGCGGGCATTCTGGTGTGCCTCGCGGCTGCCGTGGCGGTTTCCATATTCCTGCAGCGCACGAGGCTCGGCTTTGAACTGTGCGCCGCGGGTGAAAATCCGCGGGCGGCAAGGTACGCGCGCATTCCCTACGGCTTTCTGCTGGTCTTCGTGCTCACACTTTCCGGCGCGCTCGCGGGCATGGCCGGATGCGTGGAAGTTTCGGCCACGTTCAACCGTCTCCAGCCCAGCCTCTGCACGGGCTACGGCTACACCGCCATCGTGGTGGCGTGGCTCTCGCGCCTGCGCACGCCTTCCATCGCGCTCTTTTCCATATTCCTGGCCGGACTTCTCGTGGGCACGGACAACCTGCAAGTGGACATGCAGGTGCCCGCGGCCTTCGGCGGCATTCTCGAAGGCTGCATTCTGCTCTGCGTGCTCGCCGGACAATTCTTCTACTCCTACACCTTTGTGAGAACGGGTCGCAGTCAGGGAGGTGCGGCATGACCTGGGATATCTTCGTCGCGCTGCTGGCCGCCACGGTGCTCGCCGGCACGCCGCTTCTGTACGCCACCATGGGCGAACTCATCACCGAACGCTCGGGCGTGCTCAACCTCGGCGTGGAAGGCATGATGATCATGGGCGCGTTCTTCGCCTTCATCGTGCAGTTCAAAACGGGCAATCCGTGGCTGGCCGCGCTGGCCGCGGGCGTCGGCGCAGGCTGCCTCGGTCTGATTCACGGCGTGGTCTGCCTGATCTTTCAGGGCAATCAGACCGTGTCCGGTCTTGCGCTCACCATCTTCGGCGTGGGCCTTTCCGACTACCTCGGCGCGCCCTTCATCGGCGAAAAGACCGTGGGCTTCCAGCCCTTCGACATTCCGCTGCTTTCCGACATTCCCGTGATCGGTCAGGTGCTCTTTCAGCACGATCCGCTCGTGTACATCTCCTATATTCTGCCGTGGGCGGTCATGTGGTTCTTCCGCCGCACCTCGCTCGGCCTTGCGCTCTGCGCTTCCGGCGAATCGCCCGACGCCGTGCAGGCCGCAGGTCTCGATCCCGTCAGGATGCGCTGGCTCGGCATTTTTGCCGGAGCCTTCTTCGTGGGCATAGGCGGAGCCTATCTTTCCCTCTGCGCCACGCATATGTGGACCCACAACCTCACCGCGGGCAAGGGCTGGATTGCCGTGGCGCTGGTCATTTTCGCGTTCTGGCGGCCGGGCCGCGCCATGTTCGGCGCGTATCTGTTCGGCGGCATCATGGCCTTTCAGCTCAGGCTCCAGGCGCTCGGCACCACCATTCCCTCTTCGCTCATGATGATGCTGCCCTACGCGCTCACCATTCTTGCACTGCTGTTCTCCTCAGCCAGAGGCAAAGGCAGAAACGCTCCGGCCGCGCTCGGCGAGAACATCGCTCCGGGCGCGTAACGAACGCCTGAAGCGCCGAACGTCCGCTCTCCCGGCGTCTTTTTCGTCGGGACGCGGGGCGAAAAGCGCGGGGCCAGAAAGGCGCGCTGCGACAGCAAAGCGCGCCGAGGCGACGCGCGGAAGAACGACTCGCCCGCAGGGAACAAGCCGACGCCGGGAAGGCATCAGAAGCCCGGAAGAAGCAGGCCGCCCCGGCGAAGCCCGGACGACCAGGGACGGCGCGACGCAAAGCGGACGCGGTTCCGGACGGCGGAGAGAGACGGCAAACGCCCGGGCACAGGCCCTACGCGAACCGACCAGCCCTTCCGCTGAGACGAGCCGCACCAAACGACGAGGACTCCGGCAAGGGACGCGCCGCGCGAACCGACCATCGCCTTCGTTCCGGCTCCGCAGCGAATGCGCCTTCCGCAGGGCCCGGCGGGAAAGACGGAAAGACGCCGCCTCCGACCGGTGCGCCGAGTCGGCCCGCAAAAAGCGTCGCCCGCCTGCCGAAAGTCTCGACGCCGCGCAGGATCGCGCGGCGGACGCGCCCCGCATCGGAGCCTTTCATCCGGCAGGAAAGAACCGGGGGAATGATATTGTAAGGGGGTTGCAACTCTTTTCTTTTTTGGTGAAAATTCCCGGAGAATCGACCTGTTATCACAACAGGCCCGAAAGCCAAGGATACTCCCATGCTGACTTCCCGCGACATGCTTACCGGGCTTCCCATGATTACGGCTGCGGCCTTCTTCATGCAGATGCTCGACTCCACCATTCTCAACACGGCGCTTCCCTCCATAGCCGCGTCCATGCATCGGGCTCCCTTCACCATGCAGCTTGCGGTCATCAGTTATGCGCTGACCGTGGCCATGCTCATTCCCCTCAGCGGCTGGCTGGCCGACACCTTCGGTACGCGACGCGTGTTTCTCTCGGCCGTGGCCCTCTTCGTGGCCGGATCGGCATTCTGCGCCATGTCCCATTCCCTGCCGCAGCTCGTGGCCGCCCGCGTGGTGCAGGGCGTGGGCGGGGCCATGATGGTGCCCGTCTCCCGCCTCACCCTCATGCGCGCCTACTCCCGCGCAGACTTCGTGCGGGTGTTCAACTTCATCACCATTCCCGGGCTGGTGGGGCCCGTGGTGGGGCCCATCATCGGCGGCTGGCTCGTCACCTACGCCTCGTGGCACTGGATATTCCTCATCAACGTGCCGCTCGGCCTGATCGGCTTTCTCTACTCCCTGAAATGCTTTCCCGATTTCCGCCAGCCCCGCGGACGCTTCGACGCCCTGGGCTTCTGCATCATCGGCGCAAGCGTGATTTCCATGACCGCCGGACTGGAACTCACCGGCGGCAAAACTTCTTCCCCCACGCTTGCCGCAACCCTCATCGTTCTGGGCTTCGCGGCCGTGGCGCTGTACGTCTTCCACGCCCGCCGCTCGCCCTCGCCGCTCATTGCGCTCAAGGTCTTCCGCACCCGCACCTTCCGGGTGGGCATCGCCGGCAACATGGTCGCCCGTCTGGGCACGGGAAGCATTCCCTTCCTCGTGCCGCTCATGCTTCAGGTGGGCCTCGGCTATTCCGCCGACGTGGCCGGTCTCATCATGCTGGCCCCGGCCATCGGCTCCATCATGACAAAAACCGTGGTGCTGCGCCTGCTCCACCGCTTCGGCTACCGCCACGTGCTGCTCTTTCTCACCCTCGCCATCGCAGGCATGTACCTCTTCATGAGCCTCCAGCGTCCGGGCTGGCCCCTCACGCTGCTCGTGATTCAGCTTCTCGTGCAGGGCATGTTCATGTCCGGACAGTTCACCTCCATGAACACCATCACCCTGGGCGAGCTGCCCGCAGAAACGGCCAGCGACGGCAACAGTCTGCTTTCCGTCACGCAGAATCTCACCGTCAGCTTCGGCGTGGCCATCAGCACCGCGCTGCTGCGCTTCTTCTCCGGTCCTTCCGGAGAACTGCACGCCCTGCACTGCACCTTCGTGGCCGTGGGCCTCATCACCGCGGCCTCGGCCTTCGTGTTCGTCCTTCTGCGCAAGGACGACGGCGAAAATCTTCTGGAAAAAAACAATACCGGCGGCCGCGCGCAGCCGAAAGGAAACTAGCCATGGCACAAACGCCTTCTTTTGCAGCGAAAAAGAGCGCGGACGGCACCCCGCCCCTGATTCGTCTGGAAAACATCTGCAAGAGCTACGGCCCCGTCCGGGCCAACCGCAACATCTCTCTGGAAATACGTTCCGGCGAAATCCTCGCCCTGCTCGGCGAAAACGGCGCGGGCAAGTCCACGCTCATGTCCATACTGTCGGGCAAGTCGCGGCAGGATTCCGGCACCATCTTCGTGGACGGCCTTCCTTCGCCGTTCCGCTCCCCCCGCGACGCCCTGGCCGCGGGCATCGGCATGGTGTATCAGCACTTCATGCTCGTCGAAGCCATGACCGTGACGCAGAATCTCATGCTCGGTCAGGCGCACGGCATTCTGAATCCCGCGGCCATGCGCGCAAGAGTGCTTGAACTTGCCGAACGCTACGGCTTTGAAATCAATCCCGACGCCATGATTTCCGATCTTTCCATGGGCGAGCGTCAGCGGGTGGAAATTCTGAAGCTGCTCTACCGCGACTGCCGCGTGCTCATTCTCGACGAACCCACCGCCGTGCTCACGCCGCCGGAAATCAGTCAGCTTTTCTCCGCACTGCGGCGCATGGCGGCCGACGGCAAAGCCATCGTGTTCATCAGCCACAAGATGAAGGAAGTGCTGGACCTCGCCACCGAAATAAGCATTCTGCGCCGGGGCGAGATTGTGGAGCATTTTCTGCGCTCCGAAGTGCCGGGCGAACGGGAGCTCGCCGAACGCATGGTGGGCCGTCAGATGGAAACCGAAGTGGAACAGACCCCCGTGGAAAAGGGCGAAGTGCTGCTGGAACTCGACAACGCGTGCTGCGGCATGGCGCAGTCTCTCAGCTGCACGCTGCGGCGCGGCGAAGTGCTCGCCGTGGTGGGCGTGGCCGGCAACGGTCAGCGCGAGCTCGTGGAAATGGTCACGGGCGGCGCAAAGCCCGAAGGAGGCTCCGTCCGCATTCTCGGCAAGAGCTGGAGCGAGTTCATGCGCACGCGCATGGGGCGTCGGAGCATGGTGTACATTCCCGAAGACAGAAAGGGGCTTGCCACCTGCCCGTCGCTGGATCTCCTGGACAACTTCCTTCTCACCAACCGCAACGGCTTTCAGAATTTCGGATTTCTGGACAGGCGTCATTCGGCCACGGCGGCCGCGGACATCATGGAGGAATACCAGGTGGTGGCCGACGGACTGCACGCCACGGCCGGATCGCTTTCCGGCGGCAATCTGCAAAAAATGGTGCTCGGTCGGGAATTTTTCCGTGAGCCGAGTCTGATTGTGGCGGAAAATCCCACGCAGGGGCTGGACATCGGAGCCATGGAGGAAGTGTGGCGGCGCATTCTGGACGCGCGCGACCACGCGGGCGTGCTGCTCGTGACGAGCGATCTGCGCGAAGCCATGACCCTGGCCGACACCTTTGCCGTCATGTACCGGGGCCGCTTCATCGACGTGTTTCCCCGTTCCGACGAAGCGCGCGTGGAGTCCATCGGCCTCATGATGGCGGGCATACGCTTCGGCGAGGACGCGGAAAACGGCGCGGACAAGGCGCAGGAAAAATAAGACGGCGACGTGCTGTTTCGCAAACAGGGGCGGCCCGTTCTGCGGGCCCGCCGCCCGCGACTCCGCGTCCGCGAGGCGGGAAGATGCCCGCAAGTCGGAAGTCCGCGGCCAGATGCGGGAAACGTCGGCGAGCTGACGGGAGCCCGGAGATGCGCGCTGGCCTGCGCCGCGTTTCCGCCCCTGCTGTAGCGGCCCTCTTTTGCAGCACACGCCGCCCCGCAAGGAAGGAAGCATGAAAAAGAAACTTGACGTAGCCACGGCCGTGCAGGCCGCAGGCATACTTTTTGAGCTGAACACCGGAGAAAACGGCGTGCTGGCCATGGCGCAGAAAGCCCAGCTGCCCTGCGCCTCCGACGAAGAAAAGAAGAGGCTCATGCTGGAATGGCGGGCCTACGTCCACGCTGCCGTGCTCTACGGACTCATGGTGCAGGCCCCCAACGTCGTGGTAGTGGAATACCTGCGCGTCACGCAGAGCATGCTGCAAAAGCTGGGATACAGCCCCAAAGAGGCCGAAGACTTCGTGGACGGCGCGTTCCGCGCCTACGTGGATCCCATGGTCAGAACCAAAACCCAGGAATGCCCGGACGTGTTCTTCCGCCGCCTCCTGAACCGCGGCGTCTCCGAAGTCCCGGCGGAAACCGCCGCCGTGGTCTCCGGCGTCATGGCCATGGTCATGTCCGCCATCCTCGACAAGCTCGAACAGTATGAGTTTGGGATAGAATAAGAATAGAGGACGGGGGAAGGAGGGAAAACTTTTGAAAAAGTTTTCCCTCCTTCCCCCGGGGCCCCCATCCTCTCTTTCAAAACTTTTTAATTGGGGGGCAGCCTGCTCCCGGCATTCGGAAAAACGTCCAAGCGCTGCGGGGAGACAAAGGAAGAGGCCGGATGTTTCTGCGCTGATGGAGTCTTCCGCAGGACAAAAGGCGCGGATGTCGATGGGTGCGTGTCGTCACGAACGCAGGCAGATTTGCCCGGCGCAAGGCAACGACGTCGGGCAACGCGCTGAAAAGCGTTCAGGCGCGACGGCTCCGCGCGTTTTCCGTCAGCTCCGCAGAAGACACAAAACAGCGCGTTCTGATTCCGACCCCCTCCGCAGAAAACACACGAACGGATTTCGGCACGCGCAACGCGCCGACGCAGGAGGCGTCAGGGAACGCTCGTCAGCGGATGCAGCACTCGCCGTTCAGGCCGCAGGCCGAGCCCGACACCGCGTTCAGAGACTCTCCGGAAGCAAGCGCGGCCTCGATTTTGGCCTCCACCTCGTCGAAGGGCGCAAAGCCCCGAGCCACGGCGTGCAGTTCTCCGTCGTCCGTCTTCACAAAAAGCGTAGGGTACACCACGAAATCGCCGAGAATCTCTTCGGCCTCGTCCATTTCCTTCTGAGCCTTTTTCTGCACGGCCTCGGAAGCGAGAGCCTGCGAAAGCGCCTGCGCCGTCACGCCCCAGCGCGCCGCTACGTCGGCCTGCACGTCGAGAGCGAGCACGTCGCGCCCGTCTTCATAAAAGGCGTTTTGAAACGCTTCCATCTGCTCCAGCGCGTGGCCGGGAGCCAGCTTCTTGAGCGCGGCCATGAGCAGCGCGGAGCGCGAGGAATCCATGAGCACGCTGCCCGACTCCTCCAGCAGTCCGAAAAAGCCGCTGCCGAGCTTGCGGCCCGTGGTGTCGGAAAGGCGCTGAAAAAACGCCCGCAGACGCGGCGTGCCCATGCCCGAAGTCTGTTCGGGTTCGTCCACAAGATTGCCGCACAGAACGCGCACGGGAAAGGAATGCTTCGCAACAAGCTTCTCCATGACCGGAGCAAAGCCGAAACACCAGGGACAAAAAACGTCGGTAATGTAAATGAAGGATGGCATGGCGTTCCCTTACCGCAATCCGCGCCGCTCGCCAAGAAAAAAGTTCCGAAGCGGCTCCGGTTTCCCCAAAGCTCGAAGGCCCTCGAACGCGTCGGGAAGCTGCGGGAAACCTTTCCGGTTCCCCCCCGAGCGTCGCCCCCTTCGGCCGACGCGCACGAAGGCAGCTTCCGCTGCGCCCGAAAGCTCCGACGGCAGACATGGAGGGCCGTGCCGCTTTTCCCGCCGCCTCGCTCGCGCCGCCCTTCCGGATCAGCGATCCGCCCCGCGCCTGTCCTTGCCCTAAAGCACGGACGCCGCGTCCGGCAGAGCGCATTTCCCCCTCTTCCCCGGGCCCGCGCCGCAAAGGAACTTGACGAAGGAGAGAAGTTTCCCTAGAAATATGAATTCCCCGGCATATCCACGCTTTTGTATCAGAAGGCAGCACCCATGCTTCAGAGCGAGCTTATCAGCATCATTGAACAGACGGCTCCCCTTTCGCTTATGGCGGAATGGGATCATTCCGGCGTTCAGGTGGCCTCGGCCCGCGCCGACATACGCCATCTTGCCGTGTGCCTCGATCCTGCGCCCGAACAGCTGCGCGCCGCCGTGGAAGCCGGAGCGGACATGGTGCTCACGCATCATCCGCTCGCCATGCGCCCCGCCTGGACGAGCGCGCTGAACGGCTACACCGACGCGCTCTCCATTCTGTACCGCAACGACGTGCCCCTCTACGCAAGCCACACCACGCTCGACGCCAATCCCCTCGGACCGAGCGCCTGGCTGCCCGATCTGCTCGGCCTTGAAGACCGCGTGATTCTGGAAAAGACGGGCACGTTCACCGCGCCGGACGGCTCCGTGGTCGAAGGGGGCTTCGGCTGCGCGGGCAGGCTGCCCGAAGCCATGTCCCTTGCGCGCCTTTGCGCCGTCATGCGCGAAGCGCTGCCGCTTGAAAGGATGTGCGGCGTGGCCCGTCTCATCGGCGATCCCGACCGGGAAATCCGCCGCGTGGCGGTGTGTACGGGATCCGGCTCCTCGCTGCTTGAGGAAGCCGCGGCCGCGGGCGCGGACGTGTTCATCACCGGCGACGTGAAGTATCACGACGCGCTGGCCCTGGCCTCGCGCCACGATGCGCGCAGCCCGAATTTCTGCCCCATGGCAATTCTTGATGTGGGGCATTTTTCCCTGGAAGAAGAAATGATACGCCGCTTCGCGCTGCTTCTGGACAGGAAGCTTGACGGCGTGACGGTGACGTTTTTGCCGGGCAGGGATCCCTTCCTGCCCTTGACCTTTCTTTCTGAAGTACCGGAGGTACTGTCGTGAGCCTCTATATTGAACAGATCCGCCAGCTTGTGGCTCTCCAGCACGTGGACGACGGCATTCACGCCGTGCAGGCCGAAATGGAAGCCGCTCCCAAGGAAGTGGAATCTCTGCAGAAGCGTTTCAACTCGCAGGACACCCAGCGCAACTGGATTCTGGACAAGCTCCAGCACCTGCAGGAACAGCAGAAGCGCCTCGACGCCGACATTCAGGACGACGAATCCCGCCTGAACAACAGCAAGAACAAGCTGATGCAGGTGGAAAACGACCGCGAATATCAGGCCATGATCCGCGAAATGGACAGCATGGAACGCCAGAACCAGACCCGCGAGGAAGAGCGCATGGCTCTGCAGGAAGAACGTTCCCTGCAGGAGAGCAATCTTCAGTCCGTGGAGGAAACCTGGAACGAACTCAAGGCCGAGCTCGAAAGCCAGAAGGAAAATCTGGAAAAGCGCATCGCCGAATGCCGCACCCGTCTTGAAGCGCTGGAAGCCCAGCGTGCCGAAGTGGCGGCCCTCATTTCCCCGCCCGTGCTGAGCCGCTATGAATTCATCCGCAACCGCCTGCGTCATCCGGTGATCGTGCCTGTGGAAGCGGGCATCTGCTCGGGCTGCCACATTGCCATTCCGCCGCAGGTGTTCATTGATCTGCAGCGCGGCAACCACATCATGAGCTGCCCGAACTGCCAGCGTCTCATGTACTGGGCCCACGACTATCAGGATCCCAACGCTCCCAAGCCCGAAGCCAGGGCTGCGGAAAGCGC
The DNA here is from genome assembly GCF_963931295.1 of uncultured Mailhella sp. Taxonomy (NCBI): domain Bacteria; kingdom Pseudomonadati; phylum Thermodesulfobacteriota; class Desulfovibrionia; order Desulfovibrionales; family Desulfovibrionaceae; genus Mailhella; species uncultured Mailhella sp. The sequence continues at coordinate 2,421,766 of NZ_OZ007001.1, read as the reverse complement.
GGAATAAGCGTCGGAGTCTGGCCGCGTTTGGCGCGGCTGAACGCTGCAACGCGCACAAATTCGGAGTCGGACGGGCTGTCGCTGCGGATCGCATGATCCGGGGAGGAAAGTCCGGGCTTCGCAGGGCAGGATGCTGGCTAACGGCCAGAGCGGGCGACCGCTGGAAAGCGCAACAGAAAGCAGACCGCCGTTCTTCGGAGCGGCAAGGGTGAAACGGTGAGGCAAGAGCTCACCGGCTGACGTGGCGACACGTCAGGCCAGGCAAGCCCCATCCGAAGCAAGACCAAATAGGGAAACCGGCCGGCCCGGCCCATGGTTTCCGGGTAGGTTGCTTGAAGGCGCGGGCAACCGCGTCTCTAGAGGAATGACAGCCGCCGTTCTTCGGAACGGTACAAAACCCGGCTTATAGTCCGACTCCTTTTATCATGGGGAGGGAGCGCAAGTTCCCTCCCCATCCTGTTATCCGCGAGGTGAGCATGCATAATGAATGCTGGGGCGTCATCCTCGCCGCCGGTCAGGGCCGCCGCATGGCCGAGGCCACGGGCGGCGAAGCCAAGCAGTTTCTGCCCTACCAGGGAGCGCCGCTCTGGTGGCATTCGGCGCGCGCCATGGCCGCGTCGCCGCTGATTCACGGTCTGGTGTTCGTGTTTCCCGAAGAGCGTCTGGAAAGGGCCCGTCAGGAGGCGCTCGAACTCAACGCCAAAGAATCCTGCGGCGTGCCCCTTCGTTTTGCCGCGGGCGGAGAGCGTCGTCAGGATTCCGTGCGTCACGCGCTCGCCGCACTGCCGGATGACTGCCGCACAGTGCTCATTCACGACGGCGCGCGCCCCTTTCTGCGCACCGCCCTCGTGACCAGACTTGCCGACGCGCTGCGGGAAGGTTCGGTTTCCGGCGTGATTCCGGGCGTGTCCGTCACCGACACCGTGAAGGAAACCGACGCGCACGGCTTTGTCACGCGCACGCCGGAGCGCGCGTCGCTGCGCGCCGTGCAGACGCCGCAGGCCTTCGAGCTCGCCGCGCTGCGCGAAGCCCACGAACGCGCCGACCGCGAAGGCTGGAACGTCACCGACGACGCCTCGCTCATGGAGCGCGTCGGCTCTCCCGTGCTCGTCGTGGAAGGCGACCGGGACAACGTCAAGATCACCAACCCACAGGATCTCGCCTTGCTTGCCGAACACAAACCTTCTCTGCCCTGCTGCGGCTACGGCTACGACGTTCACGCCTACGGCGGCAATCGTCCGCTTATGCTGGGCGGCGTGGAAATAGGCGGCGAATACCTCATCCGCGCCCACTCCGACGGCGACGTGCTGCTCCACGCCCTCATGGACGCCGTGCTCGGCTGCTTTGCCGGGGGCGACATCGGCCAGCTGTTCCCGGACAACGATCCCGCCTTCGACAACATTTCCTCGGTGGTGCTGCTCGATCAGGTGCTTGCGAAGGCCGCCGAAGCCCACGTGCGCCTCGTGCATGCCGACCTCACCGTGATAGCCCAGAAGCCGAAGCTTGCCCCCCGCGCCGACGCCATCCGCCGCAACGTGGCAAGGCTGCTCGATCTGCCCCTCGATCACGTGGCCTTCAAGGCCACCACGGAAGAGAAGCTGGGCTTCACCGGCGCTCTTCAGGGCATCAAGGCCGTGGCGCTCGTCACGGCGCTGCGCGCCGAGCGCTGATCCGGCGCTTTCCGGGCCCCCTCTTTCCTTTGCCGGGCCGCGCGCCCACGCCTTTCTCAGGAGACCTCATGTTCCTTTACGACGTCGCCATCATCGGAGCCGGCCCCTCAGGACTTCTCTGCGCCAGAAACGCGGCCCGCCGCGGGCTTTCCGTGGCGCTTGTGGACAGTCACGACAGGCCGGGCGTCAAGCTTTCGCTGGCCGGGGGCGGACGCGGCAACTTCACCAACCGCACCATCACGGAAGCGCACTACCTCACCGACGCTCCCGACGTGGTGCGCACCGTGCTGCGCGCCTTTCCCTGCGAGAGAGTGCTCGACCTGCTGCGCGAACTGTGCCTGCCCTTTGAGGAACGGGACTTCGGGCAGATTTTCGGTCTGCGCCCGGCCGCGTTTCTGGCCGACAGGCTGGCCGTGCAGTGCGACGACGAACGCGTGGACTTCTATCTCGGCTGCACGGCCCGCGGCTTTTCCCTGCCCGCGTCCTCGCCGTCCTTCGGCAGAAGCGGCGAAGAGGCCGCCTTCTCCTTTGCCGCCGGAGAGGAACGGGTGAGTGCAAGGCGTCTGGTGCTGGCCGGAGGCTCTCCGGCCTTTCCCGCCGCGGGATCCAGCGATTCCCTGACAAGGCTTGCGGCCTCGTGGGGGCATGACGTCGAACCGTTCCGGCCCGTGCTCGTGCCGCTCGTCATGCCCGGCGACTGGCCGCTCTCCGGTCTGGAAGGCATCAGCCTCAACGTGCGCGCGGGGCTGCGTAAAAACGGTCAGGATATCCGGCCCGATCCTGCGGGCATACGCTCTTTGCTGTTCACGCATCGCGGCGTGAGCGGCCCGGCCGTGCTGGTGGCTTCCTGCTGGTGGCAGAGCGGCGACGAGCTGGTGCTCGACTTTCTGCCGGAACTGCCCGTGCTCGAACTTCTCAACGAAAAGGAGCACGGCAGACTTCTTGTGCGCAATCTGCTCTCGCGCTACATGCCCGCCCGCCTTGCCGACGCGCTCTGCCCGGAAGATCTGGCCCGCAGAAAATGCGCGGAGCTCGGTAAAAAGGACAGGCAGCGCCTTGCCGACGCCGTGCATCGCTTCCGCTGCCGCCCCTCGGGCACGGAAGGCCTGAAAAAGGCCGAAGCCGCGGCGGGAGGCGTGCGGCTCTCCGGACTCACTCGACGCCTTGAAAGCCGAAAGGTGCCGGGGCTCTACTTCTGCGGCGAAATGCTGAACGTCACGGGACTGCTCGGCGGCTACAACATTCACTGGGCGCTTGCAAGCGGCGAGCTCGTCTCCTCCGCGCTTGCGGGCGAACGCGCGCCCCGCCGATAGACGCCGTTTTGCGCAAAGACGCCGTTTTTCCCGGTCCGAAGCGGGAAACGGCAAGCTTCCCCCGCGTGTTCTTCCCTGTTTGCGAGCGCTTTCCCGCAGCCTGCCCGCATCCCGCTCAGGCGGCTCTTTCGATGCGGCGAAAGGACGCGGAAGGACTCCGGGCGGCGTGGATGAAGCCCCTCCGCCTCTGCGCCGCCGAATGCGCCGCCCCTCCTTCCGGGTTCGCCGGCAACACGCCCCGCACGCTCCCGCCGCCGGAAGAGCTCCGCGCGGGCAGCTATCCCGGCAGGCACGCCCGCAACAAAGACCAAGGCGCGCCCTGCGCTTTTCCCCCGCCCCGACGCAAGCCCGCGCCCTGCGCGCAGACCGTGTTTCCGCGCTTTTCCCGCACGGGCGGCAATGCTCTCTTTTCCGCCGAAGCCTTGCCTTTCAACGACTCCGCTCTGTAACGGACTGTAACGATCGTTGACAATTCTGTACCCTTAGACTAAGCAAGAGTGTAAAACATGCAGTCAGTCCGCGCTTTTCCCGGCAAAAGACATGGCCGCATGCCCGGCGGCAACCGACGCCCGACACGCCCTTTTGCCCTCCGTCCGCAGACGGAGAAGGACTCTTTTTGGCGGGACTTTTCTTCCCGCACATCGCGCCCGGCACGGTTGCGCCCGCACCTGCTTTCCTTCCGACGGGGCTCCCCGTCCGGTCTGTTTCCTTCCGGGAAACACAACTTTGACAAAGGACCACGGATGAAAATCATTGTGATAGGTTCGGGCTACGTGGGGCTGGTGACGGCCGCATGCTTTTCCGAAGTCGGGCTCGACGTCTGGTGCATGGACACCGACGCCGCCAAGGTCGCCAAGCTCAACGCCGGCGGCTGCCCCATCTATGAACCCGCGCTGCCGGAACTGCTCGCCCGCAACGCCGCCGCGGGCCGACTCCATTTCACCACCTCCCTGGAAGCATGCCTCGACGGCGCGGACGCGGCCTTCATCGCCGTGGGCACCCCCGAAGGCGAAGACGGAAGCGCCGATCTCACCTACGTGTGCAACGCCGCCCGTTCCGTGGGGCAGCTCATGAAGGGCGACCTTGTGGTGGTGGTCAAGTCCACGGTTCCCGTGGGCACCTGCGCCAAGGTGGAGGCCATTCTCCGCGAGGAACTCGACGCCCGGGGCGTTTCCTTCAACTTCGACGTGGTCTCCAATCCCGAATTTCTCAAGGAAGGTCACGCCGTCAACGACTTCATGATGCCCGACCGCGTCATCATCGGCGTGGAAAGCGACCGCGCCCGCGCCATCATGAGCGAGCTGTACCGCCCCTTCATGATGACCGGCGACCGCATGCTGTTCATGGATCGCGCCTCGTCCGAGCTCACCAAGTACACGGCCAACGCCATGCTCGCCACGCGCATTTCGTTCATGAACGACATAGCCAATCTCTGCGAGCGCGTGGGCGCCAGCGTGGACATGGTGCGCAAGGGCATAGGCATGGATCACCGCATCGGGCCCAAGTTTCTGTACGCGGGCTGCGGCTACGGCGGTTCCTGCTTTCCCAAGGACGTGAAGGCCCTCATTGCCACCGCCGCCCGCTACGGCTACGACATGGACGTGCTTCAGGCCGTGGAACGCGTGAACGCCCGGCAGAAAACCGTACTTTTTGAAAAAATTTCCCGCCACTTCGGCGATTCCCTCAGTGGCCGCACCATTGCCGTGTGGGGGCTCGCCTTCAAGCCCGGCACCGACGACATGCGCGAGGCTCCCTCGCTCGTGCTCATTGACGCGCTTCTCAAGGCCGGCTGCGCCGTGCGCGTGTTCGACCCCGTGGCCATGGAAAAATGCCGCTCCCTGCTCGGCGACTCCGTATTCTTCGCTCCCGACATGTACGAAGCCGCGAGCGGCGCGGACGCCCTCGCCGTGGTCACCGAATGGAAGGAATTCCGTCTGCCCGACTGGAAGAAGCTGCGCGCAGCCATGAAGAGCCCGATCATTTTCGACGGACGCAACATCTACAGGGAAGAGAGCCTCAAGCACACCGGATTCACCGGATACAGAATAGGCTGAGCTCTCGCCTGACTTTTGCGGCGCTCCGCGCCTCCCGGCTCCTTCTTCCGCGTGAACGAGGAGCCGTTTGCATGAAAAAGGACTGCTTATGAACATACTCGTTACCGGCGCGGCCGGCTTCATCGGCTACTTTCTCTCCCGAAGGCTGCTCGACATGGGCCACAGCGTGACGGGCATAGACGAAATCAACGACTACTATTCCCCACGCCTCAAGACGGCCCGTCTGGCCAGGCTCGGCGTGACCGGAGAGACGGACTACGCCGTCTGCGCGAAAAGCGCCTCGCATCCGGGCTTTCGCTTCGTGCGCCTGCGCCTCGAAGACCGCGAAGGCCTCGAAAAGCTGTTTGCCGAAGGCGCGTTCGACGTCGCCGTCAACCTGGCTGGTCAGGCAGGCGTGCGCTACTCCCTGGAAAATCCCTTTTCCTACGTGGAGGGCAACGTGTACGGCTTCGTCAATCTGCTGGAATGCTGCCGCCGCCATCCGGTGAAGCATCTGCTCTTCGCCTCCTCAAGCTCCGTGTACGGCGGCAACGAAAAAACGCCCTTCAGCGAAGAAGATCCGGTGAACACCCCGGTGTCCCTCTACGCCGCCACCAAGCGCTGCGACGAGCTCATGGCCCACGTGTACGCGCATCTCTACCGCATTCCCTCCACGGGCCTGCGCTTCTTCACCGTGTACGGCCCCTGGGGCAGACCCGACATGGCTCCCGTGCTCTTTGCAAAAGCCATTCTCGCCGGAGAGCCCATCAAGGTGTTCAACAACGGAAACCTCTCGCGCGACTTCACCTACATCGACGACATCATCGAATCCGTGGTTCGGCTCATCGATCATGCGCCCGAGGGGCCCGTGCCCACCGACATCTACAACGTCGGCTGCGGACATCCCATGGCCCTCATGGACTTCATCAGCATTCTGGAAGAGTCGCTGGGCAGAAAGGCCGAAAAAATCATGATGCCCATGCAGAAGGGCGACGTGTATCAGACCTGGGCCGACACCTCAAAGCTGCAGAAGCTCACCGGCTTTGCGCCCGCCACGCCCCTTGCCGAAGGCATCCGACGCTTTGCCGAGTGGTACCTCTCCGATGACAATCCCATCCGGGAAGACTGATTTGCCGGACGCCCCTGCGCGTCCGGCTCCTCGCGGCGCGGCCCTTCCGGCCGAAGCCCCCCGCTCCCACCCCCTCACACGGCGCAAGACGCCGGGGAGAACGATCATGACCAGCCAGCAGAACCAGACCGCCTCCTACGATCTGACCATACTCGTTCCCGTTTACAACGAAGAAGACAACATGCAGGCCCTGTCCTCGCGCCTGGCCGCCTACCTGCCCCGCGCCAAAATGTCCTCCTGCGTGCTCTTCATCAACGACGGCTCCTCCGACGCCAGCGGCGAAAAAATCCGCGCCGCCTGCGCCGAACACGAACACTTCTTCTTCATCGAGCTTGCCTGCAACACGGGCCTCAGCAGCGCGCTCAAGGCGGGCATGGATCAGGTGCTCTCCCCCTACCTCGCCTACATCGACGCCGATCTTCAGACCGCGCCCGAGGAACTGGATCTGCTCACGCCCTACCTTAGCGACTACGAGCTCGTCACCGGCGTGCGCGCCAACCGCAAGGACACCGGCTTCAAGAAGATTCAGTCGCGCATCGCCAACGGCTTCCGCCGCATGATGATCAAGGACGGCGCGCGCGACACCGGCTGCCCCCTCAAGGTCATGCGCGCCGACATGGCCCGCTCCCTGCCCTTCTTCAAGGGCATGCACCGCTTCTTTCCCGCGCTCATTCAGCTTGAAGGCGGCCGGGTGAAGCAGGTGAACGTGTCGCACTTTCCCCGCGTGGCGGGCGTTTCCAAGTTCAATCTGTGGAACAGGCTGCTCTCGCCTTTCGTGGACTGCCTCGTCGTGCGCTGGATGCAGAAAAGACACATCGCCTACAAGATCGCTTCCGACAACCTCAGGCACGAATAGACCGCCGAAACGCGCCGCGTTCCGGAACGCCCCGCCGCTGCAACGTCTGCCGGGGCCGCGCAAGGAATCATCATGAAGGAATATCTGCTCGTCACCGGCGTGGGGCTGCTCGCTCAGGGCTTCTTTTCCCTGCGCATGCTCCACCAGTGGATAAAAACCGAACGGGCGAAAAAAATCATCTCCCCCTCGCTGTTCTGGGTGTTCAGCATCTGCGGGGCCTACCTGCTCATGCTCTACGGATGGCTCAGAAACGATTTCGCCATCATTCTCGGGCAGTTCATCTCCTACTACATCTATCTCTGGAACCTCAAGGCCAACGGCATATGGCAAAAATGCCTCCTGCCGCTGCGCCTCGTGCTGCTCCTCACTCCGCCCGCCGCCGCGGTCAGTCTGGCTCTCGGCGGCGCCAACATCGCGCAGACGCTGTTCAAGAACCCCGACATTCCCCTGCCGCTGCTCGTCTTCGGCTGCATAAGTCAGGCCCTTTTCACGCTGCGCTTCGTGTACCAGTGGTGGTATTCCTCGAGGCATCACGTTTCCGTGCTGCCCATGGGTTTCTGGGGCATCAGCCTCACCGGTTCCGTGCTCATCTGTCTCTACGGCGTGCTCAGGCTCGACATCGTGCTCATTCTCGGACAGGCCCTGGGACTCGCGGCCTACGTGCGAAACATCGTGATCGGTCTGAAAAGCGCGCGCTCTTCTTCCGAACGTTCCTGACGCCCCCGACAAAGGCCTCCCCATGAAACAACGCATCGTTCTCTACGTCTTTTCCCTGTTCGTCCTTCTGCCGCTCGTTTACGTGTTCGGCACCGGCATCATGGAGGCGCGCAATCTCATTTCCGCGCAGTCCATGGCGCTCGACGGCGACTGGCTCATTCCCCACCTGTTCACCGAAATCCGCCTCAACAAGCCGCCGCTGCCCGTGTGGCTCACCGCGCCCGTCTTCCTGTTCGACGCGCATCCCTCCATGTTCGCCCTGCATCTGCCCGTCATTCTCGTGACCGCGCTGCTCGGCGTGTTCTGCTTCGATCTGCACCGCACCCTCTTCAAGGACGACAAAACCGCCTTCTACGCGGGGCTCGTCGTTTCCACCATGCTGCTCACGCTCAAGCTCGGCACCACCAATTCCTGGGACATCTACTCCGTGGTGTTCATGACCGGCGCGCTCGTGGGACTGGTGCGGAAAGAACGCGGCTGGCTCATCGCCGGCGTGCTGCTCATGGCCGCCTCGGTGCTCAGCAAGGGACCCGTGCAGCTCTACACCATGCTGCTGCCCTTCCTCGTCACGCTTTTCGCCTTCCAGCGCTCGCTGCCCTGGAAGCGCCTGGCCGTCATTCTTCTCGGCGGCTGCCTGCTCGGTTCGCTCTGGTATCTCTACGTGTACCTCGCCGTGCCCCGCGTGGCCGCCACCGTGGCGCAGGGCGAAGTGAGCGCCTGGAGCACCATGCACACGGCCTCGTTCTTCTTCTATCTTTCCTTCCCCGGATTCGCGGGAGCCTGGGCCCTGCCCTGCCTCGCCGGACTCGGCAGCCGCTGGCTGAACAAGGAAGACGGCAGAAAATACGAAATCAAATTCCTGCTCTGCTGGTTCCTGCTCTCCCTGCTGCTGCTCTCCCTCGTGCCCGAAAAGAAGGAACGCTATCTCATGCCCGCCATGGTGCCGCTGGCGCTGCTCACGGCGCAGGTGCTCCGGCACTGGGTGAAGGGCCTCCAGGAAAACACCCTCTCCCTTCTGGAAAAACGCATCATCACCGTTCACCTCGGCCTCGGCGCGCTCGCGGCTGCGGGCATCTGCCTGTTCATCGCCTGGAGTCACCGCGACTTTGCGCTCTACGCCTCCCTGTTCGCGCTGCTCTGCCTTCTCCTCGGCGCGGCCGGGCTCAAGTTCCCGCGCTTCATCGTGCCCGTGACCTGCGTCATGGTGCTGCTCGTGGCGCTGGCCGGATTCCGCATGGGCTCGACTCGCCCCGTGGTGCAGAAGGTCGCGCCCACATGCTCGCTGGAAGAGCTGCGCACGCTGCCGCGCCTGAACGGCCTGCTCTGCTACTCCTTCGACAACTTCAGTCCTACGGAAGAGTGGGAAATCGGCCGGGACACCACCAGAATCGTCTCGCTCGGCGACGTGCCGGAATCGCGCTTTCTGCTGCTCGACACCGACACGACGCCCCCTGCCGTCATCGAACAGGGGCAGCTCAACGTGGAGGAACGTCTGCTCGTGCAGACCAGCCGCAACCAGTACATGCAGCTCTTCATCGTGGACAAAAAGTAGCCCGCGCCGAAACGCCCCGCCCCCGGGGAACTGACGACCGGCGCAACGGTTCCCCTTCTCGCCAAACTCTCGGCGAGTCTCGCAACACGCCCCCTCCCGGCGTACCGCGAAAACACGCCCCCTTGCGGCGTGCCTTGCCCCTCGACGGCCCCCTCGTTGCCTCCACGCACCGCGCAAAGAGGGGCGCACAACAACGTCGCGCGAAACAGGGCTCCCCGGCAACACTCGCCCACCTTCTCAGCCAAAAGAAAAGCCCCCTTTCGGGGGCTTTTTTCATCGGCGTCGCGCCGAAGCGCTTCAAAAAGCGGCATTAGCAGTAGTATTCGTTTTCCCGCCGGTTCTTCAGCTTTTCGCTGAAGGCCGCGGCAAAGGAACGGTAGGCTTCGGTATCCATGTTCTTTGCGCCCTTCGGGCAGCGGCGGATGCAGCGGAAGCAGGAAAGGCAGGTATCGGCAATGGTGACGCAGTCGTCGGCAATGGCGTGAACCGGGCATTCCTTCACGCACAACCCGCAGCGCACGCACGCGTCGGACGTGAGCGGACGGAACTTGCCGCCGCTGCCGCCCTCACGGTAGGGCCGGTTTCCGGGAATGGCCGGAGCCGGAGCGTTCCCGCCGCGCGAAAGCGCGCGCACGGCAAACGCCGCGTCTGCGGCAAGATCGGCCGCGTCGGGCCGCTCCGTCTGAATCTCGCCAAAGGTGTGGCGTCCGACCAGCGCGGCCCCGCCAGCCACGGCAAAGCCCTGCGCCGCGGCCAGATCCGCCAGCTCAAGCAGCGCGTCGTCGTAGTGCCTGTTGCCGTAGGTCACCACCACAAGGCAGGTTGCGCCGTCGGCGCTCAGCCCCGCCAGCCGCTCCCGCGCCACCGCGGGAATGCGCCCCGCGTACACGGGCGCGCCCATGATCACCACCTCGTCGCGACCGAAACGACGCGTCGGCGCAGGCTGCGTGGTCACGTCCAGCACCTCCGCCGCGCCGCCGAGCGCCGCGGCCATGGCTTCAACACTCTTTCTGGTATTGCCGGTGGGAGAAAAATAAACAAGGGTCACCTTTTTCATGACAGCTCCTGATGTTGCAAAAAACGCCGGGCAAAGGACGACGGCGCTTCCCTCAGCCTAGCCGACCGCGCCCGCTCTTTCAAGAGCTCCCGCGTCTTCGCCCTGCCGCCCGCCGCGCCAGCGCCGGCAAAAGCGCCCCGTCCACAAAAAGCACCAGCAGAATATTCATCTGCCAGGCCAGCAGCATGCTCACGACGGTGTGGGAGAGAAAATGCTCCCCGCGCAGCATCTGATAAAGCCCCATGGTCCAGCCGACGCCCAATGTCAGCACCAGCGCCGCCGCCCGAGCGCCGCGGCCGGAGCAGCAGAAAAACGCCATCGTGAGGGCAAAGCCCCCGGATGCGTGCCCGCCGGGAAAGCACCTGCCGCCGGCAGGGCCGGAAAACATCGACAACAGACGCCGATACACCGCATGCCCGCCGAACTCCTCAAGCTGTCGTGGACAATACATGCCGGTCACGGCCTTGAGCGCGGACACGAGCAGCGGCGTGGCCGCGCACGAGAGCGCCATCAGCAGACCGACGCGCATCCACGCCCGGCGGCCGCAGACAAAGCCCGCGCAGAAAAGCGCCGTGGAACACACGCCGATCAGCGCCACCGTCCGCTTCATGCCGTCGTAAAACAGCCATCGCCACGCCCGGTGCGTTTCGGCGTCGATGAGCCACGAGCCGTGTGCCGCGTCGTACCAGAGACGCTGAATCGTCATGTCGAGGTCGGTGCGGCTTTCCAAGAGCACCGTTGCCGCAAGAAGCGCGAGACACGCCGCGCTCTGCCACAGCGCCTGTCTGCGTGTCATACCGTTTCCTGCGGCCGCTCAAGCGGCAGTTCCATGGTGACGGTCAGGCCGCCTCCGCTTCTGTTTTCCGCCCATATGCGGCCATGATGCGCGCGCACCGCGCTCTCGGAAATGGAAAGCCCCATGCCCGCGCCCCCGCTCGCCCGCTGACGCGAGGCGTCCACGCGGAAGAACGGACGAAATATCTGATCCAGCGCGCTTTCCGGCACGCCCGGCCCCCTGTCCGCCACGCAAAGACGGCAGACGCCGTGCTCCGCTCTCAGGGAAACGACGATCCGCCCGTCGTCCGGCGTGTAGCGCAGCGCGTTGCGCAGCACGTTTTCCACGGCGTGACGCAGCATCTCGCCGTTGCCGTACAAATGCAGGCTCTCCGGCAGATGCTCCTCCACCTCGCAGCCGCGCACGCTGCCTTCAAAGCGCACGTCGTCCGCCACGTCGCGCACGAGCGCCGCCATGTCCAGCTTCCCGAAGCTCTGCACGCCCGCCTCCATGCGGGAGTATTCCAGAATGCTGCCGATGAGCGCCTCCATGCGTTCCGTCTCCAGACTGAGCCTGTCCAGAAACTCCGAAGGCACGTTCTCGCGCCGCAGAAGCTCCACGGAGACCGAAAGGCGCGTCAGCGGCGAACGCAGCTCGTGCGACACCGCGGCGAGCAGTTCCTTTTCCCGGGCGCTTTCCTGCGCGCGCTGCTCGGCCATGGTGTTGAACGCCCGGGCGAGCAGACCGAGCTCGTCGTTTCTCGACGCCATTTCCGGCCCGATGCGCGCCGACTGATCGCCGGCCGCCAGCCGATGAATCACCGACGTGAAATGCCCGATGACGCGCTTGAGAAAGCTGATGAGCACATAGGCTTCGAGCGCCGCCACGATGAACGTGAACACCACCCAGAGAATCACTTCCTGCGTGGAGGAAAAATCCTGCCCGTCGCTCTGAAGCATGTCGCCGGCCAGATACTCGCCGAACTCGCCGAGCATGGCGAACGAACCTATGAACAGTATGCCGTACACATAAATTTTGCGGAACAGAGGCTGCGAGGTCCAGAAATCGGCAAGTCGGCCGCGACGAATGTTCATGTTCTGTCTTCCTTGTGAATAACGTACATGTAGCCTGCGCCGCGAATGCTGCGTATGCGCTCCGATCCGTCGGGATACGGCCCGAGCTTGCGGCGCACGCGGCTTATCTGCATGTCGAGGCCGCGCTCCATGGGCATGGCGTCGCGCCCGAACACCGAACGGCTCAGCTCGTCGCGCGAAACAACCTTGCCGGGCGAGGCGAGCAGCGCCCGCAGCACGCGGTATTCCTGACCGCTCAGCGACACCTCTTCGTCGCCCTTCCATGCCTTCATGGCGCCGTCGTCGAGGCGCAGATCGCCGCCGCCTTCGCCGGGCTCCGGCCGGGAGCGGCGCAGCACCGCACGGATGCGGGAAAGAAGCTCGCGCGGATTGAAGGGCTTGGGCAGATAATCGTCCGCGCCGAGATCAAGCCCCCGCACCATGTCGCCGGCGTCGCCGCGGGCCGTGAGCATGATGACCGGCAGCTTCACCAGCTTCGGATCCCGGCGCATGGCGCGCAGCACCTCAAAGCCGTTGCGCTCTGGAAGCATGACGTCGAGAATGACCAGATCGGGCCTGGACTCCCGCATGGAAGAGAGGCCCGCCCTGCCGTCGTAGGCGAAGCGGCAGGCAATGTCTTCCGGCTGAAAATAATCTTCGAGCAGATGACAGAGTTCCTTGTCGTCATCAATAATGAGCAGTTGAATCATGATTTCCCCCAACCTGCATGAAACGGCCCTCCGGACGCCGGTCCGGACCGACCGAAAAACGGACGGCCGCGCCTTCCGTTCCTCAGCCTTTTCTGTACCATTCCATGCGGCACAACGGCAACGAGGGAAGCCGTTCTGTTACGCTTCGTTACACTGCCGAAAAAAATAAACGTAAAAATTTTATCACCGTCTGCGGAAAACCATCCTTCTTTCTGTTACACTCCGTTACATTTCCCGAAATTCACGGCTGATTTACAATATATGCGCGCCTCAAGCGCGCGCATTGCGTATAATTTATTGACGCCGACGAAAAACTTTACGCAACGTTACGCTTTGTTACACCGGATCGGATGTACTCGACGCCGTTTGACTTTATAGTCGGACCACTGCTTATCCGAAGGAGAGTCTTCCATGATCCGTTCCAGAAACGCCCGAGGCTGCTTTCTCGGCCTGCTGCTTCTGCTCTGGCTCGCCGTCAACGCCGCGGTCAGAACCGTGCTGCTCGTCATGGCGCACCGCACGCTGCAAAGTTCCTTCGACTGGTCCACGGCGGCGGGCATCTATTTTCGGGGAGCCGTCAACGATCTGTTCCCCTATTTTCTGCTCGCCCTGCCGCTCATGATCGTCCTGCTGCTGAAAAAGCGCCTCTGGGGAGGACGCGCCGGACGCCTCATCGCCTCCGTAGTGTTCTGGCTGTACTCCTGCGCCTTCCTCTTCGGAGCCATGGCCGAAACCCTGTTCTGGGACGAATTTTCCAGCCGCTTCAACTTCATTGCCGTGGACTACCTCGTGTACACCACGGAAGTGGTGAAGAACATTGCGGAATCCTATCCGCTCATTCCGCTGCTCGCCGCCATTGCCGCCTCGGCCGCCATCGTTTCCGCGCTGCTTCTGCTGCCGTTCTGGCGCCGTGTCGCCACGCCCGCGCCGCGCTCGCCCAAACTTTTCCTCGTCTGCTTCGTCATGACCTGCGCCGCGTTCCTCTACTCGCCCCTCGCCCCGCAGGACAGGGTGGAAAAGGAACTCTCCGCGAACGGCGTGTGGTCGCTCTTTTCCGCCTACCGCAACAACGCCCTCGACTACCGCGCCTTCTACCCCGTCATCGACGACGCGCGCGCCTTTGCCGATCTTCGCAAGGAACTTGCGGAAGACGGCACGCGCTTTGTTTCCGACGGCAGCGACTGGCGGCGGGACGTTGCCGCGCAGCGCCCCGAATGGAAGCCCAACGTCGTTCAGATAGTCGTGGAGAGCCTGGGCAGCAACCTGCTCGGCGAAAACACCCCCCACCTCAACGCCATCGCCGAACAGAGTCTGCGGTTCACCCGGCTCATGGCCACGGGAACCCGCACCGTGCGGGGAATCGAGGCGCTCACCCTGTCGCTTCCGCCCACGCCCGGCTCCTCCATCGTGCGCCGCCCGAACTGCGACGAACTCTTTTCCGTGGGCACAGTGTTCCGCGAAAAGGGCTACGACACCGCCTTCGTGTACGGCGGCTTCGGCTACTTCGACAACATGAACGCCTTCTTCTCCGGCAACGGATTCCGCATCGTGGACCGCTCCGACATTCCCCGCGAAGAGATCACCTTCACCAACGCCTGGGGCGTGTGCGACGAAGACCTTTTCCGCGCCGCCCTGCGCGACGCCGACGAAAGCTTCCGGCAGCATCGTCCGTTCTATCAGTTCGTGCTCACCACCTCCAACCATCGCCCCTTCACCTATCCCGACGGCAAGGTGAGCATTCCTTCCGGCTCCGGACGCAAGGGCGCGGTGGCCTACACCGACTACGCCATCGGCGAATTCTTCCGTCAGGCGTCGATGCGGCCGTGGTTCCGCAACACCGTGTTCATCATTTCCGGCGACCACACCTCCAGCGCCGCCGGGCACACCGATCTGCCCCCCGACCGCTATCACATTCCGGCGCTCTTCTACTGCCCCGGCCGCATCGCTCCCGCAGCTATTGACACGCTGTGCAGTCAGGCCGATATACCACCTACGCTGTTCGACATTCTGGGCTGGTCGTACCGCTCGGGATTCTTCGGTCGCAGCGTGCTCCGCACGAAGCCGGAAAACGGCCGGGCCTGGATAAGCACCTATCAGGCGCTCGGCAGACTCACCCCGGATTCCCTGGTCGCCCTGGAACCTCTGCAAAAACCCGCCGCCGACGCCTGGACGTTTTCCGCCGAGCCGGGGGCTCCCATCGAAGGCGACAGGGCCGACGACCTCGTGGCCGCAGCCGTGGCCGACTATCAGACCGCCCATGATCTGTTCACCAGCGGGAGGCTGAAGGAAGAGGCCGTGCTGCGCTGACGCGCCGCGGCATCAATACCCATCTGCGGGCCGGAACTCCGGCCCCTTTTTTATGGTTTCATCATCATGCAAAGGACTTCTCGAAACATGTGGCTCATTCTTGCGCTTCTCTCCGCCGTGTTCGCGGCTCTCACGTCCATTCTGGCCAAGGTGGGCATCGAAGGCGTGGATTCCAATCTCGGCACCGCCATCCGTACGCTGGTGGTGTTCTTCATGGCCATGGGCATGGTCTATCTCACCGGGGCAAAAGTAAGCCTTGCCGAAATCAGCACGAAGACATGGGTGTTTCTCGTGCTCTCCGGCCTCGCCACCGGCGCTTCGTGGCTCTGCTACTTCAAGGCCCTGCAGATAGGCGACGTCTCCAAGGTGGCTCCCATCGACAAGACCAGCATCATTTTCACGATCATCATGGCCGTGATCTTTCTGCACGAACAGCTTACCCTGAAGGTTGCCGTGGGCGGCGCGCTCATTGCCGCAGGCACGCTCGTCATGGCCTTCTAGCCGGTAAAAACGCCGAAACACCGTCCTTGAAAAAGGGCGCGGCTTCGGCGCAGAAGCCCCGGTCGGCAAGGGAAGGTTGACTTTTTTCCGCTCGTCGTAAAGTATCGGAGGGATTATCTTCATCACAAACCTTAAAAAGAGGCCTGCGCATGGAGTTTCTGGAAAACATAGTCGCCTTTGCCAACGATATTCTGTGGTCCTACGTTCTTGTCGTCATGCTCATAGCCCTGGGGCTCTGGTTCTCCCTGCGCACCGGCTTCGTGCAGCTGCGTCTGTTCCGGGAAATGATCCGCCTGCTCAAGGAAGGCACAAGTCATGACGGCGGCCACGCCCACATCAGTTCCTTTCAGGCCTTCTGCATCAGCACGGCCTCGCGCGTGGGCGTGGGCAACATCGCCGGCATCGCCATCGCCATCATGACCGGCGGACCGGGCGCCATCTTCTGGATGTGGGTCATCGCCGTCATCGGCGCGGCCTCCGGCTTTACCGAAAGCACCCTCGCCCAGATCTACAAGGTGCGCGATCCGAAAACATTCGGCTTCCGCGGCGGCCCGGCCTACTATATCCGCAACTGCCTCGGCAGCCGCAAGGCCGCGGCCCTCTTCGCCGTGCTCATTTCCGTGACCTTCGGACTCTGCTTCAACTCCGTGCAGTCCAACACCATCGCCATTTCCCTGAACACCACCTTCGGCGTGGACAGAGCCCTGGTCGGCCTCTTTCTCACCGTGCTCGCGGCCGTCGTCATCTTCGGCGGACTCCAGCGCATCGCCCATCTCAGCAGCTGGCTCGTGCCCATCATGGCCTCCCTCTATCTGCTGCTTGCGCTCGTCATCGTCGTCTTGAACATCACCCACATTCCGGCCATGTTCGCCTCCATCATTTCGCAGGCCTTCTCCCCGGACGCCGCCGTGGGCGGCATAGGCGCGGCCATTCTCACCGGCGCAAAGCGCGGCCTCTTCTCCAACGAAGCCGGCATGGGCTCCGTGCCCAACGCCGCGGCCACGGCCTTTGTCTCCCATCCCGTCAAGCAGGGACTCGTGCAGGCCCTCGGCGTGTTCGTGGACACCCTGCTCGTGTGTACGGCCTCGGCCTGCATCGTGCTGCTCTTCGACGGCTACGCCGACTCGGGCAAAACCGGCATCGAACTCGTGCAGCTCGCCCTTGCCCAGCATCTGGGCGGCTTTGCCGGCGTTCTGCTCTCCGTCATGGTGTTCATGTTCGCCTTCAGCTCCATTGCAGGCAACTACTACTACGGCGAAAGCAACATTCAGTTCTTCAGCACGAAGCCCGTCTATCTGCTGGCGTTCCGCATTCTCGTGGTGGCCATGGTGGCCTTCGGCTCCGTGGCCGAACTGCCCTTCGTGTGGAACCTCGCCGACCTCTTCATGGCCCTCATGGCCATCGTGAACCTTGTGGCCATCGCCCTGCTCGGCCGCAACGCCTTCCTCGCGCTCAAGGACTATCAGGATCAGAAAAAGGCCGGCGTGGCCGACCCCGTGTTCCATCCCGAAAAGCTCATCGACCGCCGCGGCATCGAAGCCTGGAACAACGACTAGCCGCCCCCTTCCTTTTTCCTTTCCGGCAGGCGACCCATCGGGTCGCCTGTTTTTTTCCGTGCCGCCCCTCCCGGGAAACGGATTGACAACGGCCCCGGCCTTGAAATATTTTTTTCGCATCATTCATTGTCCAAAGACCCATGCGCCGCACGCGCAGAGGGCACGGTGCCATGAAGAGCGACTCCCTGACGAATCTCACCCGAGCGGCGTCCAGCCCCTTCGGCTCATCCTTCGACGCCAAAGACACGACAGGTCTTCCCGATCTGGAAACCTGCCGGAGACATCTGCTCAGATTCAGTCGGGAAATCGCCGTTTCCCGAGGCGCAAAGCTCCCGGTGAACAAGGTGTACTTTCTGCTTGAGGGCACGGTCACGCTCACCGCTCTTTCGGCCACGGGCGGACATCATTCCCTCATCTACTTCCGCCCCGGCGATCTGCTCAGCTTCATTCCCTCCGTCAATCACGCCTACGGCATTCCCCACGACGCCTTCGACTTCCTTCTCTACAACGAATCGCTCGCCATGTGCGCCAAGACGTCCTGCCGCCTCGTCTGCACCGAAAACCACGATTTCATGCTGCACATGCACGAAGAGCCCCTGCACACCCTGCTCATCCGCGGTCTTGCCGGCAATCTCATGAAGATCATCGTGCAATCGGTGAACAACTGCACCCTGCCCGCCATCGTGCGGGTCTGCCGCATGCTCTCCGTGTCCATGGAAAAGGATCCGCCCCACGCCCTGCCCCGCTACCTCACCCACACGGAAATTGCCGGACACCTCTCCATGCATGTGATGACCGTGACGAAAATCTTCCACTCCCTGCGCAAGGCGGGCATTCTCGGCAAGGAACACGGCACGACGTTCGTGAAGAATCCGCAGGAGCTCGTCAAGCTCTCCTCGCAGGTCAGCCAGCTTTCCTACCGCACCGAGGCCTTGCCGGAACAGGACGTCGCGCACCGCTGAGCGCCCGGGGCGCTTCCTGCCTTTGCGCCGGGCCGCCGCGTGCAATCCGCGCCCGCTGAACGTTCCGCACGCCCGGGGACTTTTCCTTGAAGGCAATCGTGCCGTTGGTTCTGTCGTGGAACTTCCGCACGCCGGGGCTCTTGTCGCCCTTGCGGCCAGACTGCCCACGCATGTCGCCCGCGCTCCTTTGCGCCCAGGCCATGCCGGGATCGCCGCGCCTGGAACGCGATCGTTGACACGCTCCGGGACGACGGCGCGCGTCCCGGCTTCCGCACATTCCCCTCCAAAAAAAGCCGCGACGCCTCTTCTGAGGCAGGCCGCCACTCAGAGCCTCCGCGCGGCCGAAGGATCCGTCCCCTTCCCGCGCCGACCTTCATCCCCGCACGCCACGGCAAGCGCCGAATTCCCTCTCGTTCGCCCGCCGCCCGTTCCCTGCGCCATTCCATCTTCGCGCCTCCCGGGCCCATTTTCTCGCTTTGCATTCGGCGCGGCACTTCCCCGCTCTTCGCTCCTGCAACTCGTTCCCGGCCTTTGCGTTCTCCGCATCGCGTTTTTCCCTCTCTTCTTCGCTCTTTCCTTCACGCGTCCGGCAAAACAGAACGCATCACATCTCTCAGACTCCGCGTCCGGTGATCACCGCCGCCCGAAGTCCTCCGTCTTCCGGCATCTCCGCCCGACCTCTCCCTTCAAAAATCACTGCTTTTTCGCGCAGCTCCGTCCCTTTTTGAGTACAATTGAATTTTAATTCACAAGATGTTTTTCCCCGTCACTGCACTCACTTCCCGCGCCCCCGTCGAACGCTTCCAAACTGCATATTTCCTCCGGATTTTCTCGAAAACGAGGCCGGAATTTCGCCGTCTTTCCGACGAAAAAATCGTGTTTCCGCGCCTTTTTCCTTTTTGCAATAACCAGTTTAATACGTTGAAATTACATGACTAATTATGAAATATTCCGTTTTTTAACGCCCTGTCTTCCCCACGGACGCGCGCCGACATTGAGAAGAAAAAGAAAAAATATTCAAAAGCTAGTTTAGACTAGTTTATTTTATCCGCCATGCCCCTATGTTAAGCAACATCCGCAGAAGTAGCGGTGCGGGAATCTCCCTGTTTTCTCGAACACCGTGTTTTTCCTCACGAAAGGGCCACTCTTTCCTTCTCCGTCTTTGGAGGTAAGCATGTCGTCAAAGAAACTTCCTCTTTCCACCATCATCAACACCGTCATCGGCATCGGCATCATGTTCCTCGGCTACGTGCTGCCCTACCCTTCCATGACCGTTCCCGTCAACGACGCCCTCGTTGCGGCAGGATTCCCCGTGGTGGACGGCAACGCCGTCATCACCATCACCCGCATGGGCATGGTGAACGCCATGATCTTCCTCGGCGTCGTCTATCTCTGGACCTTCGTCGATACGCTCTGGCCCTGCTTCCTCGGTGTGCTCATGCTCGCCTTCAGCGGATTCACCCCCGCTCCCAAGGTGCTCAATTCCTTCCTCGGCAATCCCATGGTGGTCATGATCTTCTTCACCCTCTGCTTTGCCACCGCCCTCATCAAGAGCAACGTTTCCGCCTGGCTCGCCCAGTGGATTCTCCGCCGCGACTTCATCATAGGCCGCCCCTGGACCTTCACCGGCGTCATCCTGCTCGCCACCTACTTCCTGGCCTTCTTTGAACAGACTTCCATCTGCTTCCTCATCTGGCCCGTCATGTACACCATCTTCAATCAGGTGGGCTTCAAGCGCGGCGACAAGTACGTCGCCATCATGCTGGTGTACATCATCATCATGTCGCTGCTCTCCTTCGCCTCCGATCCCTTCAAGACCGGCGCATTCCTGCTGCTCGGCAACATCTGGAGCATGGCCGCCAACAATCCCGGCATGAACGTTCCGGATCTGCCCGCCGCCTCCTACTTCTGCTTCGCCCTCGTCGTTTCCCTCATCTCCATCGCCGGACTCCTCTTCGCCATGCGCTTCATCTTCCGCGTGGACGTCTCTCCCCTGCTCAAGCTTGATCCCGAAGTGCTGCGCAAGGAACCCCTGCCGCCCATGACCGGCTATCAGATAGGCGTGCTCGTCGCCTTCGCCCTCTTCGCCTTCTGGATTCTGCTGCCCGGCATCATCGGCAAGGACAACGTCGTCGGCGCCTTCCTCGCCAGAAATTCCCTGCTCGCCCCCATCGTCGCTCTGTTCATCGTGGGCTTCGTCCACCTGCGCGGCAAGCCCATCGCCGACGTGAGCGACACCGCCACCGTCTATCCCTGGCGCATATTCCTGCTCATCGCCGTGGCCATGCTCCTCGGCGACGCCATGACCGGCAAGGGCACCAACGTGACCATCTTCATGGAATACGTCCTGCGCGGCGCCCTCTCCGGTTTCGGCTACGTGGCCCTGTGCATCGCCGTCATTCTGCTCGGCATCACCTGCACCAACTTCTGCAACTCCGTGGTGCTCGGCCTCGTGCTCACCCCCGTGCTGCTCGCCATGTGCAACGCCTTCGGCATGAACGCCGGTCCCCTCATGGCCTGCTTCATCTACGCCGTGCTCATCGCCGCCTGCACCCCCGCAGCCTCGCCGTTCGCCGCCATGCTCTTCGGCAATACGCAGTGGCTCTCCCCGAAGGAAATCGTCACCTACAGCGTGACCGCCTCCCTGCTCATCGCCGGCGTCATCATCGTGGTGGGCATCCCGCTCGCCATGCTCATCTTCGGATAACCCGCCTTCCGCCGAATTCTTCCGGCTCAACAAGAACGCTTCCCGCCTCCCCCCCAGGGATCGCGACCGCAACAAAGGAGTTCTTCGCATGAACAAGTACGACGTCATCATCGTGGGCGGCGGCCCCGCCGGTCTTACGGCTTCCATCTACGCCGTGCGCGCCAACATGAAAACCCTGGTGCTCGACAAGCTCGCCCCCGGCGGACAGATCATCAACACCAACGAAATCGCCAACTACACCGGCTTCGGCACCATCAACGGCGCGGAGCTCGCCATCAAGATGTTTGAACACTCCCAGGAAGTCGGCGCGGAATTCGACTACAAGACCGTGACCGCCATCGTGGACGAGGGCGACGTGAAAAAGGTGGTCTGCCTCGAAGACGACACCGTGTATGAAGCCTCCGCGGTCATCATCGCAACCGGCACGAGGCCCCGCCGCCTGCACATTCCCGGCGAAGACAAGCACACCGGCGCCGGCATCAGCTGGTGCGCCATCTGCGACGGCGCCCAGTACCGCGGCAAGGACGTCGTGGTCATCGGCGGCGGCAACTCCGCCGTGGAAGAATCCATCTACCTCGCCGGCATCGTGAACAAGCTCACCATCGTGACCATGTTCGACCTCACCGCCGATCCCATGGCCTGCGACAAGCTGCGCGCCATGCCCAACGTGACCATCTATCCCTATCAGGACGTGCTCGAATTCCTGGGCGACGACAAGCTCGAAGGCGTGCACTTCAAGTCCACGAAGGAAGACGCCACCGAACGCACCGTTTCCTGCGACGGCGTGTTTGAATACATCGGCCTCGAACCCACGGCCTCCTTCTGCGCCGACCTCGGCATTCTCGACAGAACCGGCTGCATCGTGACCGACGCCTCCATGGCCACCTCCCGCCCCGGCATCTTCGCCGCCGGCGACATCATCGTGAAGGGCCTGCGCCAGGTGGCCACCGCCTGCGGCGACGGCGCCATAGCCGCCAACTCCGCCTCCAAATACGTTGAAAAGCTGAGAGGCTAGTCCTCTTTTTACGCCCGGAACGCCGTTCCGCAACACTCATTTTTCCAAGGAGACTCCCCCATGATCAAAGAAATCGACACCGCCGCCTACGACAGCATGGACAAGTCCGGCGTCATGCTGGTGGAATTTTATTCCAAAACCTGCGGCCCCTGCAAAATGCTTTCCTTCGTGCTCAAGGACATCGACAAGAACGATCCCGACTTCCGCATCTTCACCGTGGACTTCGACGCCAATCAGGACCTCAAGGAACGCTGCGGCGTGAAGGGCTTCCCCACCATGCTCTTCATGAAGGACGGCGCGGAAGTCTCCCGCCTCGAAGGCCTGAAGCAGAAGCCCGCCATCATTCAGGAAATAGCCAAGCTCAAAGCCTAACCCCCACACCCATATATCCACACGTAGAACGCTGAAAGGAGTCCAGCCATGAGCAGCAAAGTGACGCACACCTACAACGATCACCTCATCACTCGCCAGAATCGCGCCGAGAAGGAATTCCTTGCCGCTTTTGAAGCGGAAAAGCCCACGCTCGAAAACGCCCATGTTCTGGTCAACCCCTACTTCATCAATCCGCTCTGCGCGCTGATCCTCTTCAAGAGCGAAAAGCCCGCCTCCGCCACCATGACCATTCACGGCAAGCGCAACGACCGTGAAAACATCGTTCACACCTTCCCCGAAGGCACCGATCACTTCATTCCGGTCATCGGCCTCTACGAAGGCGTGGCCACCCGCGTGACCGTGGAACTCTCCACCGGCGAAAAGAACACCTTCTCCATCCAGTCCCAGCCTCTGCCCGAAGACGTGTGCCGTTGCCGCAACATCAACACGTCCATGGACTACTTCGGCAACAACTTCATGTTCCTCACCCCGGCCGGCAAGAACCTCCCCACCGCCTACGACTACATGGGCGACATCCGCTGGCTGCTCACCGAAAACACCATGTTCGACATCAAGCGCGTGAAGAACGGCAACATCATGACCGGCTCTCACCGCTTCTGCCACATGCCCTACTGCCCCACCGGCCTCATCGAACTGAACCTGCTCGGCAAAATCTACAAGGAATTCCGCATGCCGGGCAACTATCACCACGATCACTTTGAAATGCCCGACGGCAACATCCTCGCCCTCACCCAGGACTTCACCACCGACACCGTCGAAGACATGATCGCCCTGCTCGACCGCGAAACCGGCGAAGTGCTCCGCACCTGGGACTACAAGACCTTCCTGCCCCAGAACGTGGCCGGTTCCGGCTCCCAGGACGCCCACGACTGGTTCCACAACAACGCCCTGTGGTACAACGACAAGAACAAGACCATCACCATTTCCGGCCGCCATCAGGACGCCATCGTCAACTTCGACTACGAAACCAGCAAGCTCAACTGGATCATCGGCGACCCCGAAACCTGGCCCGAAGACATGCAGAAGTACTTCTTCAAGCCCGTGGGCGACGTGAAAAACTTCGACTGGCAGTATGAACAGCACGCCTGCGTGGTCTGCCCCGACGGCGACATCATGTGCTTCGACAACGGTCAGTACCGCTCCAAGGTGAAGGAACGCTACATCCGCAACCGCGACAACTTCTCCCGCGGCGTGCGCTACCGCATCGACACCGACAAGATGGAAATCGAACAGGTGTGGCAGTACGGCAAGGAACTCGGCCAGACCTTCTTCTCCCCCTACATCTGCAACGTGGAATACTACGACGAAGGCCACTACCTCATCCATTCCGGCGGCATCGGCTGGAAGGACGGCTACGCCTCCGACAAGCTCGGCGCCTTCATCAATCCCAAGAAGGAACCCGGCACCGACATCTGCGCCAAGACCGTGGAACAGAAGGACGGCGTGGTTATGTACTCCATGGAAGTGGACGGCAACTTCTACCGCGCTGAAAAGCTCTTCCCCTACCACGACGGCGACAACGCCGCCTTCGGCGAGGGCAAGCTCCTCGGCCACCTCGACGTGACCCCCACCTTCGACACCATCCCCGACGTGCCCGAATCCAATGAAGTCATCGACTCCTGGCATCAGGTCAACATCGAGGAAGATGAAGACCGCATCGTCTTCCACGGCCGCTTCGCCCGCGGCTCTCTGGTCATGGTGCTGCTCGAAGGCGAAAAGGAAACCCGCGGCTACTTCATCAACACCGCCGCTTCCTACCACCTCGCCATGTGCTCCGGCGCCTACCTCGAAGACGACGACCGCGTCATCAAGCAGAACATCAGCAAGGAAGGCCTCTCCGGCAAGTACGACATCAAGATTCTCGTCGAAGACACCAAGTACCAGACCGGCGTCTCCCTCTTCTGCTAACCCCCTGTAAACAAAGCTGCCGCACACGCGGCAGCCCCGCTGCGCCGAGCCCTCACTTTCCCCCTCGGCGCAGCTTTTTTTAAAGGAAGAGAGGGGGAGAGATGAGCGGGGGGAAGGAGAAAACCCTTTTGAAAAAGGGCTTTTCTCCTTCCCCCCGCGCCCCCCCTCCTCTTTCCGAAAACTTTTATCAGGGGGGGCGAAGAACTGATTGGAGCAATAGTTGCCGTCGGCAGGGTCCGCGGCAATGCGCCGGAAGCGAAGGCTTGCCGGGCTTACGAATGGTTCCGCCGCAGGTGAGATGCTGGAAAAGAGGAAGGAAGAGGGAGAGTTTGACCGAGGAATGAAGCCCCTTTTGAAAAAGGGCTTTTCTCCTTCCCCCCGCGCCCCCATCCTCTTTCCGAAAACTTTTATCAGGGGGGGCTGGCGAATAACAGACTGAAGCAATAGTTGCTGTCGGCAGAGTCCGCGGCAATGCGCCGGAAGCGAAGGCTTGCCGGGAATCCGAATGGTTTCTTTTTTTGGGGGAGCACATCCATAAAAAAGAGGCTCCGGGGAAAAACGGAACCTCTCTGAACATCCTGACAGGGGATCTCTGACGCCGGGCGGGTCGTCCGCGCAAGGTCGCAGCTACAAGGCAAAGAGCTTTCCGCATTTGCGGCAGCGGTACAGATGTCGATTGTATTTGTTGTCCATGGCATGTCCGGCCCTGTTGCCGAGCGCCGCGCCCGAAACGCCCCCGGTCACGGCTCCCACAAGTCCCCCGGCAAGCGCGCCGATGGCCGATCCTATCACCGGGAACACGGAACCTATGGCGGCCCCGGCCGCCGCTCCGGCGCTGATGCCCGACACGCCGGCCGCAGCGCCGCCTACGCCGCCCGCCGTGGTGCCGAGCACCCGGTAACGGTTATCCTTGCACACATCGGAACTCTTGCAGCGCGGACAGCGAACAGTCATGGCGACACCTCGAATTCATGGTCTGGCTGCATGGTACGAGAAAAAAAAACGTTCAGCAAGGATTCCTTCTCCCCCCCGCATATTATCAAAGAATGCGCCGCGTTGCCGCATCCATCGTGCTCCGTCGCCAGATGCCAAAACGCTCCCCGCACAGACCGCACAGGCAGAAAGCGCAGAGGGAAAACAGGAGCGTCTCGCCCGGCATCCGCCCTGCCGGGGCTCATTGCCATGAGGCGGTCCAAAAGGCGCGGCTCTTCTCCTACGTCATGTCCGAGCTGAGCGGCAACGGCTTCGCCTCCCGCCTGCAACGTCGTCGAACGGCAACATTAAAAGATGAAGGAGCGAATGCCTTTCCTGACGCGCCGGGAAAAAGTTTCCTCCAGCCGAACATCAAAAAGGGAGACGGCCTGTTCCTCGCCTTCTTCTCAGCTCCGGCTATGGGGCTATGCGGTCCGACTCGTCCCCTCCTGCCATAAAAGTTTCGGCTTCACTATGCCCTTGCTCCGGTCTGATTCCCCCTTGCGCCGGGTTCTCGACGTCGCGACGTCCCTGTCCGGCATCTCTCCCCTGTCCCGTCAGGATGCCCGCTTCGCCCTGACGCACCGCTCCGGCCCCTCCTGTTTCCGTCACCGGAGGCCCGCCCTGCCGAACATCCTCAAACTGTGCAGGCCGCGGCCTGCCCCTTTCTTGCCCCTTTCCGTCGATCACGGCCCGGCATCACCCATGTCCTTCCCTCAGCGGCGGGCCGCCTCTCTTCCGTCTTCCCCTCGGCTCGGCCGACACGTCGCGCCGTCCTTTTTCTGTTCCGCCCCCAGAGAAGGAAACATTTCTGTCGTCTCCGGCCGAAGGTGTTGCCATTCGCCTTTATTATCAATAAGTTAGTAGTAAATCCGACAAAAAGTTCCCTCTTTTTCCTCAAGAATTCAAAATCCCCGCAACGACAAAAGAGGAAACATTTTCTACTTTAATGTAGAAAAATACCCTTCTCTCCCCCGTGTTCCGCGACGGCATCAGAATGGTCTGCCTTAAATCCACTAAAATGTAGATTTTTTCATTTTTTGTGCTAACTTTCGGAAATCTCATGCTTTTAATGGAACATTCCTGAAAAGTGTTACATTTTTGTCCAATTTTAACCGGGGTAATTTTCTACTTTTTAGTCGAAAATGATATTTCGCTCGCAACTTCACATTGGAATGAAAAAATTTAATTCTTTTATTTTCAGTATGTTAAATAAAAATAATCAACCTTGGCACGCTTCTTGCTTTAACAGTAGCAGAAAAAGCAATGAAGCCTTTCCACAAGGAGTTAACAAACATGTCAAGTTCCACCCCGCAAAGGCATGACGACGAATATTTCGGCTGTGACGTGTTCACTCTCGACACCATGTGCCGGCATCTGCCCCACGACGTGTATGTGAACCTCGAACAGACCATCCTCAACGGCACCCGCCTCGATCCCGCCATCGCCGGCACCGTGGCCAACGCCATGAAGGACTGGGCCGTTTCCCGCGGCGCCACTCATTACACTCACTGGTTCCATCCCCTCACCGGGCTCACCGCGGAAAAGCACGACGCCTTCCTCCAGCCCGTTGACGGCAAGATGATCAGCTCCTTCTCGGGAAAAACCCTGCTCTCCGGCGAGCCCGACGCTTCCAGCTTCCCTTCCGGCGGCCTGCGTTCCACCTTCGAGGCCCGCGGCTACACCGCCTGGGACCCCACCTCTCCGGTCTTCCTCATCGGTCACACGCTGCACATTCCCACCATGTTCTATTCCTACACGGGCGAAGCGCTTGACCGCAAGGTTCCGCTGCTGCGTTCCGCTTCCGCCGTGTCCCGTCAGGCGCTGCGCATTCTGCGTCTGTTCGGCAACACCCGCGCCACCCATGTCGACGCTCAGGTCGGCCCGGAACAGGAATACTTCCTCGTGGACAAGGCCCTTGCCGCCAAGCGTCCCGACCTCATCATGACCGGCCGCACCCTGTACGGCGCCACCACCCCCAAGGGTCAGGAAATGGAAGACCACTATTTCGGCGCCATTCCCTCCCGCGTCATGGCCTTCATGGAAGACCTTGAACACACGCTGTACCGTCTCGGCATTCCCGCCCAGACCCGTCACAACGAAGTGGCTCCCGCCCAGTTCGAGCTTGCGCCTCTCTATGAAAAGGTGAACATCGCCACCGACCACAACATGCTGGTCATGAACCTCATGCGCCACATCGCGCCCCGCCACGGCTTCATGTGCCTGCTGCACGAAAAGCCCTTTGAAGGCGTGAACGGTTCCGGCAAGCACAACAACTGGTCGCTTTCCGACTCCGAAGGCAACAACCTGCTCAAGCCCGGCGACACTCCGCAGGACAACGCGCAGTTCCTGGTCTTCCTCGCCGCCGTGCTGCGCGCCGTGCACAAGCACTCCGCCGTGCTGCGTCTCGGCACCATCGGCGCGGGCAACGATCACAGACTCGGCGCCAACGAAGCGCCGCCGGCCATCATCTCCGTGTACCTCGGCGATCAGCTGGCCGAAGTGGTCCGTTCCTTCACCGGCGACGGCTCCTGCACCAAGAAGGCCAAGCCTACGCTGAACATCGGCGTGGACGTGCTGCCTCCCATGCCCTGCGACTACTCCGACCGCAACAGAACCAGCCCCTTCGCCTTCACGGGCAACAAGTTTGAATTCCGCGCCGTGGGCTCCTCGCAGTCCATCGCTCCGGCCAACATCGCCATCAACGCGGCCGTGGCCTGCGCCCTTGAAGACATCGCCGACCGCCTCGAAGCCGACGTCGCTTCCGGCAAGGATCTGAACAGCGCCGTGCAGAGCCTGCTCACCGACCTGTTCACCGAACACGCCCCCATCGTGTTCAACGGCAACGGCTACACCGAAGAATGGCCCGTGGAAGCCGCAAAGCGCGGTCTGCCCAACTACGCCAACACCGTGGAAGCCCTCGAACACTACAGCGATCCCGACGTGCTCTCCACCTTCTCCAGCCAGGGCATTCTCACCGAACGCGAATGCCTCTCCCGCCAGGAGATT
Organism: uncultured Mailhella sp.; assembly: GCF_963931295.1. Classification (NCBI taxonomy): domain Bacteria; kingdom Pseudomonadati; phylum Thermodesulfobacteriota; class Desulfovibrionia; order Desulfovibrionales; family Desulfovibrionaceae; genus Mailhella; species uncultured Mailhella sp. The sequence goes on along the minus strand of NZ_OZ007001.1, from coordinate 2,393,551 downwards.
CTGTTCGAGAACTACGCCAAGACCATCGGCATCGAAGCCGCCACGGCCAGCCGCATGGGCCGCACGCTCATCGTTCCCGCGGCCATGAAGGCGCAGAGCGCCGCCGCCGAAATGCTGAACCGCACCCGCACCGCCATGGGCAAGGCTCCCGCCGCGGAAACCGAATATCTCGACATGCTCGCCTCCTCCACCGAGAGCCTCATGCTCGCCCTGCGCAAGCTTGACGAAAAACGCATGGTGCTCGCCGACACCGCCGAGGCGGAAAAGGCTGCGGTCATCGCCCGCGACGAGGTGCTCCCCGCCATGAACGAATGCCGCGCCTATGCCGACAAGCTGGAATCCATCATGGCCGGTTCCGACTGGCCCATGCCCAGCTACGCCGAACTTATGTGGACCCATTGATAGGAAAGCCGCGGAAGCGGACAGGCTTCCGCGCCTTCTCCGTCTCTCTCAAAAAGAGCCATTCCGCAGGGGCAGGCCACAGCATGGTCTGCCCCTCTCAAGCGGATGGCGCAGTACAAATACGCATCGCAGGCCGTTATCGTTCCGGCAGACGGCCAGGGATATTGAGGACAACAACATGTGCAGAATAGGGTCGATAAAGAGCTTAACGCCCATCGGGCCGCGCAAAGCGCTCGAACTCATGCTTCCCCAGCAGGAAGGGTATGACAACTCCGGCTTCGCCATGGTCATGCAGGACCTGGCCGGGCCCTTCGCCGAATGGAAAGACAGGCCTCTGCTCTCTGCGGCCTGCTCCCGGGAAGGCATGCGCGCCGTGGACGACTACATGGCCGAGCATCATTTCTCCCTGCTTTTCAGCTGGACTCCCAAGTACGACGCGCGTCCCGGGCTGGACATCCGCCCCATGGAACGCTACCTCTTCCGCGTGTACGACTATCCGCCGCACTACCGCTACAGCAGCGACGAGGAAAAGTCCGCCCTTCTGCTCGACACCCGCCTCGCCCTGCGCGCCATGCTGGAAAAGGACAATGAAGGCTTCGTCTATTCCTTCTGGCCCGACACCCTCACCCTCAAGGAAATAGGCGATCCGCGCGACATCGCCACCTATTTCCGCCTCTGGGACGATTCCTGCCCGCTGCTCGCGAGGAACATCGTCACCCAGTGCCGCCAGAACACCAACTACGACATCGTGCGCTACGCGGCCCATCCGTTCTTCCTTCAGGGCTACACCCTCTGCGCCAACGGCGAAAACACCTTCTACACCAAGAACAGGGAATTTCAGAAGTCGCTGCACCGCGGCTACACCGGCTTTGAATCCGACTCGCAGTGCCTGCTCTACAGCCTTCACTACGTGCTGCACGAGCTCAAGTGGCCCATCGAGTACTACAAGCACGTCATCACGCCCCTGCCCTTCGCCGAAATCGACAAGCGCGAAGACGCGGAAGTGCTGCGCATCATCCGCGAGACGCTCGCCCATCTTGAAATCAACGGGCCGAACGCCATCATCGCCATGCTTCCCGACGGCCGCATGATGACCTGCTGCGACTCCAAGAAACTGCGTCCCGTGGTGGTCGGCCGCACCAAGGACATGCTCGCCATCTCCTCCGAAGTGTGCGGTCTCAACGCCGTCATGCCCGACCGCGACGTTTCCACAGACATTTATCCCGGCGAGAGGGAAACCATCGTCGTCGACAACGACCTGAGGGTGCGCATATGCAAACAGTAAAGGCTCTCGACAACTGCACGGACGATCTGCGCTGGATCATCCGCTACGATCCCACCCGCTGCACCATGTGCGGCAGCTGCGTGGCCCAGTGCATGCAGAACGCCATCGAAGTCCGCATGATGCGTCAGGACCTCACGGTTTCGGAAAAGCCCTGGCCCGATCCGGAAAAGAAGCATCTTGCACGGCCCGTCATCCGCCAGAAGACCGACCTTGCCCATCTGTGCGTGGGCTGCGGCTTCTGCGCCAAGGTCTGCCCCAACGACGCCATTCATCCCGAACGCAACCCCGATCAGCGCATTCCGGTGATCGCCCGCGTGAACGGCCCCATCCGCCGCGGCGGACGCACCAACCTGAACACGCAGCGCACCCTCGACGCCATCGTGGTGGGCCGCATCAGCCAGATGACCGACCCCGCCCTCGACTCCGAACGTCACACCTTCGACATGCGCGCTCCGCTGGGCCGCGTGCTGCCCTCCCGCGACCTCGCCACAGAACTTCAGGTGCGCGACGGCAAGCTCGTGAAGACCGGTCACACCCCGCCCGTGAACTGGATCTATCCGCTCATCTTCAGCGACATGTCCATCGGCGCGCTCTCCACCCGCGCCTGGGAAGCCATCGCCATGGCCGCCGCCTACCTCAACGAGGAATGCGGACTGCCCGTGCGCATGAGCTCCGGCGAAGGCGGCATGCCCGTCAAGCTCATGGAGTCCGACAAGCTCAAGTATTTCATCATTCAGATCGCGTCCGGCCACTTCGGCTGGGACCGCATCGTCAAGGCGCTGCCCCGCATGAAGGTGGATCCCGCAGGCGTGCTCATCAAGATCGGTCAGGGCGCCAAGCCCGGCGACGGCGGCCTGCTTCCCGCCTCCAAGGTGGCTCCGCACATTCAGGCCATCCGCGGCGTGCCCAAGTCCACCCTGCATTCGCCGCCGAACCATCAGGGCCTCTACTCCATCGAGGAATCGGTGCAGAAGATGCACCTTTCGCTCAACGCGGCCTTCGGCTTCCGCGTGCCCGTGGCCATCAAGTGCGCGGCCTCGGCCACCTCGGTTTCCGTGTACAACAACCTTCTGCGCGACCCCTACCGCATCTGCGGCGGCTTCTTCATCGACGGCATTCAGGGCGGCACCGGCGCGGCCAACGAGGTTTCCCTCGATCACACCGGCCATCCCGTGGTGTCCAAGCTGCGCGACTGCTACCTCGCCGCCGTGCGTCAGGGTCTGCAGGGTCAGATTCCGCTCTGGGCCGGCGGCGGCGTGGGCCTCACCGGCAACGCGGCTGCCGACGCCTTCAAGATGATCTGCCTCGGCGCCAACGGCGTGTTCATCGGCAAGCTCCTCATCCAGCTGCTCGGATGCGTGGGCAACGAGAACGGCCGCTGCAACAACTGTTCCACGGGTCTGTGCCCCAACGGCATCTGTTCGCAGGATCCGCGCCTCGTGGCGCGTCTCGACGTGGACAGAGGGGCACAGGCCATTGTGGACTACGTGCTCGCCTTCGACAGCGAAATGCGCAAGCTCATGGCCCCCATCGGCAACAGTTCTCTGCCCGTGGGCCGCTCCGACGCTCTGGTCGCCACCGACCACGCCGTGGCGGAAAAGCTCGGCATAGCCTACGCATGCTGACGCTCTCGGCCGCAGACGCCATTTCCCCGGCATTTCACCCCGGAACCTCATCATAGAAAGGCAACGCAATGTTTTCCATAGATACTCTTGTTCAGCACGAACGCATGTCTACGCAGGATCTGCTGCTGGCCATCGGCGAGGCCGTGGCCCGGGGCGAAACGGAATTCGACATCCATGCGTCCGGTCAGCACGACATCGGCGGCCCCCTCTGGAACGCCGAAGGCCGCACCCTGCGCTTCCATGTGACCAATCCCGGTCAGCGCGTGGGCTGCATGGGCCTCGATCACACCGAAATCGTGGTGGAAGGCTCCGCCCCCGCCGACGTGGGCTGGCTCAACTCCGGCGCGCGCATCACCGTGAAGGGCGACGCCGGCGACACCGCCGGTCACTGCGCGGCATCGGGCGTCATCTACATCGGCGGCCGCGCGGGCACCCGTTCCGGCTCGCTCATGAAGCACGATCCGCTCTACTCCGAGCCCGAACTCTGGATTCTCGACGGCACCGGCTCCTTCCCGTGCGAATTCATGGGCGGCGGCAAGATGGTGGTCTGCGGCCTCGACACCCCCGAAGGCGCTTCCGTGCTCGGCGAGCGCGCCTGCGTCGGCATGGTGGGCGGCGTGGTGTACTTCCGCGGCAATTCCGGCTCCTACGCCGAAAACGACGTGGCCGTGCACGATCTCGACGAGGCGGACATCGCCTTCCTCTCCACCGGTCTGAAGAACTTCCTGGACGCGGTGGACAAGTCTTCCGCGCTCGAAACGCTCAGCTGCTGGAGCGAATGGCGCAAGCTTCTGCCCATCAAGAGCGGCGATCACAAAAAGACCCGCATGAGCGTTTCCGACTATCACGCCAAAGAATGGGTGAAGGGCGGCATTTTCAGCGACGTGGTGAAGGACGACTTCCGCGTGAACAGTCTGGTGGCGCGCGGCGACTTCCGCCTGCGCGTGCCCTCCTGGGACAACGCCGCCACCGCGGCCCCCTGCGAGTATGCCTGCCCGGCCAGCATTCCCACGCAGAAGCGCTACAACCTGCTGCGCGAAGGCCGCACCGAAGAGGCCCTGCGCCTCGTGCTCGACTACTCTCCCTTCCCCGGCTCGGTGTGCGGCGGCGTGTGCCCCAACCCCTGCATGGACGCCTGCACCCGCGGCTGCCGCATCGACTCGCCCATCCAGATAGGCCCCCTCGGCCGTGAATCGGCGCTCATCAAGGTGGAAAAGCCCTCCGTGCGCACCGGCAGGAAGGTGGCCGTCATCGGCTCCGGCGTGGCCGGTCTCTCCGCGGCCTGGCAGCTCGCCCGCAAGGGTCACGACGTGACCGTGTACGAAGCCGACAAGGTCGTGGGCGGCAAGATCGAGCAGGTCATTCCCCGCGAGCGTCTCGATCACTCCGTGCTTGAAGCGGAAATCCGCCGCATCGAGGACATGGGCGTGCGCTTCGTCACCTCCTGCCGCGTGGACCGCGAAAAGTTCGACGCCCTGCGCAAGGAAAACGACGCCGTCGTGGTGGCCGTGGGCGGCACCAAGGCCAGAATGTTCAACTGGCCGGGCAAGGAACGCATCGTTCCCGGCATCGACTACATGAAGGCCGTGAACAAGGGCGAACATCCCGTCACGGGCAAAAACGTCATCGTCATCGGCTGCGGCAACGCGGGCATGGACGCCGCGGCAGGCGCCTATGCCGAAGGCGCGGAGCACGTCACCTGCGTCGACGTGCAGAAGCCCGCGGCCTTTGCCAAGGAAATCGCCCACATCGAATCCCTCGGCGGCAAGCTCGTGTGGCCCTTCATGACCAGGGAAATCACGCCCGAAGGCATCATCGACGACAAGGGTCGTCTTGTTCCCGGCGACATGGTCATCATCACCATCGGCGACGAGCCGGAAATCGACTTCCTGCCCGAAGGCGTGCGCACCTTCCGCGGCAGCTGGGTGGTTCCCGGCGACGACATGAGCATTCTGCCCGGCGTGTTCGCCGCGGGCGACGTGGTGAAGCCCGGTCTGCTCGTGACGGCCATCGGTTCCGGCGCGCAGGCGGCCAAGGCCGCCGACGCCTACCTCATGGGCAAACCCGCTCCCAAGGCAGATTCGCGCGACATGGCCTCCACCCGCCTCAGCCTGGAATATTTCTCCCGTGTTCACAAGGCGGATCTGCCCGCTCCCGCGGACGACTATTCCCGCTGCGTGAGCTGCGGCTCCTGCCGCGACTGCGGCATGTGCCTGCAATCCTGCCCCGAGAAGGCCATCTCCCGCGTGGAAATGGACGGCATCTTCGCCTACGTTTCCGATCCCGAACGCTGCATAGGCTGCGGCGTGTGCGCGGGCGTGTGCCCCTGCGGCGTGTGGACCATGCACAAGAACACGGAAATGACCTTTCCTGTGGAAGGCGCTTCGGCCTGACCCCTTCCGTTCCGGCGCATGTGCGCCGGAACGGAGCCGAACCGCCCGACCGGGGGGAGCGTTTCGCTCCCCTTCTTCCGGCGGAGCCTTGTGAAAAACGGCTCCGTCTTTCAAACGCACCAAACGCTCCGGCCGCGCCGGAGAACTGGAGAATATCATGCGCAGCATCAACAGCGCCTATGCGGGCCTTTCCGGCAACTATCTGTTCAGCGAAGTCGCCCGCAGGGTTCGCGCGTACAAGGAAAAACATCCCGAGGCCGACGTCATCAGCCTCGGCATCGGCGACGTGTCCCAGCCGCTGGTTCCCGCGGTCATCGAGGCCCTGCACAAGGCCGTGGACGAAATGGGCCGCGCCGAAACCTTCCGCGGCTACGGCCCGGAACAGGGCTACGCCTTCCTGCGCGAAGCCATTCTCAAGCACGACTATCTCTCCCGCGGCGTGAACCTCGACGCCGATGAAATCTTCATCAGCGACGGCGCGAAGAGCGACGTGGGCAATTTCCAGGAACTCTTCGGCGAAGACGCCGTCATTGCGCTTACCGATCCCGTCTATCCCGTGTACGAGGATTCCAACGCCATGGCCGGCCGCGGCGGCGTGCATGAAAACGGCCGCTGGAGCCGCATCGTGTACCTGCCCTGCACGAAGGAAAACAATTTCTGCCCCGCCCTGCCCGAAGAGCGCGTGGACGTGGTGTATCTTTGCAGTCCCAACAACCCCACCGGCACCGTGCTCGACAGAGACGCCCTGACCAGATGGGTGGACTACGCGAAGAAGAACGACTCGCTCATCATGTTCGACGCGGCCTACGAATCCTTCATCCGCGACGAATCCATTCCGCGCAGCATCTTTGAAATCCCCGGCGCGGACGAAGTGGCCGTGGAATTCCGCAGCCTTTCCAAGACCGCGGGCTTCACGGGACTGCGCTGCGGCTACGCCGTGGTGCCCAAGAAGCTCACGGCCCGCGCCGCCGACGGCACCGTGCTGCATCTGCACGACATGTGGCTGCGCCGCCAGTGCACCAAGTACAACGGCTGCCCCTACATCGTGCAGCGCGCGGCCGAAGCCGCCTTCATGGAACCGGCCAGAACCCAGATGAAGGCCGTGCTCGGCATCTACCAGAGCAACGCCGACATGATGCTCAAAACCTGCGCCAAGCTCGGCCTTGAAGCCTTCGGCGGCGTGCATTCGCCCTATGTGTGGCTGAGAACGCCCGGCGGAACGGATTCCTGGGCCTTCTTCGACATGCTGCTGGAGAAGGCCGGCGTGGTCTGCACGCCCGGCGTCGGCTTCGGCGCGAGCGGCGAAGGCTACGTGCGCCTCACCGCCTTCAACACTCCGGAACTTACCCGAGCCGCCCTTGAGCGGCTGGAAAAAGTCATCAAATAATCGCCGGCTCCGGACGCACCCCGCGCCATGTTGCCGGCGCGGGGCGCCCCCCCCGGCAACGCTTTCCCGCGGCGCGTCCGCCGCTGAACATTTCTCGCGGGCTTTTGCCCGCCACGGATCACTCCCATGCCCGACCACGAATTTTCTCCCAACTCGTTCGAACCCTATCTCGACAGTCTGCGGCACATCGTACACTGCCTTGAACCGGGTCTTCCCTTCCGGGAAGTACTGCGCCGGGTGCTCTGCTCCCTTTCCGGCGACATGCCCTTCGAGCGCCCTCACATCGTGGTACAAAACCCGGAAAACGGAAGCCTGCACCTCTCCATGGCCGAGGGACAGACTTCCGTTCCTCATCTCACCTACGCCCCGGGCAAGGGCATCACAGGCCAGGTGTTCGCTTCAGGCAAGCCCATCATCGTGGACTGCATGAAGAGCCACCCCGACTTTCTCAACAGGCTCTTTGAAAGAAGTGAAGAACAGCTCCGCACGCTGGCCTTCATCTGCGTGCCCGTCACCACGCAGAAGCGCTCCGGCGAGCCGGATTCCGGCCGCATCACCGTGGGCACCCTCAGCGTGGACACCCCCATGGCCGATCACGAAATTCTGGAGCTGCGCTGCCGTCTGCTCGAAGTGGTGGCCGCTCTGGTAGGACATCAGGTAGCCTGTCTGCAGGAAGACATGGTGCGCCAGGCCACCCACTACACCCGTCAGGACGACAGGCCCCTGCCCTCCGTGCTGCAGGCCATGCCCTCCATCGTGGTGCTCTCCAAGTCCATGAACCACGTGCTGCATCATGTGGCGCAGGTGGCTCCGAGTCAGACCACCGTGCTGCTGCGCGGCGAATCCGGTTCGGGCAAGGAACTCATGGCTTCGGCCATCCATCAGTGCAGCACGCGCGCCTCGCGTCCGTTCATCCGCCTCAACTGCGCCGCCCTTCCCGCCGACCTCGTGGAAGGCGAACTCTTCGGCTGGCAGAAGGGCGCGTTCACCGGCGCGCAGCAGGCGCGGCGCGGCGTGTTTGAACAGGCCGACACCGGCACCCTCTTTCTCGATGAAATAGGCGATCTCTCCCTGCCCGCGCAGGCCAAGGTGCTGCGCGCCATTCAGGAGCGGGAAATCGTGCGCCTCGGCAGCGAACGCCCGGTCAAGGTGGACGTGCGCCTCATCTGCGCCACGCATCAGCCTCTGGAAAAGCTGGTGGACAAGGGACTCTTCCGCGAAGACCTCTACTACCGCATCAACGTGTTTCCGCTGTTTCTGCCGCCGCTGCGCGAACGCAAGGACGACATTCTGCCCCTCGCGGAACATTTTCTGCACATGTTCTCCCGCAGCTACGGCCGTCCTGCCAGGCGCCTGTCCCCGCAGGCCGCCGACGCCCTGCTCGCATGGCACTGGCCGGGCAACGTGCGCGAACTGCAAAACGCCATGGAACGCGCCGTGCTATTGTGTGAAAACGAACTCGTCTGCCCCTGCCATCTTCCGCCGGCCCTGCGCTCCGCCGTGGGCGACGACGCTCCCGCCGAAGCGAACGGCCGCGCCCTGGGGTTCCACGAAGAAGTGGGACAGCTCGAAAAGAAAAGACTGGAAGAAGCGCTGGTGCGCAGCCGCGGCAACATTCATCAGGCCGCACGCGACATCGACATCACTTACCGCATCTTCTACTACAAGATGAAAAAATACGGCATCGACTACCGGCGCTATCTGGCCCGGTGACACCAGCCTTCCCGCACATGCCCTGCGGGATTCCCCTGCGCCGGATTTTCCCCCCCACACACAACCGGCGCAGGGACCACGTTTCCCTCCTCTCCTTCCGCGGCGGAGCGGCCTTCGGTCGCTCCGCCGCCCCTTGATCCCACGTCCGCCCGGTGCGCGCTCCCTCCGGGAAAGTTTTTCCCGCTCGCGCTCCCGGCTCCGGACGTTTTTTTATTTTTCCCGCTTCATCGCAGGATGCCTGCTCCGGGCCTTTCCGGGCCCTTTTGCGCCTTCGATCGCCCTGTTTCCCGCAGGCGCGCCCTGTTCCGATCATTGAAAAACACGGCGCTCCGGCGTATAGACAAAACGAATCCAAGGGAGGAAGGCATGGCGGAAGATTTCCTGCATTTCATGGCCAGCCAGGCCGAACGCCGCATTCAGGCCGCGCAGAAGGAAGGCGCCTTCGACCATCTTCCCGGCGAAGGCAAGCCCCTGAACTTCGAGGACGACAGCGCCGTGCCCGGCGAGCTGCGCATGGCCTACAAGGTGCTCAGAAACGCCGGCTACCTGCCGCCCGAACTTGCCGACCGCAAGGAAATAAACACCATTCTCGACCTGCTCGAACACTGCGACGAAGGCGCGGAAAAGGTGCGGCAGATGCAGAAGCTCGACGTCATCCTCATGCGCATGAATCAGCGCCGCGAGCGTTCCGTTGCCATTACCGAACACGATCCTTATTATGAAAACGTGGTGCGCCGCGTCACCCTTCTGAAAAAGGGCCGGCGCTGAACCGACGCCTTTTCCCTTCTTTTTCTCGAACCACAAGGACCATCATGACCCCCACGAAATACGCGGACCCCTGCATCCACATCGAGGGAGCCCGTCAGCATAATCTCAAGAACGTCAACGTCGATATTCCGCGCGATCAGCTCGTGGTCGTGTGCGGGCCTTCGGGCTCGGGCAAGTCCACGCTGGCCTTCGACATCGTGTACGCCGAAGGTCAGCGCCGCTACGTGGAATCGCTCTCCACCTACGCGCGCATGTTCCTGCCCAAGATGGACAAGCCCCTCGTGGACAAAATCGAGGGCCTCTCACCCGCCATTTCCCTGGAACAGCAGACCACCGCGCACAACCCCCGTTCCACCGTGGGCACGGTGACGGAAGTTTATGACTTTCTGCGCGTGTTCTTCGCCAGACTCGGCAAGGTGTACTGTCCGCACTGCGGCGCGCCCATCGAGGCCCGCGCTTCCGACGAAATCATTGCCGAAATCATGAACATGCCCGAAGGCGAGCGCATCATGCTCATGGCTCCGCTCGTGGAACTGCAGAAGGGCACTCACGCCGAACGCTTCAAGAAGCTGCGTGCCGAAGGCTTCGTGCGCGTGCGCGTAGCCACGCTCGGCGAAGAGCCGCAGATCTGCAATCTCGACGAAGCTCCCTCACTCGACAAGAACAAGAAGCACAGCATCGATCTCGTGGTGGACCGCCTCGTCATCAAGGACGACATGCGCACCCGCCTCGCCGACTCCGTGGAGCTCGCCCTGCGCTACGGCAAGGGCCGCGTCATCGTGAGCGCGCCGGGCAAGCCCGACGTCGTGCATTCCACCGAATCCGTGTGCCCGCGCTGCCACGTGAGCGCCCCCGTGCCCTCGCCGCAGCTCTTTTCGTTCAACAGTCCGCAGGGCGCGTGCCCGCAGTGCCTCGGCATAGGCACCGTGGTGGCCTTCGACGAAGGCCTCATCGCTCCCGACGAATCGCTCTCCCTGCGCCAGGGCGCGCTTGCTCCCTTCTCCTCGCCCTACTTCATGGCCAAGATAGGCAAGGCCCTCGAAGCCCTCGGCAAGCGTCAGGGCTTCACGCTCGACACGCCCCTCAAGGACTTTTCCGACAAGGCCAGAAAAGCCCTCTTCAACGGCGAGGCCGGAGGCATCACCCGCACGGGAAGCCTGCGCCGCAACTTCATGGGCGGCACGAGCCTCAACCGCGACGAGGGTTCGGAACCGCTTTCCACCTCGCACTGGCCGGGCGTCATGTACCTGCTTGAGCAGCGCATGAAGCGCGGCGACGCCTGGAGCGACATTCTCAGCCGCTACAGCTACGAAGTGGAGTGCCCCACCTGCCACGGCACGCGCCTGCGCAAGGAAGCCCTCTCCGTGCGCGTGAACGACCTCAACATCGAGGACTTCTGCAACCTTTCCATCGAACGCGCCCTCGAATGGGTGAAGGGACTCTCCTTCACCGGACGTCACGCCATCATCGCCGAGCCGCTCATCAAGGAACTCACCTTCCGCCTCGGCTTCATGGTCAACGTGGGCCTCGAATACCTCACCCTCGGCCGCTCCATGGTCACGCTCTCCGGCGGCGAAGCCCAGCGCATACGCCTCGCCTCGCAGCTCGGCTCAGGCCTTGTGGGCGTCACCTACGTGCTCGACGAACCTTCCATCGGCCTGCATCCGCGCGACAACGAACGGCTCATACGCACCCTGCGCAGCCTCCAGAAGCGCGGCAACACCGTGCTCGTGGTGGAACACGACGAAGCCACCATCTGCGAGGCCGACACCGTGCTCGAAATGGGCCCGGGTTCCGGCTCTCAGGGCGGCGAGCTCGTGTTCGCAGGCACGGTGAAGGAACTGCTCAGACATTCCGACTCGCTCACCGCGCGCTACCTGCGCGGCGACCTCACCATTCCCGTGCCGGAAACCAGACGCCGCTCCGACAAGTTCCTCACCCTGCGCGGCGTGACCACCAACAACCTCAAGAACATCGACTGCGCCATTCCCCTCGGCGCGCTCACCTGCGTCACCGGCGTGTCGGGCTCGGGCAAGAGCTCGCTCGTCATCGACACGCTCTACCGCCGCGTGGCGCGTCACTGCGGCCTGCGCACCGAACAGCCCGGCCCCATGAAGGGCGTGGAGGGCCTCGATCAGATAGAGCGCATCGTGTCCATCGATCAGACGCCCATCGGCCGCACGCCGCGTTCCAATCCCGCCACCTACACCAAGGTGTTCGACGACATACGCAAAATCTTCGCCATGACCCCCGACGCCAAAAAGCGCGGCTACACCGCCAGCCGCTTCAGCTTCAACGTGTCCGGCGGGCGCTGCGAAACCTGCAAGGGCGACGGGCAGATACGCGTGGAAATGCACTTTCTGCCCGACATCTTCGTCACCTGCGACGTATGCAAGGGACGCCGCTTCAACCACGAAACCCTCGAAGTGCGCTACAAGGATCTGAACATCTCCGAAGTGCTCGACCTCACCGTGCATGAAGCAAGGGAATTCTTCTCAAGCTACCCTGCCCTTGAACGACGCCTCGGCGTGCTCGAAGACGTGGGCCTCGGCTACCTGCGCCTCGGACAGGCGGCCACCACGCTTTCCGGCGGCGAGGCGCAGCGCATCAAGATATCGCGCGAGCTCGGCAAGAAGTCCCTGCCGCGCACCCTCTACATCCTCGACGAACCCACCACCGGCCTGCACATGCACGAAGTGGGCAAGCTCATCAACGTGCTGCATCGTCTGGTGGATCGCGGCGCCACCGTGGTGGTCATCGAGCACAACACCGACGTCATTCTCTCCGCCGATCACATCGTGGACCTCGGCCCCGGCGGCGGCGAAAACGGCGGCGCCATCATCGCGTCCGGCACGCCCGAGGAAATCATGGAGAATCCCGCCTCCATCACCGGAGCCTTTCTTGTTGAAGAACGCAAGAAACGACGCGACTTCCTGAACGCCATACTCAGCGAGGACTGATCATGAAACTCCGTCTCCTTGTTCTTGCGGCGCTGCTTCTCGCACCTGCCCATGCGCAGGCGAAACCCGTTTCCGTGGTGCTCTACCCCGCGGGCGCGCTCATCGCGGAAGAGGAGACCGTGCATCCGGAGGGCCGCGTCGTCCTCGCCCTTCCGGCGGGCGCGGATGCGGAAAGTCTTTCCGTGTCGCTCTCCTCCGGCGTCGTGCTGGAATCGAGGCTCAGCGTCAGACAGACGCCCTCTCCGGCCGTGGAAGCGCTTCAGCGCGAACTTGATGGCCTGCGCGGCGAGCTCTCCCGCGTGGCCGCCGAGCGCAAAAGCGTGTCCGCCGAGCGCCTCTTCTGGGCCGATCCGCCGACGGCCCCCGCCGACAACGCCCAGGCGCTCGAAGCGCTGGCGCAGGAAACGCGTCTTCGCCTTGCCGCGCTCGCGCAGAAGGAAACGGAGCTTTGCGCGCGCGAACGAGCGCTGGAAAAGGAAATGCAGAGCCTGAATGCGCGCATGCAGGCGCTCGGCAGTCACAACAGCGCCGTGCAGGAATGCGAGCTCGTCATCGACGGAAAGGACCCGGTCACCGCGCGCTGGACCTACTTTCTGCCCGGCGCGTTCTGGAAGCCGAGCTACCGCGTGTCGGCCGAAGAAAAGACGGGACTCGTGCGCATCGTCATGAACGCCGTGCTTCGTCAGGACAGCGGCGCGGACTGGAAGGACGTGGACGTGACCCTCGCCTCCGCCGAGGACGCGCGCAGCGTGGAGCCGCCCGCCCTGCCGATATGGACGGAAGGCGACGAACGCCCCCTGCTGCGCTCCGCAAACATCATGGCCGCCAAGGCCGCGGGCGCAGCAGACGTGCAGAGCCACGCCACGGGCGTTTACTGGCCGCTCGGCCGCCTGAACGTTCCCGCCGAGGGAGAGATCACGCGCCTTGCCGCGACCTGCGAGATTCCGGCCGAATTCTGCCGGCTCGTGCGTCCGCTCCAGGATACGCGGGCCTACTTCACGGCTGCTCCCGCCTCGGAAACGCTGCCGCTTCTGCCTGCGGGACAGGCCGTCTTCGTGGTGAACGGCATGGAAAACGCGCGCGGCACGTTCCGCCTGAACGCGGCCCGGAAGGAGCTCTTCTTCGGAGTGGATCAGCTTGTTTCCGTCGTGACGCAGGAACTCTCCGCCACGGACGCCGACGTTCCGGCCTCCATGAAGGCGCGGCAGCGGCGCTGGAAGGCGGATATTCTCAACAGGCACGACCGCGCCGTGGAGGTGCGCGTGGAAAGCTCCGCCCCCATTCTGCGCGACGCGCGCATGAGCGCCAAGGTCAAAAGCCGCCCCGCGCCCGAGCTCAACGAAGAAAGGGCCTGCTACGAATGGAAGCTGGAAGTGCCTGCGCACGGAACGTCGAGCATCGTGCATGAAGTGACCGTCGCCGCTCCGGCGGACCCCACCCCGGCGCTTCGCTGACGCCTTTTCCGGCGGAGGCTTTAGCCCGGCGCATCCTTTCTCCCAACGCATCTTTCCGCAACGCGCGCCCTCCGAAAACACACCCAGACCGGGAGAGCTGCGGGCACAAAACGGCTCCCTGGCGGGCAGCGCTTTCCCGTCGGCAGCCCTGCCCGGCGCTGCGAACATGCCGAGCTCCGCTCGCTGCCGTCCCCCTTCCGGACGGCGCCGACGGCTCCCCCGCGCCTGCCTCGGGGCTTGCCCGCCGCAGCGCGCAGGCAGCAACGCCGATCTCACGCCTTCGCAACGGCAATCTTTCCCGCCCCGCGGCAGGAACTCTCCGATACGCGGTGAGTCTGCCGGGCGATGGGGAACGAATTGTCCCCGGCCTCAGGGGGGGCGCCCGCCTCTTCGCCGTGAGCCTCTCCAGCCTGCGGCGAAGGAACCTTCCCCCGCCGTCCCGGGAGAAGACGAACGCCCGCCTCCGCGCCACTCCCGCGCCGTGCTCTCCCTGCCCGGCAACGGCGCGGCAGCGCGCCTTCGGGCATTGACAAGTCTTTTCCCGGAAGGGTATTCTTCCCACGATTCCCCGCGGGCCCTGCCCGCCTTTTTTCATCCTAAAAATTTTCTCGGTCATTATGAAGCAAACGATAGGCATACGTTTCAGCCGCTACGGACAGGTTCTCGCCTGCCTGCACGACACCGGAGACGACGCTCCCCTCGCCGTGGGCGAAAGCGCCATGGTCATGACGGAACGCGGTCTGAACTGCGGTCAGGTGGTCTGGCAGAGACCCTGGCAGGAAGACTTGGAACACGTGCTCAAGGCGGCCAACGTGGCCGTGCAGAGCATGAGCGGCCCGGACTCCGACGAGAACGGACAGGACGACGATCACGCCGCGCCCATGCCCTCGGCCCGACGCGCCACCGAAGAGGAAAAGCTCGCCGCGCAGGACAACGCCGTGCTTTCCCGCGAAGCCTATCAGTTCTGCCGCCGCTGCATCGCCGACCGCAAGCTCGACATGAAGCTCGTGGACGTGGAAATTCTCTTCGACCGCAGCAAGATGGTCTTTTTCTTCACCGCGCCTACGCGCATAGACTTCCGCGATCTGGTCAAGGATCTCGTGCGTCAGTACCGCACCCGCATCGAGCTGCGCCAGATAGGCGTGCGCCACGAAACCCAGATGCTCGGCGCGCTCGGCAACTGCGGCATGGTGTGCTGCTGCCGCCGCTATCTGCACAAGTTCGCGCCGGTCACCATCAAGATGGCCAAAGAGCAGAATCTCTTCCTCAATCCGGCAAAGATTTCGGGCATCTGCGGCAGACTTCTGTGCTGCCTGAGCTACGAACAGGAAAATTACGACGCTTTTCACAGAAGCTGCCCGCGCCTCGGCAAGCGCTATCAGACCACCGAAGGCCCCATGCGCGTGCTGCGCAGCAACATGTTCCGCAATTCCGTGGTGGTTCTTCCCGACGGCGGTCAGGAAACGGAAATGAGCCTCGAAGACTGGCAGGCCCTCAAGCCCACGCGCGCCGAAGTGCCCCCCGCGCCTTCCGCCAAGGAACAGAAGCCCCAGAACGGCAACGGCATGATGGTGGTTTCCGCCGCGCCCGAAACCCTCGACGACGACCTCGCCGGTCTCGAACCCGTGGACGGCGCACAGCCCGTGTCCCACGAGCCCAGCATGATGAATTCCGAAGAGGCCACGCATCGCAGGAGGCGTCCGCATCACCATCAGGAGCAGCACGACAGAAGCCGCCGTTCCCGCCCCGCGCGCGAGCCGAAGGAACCCGCCTCGAACGACGACGCCTCCGACCGGAGCGCGCAGTAGCAAACGCCCTGCGGCCGACCTCCTTTTCCGGCAAAGCCCGCCGGCACGACAAAGAAACAACGCTCTTTCAGCAGGAGTTCCCGTGAAAACCTACTACATCACCACGCCCATCTACTATGTCAACGCCCGCCCTCATCTGGGCCACGCGTACTCCACCATTGTGGCCGACACGCTCAAGAGATTTCACCGCATGCTCGGCGAAGACGCCCGCATGCAGACCGGCACCGACGAACACGGGGACAAGATAGTCAAGGCCGCCACCGCCGCCGGCGTGACCCCGCAGGCCTTCGTGGACGACATTTCCGGCGTGTTCCGCAACCTGTGGCCCAAGCTCGGCATTGAAAACGACGGATTCATCCGTACCACCGATCCCGATCACATGAAGGCCGTGCAGGTGCTGCTCCAGCGCCTCTACGACAAGGGCGACATCTATTTCGGCGAATACGGCGGCCACTACTGCTACGGCTGCGAACGCTTCTACACCGAAAAGGAACTGGAAAACGGCCTCTGCCCCCAGCACCTGACCAAGCCCGAATACATCAGCGAGAAGAACTACTTCTTCAAAATGTCCAAGTATCAGGATCAGCTTCGTCAGTACATCCTCGATCATCCCGACTTCATCCGTCCCGAGCGCTACCGCAACGAAGCCCTCGCCATGCTCGAAGGCGGCGTGCTGGAAGATCTGTGCATTTCTCGTCCCAAGTCGCGCCTCACCTGGGGCATCGAGCTGCCCTTCGACAAGGACTACGTGAGCTACGTGTGGTTCGACGCGCTTGCCAACTACATCACGGCCCTCGGCTGGCCCGACAACGAAAACGACGAATCCGGCAACTACAGAAAATACTGGCCCGGCGAACATCTCGTGGCCAAGGACATTCTGAAGCCCCACGGCATCTTCTGGCCCACCATGCTCATGGCCGCGGGCCTGCCCCTCTACAAGCATCTCAACGTCCACGGCTACTGGCTCGTCAAGGACACCAAGATGTCCAAGTCGCTGGGCAACGTGGTCGATCCGCTCAAGGCCGCCGAACACTTCGGCCTCGACGCGTTCCGCTATTTCCTGCTGCGCGAAATGAACTTCGGCTCCGACGCCTCCTATTCGCCGGAAGCCATCATCACCCGCGTGAACGCCGACCTCGCCAACGACCTCGGCAACCTGTTCAGCCGCGTGCTCTCCATGAACGCCAAGTACTTTGCGAGCAAGGTTCCCGCGCTCGGCAATCAGCTTGAAGCCGACGACATTCTCTCCGAAACCACGGACAACGCCGCCGCCAACTTCGTGCAGCTCTTCGGCGAACTGCGCTTCTCGCAGGCCCTCGACGCCCTGTGGACCGCCGTGCGCGCCATGAACAAGTACGTGGACGAACAGGCCCCCTGGACCCTCGCCAAGAACGGCGACACCGAACGGCTCGGCACCGTGATCCGCACGCTGCTGGAAAACATGTACAAGGTGGCCTACCTCATCTGGCCCGTCATGCCCGCCTCTTCCGCTACCATGCAGGCGCAGCTCGGCCGTCCGCAGGGCCCGCTTTCCGAAGCCGCCCTGAACGACGTGCTGCACTACCGCATGCACCTGCGCACCGGCCTTGAAATTGCGGCCTCCTCCAACCTCTTCCCCCGCCTCGAAATGGAAAAGGAAGAAGCTCCCGCCAAGCCCAGGAAGGAAAAGAAGGCCCCCGCTCCCAAGGCCGCGCCCGCGGAAACCGGCCCCAGGGCTCCCATCGAATTTGCCGACTTCCAGAAGCTCGACCTTCGCGTGGGCACCATTCTCGCCGCGGAGCAGCATCCCAACGCCGACAAGCTCCTGCGCTTCGACGTGGACCTCGGCGAAGACAAGCCCCGGCAGATCGTGTCCGGCATCGCCGCGCACTTCAAGCCCGAAGACCTCGTGGGCAAGAAGGTCGTGGTGGTGGCCAATCTGCCTCCGCGCAAGCTGCGCGGCCTTGAATCGCAGGGCATGATTCTCACCGCCGAGTTCGACGGCGGCCTCTCCCTGCTCACGGCCGACGCGCCGAGCGGCTCCTCCATCGCCTGAGCCTGAACAGCAAGCACGACAAAGGGCGTCGTTCCCCGAAAGGGAGCGACGCCCTTTGTGCACGCCGAGGTGCGCAAGATGGCGGATACGGCCTGATCGAAGGCTCGCCGCGCCTTCTGAGCGCGCTCAGAGCGCCGGTCCGACCGAAACCTGCGTCCCGGCCGGGACGGCAAAACGACGCCTGCGCGCTTTTCGCTTCTAGCGGTCGAAGCCGATTTCCAGCAGCGCCAGAATCTGATCTCGTCCGGCGCGGCGCGGATTGTTGTTCAAAAGACGCTTGGCGGCAAAGGCCCGATCCGCGCAACCCGGCAGATCCTCGCGAGTCACGCCGTAATGCGAAAGCCCCGTCTGAATGTCCAGATCGGCCAGCCACTGCCGGAACGCCCCTTCCGCGTCCGCGGCGCGCGCGTCAACGGACATGCTGCGGAAACGGTCTTCGCCGCGGAGGATGTCCGCCACCAGCGCGTAGCGTTCGGGCGCGGCAATGTGGTTGAAGCCTACGCAGAACGGCGCGCAGACGGCCATGGCCAGTCCGTGGGGAATGTGGCAGGAGAGCGGCAGCGTGGTGCCGATGGCGTGAATGATGCCGTTTTGCGTGTTCACGAATCCCATGCCCGCCAGCGCGGAGCCATAGAGCATGGCCTTTCGCGCCTCGCGGTTGGATCCGTTGGCGTAGGCGCGGCGCAAATTGCCGGCGATGAGCTTCATGGCCTGAATGTTGAGGGCGTCGGTAAAGGGCGTGGCCGCCAGTCCGCAGTAGGATTCCATGGCGTGAACAAAGGCGTCCACGCCCGTCATGGCCGTCACTCTGGGGGGCAGGCCCATGGTCAGTTCAGGGTCAAGAATCACCGTGTCGGCGTACATGTATTCCGAAACCACGCCCTGCTTGCCGCCGTTGACCGTGTCGGCCAGAACCGCGATGTTGGTCATTTCCGAACCGGTTCCGGCCGTGGTGGGCACGAGAATGGCAGGCAGCGAGGGATTGGGCACGAGATCCATGCCGAAATACTTCTCAATGGGGCCGTCGTTGCCGAGCAGCACGGCCGTGGCCTTGGTGGTGTCCAGCGCGCTGCCGCCGCCCACGCCTATGAGCACGTCGGCATTGAAGGCCGCGGCTTCATCGGCGCAGCGCCGGATGGATTCCGCACTCGGCTCAAGCTCGGCTCCAGCATACAGCTTCCAGGGAATGCCCGCCGCCTCAAGCGATTCCTCCACCGGCTTCTGCACACCTATCTTTGCCAGTCCGGGGTCCGTGACGATGAGGACCCTGGTTCCCCCGAGCTTCTTCACTTCGTCGGAAGCCCCGGCTATGGAACCGAAACCGTGTACTATTCTCTTTACGGTAGCATGTTGGAACACCATTTTTGAAAACTCCTGTGCAGAGGGCGGACCGGACAGGGGTTCCGGTCCGCCAGGCTGAGACGGCTTCCATCCGGAAAAAGGAAAACCGTCGATCTGTAGTCCCCCAAGGCGGAAAGAAAACCGGCAGGACGATTCCGGGGGACAAGCTGTTGCGCCTGCCGGCGAGGAGGAATGCTCCGCAACCTGCGCTTACCGTTCGGCAGGACGGGGAAAGACTCCTGACAGAAGCGCATAACGGTCGCAGAGGGCATCCACAATGAAGGGGCCCCGGGGCGTGCCGATGAGATCGGCGCCCATGACAAAGGCCAGAAACGCAAGTTCCGCGCAGTCGTGCACGCCGAAGCCCGAAAACTTCACGCCCACTTCAGGCGGCAGTGACTCCTTCATGATGCGGATATGAAAAAGATTCGGCGCTCCGCCGCGCCCGGTGGAGGTTTTGACGAAATCCACGCCCGCTTCCGCAGCGCAGGCGCAGGCGGCGCGTATTTCCTCAGGTTCAAGCAACGACGTTTCCACAATGGCCTTCACCACCATGCCCGGACGCCCCGATGCAGCCTTCACCACTTCGCGGATGTCCTCCGTGTACTGTGCGTAGCGCTTTTCCTTGAGCAGCGCCACGTTGGTCATCATATCCACGGCGCAGAGCCTGTCCTTGACGCGGCGCAGAGTCTCTTCCACTTCAAGGGCCTTGGCCGCAGACGACAGACTCCCCAGCGGAAACGCCGCAGAAATGCCCGCCGCCACCCCGGAGCCCTCAAGCAGCTCCGCCGCCAGAGGCGTCCAGTAAGGATTCGTGAACACGGCCTTGAAGCCGTAGGCCCTCGCCTGCGTACAGGCCTGCTCCACATCCGAGCGCACGGCGTCGGGAGCGAGCACCGTGTGGTCAATGCGCGAGGCAATCTCCTGCCGCGTCCATGTTTTTCCCTCGATAATCATGGTCGTTCTCCTGAAACTTCGGGCTGTTTCTTCCGAGCATGAACGCCGGAGAGAAAAGCCGTCGGCGCCCTTTTCCGGCAGACGGGGCCCGCCGAAATCATTCCCTGAGAGCAGCGGAACGCGGACGCCGAACGCCGCGTTCGCGCTCTACAGCGAAACGATGAATCCGCCGTCGATGAAGATCATCTGACCGGTGACGAAATCTGCCGCAGGCGAAACGAGAAAAGCCACCACGGAAGCCACTTCCGAAGGCTTGCCCCAGCGTTTGGCGGGCGTGTGACGCATGATGTAGTCGTTGAGTTCCTTGTCGTTCATGAGCGGAATGTTCATGTCCGTGGCAATGAAGCCCGGCGCAATGCCGTTGACCTGAATGTTGTATTCAGCCCATTCCGTGGCAAGAGCGCGGGTAAACTGACGCACCGCCCCCTTGGTGCTGGCGTACGGCGACACCGTGGGACGCGCGATTTCAGACATGAGCGAACAGAGATTCACCACCTTGCCCGCGCCCCGGGCGCGCAGCAGGGGGAGCGCCGCGCGCGACACGCGGAATACGCTGGTGAGATTGGTGTCGAGCATGCGCTGCCACACCTCGTCCTCCAGATTCTCCACCCGGTCGCGCAGGTTGATGCCCGCATTGTTGACCAGAATATCCAGGCCGCCGTCTTCCTTCATGAGGGTTGCCATGGCCGCCTCTATCTGAGCCCTGTCCGTCACGTCGAACAGCAGGGAACGAACACGGACGGAGGGATATTTCTTCTGAAGGGCGGCCGCAGCCTCACTCACAAGTTCCGCATTGATGTCGGAAATGGTCACATTCGCGCCCTGGCTCGCCAGAGCTTCCGCAATGGCATAGCCTATGCCCCGGCCGGAACCGGTCACCAGCGCCGTCTTTCCCTGAATGGAAAACATGGTCTCTCTCCTGTGGCTGTGGGTTCGTAGAAGCTTCGGCAACGCTTCAGCGTCCGCCGTGTCCGTAAAGCAGCGCCCGGGTATAGGCGAGTCCGGCGCGGGCTTCCTGTTCGGGATCGGGGCCGGGTACGGCCTCCAGTCCGAGAAAGCCCTCGTAGCCTGCGCGCGTCAGGCAGTCCACCACGTCGCCGAGTGCCTGACACCCCAGCCCGGGCACGGCGCGCGTGTTCTCCACAAAATGCACGTGCCCTATGCGTCCGGCAGCCGCGCTCACGGCTCCGCACAGCGAAGCCTCCTCCATGTTCATGTGGAAGAGGTCGAGCAGCAGCGTGAGGTTGGCGGGTTCCCCCGCCGCCTTCCACAGCTCCAGCGCCTGCGCCGTGGTGAGCACGGAATCGATTTCATAGCGGCAGATGGGCTCAAGCAGCACGTTCACGCCCATGCCCGCCGCAAGCTCGCAGTAGCGGGCAAGCCCGTCGGCCATGTGACGGAAGCTGTCCGGGCGCGCGTCGTGCCTGCCGCGCAGAAATCCCACGTTGGGCATGGTGTTCAGCACCGCACACTGCTCCAGATGATACAAGGAGCGCTCCAGAAGCTCAGGCAGACGCTCAGGCACGTTGAGATACAGTCCGTCCGCCATGAGATCTCCCTGTGAAGCCAGCATGGCGGCCTTCAGACCGTTTTCGTCCAGCAGACGGCGCACCTTGACGGCGTCCACGGCGCGAGGGTCGGGAAAGAAAAGATCCACGCCGTCGAACCCCATTTCCGCCAGCATGGGCAAATCGTGTTCCAGACCGCCGCTGAACATGATCTGCGGCATGGGCGAAGGCGTTGCGGCTACGGAAATGCTTATCTTCATGACTTTTCTCCCGAAGCAACAAGCACCACCTTCATGGAGCGGGTCTTGTCGGACGCGGTTAATATGGCCTCTTCCGCCTTTTCCAGCGGAAACACGGCGGTGACCAGCGGACGGATGTCCAGACGGCCGCTTTCCACAAGACGCGCGGCCAGAGGAAATTCCTGATAGGCCCGCAGCGAGCCCTTGATCGTCACTTCCCGGCGTATGACCAATGCGTTGATGGGATAGGGAACTTCGTTGTCGAGCTGAAAACCCACGTGGACAACGCATCCGCCCGTGCCCACCGCTTCCAGGCAGGACTGCATGCCGCCGCGAGAGCCGGACGCCTCGAAGCACACGCCGCAGCGGCCCCGCAGCGACCGCATGCCTTCTGCATCGGTCGCCTTCACTGTGTAATCGGCTCCGAGGCGGCGCGCCACTTCCAGCGGGAAATCCTCCATGTCGCTGATGGAGACGCTCGACGCACCGTTCAGCCGGGCCACAGCCGCAATGAGGCAGCCCACGGGCCCCGCGCCGCTGATGAACACGTCCTTTCCGAGCACGTTGCCCGCCCGGGAAAGCGCATGCAGAGCAATGGCCAGAGGCTCAACGCACGCGCCGAGCTCAAAGGGCATGTCGCCTCCCACGACCACGCACTGCCTGGCCTGCACCAGCGGATATTCCATCATCACGCCCTGCACGTGGGGCATGCGCGCCGCTGACCCGTAGTAGCGCAGAGACGGGCAGAGATTCCTGCGACCGGAACGGCAGTATTCGCACTCGCCGCATTCGTCCGTGGGATTCACGATGACCCGGTCGCCGGGCCTCAGCCCTGTCACCCCCGGGCCGACCTTGTCCACCACGCCGCATATCTCGTGCCCCAGCACCATGGGCTCCTTCACCACGGCGTCGCCCACGCGGCCGATGTGATAGTAGTGAAGATCGCTGCCGCATATGCCCACGCCGCCCATCTTCAGGCGGACCATGCCCTCGCCGGGTTCCGGCACGGGACGCTCCTCCACGCGCAGATCCTTAGCCGCATACAGGACGCATGCTTTCATGATCACTCCTTTCCGCTCCCTTCTCAGCGGACAGAATGTCGTGCAGGGAGGGGTCGCCCCCTCCCGGTCTTTATGGTCTTATCGGTGATTCCAGCTCTCTATCAGACGGCTGAACGCTTCCTTCATGGCCTGCACGGCTTCGTCGTCGCCGATCTCGTCGGCAAACCAGCGCTGCGCAGGCGCGCGGAAGATGCTGCGCCCGATGGCAAAGCCCAGCACGCGCTCGTCGTGGGGAATATGGGCAAAGGCCTGACGCAGCTCCTGTTCCGAGGCGTCGTTGCCGAGAATGAGTATGCCGCGGCAGTAGGGATCGTGACGCATGATGAGCTCTTCCATACGCGCCCAGGTCTCTTCCCGTTCCGGAGGCAGAATCTTCCAGTAGTCGGGATACACGCCCATGACATAGCACTGCTCCATCCAGGCCAGCAGATCAGTGTCCCTGTCGCCGCCTTCAGGAATGAGTTCCAGAAGCAGTTCGTGTCCCGTGCCGCGGGAAGCAGAAAAGAGACGGCGAAGCTGCTTTTCGTTCTCTTCCCGCACGGCCTGCGCATCAGAGGCATGCGGACGGAACAGGCATTTCACCACATGGTTTTCCGGCCAGCTCTGAAGCGTGGAACCCACGTCGGGCAGCCCCTCGAATGCCAGCGGGGAAACGTTGGTCTGCTCAATGCAGCGCCCCACCCACACGGGATGGTGATTGCTCTCCAAAAGCACGTCCAGACCGTAGGTGTCGTCGGCAAGAATGCCTATCTGATTGCCCGAAGACACGGAATCGCCGGCCACTTCCAGCGCCGCCTTGTAGATAAGCTGCTTGAAGGCGGAAATGTCCTTGTCGGAACGTCCGTATTCGTCCGCAAGCTGGCGGAACACCAGACGATGATCAAAGGCCAGCACGGCCAGATCGTGCCATTTGACGCGCCGGTTCGTGGACCAGTGAATCTGTTCCAGCATGGCGTCGTGACGCAGCCATTTTTCCTTGCTGCCGTGCTCCAGGAAGTACTGCATTTCCGTCCAGCTCGGATAGGCCGAAGAGCAGCCCAGGCGGGAAACCGCAAACGCGCCCGCGGCGTTGGCGTAGCGGCAGCAGGTGGGAAGATCCTCGCCGCGCAGCCAGCCGCGAAGGAAGCCCGACATGAAACCGTCGCCCGCGCCGATGGAATTGAACACCTTGACGGGGAAGCCCGGCTGCACCACGTCGTCGGTGAAGCTGTCGGGAATGTCGCCGTCAAGCGCGGCGCATCCGCGATCGCCGAGCTTGTGGATGAGCACGGCTTTTGTCATGCGGCGCACTTCGCGCAGGGCGGCGATGGGTTCCGTCTTGCCGCTAGCAATGAAATATTCCTCTTCCGTGCCCACGATGAGGTCAAAGTACGGCAGCACCTTGCGGTATTCGTTGGTCACGCGCTCCGAGGCCTGGGCCCAGCGGCTGGAACCGGCGTCGTGGCCCTGCAGTCCCCAGAGGTTGGGGCGGAAGTCAATGTCCAGAATGCAGCGCAGTCCCAGCGACTTGGCCGTTTCCAGAATCTTCATGGTGGCGGCGCGCACGCCTTCCTGCGAAAGATGAATGCCGGTCACAAGCACGGCTTTGGCCTGCGCCAGGTAGTCGGGGTCAATGTCTTCCGGTCTGAGTCCCATGTCGGCGCAGTTTTCCCGGTACTGGATGAGGGGAAAGTCGTCCTTGCCGCGGATGCTGAGCAGCACCATGGCCGTGAGTCTGGCCGGATCGGTCTTGATGTGGCTGATGTCCACGCCTTCGCAGGAAAGCTGCCACTTGATGTAGTCGCCGTTGCCTTCCTTGCCCACTCCCGTGATGGCGCCCACCTTCAGGCCCAGACGGGACGTGCCTATGGCGATGTTCATGGGGCTGCCCCCCACGGACTTGGAGAAAGTCATGGCTCTCTCCAGCGGCACGCCGAACTCGCCGCTGTACATATCCACACAGGATCGACCAATGCAGATCAAATCAAACTTTTTCTCTACCATGTCCGACAACTCCGGAATTGAAAATGATGCAAAATGGCACCGTTATACATGATGGTTCAGTTTTTTGAGGACAAAAGTCCCCTGCGGCGGTCCGCCGGAAGGCAACCGGCAGACCCCGACGACAAGGGCCGCAGACCCGAGGAAGACGCATGAATTACATTCCCAGCAGACGGGGAAGGATGAGCGGAATGTCTTGGAAGATGATGAGCAGAATGATGAAGGCAATGATGAGCAGCATGTACGGGAACGCGCCTTTGGCCACACGCTCGAACGTGATTCCCGACAATTTTTGTGCAATGAACAGGTTTACCCCGAGAGGCGGCGAAAGCAGCGCGACTTCGTTGGTGACGACCCAGAAGATGCCGAAGAACACGGGATCGATGCCCACGCGCAGTACGAGCGGCAGGAAGATGGGCGCCAGAATGACGATGGTGGCCAGCGTTTCCATGAACATGCCGAGGAAGAGCAGCAGCAGGCCGATGAGGATGAGAATGACGTAGGGATTGTCGGTGAGGGTGATCATCCAGTTCGCGAGCAGATGCGGAATGCGCTGCATGGTGAGGATGCGGCCGAACAGCGTGGACACGCCGAGCACGATGATGATGCTGCCCGCCGAGGCGTTGGTCATCTTGATGGCGTCCCAGATTTCGGCAAGCTTCAGCTCGCGGGTGATGAACAGGCCGACGAACAGGGAGTAGAAGATGGCGATGACCGAGGCTTCCACGGGAGTGCAGATGCCCGCGTAGATGCCGCCGAGAATGATGACCGGCGCCATGAGGGAGAAGAAGCTCTTGCGAAGCTGCGGCCAGAACTTGAGTTCGCCGTCGGTGGCAATGGTGCCGCGGAAGCCGGCGCGTCTGGCCAGAACGTAGGCCATGACCATCATGAAGAAGCCCAGAAGGAAGCCGGGCACGAAGCCTGCGGTGAAGAGCTTGGAAATGGAGGTGCTGGCGATGATGCCGTAAATGATCATGGGGTTGCTCGGCGGAATGAGGATGCCGAGCGTGCCGCCCGTGGCGCAGACGCCTGCCGCGTATTCGGGCGAGTAGCCGCGCCGCACCATGGTGGGAATCATGATGGAGCCCATGGCGGCCACGGTGCCGGGACCGGAACCGATCATGGCGGCGAAGAAGAGACAGCCGAGAATGGTGGTGATGCCGAGGCCGCCCTGAATGCGGCCCACGAAAATCTGCGCCATGTCAACGATCTGCCGGGCCATGCCGCCCTTTTCCATGAGCGCGCCGGCAAAGATGAAGCCCACCACCGCAAGCAGCGGGAACATGTCCATGACCTTGCACATGTCCAGAGCGATGATGCTCATGGGAATGTCGCTGAAGAAAAGCACCGCCACCGAGGCCACGCCGAGAGAAACGAAAATGGGGCAGCCCACGATGAGGCATGCGGCCATGACTATCCACAGAAGAAGGTCGGTCATATGCTAGCCCTCCTCAACGACCTGGGTGTCCAGAATGGAGATTTCGCCGCGGAAATGACGCACCCAGCGCTGAATGATGCGGAACGTCAGCAGACAGAAGGCCAGCGGCACGGCAACGTACACATAGCGCATGTCGAGGAGCATGGCGCCGGAATACATGGGACGGACAGCCATGCCGTCGATGAGCTTGATCCCTTCCCAGATGACCATGATATTGAAACCACTCCAGAGCAGATCCGACACCATGAGCAGCACAAGCTTGGCTTTGGTCGAAAGGTACTGGAGGTGAGCTGTCACACGGATGTGGCCGCCCTTGAGAGCCACAAGGCTGGCGGCAAAGTACACAAGATACAGAAACATGAATCGGCACAGTTCTTCGGAAACGGTCAGTCCGTACCCGAACACGAAACGAACCACCACCTGCGCCATGAGCATAGTCACGATGCTGACAAGAAGAATGGCGCACACAACATCTTCAAAGTTCTTATCGAGCCACTTCAACACTTTCATAGTTGCCTCCGAAAAATCCCGGAGAGCTCGCCGCCCTCCGGGACTCGCTGATCTCTACCGGGGAAGCTCGCGACCGAGGGTCTTCATGAAGGCTTCCACAATGGCCATGTTCTTGATCTGAGGATAGAACTGCGGCCAGATGGCCATGGCGCGCGACATCCATTCGCTTTCATCGGTGGGCACGCCGCAGAAGACCATGCCCTTGTCCTTCAGGAACTGACGAGACATGGCTTCCTGCTTCTTGAGCTCTTCGCGCATTTCCACGGTGACTTCATGGCCGGCCTTGACGAGCACGTCCTGCACGTCCTTGGGAAGGGAACGCAGCCAGGAGGCGTTCACAACCAGCGGCCCGGTCCACAGCTTGTAATGAGGTTCGGTGATGTACTTCTGAATTTCATAGAAGCGGTTGGTGGCAATGGACACCAGCGGATTATCTTGACCATCGACAACTCGCTGCTGCACGGCGTTGAAGGTTTCGTCCCAGGCGAGCGGCACGGGTTCGGTGCCCCAGGCGCGATACACGCCGATCATCTGCGGATTGTTGGGCACGCGGATCTTCACCTTGGCAAGATCGGCCAGAGTGGTGATGGGCATCTTGCTGTTGGTGATGTAGCGGAAGCCCTGAGAATGCCACACCAGAGCGATGTTGCCGCATTCCTTTTCCATGTTTTCGTTGATGACGTCCCAGTTTTCGTCAACGCACTTGTCGAATTCTTCCACGTTCTTGAAAATGTAGGGCAGATCGAAGGCGCCGAGAGAGGGTGCGAACACGGAGGCGTTGTTCACCGCGAGAATGGCCATCTGTACGATGCCCTGCTGCACATCCTGGAAGGCACGGTCTTCGGAGCCGAGCTGACCGGCGGGATATTCCTGAATCTCGATGCGGTCCGTACCGAGAGCGCCTTCCACCTTGCTTTTCAGCTTGGTCACGATGGTGTGGTAGGGATCCATGTCCGAAGGGGTGTTGCTGTGGCTGAGTCGGACGATGATCTTGTCCGAAGCCTCAGCGTGCGCGGATATGCCGGTCACCAAACAGCAGGCCAGTAACAATACAGTTAAAGCACGCATAGAAAACCTCTCTGGTTATTTGTTGTCAAACAAATCCACCTCTGACTTTTCGAAGTTAATTAAGCAATTACAAAAAAAATACTTTGTGTCAATAAACAATAAAAAAATTGATTGCAACTTAACAAACTTTTTTTTATGTTCAGGTGGTAAAAATAATAAAATATAATAATTTCAATAAAATATAAAAATTCCTTGTGTCACTGACATTTACCAAATGTAACATTTTTTACATTTTTTCACGCCTAAATCCGGTCAGCTTTCTCTTTCGGCATCTCTGTAAAATGCTGCGAAAAAAAAGGACTTCGTCGAAAGTAACGACGAAGCCCGCACCACATTTTTAAAAATATCGCCTTATAAAAGACGAAAAGCGTATATTTTACTGCAACTTATGTTTACAAGTGTACAAAATTAGCACATAACATGTTTTTTATACAAAAAAATCAATAAGATGCATAGAAAAATATAAAAATTCTGCATGGTTCTATTCAACAAGTAACAATATTAACTCCAGATGTCTCAGCCAGTTCCGACAGTCTTGCCGGTATGGGCTCGCAGGTAAAGAGCATGTCCACGCTCTTCATGGGCGCAAACCGTATCACGGCATGACGCCCGAATTTGTCCGGACTCACGGCCAGCAGCACCTTGCCCGAGTGCCGCATCATGGCCTGCGCAACGCTCACGTCCGCGGTGTGAAAATCCACCAGACAGCCGTCGCTCTCGTTGATGCCGCCCGTGCTGGTGATGAGGTAGTCGCACTGAAAGCCGTTCACAAAATCGATGGTGGACTCCCCCACCAGACCGTGACTGCTCTTGCGCATGTAGCCCGACGTAAGCACCACCTCAAAGTCCGACTTTTTGTTCAGGGTCAGTGCAGCCACGGTATTGTTGGTGATGATCATGAGGCCCGAGCGGCACAAAAGCGCGTTGGCAATCACTTCCGTCGTGGTTCCCAGCGTCAGAAAGATGGAGCAGTTGTCGGGAATGTATTCGGCAATGGCACGGGCAATGCGCTCCTTGTCCTTCAGATCTTCCACCTGCCGCTTCTCGTAGGAGCTGTTCAGAATGGTCGTACGGTAGCTCGCACCGCCGGGACGACGTTCCAGCATGCCCTGCCTGTCCATGACGGCGAGATCGCGCCGGATGGTCTGCGACGACACGCCGAGTTCCTCGGCCAGCGAGTCAATGGACACGTAGCCGCTGCGCATCACGGCATAGAGAATGATTTCCTGTCTTTTTTCCTGCTTCATGGCCGCATTCCCGCCGGACACATTTCCGGCCACGCGAACATTTTTTCCCAGCCCTCGTCTTCCACCACGAAGTCGGGTTTTTCCTCCAGCAGCACTTCCTTCCGGCCGTAGCCGTACAGCGCCGCCGCAGTGCGCGCTCCCGCCTCCCGTCCGCCGGATATATCGAGTCGGGAATCTCCCACCATCAGGGCCGAGGACGCGCTCAGTCCGTGGCGCGCCATGAGCATGTCCAGCATCTCGCGCTTGGAAAGGCTGCGGCCTGCCACGGAATCACGGCTGGCCACGTCGGTAAACAGCGGCAGCAGTCCCTTGCGCTCCAGAAGACGCCGCGTCACCTTTTCCGGTTTGTTCGTGGCCACAAAAGCGGGCACTCCCTGTTCCCTGAGCGAGCGCAGCAGTCCGGGAATGCCGGAAAAAACGCGGCTGCGGGCGTAGTCGTCCACACGATAGAGCGCACGATAGGCCAGCACCAGCTCCGCCCGGAACTCGGGCGACACCGAAGGGGCAACGGCTTCAAAAATCTCTTCGAGCGGCGGACCGATGAGGTGAAAATCCATGGAGGGCACGTCAAGTCCCGCATCCATGAGCACCTGGCGAATCAGATGAAGAATGTCCGGCGCGGAATCAACAAGCGTTCCGTCCAAATCGAAAAATACGGCGGAAAAACGGAGGGTCGGCGTCATGGCAAAAGCGGGGTTGAATGACAACTATTTTTAATAGTTAGAAAAAATGGAATATATAATTCCCTATTGTCTTTTGCTATAGAACTCTTTTCCTGCCATGTCAACGGCGTCCGGCAACTTTTTCCGCTTCTTTTCCGGCCGCTCTGTCGTCGAAAATCCGCCTCGGCGCATAAAAAAGGAGCGGCAGCGCAAAAACGCCCCGCTCCATAAAAAAACATTTTAAATCAGATGGGTTACACCTTCATGTAGGCGAAGCCGGAATTCTGAAGCTGCACAAGATCCAGCGTGGCGGAAGGCACCACTTCCACGAACGACCAGAGCATGTCCTTTTCCACATGATAGGAGTTCATGGCACACTGCCCCACATGAATCTTCAGGCCGTTGGCCACGGCTTCCTGAGCCTTGCCCAGCAGCTCGACGTTTTCCTTCACGAGCTGCTGCACGGCAGGGCCGTTCACCACCATGATGAGCTTGAACGTATCCGGTTCGTCCAGCGCCATGAAACCGGCCTTGGCGGCAATGTCCAGAGGGGAAATCTTATGACGCTTGAGCAGCGCTTCCTTCTTGTAGTTGGCAGCCTGGCTGAACGCCAGTCTGAACACGTTGGGATCGTTGGTGTTCACATGAATGACCAGATCAAACTTCATAATATTCTCCTTGAACCAGTACTGTTTCAGTCCGCGGCCGGCCTGCGCGCCGGAAGGCACGGTCGGCCGTGGGAACCGTCCCGCACCCTTGCAGCACAAGGGGCTCGTCAAAAGAATTTCATTGGCCGTGTTTTCTGTCAATCCATTTTTTCCACCTCTCTGCCAGACAAACAGGAAAAAGCTCTCTTGCTCCGTCGTCACTGCACCGAATATATTTCCAGGCAAATGCCTTTGCTGCGCCAACGCTTCGCCCGGAACGCCGGATTTGCCAACAAGCCGCCTGCTGTCACACGCGGGAAAACGGCCCATCCGCATGCCCGCTTCGATCCAGGCAACAGCCTGCCTCCTCCGGCGCAGAGAAAAGAAAAGATGCCGACATCAACTAATATTCAGTACGCCCTCATGTCCTCGATTTTCCCCTCACATGTTCGCAGGGAAAAAAGTATTGCGAAAAAGAGCCGCCTCCCGTCCACATTCCGGGGTACGTTTTTCCCGGCACGGCAGCAGCTGCCCCGGCCTCTCCGCCCCCGAGGCTTTCCCTTTTTCCATGTTCCCGCTCAAAGGCATCCGTCCCGAAGTCACGCCGAAACGCACGCCTTGCCCGCAGACGCTCCGGCAGCCCGCATTCCGGAACCGTCTGAAAAAAAAAGGACGAAATTCCCCTGATTCCGTCCTGTTCCGACGCCTCGCACCCCAGCTCTCTTTTGTTTCACCCCCTCCTTTTGGTACAAAAAAGTTTTATTAAAATGACGGCTTGACAATCCCCCCGGGCGGGAGCACTTTCCATTACCTACCGCGCCGCAGGGAATTGCGGTTCTCCCTGCGCCCGGCAGAACGGCAAGACTGCGACAGCCTGTTCGACGCTTCCGAGGCGAAAAAGTATCGCCCGCATCCGATCCTTCGACTGCCGGTTCCGTTTTTCCCCGAAACGGAACACGTTCACCTTCCCCGGCCGCACACGACCGGGGAACAGACACGCCCTGTTGGAGAGGGCACTGGAGGGCCGGCGAAAGCCGGATCTGTTATGTTTGGCACCCTTTATTTCTTTGGCTGCTGTGCGCTGCTCATCGCAGGTTATGTCGTGTACGGCGCCTTTGTGGAACACGTGTTCGGGGCCGACGCGTCCCGGAAAACTCCCGTCATGACCAGAAGGGACGGTGTGGACTTTGAACCCATGCCCCTCTGGAAGCTCTACATGAGCCAGATGATCAACATCGCCGGACTCGGCCCCGTCATCGGCACCATTCTCGGCGCTCTGTACGGCCCCGTGGCCCTGCTGTGGGTGGTCTTCGGCTCCATTTTCGCCGGCGCGGTTCACGACTACATCGCCGGCATGATTTCCATCCGTGAAGACGGCATCAGCTACCCCGAGATCATCGGCCGCAACCTTGGCTCGGGCGCGCGAATTTTCATGGAATGCTTCACCATCATTTTCATGGTCATGGTGGGAGCCACCTTCGTGCTGGCGCCTGCCGCCCTGCTGGCCAACCTGTTCCCGCATTTTCTGACCAATCTGTTCCCGTCCGCCCCCACGCTGGCGTGGAGCGTCATCATTTTCGCCTACTATTTCGTCGCCACCATCATTCCCTTTGACCGCATCGTCAGCCGCTTCTATCCCATCGTGGGCGTCATGCTCATCTTCATGGCGCTGGGTCTCATCGTGGCGCTGTTCGCCAAGGGCTACACCATTCTGCCCAACACGGACTTCTTCACCAACGTTCACCCCGCCCACACTCCCGTGTGGCCCATTCTGTTCATCACCATCGCCTGCGGCGCCATTTCCGGCTTCCACGCCACGCAGTCGCCCCTGCGCGCCCGCTGCATGACCAATGAGAAGCAGGGCCGCCGCGTCTTCTACGGCGCCATGATCACCGAAGGCGTTCTCGGCCTCATCTGGGCCACGCTCGCCCTTTCCTTCTATCCCGACGCGGCCTCGCTTTCCGCGGCCATGGGTCCCAAGGGCGCTCCCACCGTGGTGGTGCAGCAGATAGCCATCACCCTGCTCGGACCCGTGGGCGGCCTGCTGGCCATTCTCGGCGTGGTGCTTCTGCCCATCAGCACCGGCGACACCGCCTTCCGCGCCGCCCGCGGCATGCTGGCCGACCGTTTCCACATCGATCAGAAGAACGTGACCAAGCGCATTCTCACCGCCGTTCCGCTGTTCTGCGGCGGCGTGGCCCTCACCCTGCTGGACTTCCCCATCATCTGGAGATATTTCGGCTGGGCCAACCAGACCATGTCCTGCGTGAGCCTCTGGGCCTTCTCCGTGTGGCTCGCCAGGCACGGACGCCTGCACTGGATCACCAGCATTCCCGCCGTGTTCATGACCACGGTCTGCACGGCCTACATCTGCTATGCGCCCATCGGATTCCGTCTTTCCATGGAAGCGTCCACCATCATCGGCATCGTCGTTTCCCTTTCCTGCCTTGCGCTGTTCCTGCACTTCTGCCGCAGCAGCAGCGTGAGCGCCGCCAAGCCCGCCGCCTGCATGAAGTAGACGCGTAAGCGAGTGACATGAAAGGCCTCCCCGCCCGTCGGAGAGGCCTTTTTTTGCGCCCGCAAAAGACACGATAAAGCCCCGGAACGCATGCGCCCCGGGGCTTTCTGAAAGCGACGGAAATTTCCCGCTACTTCAGCTTGGAAAGCAGATCCTCGCGGATGGACTCAATGGTGCCGCTGCCGTCGAGGGTGATGTAGGTGGTTTCGCCCCTGGCGGCGAGATCCTTGAAGTAGTGCGCCGCGGCAAGGGTGCCGTTCTTTTCGTCGTAGTAGATGTCGTGACGCTTGTTGATGGCGGCCTCGTCCTGATCGTCGGGACGGGTCTTGAGCGCGCCGCCGCACACGCGGCAGACGTCGCCGTTGGGCTTGATGGCGTCGATGAAGATGTTGTTGGGATGATTGTTGTTGTTCACGCAGAGGCGGCGGCCCATGATGCGTTCGCGGGCCGTCTTGCGGGGCAGCAGAATTTCCACCACGTAGTCGAGCTTCATGCCGGCGGCCTTGAGGGCTTCGTCAAGCTTGCGGGCCTGCTCCATGTTGCGGGGGAAGCCGTCGAGCAGCCAGCCCTTGTCGCCCTGATTCTTGAGGATGTCCAGCACCATGGGAATGGTGATGTCGTCGGGCACGAGCTCGCCCTTGTCGATGTAGGCCTTGGCCTTCTTGCCGAGCTCCGTGCCGTTGCCGATGTGCTGACGGAAAACGGCGCCGGATTCAATGTGCTGAATGCCGTATTTTTCCATGAGAAGAGCACCCTGCGTGCCCTTGCCGCTGCCGTTGGGGCCAAAAATCAGAATATTCATCAGAATCCTCTGGCGCTTTTGCGCGTGAACGCCCGGGGAATCTCCTCCCCGCGGGCTTCCTGCGTGGATGCCTGCGGCATGCACGCAGAGCGGAATCATCCTGTCGATGCCGCCATTGTCATTAACAACCTCTGTCGCCGCGCCCTCAGGACGCCGCGGCAACCCCATCCGTACCGCCTTTCGGCGGCCCTTTCCGCCGGGCGGAAAGGGAAATATCAGCGCCTCGCTCCAGGCGGCAGTTCGCTCTCGTCCACGATGAGGGCGCGGCCCTCATGCAGGATGTCCCGCGCGCGAAGCTTGTAGTCGTTCAAATAGCGGAATCCCTCGCGGGCGAAATCCTCGTGCGAGGCCTCGCGGCGTATGCCGGGGCAGTCTTCCTTTGCCATGTCGAAACTCACCCTGTCCACAAGATTGCCCCGGAAAAACGGCCAGGCGCGGCACACGTCCGGCCGGGCCGGGTGCACGGCGCAGCCCTTTCCGGCCTCGAAGAACAGGCAGAAGCCGTCGTCGCCGCATTTGAGCGTGGGCTTGCCGCCGATGTTTTCCGTGTAGCGCGCGAGCACCTCTTCGGCCGGAAGACCGAAATAGGCGCACAGACGCGGCAGATCGTGCGGCCCCACCACAATGCCCCCGCGCCCTTCGCAGCACTTGCCGCAGCGCGTGCAGGAAAAGGTTTCGGTCGTATCGTCGAAGAGCGCGGCATGCACGGTTTCCAGGCAGCGGTCCTCCACGACCTTCACTCCGGCTTCGGCCATGAGACGCCCCGCCTCGGGGCTGCGTATGCCCTCCTGCATCCAGAAGATCATGGGCAGGCGGGGCAGCGCGAGGGTTTCGCGGGCGTGGGCCTCGCAGTACTGCGGAGCGCGGAAAAGACAGATGATGTCCGGCTCGAAGCCGACGCCGGGAAGATCGGCGATGCTGCGCACCGCAGGAATGCCCCAGGCCTGACGCCGCACGGGATGCACGGGCTGAATGTTGAATCCGGCATTGAGCAGATAGCGGCCCACATGATCCACGGGCGAACCGGGCTTGTCCTTGGCTCCTATGATGGCAATGTTTCTGGCACGGGCAAGAAGAGACCGCATGTCGTCGAACAGCATGAACACTCCGCAAAAAGGCATTCGTCACAAAACGAACATATTCTATCCCGCACCCGCGCCCTTGGCAATGGCCTGCGGGAGGGAAAGAGACGGAAAAGCGCGTCCGGACGGAGAAAAGGCCCGTCTTCCCCTGCGGAAGCGGGCCTTTTCTCGCGCCGAAAACGGCGTGCGCCCCACGCGCTAGGCCTTTTCCAGCCAGGCGTTCAGACGCGTTTCATATTCTTCGTCGGACCAGAGTCTGTGTTCGTACATGCCGGCCGCCGCGCGCTGACGCGAGGCTTCCGCCAGCATGAGCGCCGATGCCACGGACACGTTGAAGCTCTGCACCATGCCGTACATGGGAATGTACACTTCGCCGTCCGCGAGCGGCACGAGTTCCGGGGAAACGCCCGCGTGCTCGTTGCCCATGACGATGGCCGTAGGACGGGTGAAATCGTACTCGGCAAGCGGACGCGAGGCCGGAGAGCAGCTCGTGACGAGCACCTGCATGTTCTGCGCGCGCAGGCACGCCATGAGTTCCTCCTTGCTGGAGTGGCGCACGGTGTTCACCCATTTGAAGGCCGAAGCCGACGTCTTGCGGCTCAGCTGCGGAAACGCGCACTGGGTGTAGTAAAGGTGAACCTCCGGCACGCCGAAGGCGTCGCAGCTGCGGTATATGGCCGACACGTTGTGCGGATCCCACACGTTGTCCATGACAAGGGTGAGTCCCTTCTGGCGCTGCGCGAGCACCTTTTCAATTTTCGCCCTGCGGCGTTCGGTCATGACTCTCATCAGAACTCCAGAGACCCCGTGGTGCGGGGGAACGGCAGCACGTCGCGAATGTTGGAAATGCCGGTCAGCAGCATGATCATGCGCTCAAAGCCCATGCCGAAGCCGGAATGGGGCACGCTGCCGAAACGGCGCAGATCAAGATACCACCAGTAGTCTTCGGGCTTCTGCCCGAGTTCCGTGATGCGCGCGGAAAGCCTGTCGAGACGCTCTTCGCGCTGGCTGCCGCCGATGAGCTCGCCTATGCGGGGCACGAGCAGATCCATGGCGGCCACGGTTTCGTTGTCGTCGTTCATGCGCATGTAGAACGCCTTGATGTCCTTGGGATAGTCGTACACCGTCACCGGGGAGCGGAAATACTCTTCCGCGAGGAAGCGTTCGTGTTCGGTTTGCAGATCGGTGCCGAACGACACGGGATATTCAAACTGCTTTCCGCTCTCCTGAAGGAGCTTCACGGCGTCGCGGTAGGCAATGCGGGCGTACTTCTTTTCCGCCATGTCGCGCAGGCCGTCGATGAGGCCGGGAGCAACGAACTTGTCGAACAGGGCCACGTCGTCGGCGCAGTGATCCAGGGTGTGGCGCACCACGTGTCGGATGAGACCTTCGGCCAGTTCCATGTTGTCCCAGATGTCGTTGAAGGCGGCTTCGGGTTCGACCATCCAGAATTCGGCGGCGTGGCGCGGCGTGTAGGAATGCTCGGCGCGGAAGGTGGGGCCGAAGTTGTACACGCGGCCGAGCGCGCAGGCCAGCGCTTCCGCCTCAAGCTGACCGGACACCGTGAGGCTCGCCTGCTTGCCGAAGAAGTCGTTTTCAAACACGTTGCCGGATTCCGGCTTCGGGCCGCCGTCTACGGGGAGCGTGGTCACGCGGAACATTTCGCCCGCGCCCTCGCAGTCGGAACCGGTGAGGATGGGCGCATGCACGTAGTAGAAGCCGAGGCCGCGGAAATAGTCATGCACGGCAAGCGCCGCCTCGGAGCGGATGCGGAACGCCGCGCCGTACTTGTTGGTGCGCGGACGCAGGTGCGCGATGGTGCGGAGAAATTCGTCGGAATGACGCTTCTTCTGAAGCGGATAGGCGGCCGGATCGGCCAGACCGAACACCGTCATGGAGTCGGCGTGAACTTCCCATTTCTGTCCCTTGCCGGGCGACTCCACGAGATCGCCGGTCACGCTGACGGCCGCGCCGGTGTTCACGCCTTCGAGGCTGTTCCAGGCCTGCGTGCCCTCGTCGACAATGCACTGCAGGTTCTTGAGGCAGGAGCCGTCGTTGAGTTCAAGAAAGGCAAAGCCCTTGGAATCGCGGCGGGTTCTCACCCATCCGCACACAGTCACGCCGTTGCGCGGCCCGGTGGAGGCCAGAGCTTCACGTATGCTGGTACGCTGCATAGGAAATCTCTCCGGAAAGGAAGGTTGAAAAGAACGTGAGGCAGCATACGCCATAGAGGCCCGCTCTGCAACCGGCGAAAACGCCCGCAAAAAGCGCGGAGCCTGCGCGCTGCGGCCCGCGTGCGTCCGGGGGGGCCGGCGGCGGAAAGGCGCGGGCATGGCGGCCCCTCCCCTTCGACTCGCTCCTGCCCCGACGGCTCAGCTCTTCGACATTGCACCCGCCCCGGCGGCCCGTCCCGGACGCACGCGGCAGAGCCGCCCTTCGGCGCTGCCCGGGCTCGGAAGGCGTTCGGACGCCGCAAACGTTCCTCGGCGTAATGCTCATGACCGGCGGCCCGTTCCGGCTGCAACGGCCCCGGCTTCCGATACGACGCGTTTTGAGGCAGCCTGTTCCGCGGGAAATTTTCCTTGCGGAACTTCTCTGCGTCGGCTAAAATGCTTCTTCCGCTCCGGCGGCGACACGGGCGGCATCACGCCGCTTTGCGCCCCGGAATCATTGAGGAAAACATGAGCGTCATAGGCAACATTCTCTGGATAGTCTGCGGCGGCTGGTTTGCGGCTCTGGTGTGGCTGCTGTTCGGCGTGCTGGCCTGCCTGAGCATCGTGGGCCTGCCGTGGGGACGCGCCTGCTTCGTCATGGCGGGCTTCGTCTTCATGCCTTTCGGCTACGAATCCGTCTCCCGCGAGCTCGTGTACGGCAAAAGCGATCTGGGCACGGGCCTGCCCGGCATGCTGGGCAACGCCCTGTGGTTCATTTTTGCCGGATTCTGGATAGCGCTCGCCCATGTGGCCAACGCCGCCGCGCTCGCCGTCACCATTGTGGGACTGCCCTTTGCCTGGCAGCACATCAAACTTGCGGAGCTCGCCCTCTTTCCCATCGGCAAAACCGTCGTGCCCTGCGCGGTGGCCGCCGAGGCAAGACGACGACGCGCCGCCGAAGACCTGAACCGGAGAAGAAACGACGCATGAAATGGACCACTCATCAGGCCATGGCCCTCATGGCCTCCTTTGCCGCGGGATTTCCCATAGCGGGCATGGCTGCCGCATGGTTCGGCTCCGTCGCGCCGGACATGCTGGATCAGCACGCGGCCAGACGCGCCTTTTTCCGGCAGAAGAAATTCAATCAGGTACACCGCCGATCTTCGCACTGGTTCGGCTGGTGGCTGGCCATCTGGGCATGGTCGCTCACCGGTCAGCTCGGCCCCCTGCCCGACGCGCTCGTGGGAGGATTCGGCTTCGGCGCGCTCACTCACGTGCTGCTCGACATGTGCACCACGCACGGCGTGCCGCTGCTGCCCTTCCTGAAAAAGCGCTTTTCCCTCCGCCTGTGCAGCACGGGGAGCTTCGGCGAGTACGCGCTGCTTGTCATGTGCGCGCTGGTCTTCTGGATCATGGAAAAGCCGGAGCTTCTGCACTTCAACGTGCCGCTGTACTGAGCACGTCCCTTCCCGGAAAATCTCCCCCAAGACGCCTCGACGCTCTCCGCGTCCGAGCGGTCAGTCGTCAGAACGGCTCCTGGCCGAAGATGCCGCCGCGCGCCGCAGGGGGATGATTCCGCCCTGCGCGCGGGATGCCTCCAGCGCCCGGCCCGTGGACGGAGATACGAGCACCAGACGCGAGCAGTCCAGCCCCGCGGCAAGCGGATCGTTCCCGGGAATGCCCATGCGGCAGAACACCTCCACGTCCGCCTCGCCGCCTTCCGGCGACAGGCCGAGCTCTTCGCGCTCCGCCCTCGTGACGCCGGAGGAAAAATCGGAAAGCAGCCGCGCCGGACAGCCGAGCAGCAGCGGAGGACATTCGCCCTCCAGACTCAGAAGCAGCACGGACGAGGCTTCGTCGGCAAGGCGCAGCACCCGGCACGAGCGCGCGCCCTCCAGAGCCTCCACCGCCGCGGCAAAAGTGACGTCGTATTCTTTCATGCCTGAAATACCTCATACGCGGCGCAGAACGCCGACCGGAACCATCAGCGCGTTTCCCCGGTCAGAGCGTTCTGCAGCATCTGCAACGCCTTCCGCATGTCTGCGGCGGATACGCGAAGCGGATAGTCCTCGGGCAGAAGCCTCCGGAGCATGAGCACGCCCAGCGTGCACGACGTGAGCACGAACCCCGCAGGCACGCTCGATTCCCCATCCGTTGCGGCCATGTCGGTGAAAAAGCCCTTCACCCGATCCTGAATCACGGGCATGGCCTCTCTGGACTGCGAAGAAAGCATGAGAATGTTCAGCAGCGTCAGCTGACTGTCGTCCTCATGCCCGGTTTCAAGCGCGCGAACCGTTCTGTCCGCCAGATCGCCCAGCTTGTCCTTCGGCCGAAGCGGCAGCCGATCTGAGGAAAGACTGTCGAGCACGGCGCAGAACAGCTCCTTCTTGGATCCGTAGTATCGGCCTATGAGCGCAACATTGACGGACGACTGTGCGGCTATTTCGCGCAGCGTCACCATTTCGTACGGATACATGGTAAAAAGCCTTTCGGCGTTTTTCCGTATCCTTTCCTTCGTCTGCGCGGCGTTCCGCCCCGGTTTTGCGCGCTGTCCGCTGTCTGAAAACCTGCTGCTTCCGTCTTCCATCGGCTCCGCCTTCACATGTCCTGTGCTGATTGCATTTTCGTTGTATCCTGCGGCATTGGCAAAAGCAAGTAAACAAGTGTTGACTTAATGACGAAACAGCTATAACTCCCTCTGCAGCACTACTCAGGAGGATCTCCCATCATGCGATTTCGCACCCTGCTTCTCGTGGCGGCCGCCGTGCTGCTGCTCGGCAAACCGGCGCTGGCACAGCGCTTGTCGCTGAGCGCCGGCGTTTTTTCCGTGCAGTCGGAATACCGGGGCTCCGACGCCCGCGTTCTGCCCATGCCCGTCGTTCACTATGAAGGCGACAGATTTTTCCTGAAGAACACGGAAGCCGGCGTGTGGCTCTGGAACGACGGCGTGCAGAAAATTTCCCTGGGCGCAACGCTTCTTCCGCAGTATTTCCGCGCCTCCAAAAGCGACGATCCGGCCATGAAGCGGCTCGACAACCGCAACATCATCGTTCTCGGCACGCTGGGCTACGAACTGAACACGAGCTTCGGCTCCCTGCGAGCGAAGGCCTCCGGCGACATTACCGGCACAAGCGACGGATTTCTGGCCAGCATCGACTATGCCTATCCGCTGAACGCAGGCCCGCTCACCGTCATTCCCACCGGAGGCGTTCTCTTTTCCAGCGCCAACTTCAACGACTACTATTACGGCATCAGCCGGGGAGAATCGGTGCGCAGTGGTCTTTCCCGCTACTCTCCCGACGCGTCGGCGACGCCCTTTCTCGGCGTCAGCGCCGACTACGCCCTTTCCGATCACTGGAGTCTGTTTGCCAGCTGGAAAATCACCTTCCTCGGCAAGGAAATAAAGGACAGCCCCATGGTGGACAGGAGCACGCAGCACATTTTCGGCGGCGGACTCACGTATTCCTTCTAGTCCTGCCCGCATGAAGGCGGAACAGCGAAGAACAGCGCCCGGGCGCTCGGGCCGAACGCCGGGCCGACACGATTCCGCCCCGGTCTGACCAGAGAACGCAACGTTTCTTCCGCGCCGCAACGTCGGCATCCGCGCGCAGCGTTTCCGCAGATGCGCGGCACACCCTTATCCGAGCCGACCGGATATTCCGAAACCAGCCTTCCCCCGGCAGGTTTCCCACCCCGCCGTCCGCCATGACTCTCCCGACGGACAAAAGACCGCCTGCGTCGGCAAACCCGGAAGCCTCCTCCGTTCTGCGCGGGCGGTCTTTCTCAAAAGCAAAGGCGGAGCCGACCGTACCGGCTCCGCCTTTGTTCACTTCTTTCGCCGCAGCATTCTAGGTTCAGGACTCATTAAATATAAAAGATGACAATGGCAGCGAGACAAATAGCCGAAAAGAACGTGTGGGCACAACGGTCATAACGCATGGCTATTCTGCGCCAATCCTTGAGTCGGCCGAACATGATTTCTATCTTGTGCCGCTGCTTATAAACCTCCTTGTCATAGGCCACCGGAGTTTTCCGGCTGTGTCTGCCGGGAATACACGGCGTGATTCCTTTACGGGACAAGGCATGACGAAACCAGTCGGCATCATAGCCTCTATCCGCCAGAAGCTCCCCGGCCTGCGGCAGAGTATCAAGCAGGACAGCAGCGCCTTTGTAGTCGCTCACCTGACCGCCGGACAGATGGAAGGCCAACGGTTGACCGAAGGCATTGCAGACAGCGTGGAGTTTTGAATTCAGGCCGCCTTTTGTGCGTCCGATACATCGGGAAAGGCCCCTTTTTTCAGCAAACTTGCTGCTGTCCTGTGTGCCTTGAGATGTGTGGCATCAATCATCAAGCGTGTTGTGGAGCCGTTTTGCTCAACAAGCTCCGCAAAAATCCTGTTAAAGACCCCCAATCGGCTCCAGCGGATAAAACGATTGTAGAGAGTTTTGTATGGTCCATACTCGCGCGGAGCATCGTTCCATTGCAGGCCGTGCTTGATGACATAGATAATGCCGCTGACGACACGCCTGTCATCGACTCTCGGAATGCCATGGGAACGAGGAAAGTAGCGTTTGATACGAGCAATCTGTTCATGAGAAAGATAAAAAAGTTCCTTCATGGCATCCTCCCTATGCCGACAATAAGAACTTTTTACCCTTTTGGCAATTAATGAGTCCTGAGCCTAGCGCTTTCTCGGCTCCATGCACACCACGCGCACGCCGGGATGTCCTTCCGTGCGGGAGGCCTGCGCCTTGAAGGTGGAAAGCCAGTTCTTGCCGAGCAGGGTTTCCGCCAGCCATTCGGCATTGTGCAGCACCGGACGATGCGTGTCGATCACGGGCGTGTCTTCAACGCTTTTATCCTTGCCGCGGGCGGGATGCTTCACGTCCATGGTCATGAGCGTGCGCGCAATGCCTATCTTGCACGACGGGCAGCCCACCAGAATGGGCGCGTCGGGCGTGTACCCGGCAAGAGCGCTTTCCAGGCGCTCGCGTTTGCGCGCGCGCAGGGTGTTGTAGATGTCCGGGCAGGTGTAGGCGCCCGCGCCGGATTCGCCGCAGCAGCCGGGGTTCAGCAGAATGGACGCGCCGGTAATGCGTTCCAGGGCTCTTGCCACCTTGCCGCCGTCCTTGGTGGCCTTCACGCCGGACCACGCCGGATGGCAGGAGGAATGATAGATGATGCGCTCGCTGCTCA
This sequence comes from uncultured Mailhella sp., assembly GCF_963931295.1. Lineage (NCBI taxonomy): Bacteria > Pseudomonadati > Thermodesulfobacteriota > Desulfovibrionia > Desulfovibrionales > Desulfovibrionaceae > Mailhella > uncultured Mailhella sp. Next base: position 2,351,311 of record NZ_OZ007001.1, on the reverse strand, counting down.
CGGCCACGTCGTGGGGCAGACGATCCACCAGAAGCTGCACGATGTCGTTGTGCGGCAGCACGTTGCCGTCCACGCCGGTGATGCCGTGACGCATGAGGGACTCGCGGCACGAACCGCAGGCCGTGACCAGCATGTTCACGTCGAAGCCGGCTTCGGCGGCCGCCTGAAGCGTGGAGGCAATGACCTGCCGGTTGCGCTGAAGATTGATTTCGTACTGCTCGGCGGAACCGGCGGCCAGCAGCGGATAGCCGCAGCAAAGGTGCCTTCCGGGAATGACCACGGGCACACCCGCGTACATCATGAGCGCAATGGAGGCCAGCGCGATGCGGCGGTAGAACAGGCTTCCGCCGCAGCCGGGGAAGTACAGCACCGCGGGCACGCGGCCTTCAAGCACGCCCTGGGCGGAAATGTCGCCGCTCACGGGCAGGAAGAGATGCGCGGCCGCGTTCTTTTCAAGGTGCAGGCTCTCGTACATGCTCACCATGCCGAGCGCGGGCCCTCTGCCGGAAAAGAGCGGACTGCTCATGCGTTTGCGCCACACGCGGGGCACCAGCGGCAGGAACTGATTCATCACGTTCTGACCGAGGGCCGCCATTTTGGCAAAGGCGGGCACGCGGGCCGAAGGATCGGAAGAGAGCACGTTGAGCACCTGCGACTTGATGGGATGCCCGCCCTGTCCCTCGCGCTTCACGTAGGCCAGGGAGCTCAGCGCCACTTCCGACGATTCGATCTTCACCGGGCACACCGAGGTGCAGCGGCCGCAGCCCGTGCAGTGCTCCACGAGATGGCGCAGTTCGGCGAGCAGTTCCGGCGAAGGATGCCCCGTGGTGACCTGCGAATAGTAGATGGCCTCGGTGAGCGCGCCGAGAATGATGTTCTTGTTGCGCGGATTGTACTGGAAGGAGCGCTCGGGGTACACCATGGGGCACACCTGCTTGCACTTGCCGCAGCGGGTGCAGGTCTGCACCTGGGAGAGCAGACGGATGAGACATTCCTTGTCCGGCAGGCCGGATTCGCGGATGTCCGCAATGAGCCGGTTGAACGAGAACGTGAACGGACGCACCGGAAGATTGCGGGTCACGAGCTTGCCGGGATTGAACAGATCGCGCGGATCCACGCGCATCTTGAACTCGCGCAGGTTCTCCATCTGCTTGGGATCAAGGAAGGATATCTTGGTGATGCCTATGCCGTGCTCGCCCGAAACCGCGCCGCCGAGCTCCTGGGTTCTGGCCATGACCTGCATGGCCACGTCTTCGGCGTGCTCCATCATGCGCGGATCGTTGGAGTTCACGGGAATGTTCACATGGCAGTTGCCGTCGCCGGCGTGCATGTGGCTTGCCACCACGATGCGGCTGCTCTTCATGTATTCCACGATGCCGTCGATGCGGGAGGCGAGCCGCGGGAAGCGCTCCTTCTGCGCGAGCAGCCACGTTTCGGCGCGCCTGGCCACTTCTTCGTCCACGAGCTCTGGGTCGAGATTGGATTCGTCGCTCGCGGCCACGTGGGAGGCGAAGGCGAACTCCTCGTTGAAGGCCGGATCCTCCAGCGGGAAGCCCTGAAGACGCGAAAGTTCCTGAAGGGCAAAGCGGTAGGCGTCTGCGGCGGCCACGACGTTGAGCGTTTCCAGATAGTGGGCGAATTCCGGAATCTGCGCCATGGGCAGCACCACGTCCTCGTTCATCTTGAAACCGGACGTGCGCTTGGCGATGGCCGAAAGACGATGCCTGTCCTCCCAGAATTCGGCGGCCTGTTTGTCGTCCCTGGCGATGGCGGCGAACACGTGGGGATCGTCTCCGGCAAGGGCGTAGATGGCCTGCACGGTGTCGTCGAGCACATAGGCGTCGTTGCCGTCCACCTGCACGATGATGACGGAGATGGGGCTGCCCTTGTGCCGGTCGGACTTGGGCTGATAGTTGATGGCCTGCACGTACTTGGAATTGAATTCCTCCAGCGCGGACACATGCACGTCGCCGCCCTGTTCGCGGATCTTGTCGCGCAGATTCACGATCTTGCGCACGAGCTCGGCCGCGGGAACCATGGATTTTCCGTAGAATTCCAGCACCATCACTCGGGAGAGCGAGGGCTTGGGATGCAGCACGAAAGTCGCCTCGGTGATGATGCCGTCTATGCCTTCCTTCTGCATGCCGGGCAGGCCGTCGAGCAGCTTGTTGGTCACGTCCTTGCCGAGGCCCGCGTGACGCACTTCGTTGCCCCTGAGGCGCACCACGTTGCGCATGCCGCCGGAAAGATCCTTGACCTCGAAGACCACGTCCTCGTCGGGCATGATCTTGTGACCGGGATGATTGACGCGCTCGATGCGGATGATTTCGCCCGTGGGCGTGACCATGCTCCAGGAGAGCAGATTGTCGATGGTGGTGCCGTACTCGAAGCAGAAGGGGCCGCCGGAGTTTTCCGACACGTTGCCGCCGATGGTGGACGCCGTTTTGGATGCCGGATCCACGGTGAAGAGCAATCCCTTGGACGCGGCGAAGTCGATGGCGTCCTGCGTGATGACGCCGGCCTGACAGGTCATGGTGCGTGCGGCCTTGTTGACCGACTTGGCCGTAAGGCGCGTGGTGCTCACCATGACGGTGCGCTTGCGCGCGGGCACCGCGCCGCCCGTGAGACCGGACGCGCCGCCGCGGGGAATGATGGCGAACTTCATTTCGTTGGCGAGACGCACGAGGGCGCTGATCTGCTCGGGGGTGTCGGGTTCCACCACGAGCAGAGGCAGTTCCATGCGCAGGTCGGTGGCGTCGGTGGCGGAGGCCACCAGCGCGCCGCGACGGCGCAGAATGCAGTCGTCGGGCATGATGGACGAGAGCCGCCCTTCAAGTTCGCGGCAGAATTCCAGCTCGGCCTCGTGCGCGCTCCAGAACATGGTGATGCCTTCACTGATGGCCGTGGCGTACTGGTGGGCGAGAGAAGGAGACTCGGCCTGATAATGTTCGTTGACGCTCTTCTTCACGTCCGAGGCGGAAATGAAGGGATTGTACGCCACGAGAAACAGTTCTTCAGCAATGTCGATGGCCAGCTGCCGCACACTCTGAGGCCAGCGCTCAAATTCATCGAGATTGATGCGCAGGATGCGGTTGACCACATACTCAGCCGATATGGAAATATGGGGCCCTTTGTGGGGCATGACGGTCTCCTTGGAAGCGGAAAAAAGGGAGGCCCGCCAGAGCGACCGCTCCGGGCAGGCCCGTAATCATAATCGCCGCAACGAATCGCGACGTATTCCTACAGGTTAAGATTGATGTTCAGACGCGAGGTGATGTTGTTTTTCACCCATGTGGAGTCCAGCCATTCCAGGGGCTGCACGGGCACGCCGCCCACGAGCACGCCGAAATGCAGATGATCGCCGCCGGCAAGACCGCTTGTTCCCGTGCGGCCGATGATCTGTCCGGTCTTGACGGTGTCGCCAACCTTCACGCCGTATTCGCTGAGGTGGGAATACTGCGTCATGAGGCCGAGGCCGTGCTCGATGAGGATCATGTTGCCGTGAATGCCGAGATAGTCCACCCACACCACGCGGCCGCTCTGCGCGGCGGGCACTTCGGCGTGCGCCACGGAAGCGAGGTCGAGGCCCATGTGTGTCTGTTCGTCGATTTTCTGCCGGTTGCCGTCCACGTAGGTGCGGAAGTCGCCGAAGTTGGCCTTCACGGCCGAACGGGGAAGACGACGGAACGCGCCGCTCCACAAAAAGCGCGGCGACACGTTGGCCGGATCGGCGGCCACCCTGATGAGGGTTTCGTCGTTGCCCTCGCGCACCTTGTTGTTGGAACACAGATACTGGGCAAGCGGCGTGCTCTCTTCGGGGCAGAGCTGGGCGAGCTCGCTGGCCTTGAAGTTGAGGAACGCTTCGGGAATGTTCAGGGTGTCCGAACGATAATTGCGGTTGAGCGCATGCACGAGCAGACGGCTGGAGGTTTCGTTGCCCGCAAGATCCCGCGCCATGATTTCCGGCAGGAAGTCGCCGGTCTTCAGGGCGATGGGGAAAGGGAACAGACAGGCATAGGCGCCGTTGTCCTGCTTGTAGCCGGGGAAGAAGAGCTTGCCCACACGCACGCCGCTCTGCGAAACTTCTTCGGAAACGGTATAGACGATGAGGCCGCTGCCGCCGCGGTACATGGCGGGCGGGCCGGTGCGCACGGCGATGCGCGGCGGCTGGGAATCGAGCACGAGGGGCAGATTCACCGTGGTGGTGTTGCCGCGGCCGAATCCGGCATAGGAGCCGTCCACGGCCCGGATTTCCAGCTCGAACGCGCCTTCGGGCAGGCGGGTTTCCTTGAGATTGAACGACGCCTTCTGCGTTTTTTCCAGGGTGCCGAAGGTCTGCTGCAGCACGGTCATGCTCTGCTCGCCGCGCTTCACCGTCACGGTCACGGACTGCACGCCGGACTTGTCGGCCAGATTGAGTTCCACGTTCTGCACAAGGCCTATGCGGCCGGAGAGCTCGGGATTCATGGTCACGGAAGGCCCGCTCAGATCGCGCATGAGGAAATACGCCCCCACTCCGGCAAGCGCCAGGATCAACAGCATGGCGATGATGGAAAGCCCGGACGAAGAGCGTCGGGACGAAGATCGATAGGACATTTGTCTTCTGCTAAACAAGGCTGCTTCCTTTCGGGGCGAAAGGCCCATGGTATGGCCGGGCCATGCGCTGGCACGGCAGAACGTATTTTTTCGCATACTCGGCCCACAAGTCAAGAAGCGGCGAAAAACATTTTTCTTTCCGACGGCAACTTCATTTATATTCTTGAAGGAACGGGAATTTTTTCCCGGCATGCGGCCGCCTTCCGCCTTGCCGCGCCGCCCCTCTTTATGATAAGCCCTACACATTGATATGCCTTGCGGGGGAGAAGAGATATGTTTGTGTCAGACGTCATGCAGATATTCAGCAACATGGGCTGGGCCAACCGCATCACCATGATGCGCATAGGGGCCGTGCTGCCCATTCTTGTGCTCATCCATTTTCCCAACGTCTATACCTGCTGGATAGCCATGTTTCTCTTCGTGGCCGCCGCCGTCACCGACTTTCTCGACGGCTACATCGCCCGCCGTGAAAAGCAGGTGACCAACTTCGGCAAGTTCCTCGATCCGCTGGCCGACAAGCTGCTCATCTGTTCCATACTCATCGAAATGGTGGGACTCGGCTGGGTTCCAGCGTGGATAGTCATCATCATTATCATCCGTGAACTCGCCGTCACCGGTCTGCGCGCCGTGGCCGCAGACAAGGGCGTGGTCATCGCGGCCGACTGGTACGGCAAATGGAAGACCGTGTTCCAGATCATCGCCATGGTGCCGCTGCTCATTCACTTCCCGGTCATGGGTCTGCCCGTGCATCTCATCGGCACCGTGGTGCTGTACATTGCGCTGGTGCTCACCATCTTCTCGGGCTGCAACTACTTCTATCTGTTCTATCGTCAGTGGCGCGATCATCTGGCGGAAAACAACTAGCCTGCCTGGCGTGTCGCCGTGTCCATGAATCATCGCACAACAAACAAGGCCTTCTGGTGGAAGCTCTCCCTGCTCGTGCTCGCCGTGCTGCTCAACTTTGCGCTGGCAAGCCGCATCGTGTGGGGTTCCCACAGCCTCTACACCTGGCGCGTGCTCAAGGAAAAACAGCAGGAACTCTCGCAGGAGCTCTCCGCGCTCGATGAAAAGCGCGCCGCCCTGAGCCGTGAGATCCGTCTGCTGAAAACCGACCCGGCCTATGTGGAAAAAGTGATTCGGCAGCGCCTCAACTATGTGAGAAAAAACGAGATTCTCTACCTCTTCGACAAGAACAGGGAAGACTCGGAGTGGCTTGGCGCAGGAGCTGACGACAGGCATGACTGAAGGCTCATCGTCCATGAATTCACCTCTTGCGGAACACGAGAGCCCGGAAAAGGCTCTCTGGTATCAGGAAGTTCTCTCCCTCGACCCCGCCTCCCGCATCTTTCTCCCCTATGCCCGCCTTCTGGCCGAAAGCGGACGCCGCATGGAGGCCATTGAAGTGCTGCGGGCGGGTCTCTCCCGTCATCCCGAATTTCTCGACGCGCGTCTTTTGCTCATCGAAGAGCTCCACGCCGCAGGGCAGGACGCCGCCGCAGGACTGGAAGCGGCGGGCGTCATCGAATCGCTCTCGCAGTGCTCCGCCCTCTGGGACATCTGGAGCCGTCTGCCCGGCGTGCGACCCGATCAGGCCGCCATGCTCCGCTTTTTCGGGGCCACCTTCAAAAAGAACGGCCCCACACTGGCCGACGTGTTTGAAGCAGGCATGAAGGCGCTCGGCGCAGGAGCCTCAACGCCCTCCGAAACAAAGAACCGGCCCGCCGAGGACGAAGCCTCCTCAGGCGCTTCCGCCCGGAACTTCCACGAATCTTCCGCACAAGCCTCCGCTTCCGCGGCATTTGCCTGCGCCTGTGCTCCGGCGGATTCCGCCACGGTCTGCGCAGTCTCGTCCGCCGCGACCGGCCCCGCCTCCGTTGCCGAAACACTCCTCACCCGCGCCTGCGAGGCACAGAGTACCGCCGCAAACGCCGTTCCGGCCGAGGAACCGGCTCTCGAAGGAACGCCGACGCAGGCTCCGGCGTCACTGAGCTCCGCCGATGCGGCAAAAGCCGCGCTCCGCGAGACTCCGGACGCCGAACACGCCGCTTCCGACAGCGCCCCGACGAGCGCCGAAGCCTCTGCGTCTGAGGAAGCCCCTGAAAGCGCCGAAACGCCTGCGCCCGCCGACGCGCCGTCCTCCGGCCGCTGCTTCGTCATGGACGAGCGCTCCCCCTGGTTCAGCCTGGACGCCGTGCCCGACGATGACGACATCTACGGCGACGAGGACGACGAGCCCTCTCCCGCCCCGGCGATTTCCGCGCCCGGCGTGACGGAGCTCCTTTTCCCGGACAAGCCCGCAGCGGCGCAGGCCGACCGGATTCCGACTCCCCGCCCTCAGGCCGTCATGGAAGGCAAAAGCTCGCTGTGTACGCGTTCCATGGCCCGCATTCTGGAAGAACAGGGGGCCACGGGCGAAGCCGCCAGCATTTACAGAGAACTTCTCGAAGTAAGCTCCTCTCCCGAGGAGAGGGCTGAACTGAACGCAAAACTGGACAGCCTCATGCAGGGCGCGGAGCCTCCCGCCCCGGAACAGCCTGCCGATTCCGGCCTTCTGAACATGCTGGAAACGCTGGCCGCCAGGCTGGAAAACAAGTCCCGCGCCTGACGCGCGACAGGAGATACCATGCGCAGTCGCCATTTTGCTCTCGTTGTCTGTCTGCTCTGCCTCTGCCTGCCCGCCCTTTCCGGCTGCATGCAGGTGAAGAGCGCCTACAAAGAAACGAAAACCTTCTATCATACGCACATCAACCGCCCCTCCACCCTGAACACGGAAGAACGCACCGTGCTGGAAAAATCCCAGCGCGACCTCGTGCAGAGCGTCATGCCCATCGACGAAGAGCTGACCAGGCTGGAAAAGGCCCTCGACGCCATGGCCACCCCGCCCGACGCCGAAGCCGCGGCCAGCTTCCTGCGGCGTTTCCCGTGGCTTTCGGGCCTCAGCATGGTGGCTCCAGACGGCACGCTCGGCGCATCCATTCCCGGCACGCCTCTCAAGCAGCTTGACTATGCGCCCCTGCTGGAACTTGCGCCCAAGGCCCTGCCCCGCGACCTGCGCGCCTCCATTCAGGACACTCCCCTCGGGCCGGAAATTCTCATCGCCCGCCCCTTCCTGCAGGAAGACCGGCTTCAGGTGCTGCTCGTGGCCACCTTCGACTTCCGCGCGCTGCTGCCCTTCGCGTCCTCTCCGGGCGACTTCATCGTTCGTTCCGGCGATGTGCTCATCTGGAGCGGCGACATGGATTATGCCGCCACGCCTCTCGCTTCCATCAACTGGACCGAATATCTCAAGGAACATTCCGACGGTATTTTGAGCAACGAGAACGGTTCCATGATGTGGATCTCCCGCTATATAGGTGGAAAGCCTATTGTTTTCGCCGCGCCCGTCAACTGATGTCCGGTATGAGCGGCTTTCAATTCACATATTGATCCATATTGCACATTCATCCATGTTTATGGTATAGGTAGTGTCAAGTAACAGAAGCTCCGCTGCCTTCGCAGAACCTACGTCCCACGCGATCCCCCGGAGCCGACACCAAGGAGCCTGGATATGTCTGAAGTCACTGCAATTGAACACCTTATAGCATCGCAACGCAGATGGTCTCCTCACGCGACGGGACAATTCACCTCGCTGATGCACGACCTTATTCTTTCGGCCAAGATTATTTCCAGAAACGTCAACCAAGCTGGTCTGGTGGATATTCTGGGCGCGACCGGTGCCGTCAATGTGCAGGGCGAACAGGTGCAGAAGCTTGACACCTTCGCCAACAATACGCTCGTTTACAGAATGCAGAGTTCGGGCGCGGTCTGCGCCGTCGGTTCCGAAGAAATGGCCGAACCCTTCTTCGTGCCCGAAAACGAACCCCACGGGCACTACGTCATCTTCTTCGATCCGCTGGACGGCTCGTCGAACATCGACGTGGGCGTGAGCATCGGCACCATTTTCTCCATCTATCGCCGCTCCGACACGCAGAACTACTGGGAGCTCACCAGCGAATCCCTCATGCGTCCCGGCATCGAGCAGGTGGCCGCAGGCTACTTCCTCTACGGCTCCTCCACCATGCTCGTGTACTCCACCGGGCACGGCGTCAACGGCTTTACCCTCGACTCCTCCATCGGCGAATTTCTGCTCACGCATCCCAACATTCAGATTCCGCGCGTGGGCAAGTACTATTCCGCCAACCACGGCTACTACAACTACTGGGACGAAGCCACGCAAAAGGCCGTGCATTCCTTCTCCCGGCCCGACGGCATGCCGCCCCGCTCCACCCGCTACGTGGGCTCGCTCGTGGCCGACTTCCACCGCACCCTGCTCAAGGGCGGCATCTTCTTCTACACCGAAGACTCCAAGCATCCGAGCGGCAAGCTGCGCCTGATGTACGAAGCCGCGCCCATGGCCTTCCTGGCCGAACAGGCCGGCGGCAAGGCCACGGACGGCAAAATGCGCATTCTGGAAAAGGTGCCTACCGCCATCCATGAACGCACGCCGCTCATCATCGGCTCCGCCGACGACGTGGATCAGGTTCTGGAAGTGTACAAGGAAAACGGCAAGGTCTGATCCGGCCGCGCGGCCGTCCGCAGCAGAGGCCTCCGCTTTGCCGGGGCCGACAGCGCGTACCTCGACTTCGCCTGCCGCGCCGATCCAACATCATCATGCAGCCGCGCGCCGGTCATTCCGGCGCGCGGCCTGTTCGTCCCTGAGGCTCCTTTGTCCGCGCTCCGCAGCCTTCCCCTGCCAAAGCGCGCCCCCCGCGTCCGCCGCCATGCGCGGCGCTCCGCTCAACCCTTCCGGCGCAAAACCCGCCGAACCCCGCACAGGTCAAACATGCTCGTTCTGGGAATAGAAAGTTCTTGTGATGAAACCGCCCTCGCCCTCGTGGACGATAGCGGCGTCCGCGCGGCCGTCATTTCGAGTCAGGCCGACATCCACGCTCTTTTCGGCGGCGTCGTGCCCGAGCTCGCCTCCCGCGAGCACGCCAGACTCATCGGCCCCCTGCTCGACAGCCTCTTCCGGCAGGCCGATCTCGGCGACGATCCCTGGAAGGCCATCGACCGCATCGCCGTCACGCGCGGGCCGGGCCTTATGGGCAGCCTGCTCGTGGGCGTGGCCTTTGCCAAGTCGCTGGCGCTCGCCCGCGACATTCCGCTCATCGGCGTCGATCATCTTCAGGGGCATCTGCTCGCCGCAGACCTTGAAAACAGCATCGTCTGGCCCGCGCTCGGCGTGCTCATTTCCGGCGGCCACACCCACCTCTACCGCATGGACGGCCCCGTGGACATGATCGTGCTCGGCAAAACCATCGACGACGCGGCGGGCGAAGCCTGCGACAAGTTCGCCAAGGCCGCGGGCCTGCCCTATCCCGGCGGCGCGCTGCTCGACGCCCTCGGCAAGAAGGGCACGGCCGATCCGCATCTCTTCCCCCGGCCCTACACCCACAACGACAATCTCGACTTCAGCTTCAGCGGACTCAAGACCGCAGGCGCGCTCTGGCTCTCCCAGCATCCGCACGCCCATTTTCCCGCCGGAGACACCCCGGCCCGCGAAAGGCTCGATCTCGCAAGTCAGGAACTGTGCGACGCCGCGGCTTCCTACCTGCTGGCCATCGCGGAAACCCTGACCATCAAGGCCGAGCGCGCCATGCACATGTTCACGCCTAAGAGCATCGTGGTGGCCGGCGGCGTGGCCGCCAACAGCGTGGTGCGCAAAAAATTCGCCGAACTTGCGGAAAAGAAGCACATTCCGCTGTTCATTCCCCGCCTGTCGCTGTGCGGCGACAACGCCGTCATGATAGCCCGGGCGGGCTGGCACATGGCAAAGGCCGGACGCGTCCACGATCTTTCCCTTTCCGCCATCCCCCGCGGACAGGTCATTCCGCAGGACTGGAAGCCCTTCGGGCACGCTCTGCCTTGACAGAGACATACCCCGTACCTACAATCATTCCGCATCATTTTTTTTCGTGATAAGACGGAGACGCGCCGGATGTGTTCCGGCGCTCGCCACAAGCCATTTATGAAGGAGTTCATCAATGTCCACCGCCGTTACTGATGCCACTTTTGAAAGCGTCGTCATCAAATCCTCCATTCCGGTTCTCGTTGACTTCTGGGCTCCCTGGTGCGGCCCCTGCCGCGGCATCGGCCCCATCGTGGAAGAGCTCGCCGCCGAATACGACGGCAAGGTGCTCGTCTGCAAGGTCAACGTGGATGAAAACACCCGCGTGCCCAGCCTGTTCGGCATCCGCGCCATTCCCACCCTCATCGTCTTCAAGGACGGCGAAGTCGTCGATCAGGTGACCGGCGCCGTGGCCAAGTCCCACCTCGTGGGCATGATCGAAAAGGCTCTCTGATGCTGTACGACGCCGTAGTCATCGGCGCAGGGCCTGCGGGCATCACCGCGGCCCTGTATCTTGTCCGCTCCGGCGTGAGCGTGGCTCGCGTCGAGAACGCCGCCCCGGGCGGACAGATACTCAGCACCGCCGAAATCGAAAATTATCCCGGCTTTCCCAAGAGCATCAAGGGCTGGGAACTGGCCGACCTCTTTGACGCGCATCTCGCCTCCTATCCGGTGGAACGCGTGCGCGGTCAGGTGCTCTCCATGGAGCAGACCGAAGGCCGCACCTTCCTTCTCCATCTGGCCGAGGACAAGACGCTGGAAGCCAAAAGCGTGGTGGCCTGCACGGGCGCGCATCACCGCAAGCTCGGCGCTCCGGGCGAAGATGCGTTCAGCGGAAAGGGCGTCTCCTACTGCGCCGTGTGCGACGGCAACTTCTATCGCGGCCGCGACGTGGCCGTGGTGGGCGGCGGCAATTCCGCCCTTGAGGAAGCGCTGTACCTTTCCCGCATCGTCAACAAGGTCTATCTCATTCACCGCCGCGACGCCTTCCGCGGGGCGATGATCTATCAGAACAAGGTTCGCGAAGCCGAAAACATCGAGCTCGTCACCGGCAGCGTCGTGGATGAAATCCGCGGCGGAACCGCAGGCGTGGACTCGGTGGCCGTCCGCCGTCTGGACAGCGGGGAAACCCGCGTGCTCCCCGTGGAGGGCGTGTTCATCTACGTGGGCATGGAGCCCGTCAGCGGCTATCTGCCCGAGGGCGTCAACCGCGACGCCGCAGGCTTCGTGCTGACGGATGCCGAAATGTGCACGAACATTCCCGGCATTTTCGCCGCGGGCGACATTCGCGCCAAGCGCTGCCGACAGGTCAGCAGCGCCGTGGGCGACGGAGCGACGGCGGCAACGGCCGCTTCGTCTTATCTGGAGCAATGGAATGCGTAAACTGCTTCTTATGGGAATGCTTGCCTGCACCATCTTCCTGAGCGGCTGTTCCCTTGTGGACGAATACTTCCTGCCCCCGGCGGACGACACCGTGCAGGAAATATTCGAGGCCGGCAACGACGCCATGCGTGAAAAGAACTATTCGCAGGCCATCGTCTACTACACCCGCATCAAGGATGACTTTCCCTTCAGCCCCTACGTCATAGAAGCTGAACTGGCGCTGGCCGACGCGCACTACCTTGACGGCGAATATCCGCTCGCCGCGGAAGCCTACAAGGACTTTGAAACGCTGCATCCCCGCCATGAAGCCATCCCCTATGTGCTGTATCAGACCGGCATGTCGCTGAAGAATTCCTACACGTCCATCGATCATTCGGCCACGCCCGTGAACGAGGCTCTGGAATACTTCACCAGGCTCCATCAGGAATACCCCGACACCGAATACGGCAAGAACGCCGTGGAACAGATTGCCGCCTGCCGCAAGACGCTGGCCCAGCGCGAACTGTTCATCGCCAACGTGTTCTGGGGCATGGAAAACTATCAGGCCGCCTGGACGCGCTATCAGTACGTGGTGCGCAACTTCCCCGACGTGAAGGAAGAAGCGGAATACGCAAAAACCAAGGGCGAAGCCGCCTTCCTGAAATACCGCAAGGAAGAGGCCCAGAGCATGCGCGAGCATCAGCAGGGCTCCTGGAAGGACTGGTTCCGCTGGCTGTAGAACCCCGCCGTTCCGGCAGCAGAACATCTCATGAAAGAGCGTCGATTCGCAGGAATCGGCGCTCTTTCTGCATGTGGGCGATCTCTTCCGTGCAAGTGTCGGCGCACGGCCTCATGCGCCCACCCACGCAGCAGGCGCAACATCGTTCCCGCCTCCGGGCGCGCGACAACGCCTTCCTTTTCCGCACATACGGAGCGCTCCCGCCTCATCTTTTGACGATTTTAATATGTTTTTTTTCTTTACTTCGGCGTCGATATCGTTCCTGATATGCGAAATCATAAAGAAAAAAACGTTTCTGACCGGCCGTCGATCTTTTCCGGAGCACTGGACAGAGCCCTTCAATGCCTCTACTCTAAGCAGGCTACCATTCATCTTTCAGGAGGATGATCCCATGTTCAAGAAAATTCTTATGACCTCCCTGCTCATCGCCGCCGCCACCGGCCTCGTCGCTCAGAACGCCGATGCCCGCAGCCTTGCGGAAATCAAGTCCAGCGGCAAGCTGCTCGTCGGCACCACCGGCGACTACAAGCCCATGAGCTATCTCAACAAGGAGACCGGCAAGTATGAAGGCTTCGACGCCGAAATGGCCGCCTCCCTGGCCAAGAAGCTCGGCGTGAAGCTCGAATACGTGCCCACGACCTGGAAGACCCTGACGGCCGACACCCTCGCCGGCAAGTTCGACGTGGCCATGTGCGGCATCACCGTCACCGACGCCCGCAAGAAGGAAATGGCCATGTCCGAGCCGTACCTCACCTTCGGCAAGACCATTCTGGTCACCAAGACCAAGGCCGGTCAGTTCAAGTCCCTCGCCGACGTGAACAAGCCTTCCGTGCGCGTCATGTACAACCCCGGCGGCACCAACGAAAAGTTCGCCAAGGAATCCACGCCCAAGGCTCAGCTCATCATGCACGAGCAGAACGCCGAAATCCCCGGCCTCGTGGGTGAAGGCAAGGCCGACGTCATGATCACCGAAACCATGGAAGCCGTCCGCTACGTCAAGGACAACCCCAAGGTTGCCGCTCCTCTGGTGGACAAGCCCTTCACCGAAAACCACTTCGGCGTGCTCATGACCAAGGATCATCCCGATCTGCTCAAGGCCGTGAACGACTGGATGGCCGGCATCAAGGCCGACGGCACCATGACCAAGTGGGAAAACCAGTACATCAAGTAGTCGACGCGCTCGCAGCTCCGGCAAAGAGGCCTCGGCACGCGGCGCAAAACACGCGCACAGCGTGAGTCCGACGTCCCGCCGGATCGGCGCAGACCACGGCGGAAAAGAGGGACGCGGCTCCGAAGCTCCCGCCGATCCGCCGACAGACGCCGTTCATCAAACAGGGCCGGAAAGCCAGTCTTTCCGGCCTCTTTTTTGATGCTCTTGAATCCGTCTCCGCCGCAAGCTCGCAGGCGCTCCGTCGCAGGGCGCGCCGTTCTCTCTGCGGCGCTCTCGCTTGCCGTCGGCAAGACTACCCCAAGGGCAAGCGGCAAAGGTTCTCTTTCTCGACGTGGATGCTGCCCTTCTCCGCAGGCGCGCAGCGAAGGCGGCAAAAACAACGAGGCTCGGCGTCATCCGGCAGCAAGGCGGCAGCGGGCGACGGTTCCGCCCCGCAGGCCCGGTTCAGCTCCCCCGCACAGAAGTTGCCGCGTCGCGAAAACAAGCGGCCCGCGCATTGACCGGCGGTCGCCTTCCCGCTCGCCACGCAGCGCCCCGCGTCAGCATCCGCTCTTCTGGACAACGGCAAACGAGAGCGACATGGTGGAACCGGCGTCCAGTTCCGAACTCACGTCGATGTCGCCTTCATGCAGCTCCACAATGTGCCGGGAAATGTACAGCCCGAGGCCGAAGCCCTTGTTGCCCTTGGTGGAGAAAAACGGATCGAAAATCTTCTTCCGGTTCTCTTCGCTGATGCCGCTTCCCGTGTCGGAAATGTCCAGCACCGCACGCCCTTCCCGGCACCGCCCTTCAATGACCAGCGCCCGATCCTGTTCCGCACGGCCCTCCATGCTGTCCAGCGCGTTGATGAGCAGATTCAGCACCAGCTGTTCCAGCAGAATGCGGTTGCCCCGGATGCACAGCTCTGCGGGCAACATGACGGCGTCCACCTTCACGGCGCGAAGACGGGGCTTCAGAAAAAACAGCGCTTCCCGCACGATCTGCGCAAGATTCTGCGTTTCGTACTCCACGGAGCTCGGCAACGCCATGTTCAACAGCCGCCGCGTGGTGTTCACCGCGCGCTCGCCGTTGCGGTAGATGGCCTTCAGCATGGGCCGCAGCGGACTGTCTTCCGGGCAGTCCTCCAGCGCAATTTCCGCATGCGCCATCACTATCCCTATGGGGTTGTTGATCTCATGCGCCACCCCGGCGGCCAGCTTGCCGAGCACGGCAAGCCGCTCCATTTCCATGACCTGCGCATCCAGCCTGCGCCGCTCCGTCATGTCGCGGCCTATCAGGCATACGGCGTAGGGCGAACTTTCCATGTCCGCCATGAACAGATTGACTTCCAGCACCAGCTCTTCATCCGTGCCCGCCGCCAGCGTGATTTCCCTGCGCAGCGCGCCCTGCCGCGGAATGAGCTGCACAAAGCGCTCAAGACAGCCGTTCACCTCGGTGCAAAGCGCCTCCATGAGCATGGCGCTGTAGCCGCTCCCGGCAATGTGAAGCGCGCTTCTCGCCGCCCGGTTGGAAAGCGTGATGCGCCCGTTTTCATCGAGCAGAAGAATAATGTCGGGCGATTCCTCAATGAGATCGCGATATTTGCGCTCCGAGCGTATGAGCCTGCGCGAAACCTTGCGCACCTGACGCTTGAGCGCGTAAATCCAGGTGACGGACGCAATGAGTATGCAGGCAAGCAGCGCCACCGAGCACAGAATGTGATACCGGTACAGCTCCCACAAACTGGGCACGTACAGCGAACGCCCCAGCCACTTCGACCGCAGCCGCTCCACTTCGCCGTTCTCCTCAAGACGCACCAGGGCGCTCGTCAGGCGCTCCAGCAGGCCGGAGCGTCTGCCCACCATCATCACCATGGGAATGCGCTCCAGCGAGCCGCCCATGACCCGGATGTTCCGATATTCCTTGCTCTGCACAATGTAAAAGGCCATCTCCACCGAACTTGCCACGTAGGCGTCGGCCTGACCGGCCATCAGACGGTTCAGCGCGTTGGTGATGGAGTCCGCCTGCACTACGGTGCAGCCCATGTCCAGCATTCTGGGAATGTAGGCGTCACCGCGCTGAAGAATGACCCTGTGCCCCGCAAGATCGCTCTCCATGGAAAACTGATGTTCCTGCCCCGCCACCAGAATGGCGCGGTTCAGCGCCAGCGGCGTGACCAGAACGTCGGAAAAATCGTTCTTCAGATTCACGGGCAGAAGGCCCACCATGGCGTCTATTTCGCCCCGCTGCAGCTTCTGCTCCAGCTTGCGGGCGTTGCTCTGCACGAATACTATCTTCTTGCCGAGCTCCTCGGCCATCTTCACGCTGAGATCCACGGCCAGCCCGAGAAGGCCGTCCCTCTTTTCGTTGAGAAACGACAGCGGCGCAGAATGCGGAGGAACGCCGATGACAAGACTGTTCTCCCGGTCAGGCACGGATGCGGCTTCGCCCGTCCGCACAACTCCCGCAAGCAGAACAAAAAACAACAGTACAAATACGGACCAGCGACGCATGATTCTCTCCTCAGACTCATAAAACATCATGGTCCGCGCCGCCGCAAGAGAAAAAAGCGTGCGGTTTTTCGCACAGACACCGCCCTTTTGTGCGGCATCTCTTACGATTCGTCATTATTTCCGGAACAATCCCCTTGATTTTTCAGTAAAAACCATTATGGCATACTCTTTGCTACCACATTGTTGATTATTTCGCCTTCACCCTCACAAAGGAAGAAACATGAATCGTCGTCAATTCCTCATGGGGCTGTCCGCAGCCGCCGCGGCCACGGCCGCGCCTTCCCTCGGCTGGGCCTTCCCTTCGGTATTCCCCCACGGCACCACCATCTACAAGCCGGAAAAATGCTGGAACGGCTACACCGTTTTCGGCGTGGAAACCGCAGGTCAGGGCTGCGTGCTCATCGACATGAACGGCAACGTCGTTCACGAGTGGAAGAACGTCAGCGAACTGGAACATCCCTCCAAGCTGCTGAAGGGAGGCTATATCATGGGAGCCACCCGTCAGAAGCCGGAAATGAAGGGCCGCACCTTCGGCGATCCCATGTCCGCCGACCTCTCCATCTGCGACTGGAACGGCAAGATCGTGCGCAACATTCCGCTCGCCGGCATGCATCACGACTTCCAGGTGGAAGGCAACCCCACCGGCTATTACAGCCCCACCATGGACGTGAGCTACAAGCCCGACGGCAAAATACTCGTCCTCTCCCATCTGTTCACCGAGAATCCCGCCATCACCAAGAAAAAACCCCTCGACGACGACTACCTCTTTGAAGTGGACAAGGACAACAACATCGTCTGGGATTGGAAGGCCTTCGAGCACTTCGACGAGCTCAAGCTTCCCGAAGATCTCAAGAAGACCATGTACCGCTTCCCCACCTGGCAGATGACCCGCACTCCCGGCGTGAAGGCCGCCGACTGGATGCACATGAACGCCGCCTCCTATCTCGGTCCCAACCACTGGTATGACGAGGATCCCGTGAAGTACGCGGCCTTCAATCCCGAAAACATCATCTGCTCCTGCCGCCAGCTCAACACCTGCTTCATCATCGACAAGGCCACCAAGAAGATCGTCTGGCAGATCGGCCCGACCTTCTATCCCGACGACAAGTGGGAATTCGGCGGCAAGGAATACAAGAGAGCCCTGTACCGCCTCGGTCAGTTCGTGGGCCAGCATCACTGTCACATGATTCCCGCGGGCCTGCCCGGCGCAGGCAACATTCTGGTGTACGACAACGGCGGCTTCGCCGGCTACGGCGAACGCAATCCCACCGCCCCCATGGGCTGGAGCAACGCCCGTCGCGACTACTCGCGCGTTGTTGAATTCGATCCGGTCACGCTCAAGAAGGTGTGGGAACATTCCGCCGCCACCATGGGCCTGCGCGAAACCTACAAGTTCTACAGCGACTATGTGAGTTCCGCCCAGCGCCTGCCCAACGGCAACACACTCATCACCAACGGCGCCGTGGGTCAGTTCCAGGAAGTCACCCCCGACCATGAAATCGTGTGGGAATACATCAGCCCCTGGTACAATCCCAACGGCAAGTTCAACCTGGTCTATCGCGCCTACCGCGTGCCCTACGACTACGTGCCGCAGCTCAAGAAGCCCCAGGAATTCGCCGTTACCCCGCCGGAAAACGTCACCTTCAAAATCCCTGCCAGCAAAACTCCCTATCAGCCTGGCAAGTAAACGGAGTCAGCATGAAAAAGTCTCTTCTCGCCCTTCTTTTCGGTCTGTTCCTCTGCGCCGCCTCCCCCGCCCTTGCCGAGGACGTGGAACTCGGTCCCGACGCCTTTGATCTGAACAAGGCCACGGTCGAACAGCTCATGGACATTCCCGACGCCAACATCACCCCCGAAATGGCGGCCGCCATCGTGGACATGGCCAAGAAAAAGCCCTTTGAACTGCCCGAAGACTTCCTGAAGGTGCCGGGGCTGGACAATCACACGCTTCAGGCCATCAATCCCATTGAGCACGGCGGCACCCTGTGGTACGATCCCGACGCCGAGCTCACCCTGGCTCCTTCCAAGTGCTGATTTACGGAGAACCCCATGCATACGCCCCGCATTGCCATACCGCTGATTGCAGCCTGCCTTGCCGCTGCGCCTGCGTATGCCGGGTCCTTCAGCTTCAACAGGGCCAGCGCGAAAAAAATGGTGCGCGACTGCGCCGAAGAAGGCGTCGTGCTGCCCATGCAGACCGCAAAGGCCATTGTTGAAGCGCGCTCCGGGAGAAGATTCACCCGCATCGAAGACCTGAACGACATTCCCGGAATGACGGAAGAGCTCATCCGTGAACTCGATCCCATCGAGGAAGAAAACGACCTCGTCTTCAATCCCAACGCCCTGCCCGGCATGAAGTCGTACTGATTCCCGCCGTCTTCCGGCCCGCCCCCATCCTTCAACCTTCCGCCGAAGCGCCTTCCGCCTTTCTCCGGGCGGACGCGCCAAGACTCCGCAGGCACCCTCGGCGCAGGCAAGGGCGACGGGGAAGCAGCCCCATCCCCCGAAAGTTCTGCTTTTCCACCCGGCGCGACGCCCCGCGCCCTTCTCCAAGACCGCTTCTCTTCCCGCCCGTCTCGGGAAGAGGGCGGTTTTTTTGCAATTTTCCGTCGTATTCTGTGCGGCAAAGCGTACACGACACCAGGCGGCGCTTCTGTATTCATGAATCAACGTGTTATATTAATTTGAATATAACATGTTGGCATAATTCTTGCTTCTTTGTGCTCAAAGAGCATTTTTCACCGGACTGAAAAACGTCGTCCGCATCTGCACGCCTTGGGCGTTCCGACAACCCCACAACACGGAGGTTCTCATGCGATTTCTTCTGGTCATGGCGCTGCTGCTGCTTCCCCTTCAGGCCTCGGCCTCCGTCATCGTCGATCTCAACAAGGCCGACGCCTCGCATCTGGCCGAGCTTCAGACCGGCGTTGACGACGACCTCATCCAGGCCATCTTCGACTATCGGGACAGTCACGGTCCCTTCCACAAGCCGGAAGACCTCCTCAAGGTGCCCGGCATGGACGAAGAAAACTTCCAGCAGCTTTTCCCTTTTGAAATGAACGGCAGCATTGTCATTGAAGTCGATGAACCCAAGGGGATTTCCCCCTATTGATGAGCTGAGCAACTCTCCCACAACCAAGGAGGTCCGAATGAAGTTTCTGAAGCATCTGGCACTGGCAGTTGCAGGCATCGCATGCTTTTCAACGGGAGCCGCAGCCTTCGAGTCCTTTGGCGGCCCTACCGGCGTGCTCCGCTGGGAAGAAGGCAGCACTTTCGACGGCTACACCCTCATTGCTCCGTACTACTCCACCTCTACCTATCTCATCGATATGGAAGGCAATGTCGTGCATACCTGGAAGCACGACACGCCTCCCGGCCTGCACGCCCTGCTGCTCCCCGACGGCAATCTGCTGCGCCCCATGCGTCTGGGTTCCAAAGCCAAAGCCCGGGTGGGCGGACCTTCCGGCGGCTTCCAGATCATCGACTGGAACGGCAAGGTGCTGCGCGAATTCATCCTCAACGAGCCCGACCGCATCACCACGCACGGCGTCACCCCCATGCCCAACGGCAACATTCTCTGCATAGGCCGCGAATTCAAGACCATGGCTGACGCCATCAAAAAAGGACGCGATCCCAAAAGTCTGCCAAAGCAGGGAGTGTTCGGACTGGATGTGGGCAGCGTTCTGGGATTCTGGTCGCCCTTCATCATTGAAGTGGACCCCTCGAACAAAATCGTCTGGGAATTCCACAAGTGGGACAACATAGGCACAGGCCCCGATCAGTTCGACATCAATTACATGACGCCCGAAGTCACGCCGCTGGGCGCCGCCGTCAACTGGAGCTACTTCAACGGCGTGGACTACGATCCCAAAACAGACCGTCTCATCGTAACGGACCGGCAGTTCAGCGAAGTGTACATGATCGACCGCAAGACCAGAAAGGTCGTCTGGCGCTACGGCAATCCCTCGGCATGGGGAGCTGGCAAGCGGCCCGGATTCGCCGACAACGGCGATCAGAAGCTCTTCGGCCCTCATCATCCCACCTTCCTGCCCAACGGTCACATTCAGGTGCATGACAACGGCTGGATGCGCCCCACGGGCAACTACTCGCGCGTGGTGGAAATTGATCCCCTTACCGACCGCGAAGTCTGGGAATTCCGCGCCGAGCGTCCTCTCAACTACGCTTCCGCCTATCAGAGCGGCGCGCAGCGCCTGCCCAACGGCAATACGCTGATCACCTCCGCCACTGCCGGACACATTTTTGAAGTTACCGGCGGTCCCGTGCCCCGCGTGGTGTGGGAATTCGTGGCTCCCTGGATGAAGGACGACGGCCCGAGCCCCTATCTTTCCGATCATCAGGCCAATTCCTGGAACTTCTGGGTGGCCGACGGGCACATGGCCAACGCCGTACATCGCGCAGCCCGCTACGGCAAGGACTATCCCGGCCTCAAGGGCAAGAAGCTTGAACCCGTCTATTTTGCTCCCAACGTTCCCAAGCCCTACACCGTAGAGCCCTGGAAAACCATGGCCAAAGACTACAGTACCGTCATGAAGGCCCGCGCCGCCAAGGCAGGGGCCCAGAAAAAACAGGTGCGTCAGTGGTAACACTTTCCCGACATCCAGAGAACGCCTCCCCGGCTTCTCTGGATGTTGCGTGACAAATGCTGTATAACCCTGCTGCACCCTCGCATTGCGACGAGTCTTTCCGCAACACCTCAAACCGTGGAGAAATCCCATGCGCAGCTTTGGAAAAGTACTGCTGGCGTCTCTGCTGGCCCTGGGCTTTACCGCTTCCGCCCAGGCCTATCCCTCCGTGTTTCCCACCGGAGTTACCATCAATAAGCCCGATAAAGCCTACAACGGCTACACCGTCATCGGTCCCATGCGCGCCACGGGTCACGGACTTCCCCTCATCGACATGAACGGCAAGGTCGTCCACAAGTGGATGAACGTGGAAGGTCAGCCGGCCAAGGTCCTCCCCGGCGGACATCTGCTGGCCAACCTCGTGTACTACGATCCCGACAACTGGACCGAACGCAAATCCGAAGGCTTCGCCGTGGTCGAACTCGACTGGGACGGCAAGGAAGTCTGGCGCTTCGACAAGTATGAAAAGAGAAAGCCTTCCGCCGAAATGAAGGTCAAGGGCGACCTCATCTGGAGCGCCAACGCCCACCACGACTTCCAGCGCGAAGGCAACCCCGTGGGCTACTACGTGCCCGGCATGGACTACGTCAAGGACGGCAAAACCCTCATCGCCGGCTTCAAGACCATTGACGGCAAAGAAACCGCTTCCCTCTACATCGTGGACAAGACCGGAAAGATCACCTGGGAATGGGTGTACAAGGACCACGAAAAGGAATGCAAGGAAAAGGGCATTGCCGACTTCCAGAACACCGCTTCCTGGGTAGGCCCCAACAAGTGGTATGATCAGGATCCCGTCAAGTACGCCGCCTTTGATCCGGAAAACATCATCACCGACGACGGTCAGGAAGTCATCTACATCATCGATCACAAGACCGGCTCCATCGTCTGGCAGGTCGGCCCCAAGTACGCCAAGGACGACCCGCTGCGCCTCATGGGCATGCATCTGCCTGAAGGAGGCTTCAAGGCTCTGCCCGCCGGCGGCATGATCCATCACGCCCACATGATTCCCAAGGGCCTGCCCGGCGAAGGCAACATCCTCGTGTTCAACAACGGCATGCCCTACTCCCAGGTGCTGGAATTCGACCCCACCACCAAAAAGCTCGTCTGGGAATATTCCGCCACGGCCCTCGGCTACGGCAAGAATCATTCCATAGCGCACAGCTTCTTCAGCGGCACCCTGAGCAGCGCCCAGCGCCTGCCCAACGGCAACACCCTCATCACCGAGGGCAACGACGGCCGCATCTTTGAAGTGACTCCCGAACTCGAAACCGTCTGGGAATACATCGTGCCCTTCATGTGGTACGGCACGGCGAGCGGCTTCGGCGACGCCGAAACCTCCCATCGCGTGAGACCCACCAACTCCATCTATCGCGCCTACCGCATCCCCTACGACTACATTCCGCAGATCAAGCATGACATGGAACGCGAAGTCATTCCGGCCGATCCCTTCCTCTACGACGACGCTCTGAAGAACGCCGGCACCGTGGAAGTGGAAGAAGACGAACCTTCCGCCTTCAAGAGATACTGATCCGGCGTCTCGCCCATCGCGCCCGGACGGCTCCGCCGCCCGGGCTTTTTTTATCCGCGCAGGCTGCCGCGCCTGCCGTCTGCGCCGCTTCCGCTTCGATCTTTCAACCGAAACAATTCCCGCGCCGCCCCCCGGGGATCTCTTCCATCCCTGCCAGTGCGACCGCCCAGGCCGCTCATCCTGCCGGGCCATCGTTCAGCCCAGGCCGCGCCCCGTATTCCCGCATGTCATCCGGCAGAGCCGATTCCTGCATCCGCGCCGCGCATCCAGCAAAAACGCTCCCCGCACCGGGACGGCAGCTCTCCCCCCCCCGGCAGACCACCTTTTTGCCCAAAACACCTCTTCTGCTGTGCGAAGCCTCGTACATTCTCCCGGAACATCGTTTCGCCGAAGTTCTCAACACTCCGGCATTGCATCACTTTCCGTGTCTGGCATGCATATTGCATTATTTTTCACGTTTTTGTTTCCAAACAATGCGAGGTTTGCATGCGTTTCAACAATGTTTCCGTCAGTCTCCTGATCGCGCTCGGCCTCTTCTGCGCCGCGCCCGCCGCTTCTCAGGCCGTGCCCACCACGTATCCTACAGGCGTCACCTTCTACAATCCGGAAAAGGCCTACAACGGCTACACCATCCTCGCCGGAAGCGCCTGTCTCATCGACATGAACGGCAATCTCGTCAAACGCTGGAACAGCAAGGACGGCATGCCGAACAAAATTCTCCCCGGCGGTCGTCTCATGACCAGCGGCGAAACCTGGAAGGACGGTCAGCAGGACAAAACCTCTCTCGTCACCCTTGATTTCAACGGAAAACAGCTCTGGGAATTCCGCGACTGGCAGAACGTGCCGGCCATTCCCGGTCAGCCGCAGAAAGACGGAAAAACGCCCATAGCTCGCCAGCATCACGACTTCCAGCGCAAGGATACCCCCGTATATTTCACTCCTTCCGCGGGCAGCGCCTCCTCCGATGCCGCGGAAACCACGCTGGTGCTCAGCCATACCAATGAAAAAATCGCGCGGATTCATCCTTCCATGCAGCTCGTCACCGACGTGCTTCTGGAAGTGGACAGCAAGGGCAAAGTTGTCTGGACCTGGAAAATTTCCGATCATGTGGACGAACTCGGCTTTACCGACGCCTCGTTCAAGGCCATGAACACCTTCCCGCCCTCGGACAACCGCGCCGCCGGTCGCCACGGGACAAAAATCAAGCCCGGCGCAGGCTACGACTGGATGCACATCAACTGCGCAAGCTACGTGGGCCCGAACAAGTGGTTCGACGCCGGCGACAGGCGCTTCAACCCCGACAACATCATCGTCAACAGCCGCGACTCCAACATGATGTTCATCATTGAACGCGCCACCGGCAAGGTGGTGTGGCGTCTCGGCCCGAACTTCGCCCCCGGCACCGAAGACTTCAAAGTAGGCCAGATCGTGGGCGCACACGGCATTCACATCATTCCCAGGGGACTCCCCGGCGAAGGCAACATCCTGTTCTTCGACAACGGCGGTCTCGGCGGCTACGGCGCCCCCACCCCGGATCGTCCGGTTTCGGGCTTCCACAACGTGCAGCGTCCCTACAGCCGCGTGGTGGAATTCAATCCTGTGACCAAGGAAATCGTCTGGGAATACGACTGGCACAAAAATCACAAGGGCCTGCTCGGCCACATGGACTTCAAGTTCTTCAGCCCCTTCGTCAGCTACGCGCAGCGCCTGCCCAACGGCAACACCGTCATCACGGAAGGCGACATGAGCCGCATCTTTGAAATCACCAGCGATTACGAAACGGTATGGGAATACCTCTCGCCCTACGCCGACGAAAACGCGGGCATTCTCTATCGCTCCTACCGCGTGCCCTACGACTGGGTTCCTCAGGCTACGCACGCCGAAGAAGTGGCCGTGATTCCGCCTGCCAACAGCCTGTTCTCCCTGCCCAACGCCAAGGGCGAGTATCCGAACACCGGCGTGCAGGGCGACATGGTCAAGGCTTCGCTGACCGCCGCCCAGACCCATGCCGAAGAGAGCAACGACGAAGAATTTGAAGACGAAGCCGCCACCTCCATGCACAACTACTAAACAAGCCCGGCCCGCGTCCGGCTTCTCCCGGAGCCGGACGCAACGCCTCCCCGGCGGGCAACGCGTACGACACATTCTCGGCTTTCCGCACTGCGCAAAGTCGCCGCGCTGAGTCTGTCCGCAGCCTTCGGGCGAAAACTTGTCCAACGGGCATGATCTGCCCGGCCTTCTGCGAAAACATCCCGCCCGGATCCCTGCCCGGACGGGATGTTTTTTCTTCGTCGGAGAATGATTCTTTTTTGTCGATGAGGGTGATCCAGCTTGTCGCCGCGCCCTCTTCGACCTGTCCGGGCACTCGCCTGCGTCCTGCCGTCGCTCCACGGGAAAGTCCTGCTGAAACGCCTGCATTTTCGTGTCGCGCAACACATCGGACGGCAAAAGAAGCTCGCCTGCATGAAAAACGTTTTTTCTTCCGCCTTTCGTTTCCTTCACAAAAACACGGCCCCAAAGCTCTTCCCCTGTGTCCTGATTTCTGCAACACTAGGCCCGCTTTCTTTCGACGCGGACAAATCTTTCCGTGCGAAGGCAGGCAGATGTTTCAACTCTTTTGCAGGATGGCACTCATGAGCAGTCTTGTTTTTTCCGCACTCGCGGCCGCATCCTTTCTCGGCACGGCGCTTCTGCTCTTTCCCCGCAGGGCAAAGGCCGCGGAAACCATGTCCACTCCCACCGGCGTTCTGATCTACGACAAGGAAAAGGCTCTGGACGGCTATACGCTGATTTCTCCCATGCAGTCCACGTCCAGCTATCTTCTGGACATGGAAGGCAACATCGTACACGAATGGAAGACCGCCGGACTTCCCGGCCTCTATGCCGAACTTCTGCCGAACGGCAACCTGCTGCGCGGCATACGCTATGAAAAGAAGGTACCCTTCGGCGGGGTGTCCGGAGGCCTTCAGGAAATAGACTGGGACGGGAACGTAGTGTGGGAACACCGGATATACGACGACAGCAGACTGAGCCATCACGCCTTCGACCGCATGCCGAACGGCAACACGCTCATCGTGGCCTGGGAACACAAAAGCTGCGAGGAGGCCGAGGCCAAAGGCCGCAAGCCGGGAACCCTGCCCCGGCCCGGCGAGGATACCGGACACAGCCCGGCCTACGACGGTCTGTGGGCCGACTACATCGTGGAAGTGGACAAGGAAGGACGCGAAGTCTGGTCATGGCACGCCTGGGACCACATCGGCACAGGCAAGGACGAATTCGACATCAACTACCGCCTGCCCATCAAGAACTACTACGGAGATTCCGACTGGATGCACATAAACAGCGTCCGGTACAATCCCGAGACCGACCAGATCCTCATAAGCTCCCGCAACTTCTGCGAGGCGTTCATCGTCAGTCACGACGCGGAAGGCAGGGTGCTGTGGCGCTTCGGCAACCCCGCAAGTCACGGCGAAGGGGAACGCCCCTCCTTCTGCAACGACGGCAGTCAGCTGCTCTTCGGCAATCACGACGCCACATGGCTCGGCAACGACCGCATCTCCCTGTTCGACAACGGCTGGCAGCGCCCGCAGGCCAACCGCTCCCGCGCCGTGGTCGTGGACATCCCCTCAGGCCGCATCACCTGGGAATATGCGGCCAACAATCTCAATTCCTTCTACAGCGCCTATCAGGGTTCCGCCCAGCATCTGCAGAACGGCAATGTGCTCATCACGTCCACGGCCACGGGACACATTTTCGAGGTGACGCAGGACAAGCGCGTGGTATGGGAATACGTAAGCCCGTTCATGAGCAACGGCGAAGCCAAGGCCATGCTTACGGAAGAGGACGCCACGGCCGATCCGAACGGCGTGAAGGACATCAATCTCACAAACAACGTGGTGCATCGCGCCTTCCGCTACGCTCCGGATTATCCCGGTCTGGCGGGCAGGGATCTTTCCCGAAAGACGGAAGTGTTTCCCGGCGCGCCGAAATGGCATGAACTCTTCGCGGAAGTTTCCCGCCTCTCGTCGCCCATAAACGACCGGTAATCCTCTGGCCGTCTTTGTCTCCGGGCCTTCCGCCATACGGTGGAGGGCCCGTTTTGTTATCCTTTTTTATCCATGAGGCCGAACTGCTCCAGCTTGTCGTAGAGCGTTCTTCGGCCTATGCCCAGAAGTTCCGCGGCCTGCGTCTTGTTGCCGTTGCACAGGGAAAGCGCCTGCTGAAGCGCCTGAATTTCCGCGTTGCGCACCGCGTCGGACAGAGAAAGCGGCGTTTCGGACACCGCTTCGCCCGGAACAGGCGACGCGAAGACAGCGCCGTCGGCCATGGTTCCCAGCGACTCCGGCATGAGCCTGTCCCCTTCCGTCAGAAGAAAGGCTCGCTCCAGCACGTTTTCCAGCTCGCGGATGTTGCCCTTCCACGGCTGACTGTAGAGAATGTTCATGGCCGCGGGGCTTATCTGCGTCACGTTGCGGCCGTAGCGTTCATTGAAGCGGCTGATGAAAAAACCGATGAGCGCGGCCAGATCCTCCCGGCGCTCGCGAAGCGGCGGCAGGTACAGCGGAATGACGGAAAGACGATAGAAAAGATCTTCGCGGAAGCGGCCCGTCTTCACGTCCTCTTCCAGATTACGATGCGTGGCCGCAATGAAGCGCACGTTGACGCTCACGCTCTTGTTGCTGCCGACCGGACGTATTACGTGCTCCTGAATGGCGCGCAGCAGCTTGGCCTGCGTGGAAGGCGAAAGTTCGCCTATTTCGTCAAGAAACACCGTGCCGCCCTGCGCTTCTTCCAGAAGGCCGCGCCGCGTGCTCACCGCGCCGGTGAAGGCCCCCTTCACATGACCGAAAAGCTCGCTCTCCAGCAGCGATTCCGGCAGGGCCGCGCAGTCGATGGTGAGAAAGGGCTTGTCCCGAAGAGAGCTTGCGCGATGCACGTACTCCGCAAGACGGCTCTTGCCCGTGCCCGTTTCGCCGGTAATGAGGATGGGCACGCTCGTGCCCGCCACCTTGCCTATGGTCTTCAGCACCTGCTTCATGGACGGACTGTTGAAAATGAGGGAGACGGGCGTCTTTTCCCCGCCCATGTCCTGAAGCTGACTGTGCACCCGGGCGTGTTCGGCCGCCCGCTGCACCAGCGAGGCCAGTTCGGCATTGTTCACAGGCTTGGTCAGATAGCTGTACGCGCCGAGCTGCACGGCTTCCACGGCGCTCTCAATGGTGCCCACGCCCGTCATCATGATGAAGGGAATCTGCGCGTTCATGGCCCGCACGCGGCGCAGAACCTCAAGTCCGCTCATGCCCGGCATGGAAAGGTCGCACACCACCACGTCTATGCCGCCGGCGGCCAGTCTGGCCAGCGCCCGCTCGCCGGAAAGCGCCGTTTCCGTCTTCCAGCCCTTGCGCGAAAAAAGCAGGGCCAGAATCTCATGCCATTCGGGATCGTCGTCCACCACCAGAATCTGATAACCGCTTTTCCTGTTCTCGCTCATAGTTTCACCTTGAAGTCGCTTTTGCGGGTGAGAGTGTAACGACAAGCTCTTCTTCCGTAAAGACGAGCGCAAAACAAGGCTGCGCGAAAGCGGGCACAGCCTTGAGCGTGTGTGCAGAGAGCCGCACATGCCAGGCGCAATCAAAGTCGGAACAGACGGATGCATCATAAATAATTCACTGCAATCATTGGCCATATAACCTTTTGGAACGATTCATGCATGAAAGGAGGAAGGCAGCCCTCCTTTTTCCTCTGCGGCACGCGTTTTAGCACGAAAGAGCGGTCTGCCACTGCCAGACCATTCAACCACAAGGAAGTTGTGATGAACAAACTTCTCGTTTCCGGCGTCGCGGCGGCACTGCTCTGCCTTCTGTTCTCCGGCGCTCCGGCTGCGGAAAGTCCGCATGGCCTCGCCCCGGCAGGCGACATGCCCTTCATTCCCGATCTCGGAGGCCTGCGGCACAAGACCTTCAAGAATCAGTACGGTCAGCCGCGCAATCTTTCGGAAGCCGTGCTCGTGCGGAAAAGTTCCGTCAAGGACGGCAAGGCCTTCGTGCCCGCAGGCGGCCTCTGCTACATTTCCGAAACAGAGCAGGACGCCGCACCCTTCAGACGTGACCCGTTCCTTCTGCTCGGCGAACACGCCTATCTCGTGGACATCCGGCAGAGCGTGCGCACCGTGCGCGACGTGTCGCTGAAAAAAGGCGAAAAGACGCCGGTGGATCAGGCAGGCTACCGCCTGTGGTTCGACTACGCCACCGATCACTACGACCGGCCCTACATTCAGATGGCGCTCATCGCCCCTTCCGGACACTGGCCCATGGAATTTTCGGTGTCGTCCAAGTTTCCGGCCATCAAGGAGCTGCCCGACCGCAGCCACATGGAAGGCGACGTGGAGCAGCTCGATGAATTTTTCCTCGATCCGGTGTTTGAGTACGGCGCAAGCCGCTTCGAGGTGAAGGATCACGACTTCCAGAAGGCCACCTTCTCCTCGCTTTCCTATCCGGTCATCGAGGAGGCCACCTTCTCCCTTTCTCGGCCCGTGGTGCTCGATCTGCGTCAGGAAGAATACCGGCTCTGCGGCACAAAGCGCCTCTACGCCTTCCGCGAAAGCAACGGCTTCCGCGTTCGCGTAACCGACTTTGGCGGCGACAAGGTTCTCGCCGAAAAGCTGATCCGCCCCATAAGCTCGCAGGGATACAAGGACGAAGCGCACGAAAAGGACGCCTACAGCCTCACCGTGCCCGGCGAGGACATGCGCATAGAAATCGCCGTGCAGCCCGAATATCTGCGCCATTCCGACTTCGTGCCGTGGTCCACGGCCGTGCCCCACGACTGGCAGGACGGCATGCTGAGCTTCGTCGTCTATCGCGACCTCGTCACCGTGAAGAACGGCGAGCCCTGGCCGCTCGACGAGCGCTACACCGTGGGGCTCGAAGCCAGCCTGCTCACGGGCAAGCTCCAGCGCCTCACGCTGGAAAACGCCGCGCCCTTCACCCTTGAAGCCGGAAACGACAGCTACGACGGGCCGGTGAAATATTCCGACGTGTGGAACCGTCCGGCCTTCCGCCTGGTGGCCGACGACATGAAAGGCAACCGCGTCCACAGCTACTACCTGCGCGACGCATTCTTCCAGCGCACCGACAACCTTGCCTTCACCGACAAGGGCCGCCGGAACATCGACTGCTTCATCGGCCGCACGCCGACCTTCATTTCCGTGCTGGAAGACAGCTTCCTCAACCGTCTGGCCATGCCCGACTTCGGCACGGAAGTGCAGGGCTCGCACTTCACGTCGTTCCCGAGCGTCATGCCCAACATGGCCTTCCACTCGCCCGATCCCACGGCTCCCTTCGGCGGCCTCATGCGCGGCTTCGGCCGCGAGCAGGTGACCAACCGCCGCGGCGAGAGACTCACGTCTTCCGAAGGACTCGTCATCCGCGGCAGCTACGTGGACTGGAAGAACAACCGCATCGTCATTCCGCCCTCCGGCCTGTTCTACACCTCGCGCAACGCCCGCAACGTGCGCGCCCTGAACGGCGAAACCTTCTACATGCTCGGCCGCCGCGCCTACATGGCCACCTTTGAATCCACCACCTTCACGCGCCGCAATTTCGACATCGACTTCTGGCGCGTGCAGCCCGACGCCAGCCTGCACCCCATCTACTGGCAGGATCAGCCCCTCGGCGTGAACAACAAGGTGCTGCGCTTCACGGAAAGCCACCTGCTCGACGACCGCCCCATGGCGCAGATCAACGTGGTCAAGTATTCGGGCAACAACTTCGGCGCGCCCTTTGAACTCGCGCAGGGCCTCAGCCGGGAAAACGGCGACCGCTACTACCTGCACGACCGCTTTGCCGAAGGCGCCACCTGGATTGAGCCGGAATTCGTGGGCGAAACCTACGTGCGGGTGAAGAGCTTCGGCACGCCCGCCATTCAGAGCGTGCAGTACACCTACGAAAAGCCCGTGCGCCTGCTCCTCGCCCCCGGCGAAGAAAAGCCCGTGGGCAAGAAGCACACCCTGAAGCTTGTCGCCTTCGACGAAAAGGCCGGCACCGCTTCCGTGGAACTTCGCCGCAACGACGGCTCGCTCTCCGAAACCAGAACCCTCGGCCCGCTCAACGCCGAAACCCGCGCCTTCCTGCCGCAGCATCAGCGCGTGGTGAACTCCCTGCAGTTCCAGTTCGACGAGGGCAAGGACAAGGTGCTCGCCGAAATGGACGTGAAAACGCCCTTTGAAAAGGGCAAGGCCGCCTTCTACGCCTACGTGGACCTCAAGAAGCT
This sequence comes from uncultured Mailhella sp., assembly GCF_963931295.1. Taxonomy (NCBI): domain Bacteria; kingdom Pseudomonadati; phylum Thermodesulfobacteriota; class Desulfovibrionia; order Desulfovibrionales; family Desulfovibrionaceae; genus Mailhella; species uncultured Mailhella sp. The sequence continues at coordinate 2,320,622 of NZ_OZ007001.1, read as the reverse complement.
CGAAAGCGACACTCCCTTTGAGGGCGATCCGCGCTTCATGGTTCGCCCCGACGTGTGCGGTCACTGCTATCAGCTCAACGAAATTCTGCTGGACAATCCCGAACCCATCATTCTGGACAAGGACCATCCCCGCTTCGACGGCCCCCGCATGGCCGACGGCAAGCCGCAGTTCAGCATCGTCATCGACAGTTTCGACGGAGAAATGATCCACGCCTGGCACATCGAAACCAATTACCGCAAACGCGTGTTCAAGAGCGCCAATCTGGCCTTCCAGCCGCGCAACAACATCGACGTGCTCATGGGCGTGAACGGCACCATCGAAGGCTTCCTGCGCGCGTCGCTCATGGAACGCTCCGCCTGGCAGGAATACTGGCGCACCGGCGCGCATCCTCATCCCGAACGCGGGCTCGACGCCTGGCTCGCCCGCAAGTTCCAATAGGCAGGTACCATCATGAACATTCCCTATGAGGAGCGCCGCCGCTCTTTCCTCAGCTGCCTCTACAGCATGCAGGAATCCCTGCCCGGTCTGCTGGCCATGTTCTTCATCGCGCTGTTTTCCAACAATCTGGCGGGGAGCCCCAATCCCCTCACGCTGGAAAACCTGTTCTCCTGGCTCGACGCCGTCATCGGCCCCGTCCATCATCAGCCGCTGTTCCAGATCCTCAATTCCAACTTCGTGTGGAATCCCTTTCTGATGGGTCTTGTCATCGGCAACGTGTTCGGCGTGCCCGATTCCTGGAAGCGCGGTCTTTCCTACATTCACATTCTCATGCCGCTCGGCATCATCATGCTGGCGCCGCACTTCGTGTTCAGCCACGCGGAAAAGGCGGGCATGCCCCTCATTCTGCTGGCCTTCGCCGTCATGCTGTTCACCGCCGCCGTCACGCTTGTTCTCGGCAGACTCCTGCGCATGGACGACCGGCACTACTCCACCATCGCCGGCGCGCTCTCCACGGGCGATCCCCACGTGGTGGCCATTCTCATGCCCATGCTCAAATCCAAAGGCGGGCAGGTCATCAACGCGCTGGGCTGCATTCTGCTCTTCGGCCTCGTGGCCTCGTTTCTGCTGCCCCTGCTCGGCCACGCCCTCAACATGGACGACAAGGCCTTCGCCGTGCTCTCCGTGTTCGGCATAGGCAACACCGGGCAGATGTTCAACGCGGCCTTCGGCTACAGCTACGAAGCCGGTCACTGGGCCCACTACGTGGAACCTCTGCGGCACGCGCTCATGCCCGCAGGCTTTCTGTTCGTGTTCGTGGTCATGTTCGTGCGCTCCCGCATGTTCGCCGACGAGCCCGGCGTCATGGCGGCCCGCGCCCACAAAAGATTCCCGCTGTTCGTCACCGTGTTCATCATCGTGTGGATCGTGGTGCAGTTCCACGTAGTGAAGGAGCCCGCCCATCTCGCCGTTTTTGAACTGGTGAAGTGGGACTTCTCCCTTGCCGCAGCCGCCCTCGGCCTCTCCCTTTCCCTGCGCGACATCGCAGAGTGGGGCTTCAAGGGCCTGGCGCTCGCGTTTGCCGCAGGCATTCTGCGCATCGCCGTTCTCGTCATCTGCCTGCTGGCCGCGGCCAGCCTCAAGTTCCCGATCATCTAAGGAGGCAAGCATGCGCCATTCCCACACCACCGACGAAGAAGGCTTCGACTTCATGGACAATTCCGGCGAGGAAGAACATGATCGCGATATGGTGGGCATACTGCTTGCCGTGCTCTTCATCGCGCTCGCGGTGATCTTCCAGCGCGCAGGACTGCTCTAGCGCCGACAGCAACGCTTCCGGAGCATCCGCGTCGGAAGCACTCCTTCCCCGTCCGGCGCATCTCCGGCCGGACGGGGCACTTCCGAACCTTCCGTCAACGCCGCGCCCGGCAAATCTCCCGGGCCATCCTCAAGGAGCCGTCATGACCGGCATTACGTTCTATCTTCAGATACTGTTCGCCCTGCTGCTCTTCTGGGCCACGGCAACGGCCATCTACATGGGCATATTCCACGCCCACGCCTCCCGCAGCCTCGGACGCAGGCACGCGTGCCTTGCCGTCTCTTCGCTGCTGTCCTTCGCCGTCTGTTTTCTCATGTATTCCTGGTCCTATCTCAGCTGGTAACACGCAAAGGAGATCCATAATGAAACGCTCCCTCATTTCCGCCCTGGCTCTGGCCCTCTGCCTTGTCTTCGCCTCCGCCGCCTCCGCCGAAGAGAACGGCCTCAACGTCAACACCGCCACGCAGCAGGAACTCGCCGCCGTGCCCGGCCTCAACGCCGATCTGGCCAAGGCCATCGTGCAGTATCGCGAAGAAGTGGGCGACTTCATGTCCATCGACGAGCTCGCCGACGTGCCCGGCATGGACAAGGAGGCCCTTGACGCGGCCAGAGAGGCGCTGCGCGTGGACGCCATTTCCGGCGCCGAGTGCAACTGCTGATCGCCCCGAACGACACGCAAAAAAGCCTTCCCCGTACCTGACGGAGAAGGCTTTTTTGCGTTGTGCGAATACGTTACGCCTGCGGCCTGCCGCAGAAGCGCAGCAGCCGGGAAAGAAAGGCCAGCGCCTGCTTGAACGACGCCTCGTCGGCAGCGAGGGACTGCGGACGGGGAAGCTGAATGACCAGTCTGCCGAACACGCGCTCCTGACAGAAGGGAAGCAGCGTTTTCGGCATGGAGAGCGCGTCTCTCGCGTCGGAGCCGAAAAGCAGCAGCACTCGCGGATTGAGCAGCTTCACCCCGGACCAGAACAGCGGGGCTCCGGCTTCCGGCTCTCCGGCAAGACCGCAGGGCCAGAACACGTGAGTTCCGCCCGGATGCCGAAGTTCCATGAGCATGCGCACGATGACCTTGCGGCGCACGTCGTCCGGCCTGCCGGTGAGATCCTCGTCGAGCCCGGCGTAGGTCCAGAGCACCAGAGGATGCGGCGGCAGCGGACGACGATTTTTGAACACCAGCCAGCGTTCGGGCCACGCCTCCACGGGAAGCGCGCCCGGCGTGGCAAGAAGTGCGGAACTCCCGGGAGTAGAAGCCCGTTCCAGAGCGCCTGCGCCCGGACGGACGTTCGACGCGGCGCTCTCCGCGTCCCGCCGGGGACGATTCGCCTGCGGCGGGGCGGACGGCGCGGAAGAAGGCGCGACGGCCTCGCGGGGGGCAGGCCGAGCCGCTCCGGCGCTGCGCCCATCCTTTACGCGCGAAAAATCCCCGGGCCGGGCAGACACGCTTTTTCCTGCGGCCCCCCCGGGCGCGGGCGAAAGAGCGTCTTCCGCGCGCTGCGCCGACGAGTCTCCTGTCGCGCCGCGCAGTTCAGCCGCGCGCTGCTCGCTCTCGACAAGCAGCGCGGACAAACCCGCCTTTATCCACGGGCGAACTATGGCGGATCGAACCCTCATACGAACAGCGTGCGCACCCAGTCTATGATCTTCCAGGCCACCTGCGGCTTGGGCATGTCGGGCCACACTTCGTCCCGGCCCTGCGCGTCGGCCACATACACGCGGTTGGCCGCGCGGCCGAAGCCGTCGGAAATGCGGTTGCCCACAATGACGTCGGCTCCCTTGGTATCCAGCTTGTGATGCACGGCCACGCCGAGCGCGTCCATGTCGGGCACGCTTTCGGCGGCAAAGCCCACCACCACCTGACCTTCCGAACGCTCTTCGGCCAGGGTGCGCAGAATGTCGGCGTTCGGCAGGAACGAAAGACTGAAGCCGTCCCCGGCCCTGTCCTTCTTGAACTTGCCCGGCCCGTGCGGCTCTGGACGAAAATCCGCCACCGCGGCGGTGAACACGCCCGCGTCGGCCGAGGGCCAAAGCTCCTGCGCCTTTTCCAGCATCTGCGCCGCGCTCGTCACGTCGTGGCGGTGGAAGGCCGGATCATTGGGCATCCACAGATCCACTGGGCCGCACACGGCATGCACTTCCGCGCCGCGCAGCCACGCCGCCACGGCAATGGACGCGCCCATGACGCCCGTGGATCCGTTGGTCCAGAAGCGCACGTCGTCCCAGGTTTCGCGCGTGGGACCGAGCGTGAGCATGACGGTTCTGCCTTCCATGTCCTGCGGGGTCAGCGCCTTGAGTCCGGCAAGGTAGATCATGCGCAGATCGGCAAGACGTCCCTGCCCTTCGTCGTGACAGGCCACCACGCCGCAGTCCGGCCCCACGAAGGTGAAGCCGCGCTCGCGCAGCGTTTCCACGTTGGCCTGCGTGGCCGGATTGCGCCACATGCGCGGATTCATGGCCGGAGCCACCACCACGGGGCCGTCGAAGGCGAGGGCCTGCGCGGAGAGCATGTCGTCCGCCAGACCGTGCGCCAGACGGGCCAGCATGTCGGCCGAGGCCGGAGCAATGACCATGGCGTGGGCGATCTGCCCCGGTTCCAGATGCTCGAACGGCTCGTCGCCGCCGAACATGTCCCCGTACACCGGAGACGCGCCGAGGGCCTTGAACGTGAGCGGCGTAATGAACTTCTGCGCGGCGGCGGTGAGCGTGGCGCTCACGCCCGCGCCCGTGTCCTGCCAGCGATGCACCAGCTCGGCCGCGCGAAAGGCGGCCACGGAACCGCAGACGCCGAGGTGCAGCCTCTTGTCCGCGAAGCGCTTGAACAGCAGATGCTTTTCCATGAAAGAATCCTATTCGGAAAGTTTGGTCACCTGACCGGAACCTCCGTAGGTCGTTCCGGAGTAGGTTGCCGGGCCGGAATACGAGGAGCCCGAAGAGTAGCCGGAAGACGAGGACATGCCGCTGTTCACGCTGTTGTGCACTTCAGGCACGAGGCTCAGGATGTCCACGTTCACGCCGTTGACCACCCACACGTCCATGGACGTGGTCATCACGCCCTCGCGGTAGAAGATGGCGGCGTAATGCGGCGACTTTTCATAGAGCTGCACGGAACGCACGCCCACGCTGGATCCGCGCAGCTGCCAGCCCTGACGGGCCATGTTCTGCATCATGACGTTGGCCAGCGAAGTGCCGTCCACGCGGCCGCTGAAGGATTCCAGACCGAACTTGCTGCCGTCGGGCCCCACGGTGACCAGCGTTTCGGAAGGAATGGTGCTCATGGGCGCGGGAATGGGCACGTCGCGGAACTGGGAAATATAGGTTTCCGTGATGCTGGGCTGTTCAAAGGGATTGCTGATGGTGGAAGACATGCCGGAACAGCCGGTGAGCATGAGAGCGGCGGCCAGTCCGGCAAACATCGTGCGAGCATTCATGAACGTTACCTCCGAAAGGGGGGAAGATGCCTTCGCGGGAAAACAGGGCCGGGGAAAAACGGCCTGTTTTCTCCGTCTTATGTCCATAGTTACCCTATGCCAAAAAAGGGGGATGTGCAAACGCCAATGCGGCCGCCCGGGCGGGGAATCAGCATCCGCCGCCACCGCCGCCACCGCCGCCGCTGCCCGCGCCTCCGCCGTCGCCGCCGAAGGAGCTCGACGAGGATGCGGCCGACGCCTGCGCCCCCGCGTAGGAGCCGATGCTGCCTTCCGCCGCCGAGGCGAAGGCTCCCGCAAATGCGGGCGTCAGTTCCTGCCCGCCGGAGAGCGCCGCCGCGCCAAGCGCGCCGGAAAAATGCGCGCCCCAGGCCTGTTCGAGCCCGAGGGCCACGGCGTAGGGCAGAAGCTCCCGATAGTGCTCAAGCGTGCGCTCCGGGGGATTCAGCGCATTCAGGGCCGGGCCTTCGGCCATGCGCATGTAAAGTTCCAGCCCCTCTATCTGATCGAGCAGAGCGCGCGCCTCCCGGGTGGGCCTGTCCATGATGAAGGAAAAGCCGAAGGGAATGAGCACGGCCAGCGCGGCAAGCGCGGTGGCGGCCGGAGAAAGCAGCGCCGCCGCGTCCCGGAACACGGCAAAGAGCACGGCCAGCGAGATGCCGAGCATGGCGAGAATCATGACGAGCGCACACACGACAAAGCCCCGGCTCCCCGACTTCAGACGCGACACGATGAGTCGTATCATCTGCTGCACAAAGAAGAACGCGAAAAGCTGAAAGCCCAGCGCCGGAACAACGCCGTGGGGAAGCGCGCCCCCCGTGACCCATCCCGTCACGGCCACAAGGCCGATCAGCGCGGCGGCCATGCCGAGAAACATCCACACCGAGCCGAACAGACCGTTCATGAAGCCGCTGCCCGCGCCCTTCCACATGCTGCCGTAGTCGCGGCGAAGCTGCGCCGTCATGGCCCGCTGCATGCCGTAGAGCGTCTTGCCATGCGCGGCGTCCACCCTCACGGATTCCGGGCCCATCGCCTTCAAAAGCCGCTCCTCTTCGGCAAACGGCGAACTGCCCCGGCCGGGCTCCAGCACGAAGCCCTCCTTCGCGTTGCCCAGGATACGGCAGCATCCGCGCCCGGCAAGCGAAATCACGGCCGCGCCGAAGCATGCGGGCGTCACCCGGTTCTTGTGGAAAACGTAGCCCGCCGCCGCAGGCGACACGGGCATGTCTCTCTCGCCGATTTTGCCGCTTCCGCGGCGCAGCACCGGCGGATGAAAAAGAGGCACGATGACGCCCTTGCGCGGATCCCTGCCGGTAAAGAACCAGGCGAGGAAAAAGTAGAGGAAAAGCGCCGCATCCAGCACGGCGTACGCCATCGCGCCGGACAGGGATCCAACGACGGTCCCGCCGGCAGGCGCAACAAAGCCCTTGCCCCAGCCCGCGGCCACGGTGAAATCCTCGCCGGGCTGCACGGCCCGCTGCGCGTCAAAGCGCATGACAAGGCGCTGATGCTGCACCTCGTAACTCATGCTCACCGGAGAATTTTTGCTGCCTGCCCTGCCGATCCAGGCCCGCTGACCGAAAAACGGCGCGCCCGTCGGACAGAGCACGACGCACGAAGACTGCTCCACGGGCGCTTCCCAGCCGCTGCCCGTGACGTTCCAGGTCAGCTCGTCGTTGCCCTCAAAAAGGCCGACCTGACCGGTCATACGGTAGGAGAGAAAAAATTCATGCCGTCCCGGGGAGAGCCGCCGCGCCTTGTCGCGCTGATACACCCGCACAAGACCGGGGCTGCGGCGCACGTCGTCGGCGGGAAGAGGCCGACCGTCGAGCCGCACGGCCAGCACCTCCATGGAAGCGGGCTGCCGCGGCCAGCGCGTCGCCACGGGAATGTCCCGAAAGATGCCGTGAAACTCACCCTCGGCAGGAATCTCCACCGTCAGCGTCTCGTTCACCACGATGTCGCCGTTGCCCGCCACGTCCACAAGCGCATCGAACTGCCGCACCCGCACGGGCGCGGCCAGCGCGTCCGCCGCCATGAGCAGACAGATGATCGCCGCCAGAATCCACCGCTTCATGCCCATCCTCCCGGAGAACTGATCCGCATTTTTCAAAAGAGCCCAAGAGCCCGCAGTCAGGCGCTTCGCCGCAGCCGGATACTCGCAGCTCTGCGCGACTTCGCCGCACAGGGCCCGGCTCAGAACAGCGGGCCGAACATCCGCCGGGCACGAAGCCGCACATCTTCCGCCGTCCTGACGAGTTGCCTGCGGCAGCATCAGGGCGCGAACACTGCGCATCCCGCGCCGCATCTACGCGACGGGAAAACCCTTGGGCGCGGCGGCTTCCTCCTCGCCGGAGAGCTCGAAATATTCCATCTTTCTGAAGCCGAACCATCCGGCGACCACGTTGCTCGGAAACTGCATGACGCGGTTGTTCTGCTCGCGCACCGTGCCGTTGTAGTAGCGGCGGGACATCTGAAGGTCGTTTTCCAGTTCCGTGAGGGAGTGCTGAAGCTGAAGAAAATTCTCGTTGGCCTTGAGATCGGGATAGGCTTCCGCCACGGCCAGCAGGCGGCCGAGCGCAAGGCTGAGGCCCTTTTCCGCCTCGCCCACGGCGCGCGCGTCGCCTCCGGCAACCTTCATGCCCGCCTCTCTGGCTCCGGCCACGGCGGACAGCACGTCCTTTTCATGCACGGCGTAGCCCTGCACCACGCTGATGAGCGCAGGCACCAGATCGTGCCTGCGGCGCAGCTGCACGCTGATGCCGCTCCACGCCTCCTCGGCAAGATTCCGCCCCCGGACGAGCGCGTTGTAAAGAAGCATGAGAGCCACGCCCAACACCACAAGAACGGCAAGAACAACGCCCGCAACAAGCATGGGAGACTCCTTTTTCCGACAAGGAAAAGGCTGAGGTTCACGGCAACATTAAAACAGGAGAAGAGGCACAGAGCAAGCGGAACGCGTCCGATGCGGCGAACATGGCGCAACGCACCGACGCGGCGCGTTTTCGGCCACGCGGCGCGAACCTTTTGCAGCAAACGCACTGCATACAGTCAAAAAAAACGGCGACGCCTCCCATGTTCAGGACGCGACGCCGAAGTTTCGCAACAATTTCTTGGCAACGGACGACAGACAAGACAGCGCGGCAAAATGCGGCAGGCACTTTCAGACAAAAGCGGCCCGAAATCGCAAAAAAACGCCGGAACGATGCGACGCGGCCTTCACTCCGCAAACGGAGGCTTTGTCGAACAGGCGTCGGTCTCCGAGGATTCCGGCTCCCTCAAAGGCGCTGCGCCGTCCGGCGACGCCGCGAAGGCCGGGGAGCTTTCGTTCCCGGAAGAGTCCCGGCAGGCCGACACGGCTCCGCACTCCGGAAGATTCTGGCGATCCGGCGCGGCGGGCGTCTTCACGGGCCATCGGCGCACCTCGAAGGGCACGGTTTTGCGCATGCTCTCAAGCAGCGCCTCAAGCTCCTCCCGCTGATGCGGAGAAAACAGCAGCTTGAACAGGGCCGCACGGGGATCAAGCACCGTGAGCATGGCCAGATGCCCGCCTCCGCCTTCCAGAAGATAACGAAAAAGACCCGTATCACGGGGAGCGATACGGATCAGCAGCATCTCGGATGCGCCGGCCGCAGGAAGCCGGACGGGCTTGCGCCGCCTTGCGCCCTTCCCGGCTTCGGGACGGGCTCCCCCGGACGAGGGAATGGCGAGCGGCTCCATCTTACTTCATGCGGTAGGTAATGCGTCCGCGGGTGAGATCGTAGGGCGAAAGCTCGACCTTCACGCGGTCGCCGGGCAGAATGCGGATATAAAACTTGCGCATCTTGCCGGAAATATGGGAAAGCACTTCGTGGCCGTTTTCCAGCTTCACGCGGAACATGGCATTGGGAAGGGCTTCTTCCACGATGCCGTCCACTTCAATGGCGTCTTCTTTAGGCATGGTTCCTCCAAAAAAAACTATCGAGACACCTTCCCCGAATATGCCGCCGCTGTCAAGGGAAACTCCCTCTCCGCGCCCCGGTTTCCGCGCCGTTGCCCATCTTTTTCTTCTGTCCTATACTCGGCCCGGCCCGCAGGGGCCGTCATTCTTCCCGTTTCGAGGTCTCCCATGCGTCTGCCCCGCGCCGCCCTGCGGCGTCACGCCCTGCGCGTTCTGCTCGCGCTTGCCGCCGTCGCGGTTCTTGCGGCCGCGCCGCCCGCGCTTTCCGCCGGACTTCCCGGCCCCGGCATCTGGCCGCGCATCGTCGGCGCGGGACTTTTTGTCGGCGCGCTGCTTCTGCCTCCCGCCTCTGCCGCCAAAGAGCGGCCCTCCCGCAAGGCTCTGCGCGAAGCGGGCGGCCTGCTCTTCTCCTGCCTGCTCTGGATGCTGCTTGTCTATGCCGCTGGCTGGCTTCCTGCCACCTTTTTCGCCGCACTCTGCGCCTGCCGCTGCGGCGGCTGCTCCCGCAACGAATCCCTCGCGCTCGCCCTGCTGCTGTGTCTGACGCTCTGGCTCGGCATGGAAAAACTGCTGGCCTGGCCGCTGCCGCAAGGCGCGCTCTTCTCCTTCGGAATCGGAGCGTAGGCCGTGGACGCCTCTTTTTTCGACCCTTCCCTGCTTTCCGGCATGGGCGCGGCGCTCTCCGCCCTCTGCTCCCTCAAACTGTGGCTGCTCGTGCTTGCGGGCGTGTTTCTCGGCATGACCGTGGGCGTGCTGCCGGGCTTCGGCCCGCCCGCGGCCATGGCCCTGCTCTTTCCCCTCGTCTATGTGCTCGAACCGCTGCCCGCCGTCTCCCTGCTCTCCGGCATTTTTTACGGCGCCAAGTACGGCGGAGCCGTCACATCCATATTAATGGGCATTCCCGGCGAGGCCGACGCCGTGGCAACCCTCTTTGAAGGTCATCCGCTGGCCCTCGGCGGAAAGGCCCGGCAGGCCCTCGCCACGGCTACGCTCGCATCCTTCACCGGCGGCATGTTCGCCTCGCTCGCCATGCTGCTGCTCGCCCCCGCGCTTTCCGGCGCGGCGCTCTTCTTCGGCCCCGCCGGACGGGCGGCCGTCATGATCTGCGCCCTGCTGCTCGTCGCCTTCACCAGTCCCGGCGGGCCGCGCCGCAGCCTGTGCATGATCTTCCTCGGTCTCGCCCTCGCCCTGCCGGGCATGGATCCCGTGTACGGCGCAGAGCGGCTGACCTTCGGCGCGTGGCGACTCTCCGAGGGCGTGGAGCTGACATCCATGCTGCTCGGCCTGTTCGGCCTCGGCGATCTCTTCAACGCCCTGCTCTCCGGCCCGGAAAAAATCCGCGCCGCCGCGCCGGACGCCGTGCCCTGCCTGCGCCGACTTTCCACGGCCCTGGCAGCCCTTCGCGGCAGCGTGCTCGGATTCCTCACCGGTCTTGTGCCCTGCGGCGCGGGCGTCACCGCCAGCTTTGCCTCCCACGCGCTGGAAAAACGCCTCAGCAACCATCCGGAACAGTTCGGAAAAGGTGCCTGGGAAGGCCTCGCCGGGCCCGAAGCCTCCAACAACGCCGCGGCCATGGCCTCGTTTGCGCCGCTTCTGCTCATGGGCCTGCCCACCAATCCCATCATGGCCGCCATGCTCGGCGCGCTCACCGTCGTGGGCGTGACGCCCGGCCCCTCCCTGCCCGAAGAGCAGCCGGACTTCTACTGGGGGCTCATGTTCTGCCTCATGGCGGGCAACGTCATTCTGCTCGTGCTCGGCCTGACCCTTTCAGGTTTCTGGGCAAGGCTCGCGCGCCTTCCCTTCCGGCTGCTCTGGCCCGTGATCTGCCTGCTCTGTCTGACGGGCTCCTACATGGGGGCCGACGACATGTCCGGCCCGGCTCAGTGCGTGCTCTTCGGGCTTCTCGCCGTGGCGCTCAGGCGCTGCGGCTGTTCGCCCGCGCCCCTCGTGCTCGCCTTCGTGCTCGGCCCGAGACTGGAAACCCATCTCATGCAGACGCTTCTCTCCTTCTGGTAGCCGTCAAAACAGGCCTCCTTTTCGACTTTTCTGTCATTTTTTATAAAACTGATTGAACGCTCAAAGAAGGCCGTCTTGCAAATAACGCACGATTATAATACGTTACACCGATATATCCGATACTCTTATGTGAAAAAATTTTTTATGCTTGCCGATTTCATTTTTACCTGTAGAGATATGCACCATGAAATGGCGTATTCCATACTTCGGCCTTGCCGCCCTCTCTCTCCTGCTTCTCTCTCCAGTTTCCGTTCCGCAGGCCCGCGCCGCAGACGGCCCCATTCAGCTGTCCATCGCCTTCAGCCCGGGCGGAGCCCTCGACGCCGCAGCCCGCGTGCTCGCCCATGACGCCGAAGCCGTTCTGGGAAGAAACATCGTTCCCCGGAACACGCCGAGCGGCGGCGGCATGACCTCCGTGGCCAGACTGGCAAAAGACAAGGCCGACGGCTCCCGCCTCGCCGCCTGCGTGACCAACGCGCTCATCTTCATTCCCACCGTCAACGACGCGCCCTACGATCCGCTCAAGGACGTGGAGCCTCTGCTCATCTTCGGACAGGCCTCCCCCGTGCTGGTGACGCGCCCCGGCGCGCCCTGGAAGACGCTGGACGACTTTCTTGCCGCCACGCGCCAGGCCTCCGGCGAAATGCGCATCGGCGTTCCCGGTCTGGGCACGCCCTCCCACGTCGCCCTTGCCGCCATATCCGCCAAAGATCCCTCGCTCAAGTGGCGTTTCGTGCCCTTCGGCGGGCCCGGCGAAGCCGAAGCCGCCCTGCTCGGCGGTCACGTGGACGCCGCCGCGAGCGGCGCGCTGCCCCGCGTGAAAAACGGTCAGCTTCTTCCGCTCATGGTTCTCGCAGGCGCGAGACTTCCCGCGCTGCCGGGCGTGCCCTCCCTGAGCGACAAGGGCTTCGCCGATCCCGGACGCGGCGATTCATCCTTCATTCTTCTCGCGCCGGCCGGCGTGCCGCCGCAGACTCTGGACGAACTTTCCCTCGCCTTTCTGAAGGCCGCCGAAACCGGCGCACTCAGAAAAACCCTTGAAAGCTTTTCCGCCTCTGCCGTGCTCTTGAACCGGCAGGAAGCGAAAGCCTTTCTCAAGGAAGCCCAGGCGCAGGAAAAAGACATTCTCAAAGCGGCGGGCATTGCCGACAGGTCCGCCGCCTCCCCCAACCAGGGGAAAAGCCGGACATCCTCCGCAGGAGAATGATTCCGGCCGGCGGAAAACAGCCGTCCCGGACAGGAGGGACGACGCACTTTTTCCGCTGCGGGCGCCTCGCCGAACGCGCCGCGCCCCACCCGCAACCGTCCCGCAGGGGACACGGAACGCCCTGACCGCCGCCGCAGGCCGGTCAGAGCCAGGATTGTACCAGGAGGATATCCACATGTCTTGCAACTGCACGGCCAGCCCCATTGACCTTGCTCCTCTCATGGACATTCTGAAACCCTACAAGCAGAACCCGAAAGGCGCGCTCATTCCCGTTCTGCAGCAGGCCCAGGATGTTTACGGCTATCTGCCGCAGGAAGTGCTCGAAACCATCGCGTCGGAACTGAACGTTCCGGTGGCGGAGGTGTTCGGCGTGGTCACGTTCTACGCACAGTTCCACCTCAATCCGCGCGGCAAGAACATCGTCCGCGTCTGTCAGGGCACGGCCTGTCACGTCCGCGGCGGGGCCGCCATTCTTGAAGCGGTGAGCCATCACCTCGACATCAAGCCCGGCGAAACCACCAAGGATCTCAACTTCACGCTGGAAACCGTGGCCTGCCTCGGCGCCTGCGGTCTGGCTCCGGTCATGATGGTGAACGAGAACACCCACGGCCGCCTGACCCCCGACGACATTCCCGGCATTCTCGACAGCTACCTGGCATAAAGGAGAGGACGACATGCTTGAACTCAAACGTCTCACTTCCGTCGACGCCCTCAACAGGCTGCAGGAAGAAGCCCGGCCTCTGCTTGATCTGCGCAACTACAACCGCGCACCCGACCAGAAAAAATATCAGATCCTCATCTGCGGCGGCACCGGCTGCACTTCCTCGGGCAGCATGAACATCCGCGACGCCCTCCAGGCCGCCATCGACAAGAACGGCCTGAGCGACCGCGTGAGCATCGTGGTCACCGGCTGCCACGGCTTCTGCGAACTCGGACCGCTCGTCATCTTCTATCCCGGCGGCATCTTCTACGTACGCGTGCAGCCCGAAGACGCCGACGAGCTCATCAGAACCACCGTGCTCGAAGGCAAGACCGTGGAGAGGCTCCACTATCAGGGCCGCACCGGCAAAACCCCGCGCCACAGCTACCGCGACATGCTCTTCTACAACCTGCAGAAGCGCCTCGTGCTGCGCAACTGCGGACGCATCGATCCGGAAAACATCTTTGAATACATCGCCAACGGCGGCTATCAGGGCATAGCCAAGGCCCTTTCCATGGGCCGTCAGGCCACCCTTGAGGAAGTGCTCAACTCCGGCCTGCGCGGCCGCGGCGGCGCAGGCTTCCCCACCGGCCTCAAGTGGAAGTTCATGGCTTCCGAACCGGCCGAACCCAAGTACATGCTCTGCAACGCCGACGAAGGCGATCCCGGCGCGTTCATGGACCGCTCCGTGCTGGAAGGCGATCCCAACGCCGTCATCGAAGGCATGCTCATCGGCGCATGGGCCACGGGAGCCACCGAAGGCTATGTGTACGTGCGCGCCGAATATCCGCTCGCCATCAAGCGCCTCGGCATCGCCCTCGCCGAAGCCGAAGCCCTCGGCCTCATCGGCGACAACATTCTCGGTTCCGACTTCAGCTTCCATCTGAAGATCAAGCAGGGCGCGGGCGCATTCGTGTGCGGCGAAGAAACCGCCCTCATGCGCTCCATCGAAGGCAAGCGCGGCATGCCCCGCGTGCGTCCGCCCTTCCCGGCCAAGCGCGGCCTGTGGGAGAAGCCCACCGTGCTCAACAACGTGGAAACCTTCGCCAACGTGGCCCGCATCATCACCGAGGGTGCGGACGCCTTCCGTCAGGACGGCACCGAAAAATCCCCGGGCACCAAGATTTTCGCCGTCACCGGCAAGGTACGCAACACCGGTCTTGTGGAAATTCCCATGGGCGTTTCCATGCGCCACATCATTTTCGACATCTGCGCCGGCATCAAGAACGACAAGAAGTTCAAGGCCGTGCAGATAGGCGGGCCTTCCGGCGCGTGCCTGCCCGCCTCCATGCTCGACAACCCCGTCGATTACGATTCCCTCACCGCCGCGGGCGCCATGATGGGTTCCGGCGGCCTGGTCGTGGTAGACGAAGACACCTGCATGGTGGACCTCGCCCGCTTCTTCCTCACCTTCACGCAGGCCGAAAGCTGCGGCAAATGCACTCCCTGCCGCGAAGGCAGCAAGCGCATGCTTGAAATTCTGGAACGCATCTGCGGCGGCGAAGGCCGCGACGGCGACATCGAGGAACTCGAACGCCTGGCCCACACCATGCGCACCTCTTCGCTCTGCGCCCTCGGTCAGACGGCCCCCAACCCCGTGCTCTCCACGCTGCGCTTCTTCCGCTCGGAATACGAGGCCCACATTCACGACAAGAAGTGCCCCGCCGGCGTCTGCACCAAGCTGCTCCAGTACAGGATTGATCCCGAAAAGTGCAAGGGCTGCACCCTCTGCGCCCGCAACTGCCCCGTGGGAGCCATCACCGGCAAGGTGCGCGAACCCCACCTGATCAATCCCAACAAGTGCATCAAGTGCGGCACCTGCATGGACAAGTGCAAGCACGGCGCCATCAGCCGCGTGTAAGCCCGACCTCGAGGAGAATCATCATGAGTGATACCGTTACTCTGACTATAGACGGCCAGAAAGTGACCGCCCCCGCGGACGCCACCATTCTGGAAGCCGCAAAACTTGTCGGCATCAACATTCCCACGCTCTGCTACCATCCGCTGCTGCGCCCCGAAGGCTCCTGCCGCGTGTGCGTGTGCAAGGTGACGAAGGCCCGTTCCTTCGTTCCCGCCTGCATCGCCAAGGTCAGCGAAGGCATGGAAGTCTTCACCAACGATCCCGAAGTGCTCGAATCGCGCAAGAACATCGTGGAACTGCTGCTCGCCAACCATCCCAAGGACTGCCTTGCCTGTTCGCGTTCCGGCAACTGCGAGCTGCAGCGCGTGGCCAACAATCTGGGCATCCGTCGCGTGCGCTACGAATACAACCGTCCGCCCATGGAAAAGGACGAAAGCAATCCCTGCATCGTCCGCGATCCGTCCAAGTGCATACTCTGCGGCCGCTGCGTACGCATGTGCGCCGAAGTGCAGGGCGTGAGCATCTATTCCTTCGCCTACCGCGGCCTCAACGCCCGTGTGACCCCGGCCTTCAACCTCGGCCTCGGCGAAGTCTCCTGCACCTTCTGCGGTCAGTGCCGCAAGGTCTGCCCCACCGGAGCCATCACCATGAAAAGCGACACCGAACGCGCCTGGCAGGCCCTGCGCGATCCGGAAAAAATCGTCATGGTGCAGACGGCTCCCTCCGTGCGCGTGGCCATCAGCGAACCCTTCGGCGGCAAGCCCGGCGACATCGCCACCGGCCAGATGGTCAGCGCCCTGCGCCGCCTCGGCTTCGACAGAGTCTTCGACACCAACTGGTCCGCCGACCTCACCATCATGGAAGAAGGTCACGAACTCGTCGATCGCCTGAAAAACGGCGGCGAGCTTCCCATGATCACGAGCTGCTCGCCCGGCTGGATCAACTTCATCGAGCTCTACTATCCCGATCTGCTGCCGCATCTGTCCACGGCCAAGAGCCCGCAGTCCATGTTCGGGGCCATGCTCAAGACCTACTACGCCCAGAAACAGGGCATCGATCCCTCCAAGATCGTGTCGGTCTCCATCATGCCCTGCACCGCCAAGAAGTTCGAGGCCGAGCGCCGCGAACTTTCCGCCAGCGGCTTCGCCGACACCGACATCGTGCTCACCACCGCCGAACTCGCCCAGATGATCAAGGAAGCCAACATCAACTTCTTCGCCCTGCCGGAGGAGGAATTCGATCCCATCATGGGCGAAGGCTCCGGCGCAGGCAACATCTTCGGCGCCACCGGCGGCGTGATGGAAGCCGCCATGCGCACCGCCTACAAGGTCATCACCGGCGAAGAGATGGAACCCGTGGAACTCGAATCCGTGCGCGGCATGGAAGGCATCCGCGAGGCCGAGGTGAACTTCAACGGCGTTCTCACCCTCAAGGTGGCCGTGGCACATGGTCTCGCCAACGCCCGCAAGGTCTGCGAAATGATCCGCAAGGGCAATCCCCGCGGCTGGAACTTCATTGAAATCATGGCCTGCCCCGGCGGCTGCGTCAACGGCGGCGGTCAGCCCATCAACCTCGACGCCGACACCCCCCGTCTGCGCATCGAGGCGCTGTACCGCAACGACCGCAACCTGCCCGTGCGCAGAAGTCACGACAACCCCGAAATTCAGGCCCTGTACCGGGACTTCCTCGGCGCGCCGAACAGCCACAAGGCTCACGAGCTGCTGCACACCCGCTACTATGAACAGTATCGCTCCTGCCGGAGCAAGTAGTCGTATCGCCTGAACGCTCCGCGCCCCGACCGGCATGCCCGGCCGGGGCGCTTTTTTTTCATACAGGCTTTGACTTTTCCCGCTCTTGCCGCCAATATGAAACCCCGCACCGGTTCCCATTCCGGCTCAATCTGTGGAGGATTTATGTCTGAAACCCGCTTTCTTTCCGAAATGTTCAATATACAGCCCCCGAGCTGGGGCCTTCGCGGCGATCCGTACCTCTGGGAAGACATGAAACAGGCCTTTGCCGACGTGCCCTTCCCCTACAGCTCCCATGAGCTCGTCATGGACATTCACCGCATCTTCAAGGAAAAAACCGGCGAAGAGCTGAGCACCACCGTCCGCCCCTTCGTGGCAGCCTATGACCACGGCGGAACCTCGTCCGGCAAGGTGTCCGGCAGGTTCTGGCTTCTCACGGCCATTCCGCTGCTGCTCGCCCTGCGCGACGTGGCCGAAAACAACATGGCCGAATTCGACAAGATTCTTGCCGAAGGCACGGCCCGCTTCGCCCTGCGCAGCCATCCCTGCACGCCTCAATGATGCCGCCCGAAAAGAGCGCGTCCGGCGCGCTCCGCTCGCGGCAAGCGATGCCGGCAAATGAAAAAGGCGTCCCTTCCTGGAAGGGACGCCTTTTTCGTGCAATGACGACAAAAATCAATGAACGTGTTCGCCGCGTCTCACGCGATAGATGATGGCGCAGATCATGACGATGAAATAGATGAAGATGCAGCCCACGCCCACGAAGCCCTGAGGGGTGGAGTGCATGGCGCTGGTGATGAGTTCTCCCATACTGTGCTCCTCGAAAAGTCTGGACGGCCCTTCCGGCGAGCTGCCGGAATCACCGTTTACCTTCTCCCAAGCCCTGTAAAAAGTCAAGGCGGTTTTCCCGAACGGCTCGCCTGTTCCGACGGAATCCGAAGCGGTTGCGCCCTCTTTCCGCGCGCTCAAAGCCTTGCGGCCACGAGGGGCAGGCCGGGGCCTCGCATGCCGCCGCGCGTCGGCCGAACGTGCGGGCGACAGTTCCGCCCTGATTCCGGCCTTTTGCCTTTCCGCCCCCTCCCTGCTATGATGCCCCATCACCCCACAGGAGACGTTCATGGCATACCAAAGCAACGACACGCTGGAACTTGAGCTGCACGGCCTTTCCCCTGACGGCAGGACCGTGGGACGCAGCGACGAAGGCATGACCATCTTTGTTCGCGGCGGCCTTCCCGGTCAGCGCGTGCGGGTACGGCTCTGTCATGTGAAAAAGCGCATGGCCGAAGCCGAGCTGCTCGACGTGCTCCGTCACGCTCCCGACGAGCGGAACGCGCCCTGTCCTCACGCCGACGAATGCGGCGGCTGCCCCTGGCAGCGCCTGCCCTACGCCCGTCAGCTTGAGGAGAAAACCCGCATCGTGCAGGACTCTCTGCGCAGGCTGGGACGTCTCGATCTGCCCGAAGGCGTGATCCGCCCCGCGCTCAGCCCGGGAGAACGCGCGGAATGGGGATACCGGAACAAAATGGAATTCGCCTTTGCGCAGGACGCCTCCGGCCGCACCGCGCTCGGCCTGCGGGCGCGCTCGTCCCGCACGGTGATTCCGGTCACGCAGTGCCTGCTGCAAAGCCCGCAAGCCATGACCGTGCTTGCCGATCTCAGGGAGCTTTGCGAAAAATTCCGCCTCGTTGCCGCCCCCTCCGGGCGCAGCGGCAAGGAACGCGCGCCGCGCAGGAAAGGCTTCAGCAGCTCGGTCAGGCAGAACGACATTCTGCGCTTTGCCGTCATCCGCGAGCCGCAGGACGGCGGCTGCCTCGTGGAACTCATCACTCTGCCCTCGCCGCAGGAAGCCTCGACCGTCCGCAAGCTCGGCAGCGCGCTCATGGAAAAGAATTCCGGCGTGACGGGCTTCGTTCACAGCATCCGCGCCGCCGAGTCCGACGTGGCCTACGGCGAGCAGACCGTGTTCACACTGGGCGAATCCCGGCTTTCCGAAACGCTCGCTCTTCAGGGTCGGAACGTCACCTTCGCGCTCGATCACAATTCCTTCTTTCAGGTGAACAGCCGCGCCGCCGAACTGCTCTACAACACCGCCGCCGAGCTCGCCGCCTCCCTGTTTCCCGGCGCAACCGGCCTCTGGGGCAAAGAATGCTGGGACATCTACTGCGGCGCAGGCGGCCTCGCCCTGACCATGGGCCCGCATTTTTCGCGCATGTTCGGCCTCGAAAGCGTGGCGCAGGCCGTGGAGCTCGCCGCCCGGAACGCCGCAGCGGCCGG
Organism: uncultured Mailhella sp.; assembly: GCF_963931295.1. Lineage (NCBI taxonomy): Bacteria > Pseudomonadati > Thermodesulfobacteriota > Desulfovibrionia > Desulfovibrionales > Desulfovibrionaceae > Mailhella > uncultured Mailhella sp. Next base: position 2,301,697 of record NZ_OZ007001.1, on the reverse strand, counting down.
GGAAAACACAGAATACCGCTTTGAATGCGGCGACGCCGCCAGGCTCGAGCGCTGCTTCCGCGAGCGCGGCGTGCCCGACCTTCTCGTCACCGATCCGCCCCGCGCGGGCATGGACGAGCGCACCGTGCAGGCCATACTCAAACATCGACCGCCGCGCCTCGTGCTCGTGTCGTGCAACCCGGCCACCCTGGCGCGCGATCTGGCCCTGCTCGCCCCGGCCTACGACATCCGCGCCGTGCAGCCCGTGGATCTTTTTCCGCAGACGCCGCACGTGGAAACCGTGGCCGCGCTCTCGCTCACGTCTCCCGGAAAGCAGGAAGCCTGAGAGAGCGAAATCACGGCTGGGCGACGCTCCTCAGTGTTCGCCCCGCTCCAGACGCTCTCTGCGCTCTCTCTGGAAGCGGACCACGAGGAAGCTGGCCAGCACCCGGATCTGGGTGTCGTCGTCGATGGCGTTGCGGGGATTGTCCACGCCCACGAAGCCGGCCACACGGCCTTCTTCCATGAGCGGCACGGCGATGAGCCGATGGATCTCCTGACGCTCGAGCATCTCCCATTCAAGAGGGGAACGACTCCTGAGCGGCTCCTTATTGTAGATGATGACGGACTTGTCGTGCAGGAAGAGTTCCATCCATCGGAACACCGCTTCCGGCGGCACCTGCTGAAGATTCTCCTTCTGCGGCGTGATGCCCGAAGCGCACCACTCGAAAGTATTGTCCCAGAACCCGGGCTTCGCAGGCGAAGGTTCAAAGAGATAGGCCCGGTCGGCCCTGTAGAATTCTCCGAGCGAGGCCAGCACCAGATCCACGGCACGGCTCCAGTCCCTCTGACGATGCAGCACATCCACGTAGCCGGTGATGCGCCTTGCAAAATCCAGACGGGCCTGAGACTTCCGGCTGACGTACTCCCGCCTCGTGATGTCCATGCCGACCTGAAGACGCAACGTCTTCTCGTCCACGTCCAGAAGCTTGTCCTTCAGAAGAAAATGCCTGTCGCAGTAACTGTTCCAGTCCTCCCATATATGAAAGGAGTCATGGCGCAGCCCGGCATTGGGACAGAAGCTGCAGGGAGCGTCCAGGCCCCGCAGCGCCTCATAGCATTTCCGTCCCCGGTAATCCCTGACGCCGAAGATTCTTTTCCCCGCAGCATTGAGATAGTATATCTCATGCGTCAAAACGTCGCACAGGGAAATGACGTCCTCGGTCTTCTCCAGTATGGTGTGCTCAAGCGCATACCTGTCCTTTGAAGACATGGAGAGCTTCTCCCGCTCCCTGTCGTCGGGACAGGGAACGGCCTCCAGATAGTTCCTTCTGAGCACGAATTTCTCAGGGGACATGGGCCTTGCAAAGAAATACCCCTGATAGAGCGCCGGATGAAGCGGCTCCAGCACGGCAAGTTCCTCGGAGTTTTCCACGCCTTCGCAGCATACGCGGATGCCGCCGCCCGCAGCCAGTTCGATGATGTTGGACAAAAGACGCAGATTGTAGGCGCTGTGCTGAATGCCGCTCACGAAGCAGCGGTCGATCTTGATCTCGTCGATGGACAATTCTTTCAGCCAGCTCAGGCTGGAATAGCCGGTCCCGAAATCGTCCACGGCGATCGCTATGCCCTCCTCCTTCCAAGCGCTGAACACGGCGTTCAGATACGGATAGTTCTGAAGCTCCCTGCCTTCCGTGACCTCGACGGTGAGAGCGCTTCCGGGAAGACCGCTCGCCCGGAGCAGCTTCAGAACATCCTCCTGGATCTCCGACTGCCACAGCTGACGGTAGGACATGTTGATGCTGACGTGAAAGTCGGGAACCGTCAGTCTCCAGATGCGGCACTGTTCCAGCGCCTTCCGGATGATCCACTTGCCGACCGGCACGATGAGCCCGCTCTGCTCCAGCACCGGAATGCATTCGTCCGGCGAAATGACGCCCCTTCGGGAAGAGCGGAACCGAAGCAGCGCCTCTGCTCCTGCAAGTTCGAAAGTCTCGGAACGGATCTGCGCCTGATAGAGAAGAAAAAATCCCGAAAAGTCGTTTCTGACGGAGTTCTCCATTTCCTCGAGCAGTTCCAGAGCGGCTATCTTTCGCTCATAATCCTCGGGCATGAAGAAGCACAGTCTGTTCTTTCCCGACTTCTTTGCGGCCTCCAGAGAACTCTCGGCATACTGCAGAAGCATTTCGCTCTCCGGAATCTGATACTTCTGCAGCGGAACGCAGCCGCCGGAAATGGTGCATTCGCCCTCAAGGCTTCTCTGCACATTCCGAAAATATGCCTTCACCTGCTCTTCGTCCGTCTCCGACAGAAGTATGCAGAAGCAGTTGCCGTTGATCCGGCATGCCCGCTGCTCGCCCGCGCAGGCGTCGTTCATGGCGTCCCTGAGCACTTCAAGAACGCCGTTGCCGCACTCCCGGCCGTATTTCAGATTTATCCGGCTCAGATTGTCCACGTTCACCATCAGAAGATGGCCGCTTCGTCCCTGATGGTGCGCCTTTTCCAGCTCCTTCAGCCACGCCGTCTGACAGCTGTCCCTGACGGGCTGCTCCAGATGATCCTGCGCCGATATCGTTCCCAGGAAAAAACTCGCCCTGCCGCACTTATCGAAATAGCATTTTCCCTTGCTGCTGAGCCATATCAGCTGTCCGAAACGGTTCCGCATGCGGTAGTTGAAATGATAGTGCTGCCGCTCCCGGCGGAAGGAACCCGAAACATAGCGCTTCAGTCTGGCGCAGTCCGCGGGATATATCACCCGGTACCACTCGTCCAGCGAACAGCCCGAACGGGGAATCATGGCCGTTATTTTCTGAATATTCTCGGAAAAGCAAAACTTTTTTTCCACAAAGGAATAGTACTGATAGCACTCGCCCGTACTGTCTCCGAAATGGTTCAGCATCTGCTGACGAAGCTCACTGTTGTTCCAAAGACTATCCATCGACTCTTCTTTCACCCTGTCCATGCAGATGTACGCAGCCTCATAAAAACATCCCGGCTGCTTCCGACGGCAAAATATTTCTGCGGAAAATATGGGTTATTCTATATCAGAACGCGCCGAGCTACAAGACGAGTCCCGCAGCTCTCCCTGTCGGCTTTTTTCATCATAAAAGATATTTCCGGTTCCACCTGTCCCCAAAGAGCAGGAAAGCATGATGCCTGCGGTCTTTTTCAGACGCCCAGGACGGCTCACAGCTCCCTCCTCCTGCCGGAAAGGAGCGCCAAACTCCGCCGCCGAAACTTCCCCCACTCCCGGCAACGCTCCGGCACGGCCGCCTTTCGCCTTCTTTGAAGGCCGAAGAAGTTAAGATACACTCGTTCCAACGCCCTTTCCTGAACGGCGTCATGTGTCCCGCCGCAGATGCCGCCGCCCTGCAGGACGCGTCCTTCCCCGCCGCTCCAAAGCCAGGAGCCGCAACTTCGGCGGAAAACATGCCCCGACCTTTCGGGGCCGGAGGTACCCGCATGAGACAGTGCATGGATTCCGAAAACCTGCACCGCAGGTTGAAAAAAATCATCGGTCAGGTGCAGGCCATCGACCGCATGATAGACGAAGACATTCCCTGCGAGGACGTGCTCGCCCAGATCAACGCCGCCAAATCCGCCCTGCACAAGGCCGGACAGGTGGTGCTCGAAGGCCACATACGCCACTGCGTGCGCGACGGCATAGAACACGGCGACGCCGACCAGACCATAGCCAGCTTCACCAAGGCCGTGGAACGCTTCGCCAACATGAACTGACGAAGGACCGGCCCCTCCCTGCGGCCGGTCTTTTTTGTGCCCCTTGACAAACCTATACCCCTATAGGTATTTTTCAGACATGCCCACGGCTGCAGGAGGCCTCCATGACGACAACGGACATGCTCTCGATCTGGCGCGACTTCAAGACGGAACTCATATTTCTCATGCTTTCGGGGCTGTCGCTGCTGGCCAGCATGCTTGTTCCCGAGGGCTTTCCCGTGGACCCCGCATGGGTCGCCATCGTGCTGTGCGGCGTGCCCATCGTCAAGGAGGCCGTGGTCGGACTGGTCACGGCCTTCGACGTCAAGGCCGACGTGCTGGTGGCCACGGCCCTTGTCGCCTCCGTGATCATCGGCGAAGACTTTGCCGCCGGCGAGGTGGCCTTCATCATGCAGCTCGGCTCGCTGCTCGAAGAAGTGACCACGGCGCGCGCCCGGGCGGGCATTGAAAAGCTGATCCGCCTCAGTCCGCAGACCGCGCGCCTTCTCAAGGACGGGCGGGAAATCATGACTCCGGCAAAAGACGTGCGCGAAGGCGACGCGCTGCGCGTACTGCCCGGAGAAACCGTGCCTGCCGACGGCGTGATCCTGCGCGGTCAGAGTTCCGTGGATCAGGCGCTGCTCACCGGCGAATCCCTGCCCGTGGACAAGGCGGAAGGCGACGAAGTGTACAGCGGCACCGTGAACCGCTACGGCTCCTTCGACATGAAGGCCACCCGCAGCGGCACGGACGGCTCCATTCAGCGCATGATACGGCTGGTGCAGTCCGCGGACGCCGGCAAGGCGAAGGTGGTGCGCCTGGCCGACCGCTGGGCCACCTGGATAGTGGCGGGCGCATTCTCCGCCGCGCTCGCCACATGGCTTGTTACCGGGGAAATCATTCGCGCGGTCACCATTCTCGTGGTGTTCTGCCCCTGTTCGCTGGTGCTTGCCACGCCCACGGCCATTGTGGCGGCCATAGGCAACCTCACGCGGCACGGCATGCTCGTGCGGCAGGGCGACGCGCTGGAACGCCTGGCCGACGCCGAGATCTGCGCCTTCGACAAGACCGGCACGCTCACGCTCGGCGAACCGCGGGTGCGCGCGGCGTGCAGCCTGCGCCCCGACCTCTCGGACCGGGAACTCCACCGGCTCTGCGCCGGAGCGGAACGTCGTTCGGAACATCCGCTCGGTCGCGCCGTGGTGCAGGGCTTCGGCGAAGAGGAGCAGATTCCCGACGGCGAAAATTTTCAGATGATTCCGGGCCGCGGCGTGCGCTGCACCGTGGAAGGGCGACGCGTGGCCGCGGGAAGCGCCGCCTTTCTCGCCGCCGAGGGCGCAGTCCCGACCGAAGAGGATGTTGCCCGGGCCTCGGAGTTTGTGAACGAAGGCTGCACCGTCGTGTGGATTGCCGCGGACGGCCGCCCTGCCGGATTCATCGCCCTTTCCGACATGCCCCGCGCCGAGGCCGCGCAAACCGTGCGCGCCCTCAAAGATGCCGGGGTGAGACCGGTGCTTCTCACCGGCGATCACGCAGGCGCCGCGCGTCACACGGCCCGGGAGCTCGGCATTGAGGACTGGCACGCCGAATGCCTGCCCGAAGACAAGATGCGCTTCATGGACGAACACGCCCGCGTGTGCATGATCGGCGACGGCGTCAACGACGCTCCGGCGCTGAAAAAGGCGCATGTGGGCATGGCCATGGGCGGCATGGGCAGCGACATTGCCGTGGACGCCGCCGACATCGTGCTCGTGCGCGACGGCATAGGCGAAGTGCCGCACGCCTTTCTGCTCTCCCGGCGCATGATGAAGGCCATACGCTTCAACCTGACCTTTTCCATGGCGCTGAACTTTGCGGCCATCGTGCTGGCCGCTGTCGGGGCGCTCAATCCCGTCACCGGAGCGCTTGTCCACAACGCGGGCTCCGTGGCCGTGGTGCTTCACTCCGCCCTGCTGCTGCGCTGGGAGAAAAAGAGCGTCTGACGCTTCCGCGCAAGAGACCCGCCCTGGCCTCTTGCTATTTTTTCAGGAACCCGTAAAGAAAGGATATATCCATCACCTTTTTTCAGAGGTTCCCATGCTCTTCAGCTGGAAAGACGACTCCAAGACCATTCTCGTCGTGTGCCTGGCCTCGCTGCTCATGGCGCTCAACATCAACACCTTCGTGCAGACAGGCGGACTCTATCCCGGCGGCGCGACAGGTCTCACCATTCTCATTCAGCGGCTTTCGGAACGTTTTCTGAACATCTCCCTGTCCTTTGCCGTGGTCAACTTTCTGCTGAACATGATACCCATCTATATCGGGTTCCGCTACATCGGCAAAAAGTTCACCCTCTATTCCTGCCTGATGATCGTGCTCACCGGTCTGCTGACCGATCTTCTTCCTTCCTACATCATCACCTACGACACGCTGCTCATCAGCATTTTCGGCGGCATCATCAACGGCTTTTCCATCAGCCTCTGCCTGCGCATGGACACCACGAGCGGCGGCACGGACTTCATCGCCATCTATCTTTCCCAGCGCAAGGGCATAGACGCCTGGAACGTCGTGCTCTACTTCAACGTTGTTCTTCTCGTCGTGGCCGGCTTCGTCTTCGGCTGGGACAAGGCCCTCTATTCCATCATCTTCCAGTACACCACCACGCAGGTCGTCCACACGCTCTACAAGCGCTATCAGAAAAAAACGCTCTTCATCGTCACGGACAATCCGCAGGAAGTGTGCGAAGTCATCTATGCCACCTCCCGCCACGGCGCGACCATCCTCAGAGGCGAAGGTTCCTTCCACCTCAAGGAACGCAGCCTCGTCTATTCCGTGGTGTCCAGCGACGAAAGCAAGAAGGTCGTGCACGCCGTCCGGAAGGTCGATCCCCATTCCTTCATCAACACCATAAAAACCCAGGACCTCGCCGGGCTCTTCTATCAGCGTCCCACCCTGTAAAAGCCGGAAACGTGCGGCATCGCCTCGCCTGCGCCGCTCATCCCTTCCAGGCTCCTTGCCCCGACTCGCCGTGCTCTGCTCAGGGCCTCCGGGCTCTTGCGCCGCGCCTTTCCCGCACCGAGCGGACAGGCCCGGAGCGGTGCTCTCCTCTCGCATGCTCAACGAGCCCTCCGCGCCCCGGAAACGACGTCAACGCCTCCGCAGGCCGCATCAGCTTGCCGGACAACCTTCGGCGGACTCTGCTCCGGGCGTCGAATCCGACGCCTCCACGCCGCCCATGATTTTCCGAAAGCGGAAATACTCGTCCATGCCCGGTAGAGGCAGACCGTCCGGGCACAGCGGCGCAGCCAGGGCGGGATCCCGATGATGCGCATTGAAAAATTCCACAATGTGAAATCCGCACCTGTTCACGTAAAAATGAATGTTGCGCTTTTCAAAGTACGGCGTCACGGTTTCCCAAACCTTGGTCTGCGGATACATGGCTTCCATGGCCCGCCAGGCGGCAAGCCCCAGCCCCATGCCGTGAAAGGCCGGAGAAATGAAGAAAAGCTCCAGAGCGTTGCATCCGCTTTTCTCATGAATCCTGACCACCGCTCCGCCGACGCGCTCCTCGTTCCGAACGATATGGTACACCTGCGCTCCGGGCGCGCGGAACGACGCCCACACGTCCTCATCCGGAGGTATGGGGCCATAATCCCTCGGCCCGAATGCTTCGCGCACGGCAGGCGCAAAGGCTTCCTGCAACGCCCTCATCAAGTCGCGCAGCTCTTCCGAAGCAGCCCTGACCAGACGCACGTTTCCGTTCTCCGACATGCTCGCTTCCTCCTTGAAAAAACAGACGCTGCATGAAGCCGGAGCGAAAGTCAAACCGACCGGGAAGCCTGCCCGCCGCTCCTTTCCTCTGCCGACCGGACGGCCCGGAGCGGTCGCTCCTGGCGCATGTCCAGCGCCGGCAACGCCCCGTCAGCAGCACGACGAAGTCTTCGCTGCGTTCGCAGCGCCGAAGACAAACTTCCGGGCGGCTTCCGCTCCGCTCGCCGAATTCCTGCCGAGCCCTGCCGGACGATGCGCGCGTTTTGCAGGCTCCAAAGCGCAAGACGCCTGCCCCTTTTCCACGCAACAGCGTGCGCAGCCTTTTTCTCGCCTCCGCCGCTCCCCGGTTCTCCGCGCGCCGCTCATCAGCGCAGACCGAGCGCCCCCAGTCTGTCGCGCCGCCTTTTCCGCCTCTCCGATGCAACGCCCCCGGACTTCCAGGGCGTAGGCGACGACGCGCATGTTTTCGGATAAAGTGTGCCTGAGGACACAGCCGTTGCTTCCGTTTTTTCCTACGGTTCTTCCGCTGCCGGACAACGCTCCGGATGGAGGAATCATGACCAGCGTACTGAAAAAAATGCGCGGAGGCGGAGAAACGCCGCCCCGCGTCTGCGGAAAGGAAATTCTGCTCTCCTGGTTCGGAAGCTGCCTTTCCATCGCCCTTATCGCCCTTCTGGAGCGCTACGTGACCAGAAGCACGGGGTTTCCCCTGCTCATCGGCTCGTTCGGAGCTTCGGCTGTGCTCGCCTTCGGCGCCATCCAGAGCCCCCTGGCACAGCCCCGCAATCTGGTGGGCGGTCACTTCGTTTCCGCGCTCACCGGCGTCACCGTGGGCCTGCTCTTTCCCGACACCGTCTGGCTTGCAGCCTGCCTTGCCGTGTCCACGGCCATCGCCGTCATGCTCATGACCGGCACTCTCCATCCGCCCGGAGGCGCCACGGCCCTCATCGCCGTGACCGGCGGCGAAGGCATCCGTCAGCTCGGCTACTGGTACGCGCTGGTTCCCTGCCTTGCCGGAGCCTGCATCATGCTGTTCATCGCCCTCATCGCGAACAACATTCCCCATTCGCGCCGCTATCCCCTCTACTGGTGGTGACGCCCCCCTCTTTCCGACAAACCACGTGGCGGACGTTATGATAATGGTATAACGCCCCGACTGCGGATACAAAATTGTTTCCTCTTCGCCAACCCCTGCGACAGACGCCTCTGCGGCCATATTCGTCCGCAGAGGCGTCTTTTTATTGGCATACATCCGTACCGCGCATTTCAATCATAATATAGAAATCTTTTCTTTCAAGCATGTTACGCATATCGGCACGACTTTTGCATAAAAAAGACGTCCTTGCACCCTCAACAGGAAAGAGGATTTCCATGATCAAAAGTTTACTGTATGCTTCCTGCATGACATTGTTACTCTCTTCATCCGCCATGGCTGCTTCCAATATTTTTGAAAAGAGCATTCCCGAGCTTGAAGCGCAAATGCGCAACGGTTCCCTGACTTCCGAACAGCTCACCCGATACTATCTGCGCCGCATCCAGGTGTACGACGGCTGCCTCAACTCCATGATCACCATCAACCCCGCCGCCCTTGAGGTCGCCAGACAGAAGGACGCCGAAAGAGCATCAGGCAAGGCCGTCGGTCCGCTGCACGGCATTCCCATCGTGCTCAAGGACAACTACGACACCATCGACATGAAGACCACCAGCGGCGCGCTGGCCTTCAAGGATCTGCAACCGAACCGCGACGCCTTCACCGTTCAGAAGCTCCGCGAGGCCGGAGCCGTCATCATAGGCAAGGCCAACCTCACGGAACTGGCCAACCACGGCATGACCGTCAGTTCCATGGGCGGTCAGACCCTCAACCCCTACGATCTCACGCGCACGCCCGGCGGCTCCTCCGGCGGCACCGGAGCAGCTGTGGCCGCCAACTTCGCCGCGGCCGGAACCGGTTCCGACACGGTGAACTCCATCCGTTCGCCATCCAGCGCCAACAGCCTGGTAGGCATACGTCCCACTCGCGGACTCGTCAGCCGCACGGGCATTTCTCCCTGCTCGGAATTTCAGGATCAGGGCGGCCCCATCGCCCGCTGCGTGACCGACGCCGCCATTCTGCTCGGCGTCATGGCCGGCTATGATCCCGCCGACGCCTCCACCGCCGTCATGAAGGACAAAAAGATTCCCGACTATACCCGCGCCCTCAGCGGCAACGCCGTCAAGGGCAGAAAAATCGCCCTTCTCGCCACCAATCTCGGCCACGATCCCGACGTGCGCCGCGTCATGGAAACCGCCGTACGCGACTTCAAGGCTCTCGGCGCCGACGTAGTGACCGTGGACATTCCCGAACTTCGGGTTTCCGATCTCATCAAGAACAACGACGTGCAGCGCTGGGAACAGAGTATTTCTCTCGACAACTATCTGAAGGAACTCGGCAAGGCCGCTCCCGTCAAGAATACGAGGGAATACGTGGCCACGGGCCTGATCACGCCCTCCGTGGCCGGGGACATGGCCGCCAAGGCCGCCGAAGTCAATCCGGCCGACAACCCGGAATACAAGGCCCGTCTTGCCCAAAACGCCCGTCTGCATGACTTTGTCGTGAAGTACATGGCCGATCACGACATCGACGCCTTCCTGTATCCGCTGCAGTCCATCCTCGTGGTGCAGACCAACGACAAGCGCGGTCAGGCCGAACGCAACGGTCTCATGGCTTCCGTCACCGGACTTCCGGCCATCACGCTGCCCGGCGGATTCTCCTCCGTCACGCCCACCGCTCCCCAGGGCGTGCCCGTCGGCGTGGAGCTCATGGGCGCTCCCTTCAGCGAAGAACTTCTCATAGGCATGGGCCATGCCTACGAACAGGCCACCAGACACCGCAAAGCGCCGGTTGCCTTCCCGGATCTGGACTTCTCCTCCGTATCCGTGGACTAGCGCCGCGGCGACACGACGCCTGCCCTCAGGGCAGAGAAAAAGAGCCGGCCCGCAAGGGTCGGCTCTTTTTCATACACGGCAATCCGCGATACACGGCAATCCGCGATACACGGCAATCCGCGATACACGGCAATCCGCGATACACGGCAATCCGCGATACACGGCAATCCGCGATACACGGCAATCCGCGATACACGGCAATCCGCGATACACGGCAATCCGCGATACACGGCAATCCGCGATACACGGCAATCCGCGATACACGGCAATCCGCGATACACGGCAATCCGCGATACACGGCAATCCGCGATACACGGCAATCCGCGATACACGGCAATCCGCGATACACGGCAATCCGCGATACACGGCAATCCGCGATACACGGCAATCCGCGATACACGGCAATCCGCGATACACGGCAATCCGCGATACACGGCAATCCGCGATACACGGCAATCCGCGATACACGGCAATCCGCGATACACGGCAATCCGCGGCGGCTACTTCATCCAGGGCAGCAGGTTGTACAGGCACACGGCGATGAGACCGCCGATCATGGGGCCGATAAGCGGCACCACGGCGTAATCCCAGTGCGAGCTTCCCTTGCCGCGTATGGGCAGCACGGTGTGCGCAAGGCGCGGCCCGAGGTCGCGGGCGGGATTGATGGCGTAGCCGGTGAGCCCGCCGAGGCTCATGCCGATGGACACGATGATGCCGAACACCAGAATGTAGTTCACGCCGCCGGGCATGTTGGGCACCTGATTGAGGCCCAGGATGGCAAAGACCAGCACGAATGTTCCGATGATTTCACTGAGCATGTTGCGGAAACGGTTGGGAACCGCAGGCGAGGTGCAGAACACGCCGCGCTTGATGCTGGGATCGTCGGTGGCGTCGAACTGATCCTTGAACAGCGCATATACGAGGCACGCGCCGACAAAGGCTCCGGCCATCTGCGCGATGCAGTAGCCGGGCACCATGCTCCAGCTGAAATAGCCGCCCGCAGCGAGCGCCACGGTGAGCGCGGGATTGAAGTGCGCGCCGGACGCCGCGCCGAAGGTGAACGCCGGAAGCATGACCGCCAGGCCCCAGGCAAAGGTTATCTGCACGGCTCCGGCTCCCTTCATGCCGGATCTGTTCAGATTGACGTTGGCCACAACGCCGTCACCGAGAAGAATCAGAATCATCGTTCCAAAAAATTCAGCAAGATACGGCATAAGAAGCTCACAAACAGGGTTTCAGGATGAATGAAAGGGAGGGGTTCTTTCTCTTCCTGACAAGGGGAAAGAACGCCCCCGCGCCATGAACAGAGGACAACAAGGGAGACCCGGGTCGTTTTTTGCTTTCGGCCGGGAGGGGCAGGCCTGCGGCCTGCCCTCTCGACCAGAGACGCCCGTTCAGCATCCGTGTCGTTTCAGAATGGGAAAGGAGAGACTAGTCCTCGTCGCGGGCCCAGTCGTAGGCGCACCTGACGGCCTTCTTCCAGCCGCGCACCTTCTTGTCGCGCTCCACGCGGGTGATCTTGGGGCCGAACACCTTGTCGCTGGCCCAGTTGCGGATGACGTCTTCCTTGTTCTTCCAGTATCCCACGGCCAGACCGGCCAGATACGCCGCGCCCATGGCCGTGGTTTCCACGCACACGGGGCGGTTGACGGGAGCCTGGTTGATGTCGGCCTGCATCTGCATGAGCAGATCGTTGGCAGAAGCGCCGCCGTCCACCTTGAGGGAGGTCATCTTGATGCCGGAATCGGCTTCCATGGCTCCCAGCACCTCGTAGGTCTGATAGGCCAGGGATTCCAGCGTGGCGCGGATGATGTGATAGCGGTTCACGCCGCGGGTCAGGCCCACGATGGCTCCGCGGGCGTAGGGATCCCAGTGCGGAGCGCCGAGTCCGGTGAAGGCCGGCACCACATAGCAGCCGTTGGTGTCGCTCACCTTGCTGGCAAAGTATTCGGAATCGGAAGCCGCATCCAGGACGCGCAGCTGATCGCGCAGCCACTGAATGGCCGAACCCGCCACGAAAATGGAGCCTTCCAGCGCGTAGTTGACCTTGCCGTCCAGACCCCAGGCGATGGTGGTGACCAGTCCGTTCTTGGAGAAGATGGGCTTCTCGCCGGTGTTCATGAGCATGAAGCAGCCCGTGCCGTAGGTGTTCTTGGCCTCGCCGGGCTCAAAGCAGGTCTGACCGAAGAGCGCGGCCTGCTGATCGCCCGCCGCGCCGGCAATGGGAATCACCCCGCCGAAGAGTTCCTGCACGGTTTCGCCGTACACGCAGCTCGACGGACGCGCCTCGGGCAGCATGCACGCAGGAATGCCCATCTCGGCCATGATTTCCTCGTCCCACTTCAGATCGACGATGTTGAAAAGCATGGTGCGCGCGGCGTTGGAGTAGTCGGTAATATGCACCTTGCCGCCGGTGAGCTTCCAGATGAGCCAGGTTTCCACGGTGCCGAAGAGCAGCTGTCCGGCTTCGGCCTTCTCGCGGGCGCCGGGCACGTTTTCCAGAATCCAGCGGATCTTCGTGCCGGAAAAATACGGATCAATGACAAGGCCCGTCTTGGCGCGGAAGGACTCGGTGAGTCCCTTGGCGCGCAGGCTGTCGCAATATTCGGCGGTGCGGCGGTCCTGCCACACGATGGCGTGATTGATGGGCTCTCCCGTTTCCTTGTCCCACACTATGGTGGTCTCGCGCTGGTTGGTGATGCCGATGGCGGCAATATCCTCGGCGGTGGCATCTATTTTCGCCAGGGCTTCGGCCGCCACGGCATACTGGGTGAGCCATATTTCCATGGCGTCGTGCTCAACCCAGCCCGGATGCGGAAAATACTGGGTGAACTCCTTCTGCGCGACGCTGCAGGTCTCCCCTTTTTCGTTGAACAGGATGCAGCGGTTCGACGTGGTACCCGCATCCAGCGCCATGATATACTTGGCCATGACCAAATTCCTCCTTTCCGATACTGTGCGGTCGAAGTGCGGACCTTCTATTCATGATAAAGGCCAAAACGCCAATAATACATGAAAAATACTGCCGTTTCTCTGAAAAATCACGAATGCCAAAAACTTGTTTCTACAGACAAATCAGGCTCCGTATTCCCCGTCCTTCAACTGTTAGTGTTATCTCTATAATACAAATATTTCATGAAAATGGCAATCAATTAACAATTATGACAAGACTTACTTCATGAGGATACGTTCCATTGCCGCGTCATTAAAGAGTGAAAAACAAAATATTTCGGCAGATAAATAAAAATTTCCGTCAATGCACAAAAAAAGGGCCCCTTCCCGAAGGAAGAGGCTCGAGTTATTTTCTCTGCAGAGCGCCTGCTCTCAGAGCACCTGATTCAAAAACTGCTGAAGGCGCGGATGCTGCGGACGTTCAAAGATGTCTTCCGGCGAACCCACTTCAAGAATCTGCCCCTTGTCCATGAACACCACCACGTCGGCCACGGTGCGGGCAAAGCCCATTTCGTGGGTGACGCATATCATGGTCATGCCGTCGCGGGCGAGGTTCACCATGACGTCCAGCACTTCGCCCACCATTTCGGGATCAAGCGCCGAGGTAGGTTCGTCGAAGAGCATGAGTTCCGGCTGCATGGCGAGCGCGCGGGCTATGGCCACGCGCTGCTGCTGGCCGCCCGAGAGCATGGCGGGATACACGTTCGCCTTGTCGCTGATGCCCACCTTGTTGAGCAGCGAGAGCGCAAGTTCCTCGGCGTCCTTTCTGGGCATGCCGCGCAGCTTGCACGGAGCCATGGTGAGGTTCTGCAGCACGGTCTTGTGCGGGAACAGATTGAACTGCTGGAACACCATGCCCAGATTCTGCCGTATCTTGTTGATGTCGTTGTTCGGATCGTTGACGTCGATGCCGTCCACGGCGATGAGTCCGCTGTTTATCTCCTCAAGCCTGTTGATGGAGCGCAGCAGGGTGGACTTGCCGGAACCGGACGGGCCGATGATGACCACGCGCTGGCCCTGCCACACGTGCAGGGAGACGTCCTGGAGCGCGGGCAGTTCGCCAAAGAACTTCCACACGTGTTCGATGCGGATGATGGGCTCCGCATTATTTGCGTTTGTCATAGTAGTTCAGCCTGGATTCCAGAATGCTGACCGCCTTGGAAAGCAGCAGCGTGATGATGAGATAAATCAGCGCGATGACGGTGTAGGTCTCAAAGTACAGATAGCTTTTGGCGGCAAAGCTGCGGCCGAACTGCATGAGGTCGGGCATGGCCATGACGGAAACCAGCGAGGTATCCTTGAGCATGGCTATGCATTCGTTGCCCACGGGCGGCACGATGGTGCGCAGCGCCTGCGGCAGCACCACGAACATCATGGTCTGCACCTTGTTGAAGCCCAGCGAACGCGAAGCCTCGGTCTGCCCCTTGGGCACGGCCATGATGCCGGCCCTGAACACTTCGCCCATGTACGCGCCGTAGCAGAAGCTGATGGCGATGACGGCGGAGGTGAGTCCGCTCACCTGCAAAAACTTTGCGAGCGCATAGTAGATGTAGAAAATCTGCACGAGCAGCGGAATGCCGCGAATGATTTCCACATACGTGGACGCGATCAGGTTGATGACGCGATTGTGCGAAAGCCTGCCGAGGCCGGTGAGGAGTCCGAGAGGAATAGCGCAGACGATGGAAAGAATGGTCACCTCAAAAGTGACGACCAGTCCGCCCGGCAGGAAACGCAGGATTTCCAGATACGGATCGGGCCAGAGCGTACACAGCACGGTCAGCACGGCCACCGCGCCCACCAGAGACAGGGACCATGCGTTGATGATCCCCCCCTTCTCGGAATCGGGCAGCACGAGGCCGCCCGCCGGAACTTCTATCTTTCCCTCCGGGGCCATGCCCGCCGGAAGACCGTTTTCTTCATTCTCACGCATGATTCACAATATCCCGAACTGAAAGTGAACGTCTCCTGCGAGACGACCTATTCGCCCATCCACTTGCGGATGATCTCGGCTTCAATGCCCTTGGCGCGCACGGCTTCAATGCCCTTGTTCAGGCGCTCCACCAGATCCTGACGCTTCTTGCTCACCACGAAGCCGAAGGATTCCGTGGCTTCGGTTCGGAAGGCCACGGTCAGCTGATCGGAAAAGCCTTCCTTCTGGTTGGCGTAGTACAGCGCCACGGGAGAGTCGCAGACCACGGCGTCGATGCGGGAGTTGATGAGATCCTGCATGGCAAGACCCACGTTGTCGTATTCGCGGATGGTCATCTTCACGCCGCTCTTCTGCGCCACGAAAATGCCGGTGGTGCCTATCTGGCCGCCGATCACCTTGCCCGCGAGGTCGGCAAAGCCCGACGCGGAGTCGCCCTTGCGCAGCACGACGATCTGCCGCACGTCGTAGTAGGGCACGGTAAAGGCAAAGGCACGCTGGCGTTCCGGCGTGATGGTCACGGCGGAGGCGATGACGTCGTAGTTGCCCGCGGCGATGCCGGCGAAAATGCCGTCCCAGGCGGTCATTTTGAATTCGGCTTCCATGCCGACCTCGGCGGCTACGGCCTTGAACATGTCCACGTCATAGCCGATGATGTTCTTGTTGTCGTCAAGAAATTCCATGGGGGGCCACTCGGGATTGGTGGCGACGACGAGCTTTTCCGCGGCCATGGCGGAAGAGCACAGCAGGGCGGGCAGCAGAAGAGCGCACAGAAGACGACGAAGCATGGCGACTCCTTTCGGGCAAAAGGTACAGAAAAAAGGCTGAATGCTCAGCCTGCCTCATGTTCCTGCCGGTCGCGCTTAAAAAGACGCCTGCCGCCGGCACGGGAATCAAACATATAATCCTTGTCACTATGAAGGATAGGGGGGCGACATGTCAAGAAAGCTTCGTTGTCCGCCAAGGCTTCCGCGCCCCCGTCCGCCCCGGAAGGAAGCGCCGCAGCTCAGGCAGACTTCGCCCTGCCCCTCTCCGTCTCGGTACGGCGAACCATCCGGATTAATATTCTTTTTTTCGACCCGCGCGTAAAATGCAAAACGGCATCCGGCCGCGGCGCGCCGTTTTGCGCCCTGCCTGGGAAGCGGAAAAACAATACAAAAAAGTTTTGCGCCCCGCCTTTCCCGGAACGCCGGCCGAAAGCGTCGGGCTCTCCGCAAAACGGACGCCGGTTCGTTTCCCCTCTTCCGCCCCCGGAGCTGCGACGCTCCAACGCGCCGGGGCCGCCCTGCCCTGCGGCAAAGCGGCCCCGGATCATCATGTTGTGGTCGAAGTCTATTCCAGACCCATCTTGCGGGCAATGCTCTGGGCTGCGCGACGGCCCGCGCCCATGGCCAGAATGACGGTGGCCGCGCCGGTCACGATGTCGCCGCCGGCGTACACGTTGGGAATGGAGGTTTCGCCGTTCTCATCCACGGCGATGTAGCCGCGGTCCGTGAGCTTGAGGCCGGGCGTGCAGTCCAGCATGAGCGGATTGGAGCGCGTGCCGAGCGCCACGATGGCGAGGTCGGTTTCCTGAATGAAGTTCTGTCCTTCCACGGGACGGGGACGGCGGCGGCCGGAAGCGTCGGGCTCGCCGAGTTCCATGCGCTGCAGTTCCACGCCGGTGAGGTGATTTTCCTCGTCGGTGATGAAGCGCACGGGCGCGGCCAGTTCCAGCAGCTTCACGCCCTCTTCGAGCGCGTGTTCGATTTCCTCGCCGCGGGCGGGCATTTCCGCGCGGGTGCGGCGGTACACGATGTGAACGCTTTCCGCGCCGAGACGCAGCGCGGTGCGGGCGGCGTCCATGGCCACGTTGCCCGCGCCGAACACGGTGACGTGCTTGCCGGGAGCCACGGGCGTGTCATAGGCCGGGAAGGAATGCGCGCGGCCCAGGTTCACGCGGGTGAGGTATTCGTTGGCCGAGAACACGCCGATGCAGTTTTCGCCGGGAACGCCCAGAAAATGCGGCAGACCCGCGCCCACGCCGATGAACACGGCGTCGTAGCCCTGCTTGAGCAGACCGTCCACGGTGACGGTGCGGCCGCCCACGTAGTTCAGGCGGATGTCCACGTTCATGGCGCGCAGGGCGTCGAGTTCGTGAGCCACCACGTCCTTGGGCAGACGGAAGGCCGGAATGCCGTAAATGAGCACGCCGCCGGCCTCGTGCAGACCTTCAAACATGGTGACGTCCACGCCGAGACGGGCCAGATAGCCCGCGCAGGTGACGGACGAGGGGCCGGAACCGATGCACGCCACGCGGCGACCGACCTTTTTGATTTCGGGAGCCTTTTCGGCGGAGGCGTGGTCGGCCACGAAGCGTTCCAGACGGCCGATGGCCACGGGCTGCCCCTTCTTGCCGAGAATGCACTTGCCTTCGCACTGCTTTTCCTGGGGGCACACGCGGCCGCACACGGCGGGCAGGCTGCTGGACTTGTGAATGATGCGGCTCGCTTCGTCGATGTCGCCCTTCACCACTTCGGCGATGAAGTCGGGAATGGCGATGTCCACGGGGCAGCCGGTGCGGCACATGGGCTTCTTGCACTGCAGGCAGCGGGTGGCTTCTTCATGGGCCATCTCGGCGGTGTAGCCGAGGGCCACTTCATTGAAATTTCTGATGCGTTCCTCGGGAGCCTGGCAGGGCATATCATGACGGGGAATCTTCGCCCCGCGGGTGACTTCCTGACTCATGACTAGGCCTCCTTCTTTTCAAAACAGTTGCAGCGATGATGCTCGCGGGCCACGGCTTCCTGAGAACGGAACGAACCGAGACGGCTGCGCAGTTCCGCAAAATCCACCTTGTGACCGTCGAATTCGGGACCGTCCACGCAGGTGAACTTCATTTCGCCGCCCACGGTCACGCGGCAGGCGCCGCACATGCCGAGTCCGTCCACCATGAGGGAGTTGAGACTCACGGTGGTGGGCACGTTGTAGCCACGGGTCAGTTCAGCCACGGCCTGCATCATGGGCACCGGGCCCACGGCCACCACTTCGGCGATGTTGCCGCCCTCGCTGTCAAGGCGGTTGCGGACAAGATCGGTCACGATGCCCTTCTGGCCTTCGGAACCGTCGTCCGTGGAAACAAGCACTTCGTCGCAGAACAGGGAGAGTTCCTTTTCAAAGAGCAAAAGATCCTTGTTGCGCGCGCCGATGCAGGCAATGACGTAGTTGCCGGCCTCGTGATGGCCCTTGGCAATGTGATGCATGGCGGCCACGCCCGTGCCGCCGCCCACGCAGATGACCTTCTTCGGCGCTTCAAAACGCTGAATGTTGGTCGCGCGGCCGAGTGGTCCGCAAACGTCGTGGATGTACTGCCCTTCTTCGAGTTCCTCAAGCATCTGGGTGGAGCGGCCGAGCACCAGATACACGATGGTGATGGTGCCGTGTTCCTTGTCGGTGTCGGCAATGGTCAGCGGGAAACGCTCGCCCTTCTCATCCACGCGGAGAATGACGAAATGACCCGGACGGGCCGTGGCGGCGATCTGCGGAGCGTCCAGCACGAGCTTGCTGGTGCGCCCGGGAATCAGCTTTTCCTTATGCAGAATTTTCGTGGGCATAAAACCTCCATGCCTCCTTGTGCTTGTAGAGAAACAGCTTCAGCGCCGAAGCGACAGGCGCAGCCGTCGTATCCGGGCGGATGCGGCGGGCATTGACGTCCGGATGCGCAGAAGAATGCTGATGTCGTGAAACGTTCTAAAGCCTTTCCCACTATCCTTAGAAGCAAATCGACATCGCGTCAATGCCCAAAGCGCGTCACAAGAGAAAGAAAGACTGCAATTTCGCTTGTGAAAACAATCCATTGCCAATGATGTTCCTGTTCATCCGCGGGAAGATACAGGATTTCTCCCCACGTGGGGATGCCCTACCAGCGGACGGAAGGCCTGACGTTCCGCGTCGTATTCCAGAAGCTCGCCGCTCTGCAGATCGAAATACCAGCCGTGCAGGGAAAGGCGGCCTTCCTCCACCGCGCTTTTCACCCACGGAAAGGTCATCAGGTTGTCCAGAGAAAGGCGCACGTTCCACAGTTCGCAGGCGCGGGCCCTGTCGGCGTCGCACGCGCCGGGCATGGCTTCGTCCACCTTTTCCAGGGCGTGACGCGCCACGTCCACCCACGGGCCTATGAATTCGTCGCGATTTTCATCGCCGCCGCCCGACACCAGCGCGTGAATGCCGCCGCAGCAGGCGTGCCCCATGATGATGACGTCCTGCACCCTGAGGTGCTTGACCGCGTATTCGAGCGCGGCGGAAACGCCGTGCCTTCCGCCGTCCGGGGCATAGGGCGGCACCAGATTGGCCACGTTGCGCACCACGAAGAGATCGCCCGGACGACAGTCGGTGAGCAGCACGGGGTCGACCCGGGAATCGCAGCAGGCGATGACGAGCGCAAGCGGATTCTGCCCCTCGCGCAGGGACTCGAACAAGGGTTCGTCGGGGTGATACCAGCGATATTGAAAACGACGGAAACCGGAAGTAAGCCGGAGAAGCACAGGATGCTGCGGATGCGCGCGCCGCGCGCGGATGATGTGAAACGACATGAATCCCTCGAAATAAGCATGAAATGTGATGCGGAGTGTAGCCGCAGCGGGCCTGTCAGACAAGAGCCTGAGTCCGCCTCTTGACAGCGCGTGAAAGATTTCGTAAGGAGAAGGGGACGCAAAGGGGAGTAACTGGGATCGTGAGTCCCGGGCAATGTCAACAGCATGGAGCGAGAGCTTCTGGCATTGCCGTCAGCCCGTACGAGTCTGATAAGTGAGACCTTGCGGCAATAGTGATATTGCCGGAAGGTCTTTTTTGTATCTTCCGGCAGAAAGAAAACTCTGGAGGATACAACATGTTCGGACACTCTCTCGTAGAGGTGGGCGTCTTCTCCCTGGTGATCATCGCGTGCATGTGGCTCGATCTTCGCTCCCACAACGACGACAAGCCCGTCACCGCGCGCAATGCGGCCATCTGGTCCGCGATATGGATTTCCCTCGCCTTCGCCTTTGCCGGCTACATCGGCTGGAACGAAGGCGCTTCGCAGATGCAGCTGTTCATCGCCGGCTATCTGCTGGAAGAATCCCTTTCCGTGGACAACCTCTTCGTGATGATGGCCATCTTCACGTCCTTCGGCATCAAGGACGCCTATCAGCACCGCGTGCTGTTCTACGGCATTCTGGGCGCGGTGGTCATGCGCCTGCTCTTCGTGGCCGCGGGCAGCTCCCTCATCAAGATGTTCGGCCCCTACGCTCTGGCGGGCTTCGGCGTGTTCGTGCTCTGGACGGCCTGGAAGATGTTCCAGTCCCTCGGCAAGGAGCACGACGAAGACATCGACTATTCCCAGCACTGGGCCGTGCGCTGGACGCAGAAGTTCATTCCCGTCTATACGCACCTGCACGGTCACGACTTCTTCGTGCGCACCGATGAAAACGGCCACGCCGTGGAAGCTCCCAAGAAGCACGTGGAAGGCAGCACCGTCAAGCTGGCGGAAAAGCCTGTGGGCAAGATCATCTGGAGAGCCACGCCGCTGTTCCTGTGCCTGGTGGTCATCGAAATTTCCGACATCATGTTCGCCTTCGACTCCGTGCCCGCGGTGCTCGCCATCACGCCCGATCCCTTCATCGTGTACACCAGCAACATCTTCGCCATTCTCGGCCTGCGGTCCATGTTCTTCCTGCTGGCCGCCGCCAAGCGCTACCTGCGCCATCTGGAAAAGTCCGTCATCGCCATTCTGGCCTTCATCGGCGCCAAGATGCTGCTCGACGTGGCCGGCGTGATTCATCTGCCCGCCATGATTTCGCTGAGCGTGGTGGTCGGCTTCCTGGCTCTGGGCATTCTGGCCTCCTTCCTGCCCGAAAAGAAAGCCTGATCCTTTCCTTCCGGAACGCCGCCTTCTCTCTCCCCGGACATCCGGCTGCGCGGCGTTCCGGGTCGGGTCGACTCCGGGCCCGACATGGCGGCGCATCATGCGCCGCCTTTTTTTGCGCCCGGCGCACGGCGCGCGCCCCGGTTCCGGAAGGCGCGCCTTCCGCGCCGCCGCGCCCGAAGGCCTTCCCGTTTCCGAAAATCATTTGACCGAAGCGGCCCCGCCCGGCACAGCCGAGCGCCCGCAACGGCCCTCGCTCCCCATCGTCCATCCAGGGAGCGCCGCAGGCTCAGGACGGCCTCTCGCGGACAAGCCCGCGGCGCGTCGGAGTGTTTGCCGCAGGCGCGAGCCGTCTCCTCCGCTTCACCCAAAGCGCGGCCCTGCCTCGACGGATGCGTCACTGGAGGAAGTGGCCCCGCTCCCCTCTCTGCACTCACATGCTCAGAGAGGCCGTACCCGTTCCGGCCTCCGCACGCCGTTCCGCGAAAAGGCAGCGCTCCGCTGTCCGAAAGATGAGGTACGAAAACATAGGGCATCGTTGCCCCTCTCCCCTGCCGTCCGAGAAAACGGCACGCTCTGCCCCACGCCTTTGCCTTCTGCCCTCGCGAACGGCTCCGCCCTCCGACCGCCCCGCGTCTCCTGCCCGCCGCTTTTTGCAAAAGGCGACGCCCGCCTGCCAAATCTCAGCTTTCAGCGCTGAACAAGCGACGGCTGAACAAACGCCGAGCGCCCCAACTCCCCGCCTGAGCCGAGCGCAAAAAACGCCTTGCTGCTTCCTTCGGCGGTTTCTCTTCGCAAAGCGGAGCCCTCTCCCGGAGCCAGTCTCCCGAAAGGACGACGCCCTTCGTGCTTACTCTGCCTGAAAAACGCCTGAACGCGGATGCAGAGGCCGTTTTTGCGACGGATCGCCTTCCCGTCCAAATTCCGGCAAAAAGCCCCGCACAGCGCCGGGAAACGCGCTTTCCGGCCCGTCTGTTCCCG
Source organism: uncultured Mailhella sp. (assembly GCF_963931295.1). Lineage (NCBI taxonomy): Bacteria > Pseudomonadati > Thermodesulfobacteriota > Desulfovibrionia > Desulfovibrionales > Desulfovibrionaceae > Mailhella > uncultured Mailhella sp. The sequence goes on along the minus strand of NZ_OZ007001.1, from coordinate 2,279,585 downwards.
AATCCTCCCCGCAGCTCCGCCCCGTCTTCGCGCACGCTCCGGATTCCGCGTTCCCCGCGCAGATTCCGCGCCTGCACAGCGTCCGCATGCCTGCCCGGCTTCTGCGCGCCGACTCGGCTTTCGTATCCCGGCCCAGGTTCCGCGTTCCGGTGCAGGTTCCGCATCCCGACTCGGCTCCTGCATCCCGGCGCACCTTCTCTCTTCCGGCGCAGGGGCCACATTCCGCAACATCGTTCAAGCGCCGCCCTTCAGAAAGCATCCCCCACTCCGACGCCCTGCCCGGCGCGACTGCGCCTTTTCCCTGGCTCCCGTCTCATCGCCCCTTTCGTCCGTTTTTTAAAAAGAAAAAGCCCCCTCGAAAGGGGGCCCTTTTCCTGAACGAGAATCAGTTTTCCCACTTGCCCTTCACGTAGCGGGGCAGTTCGGTAAGCTTGCGCACCTTCACGCAGCGGAACTGACCGCTGGTGGCTTCCTTGCGGGTCTTGCCCGCGCTTTCAAAGGTGAGCTCGTTGTAGGAAAGCGTGGCAACATAGTCAAAATGCTTGCTGTTGCTCTTGCGCATCTGCGTCGTAATCGTCTGCAGATCAATTTCCGTAAACGTGGCCACGTACATGGCGCCGCGCTTGATGATCTGAGGACGCGCGCGATTGACCGACATGCGCTTGTTGGCGCTGCTGACGTACTGACGGGCAAACGTGTTCAGATCGGCCTGAATCTTGGATTCGTTGACGGCAAAGGAACTGCACGGCGAAGCAAGAAGAAGGCCGCAGACCAGCACACCCATCCAACACTTACGAAACATCAATGAAACTCCGCTATTGAGAGAGGCCCGGCAGATGCCGGGCCTCTTCGTCATGTTGATTCAGCGATTAGTTGAAGAGAATTTCCACGCGACGGTTCAGGTAACGGCCTTCTTCGGTGGAGTTGTCGTACTTGAAGGACTTGCCCATGCCGATGGCGGTGAGCTTGGAAGCGGGCACGCCCTGTTCCACAAGGTACGCCTTAACCGCGTTGGCGCGATTCTGAGACAGCTTCTTGTTGTAGGCGTCGGTGCCGATGGAGTCGGTCCAGCCTTCGAGGGTCACGCGAACGTTCTTTTCCTTGAGCACGACGGCGGCTTCGTCGAGGATGCCCTGAGCCTTGGCGTCAAGAGCGTAGGAGTCGAAGGCGAAGTTCACGCCGTGGAGCACGAGGGCTTCTTCCACGGGAGCTGAGCCGGTGGTGTAGAACACGTCGGCCACGAACTGGTTCACGGCGTTCTGATCGGCCAGCAGGTCGGAGCCCTTCACGGACACGGAGCAGGAGTTCAGAGCGGCGATCTTATCGAGCACGGCCTGACCTTCGGGAGTGTCGGCGAAGGAAATGACATGAAAGCAGATGCCGGGCTGAGCCTGATAGATGGCGGCCGCTTCGGCAACGGGATCAATGCCGGTGTTGTTGGCGCCGTCGGAAGCGAGCACGATGGCGGTAGGACGAGCCATGGTGGCATAGTCGCCGGAGTTGGCGGCGAAGCCGTCGCCCATGGGGGTCATACGGCCGAAGATGACGCCTTCGGTCTTGAGGGAATCAATGCCGGCGCCCATGGCGGAACGATCCCAGTCGCCGTAGGAAACAACCTTGCCGGCGGGAGCGAGAGTGTGCATGGAAGCCTTGTATCCGAGGTTCGGAATGGCTTCGTTCACAGCAGAGAGCACCTGCTGGGCGGCAGCGGCCTTGGTCATCTTGAGGTCGGGAGCCTGCATCATCATGGAGCCGGACTGGTCGGCGAGCAGATCGAAGCTGTCCACCTTGCGGACCATATCAGCGGCCTGGGCAGCAGAGGCAATCCCCATCACCAGAGCCGCAGCAACCAGCGCATTACGAAACACTTTCATGGAATCCTCCATTACTTAAAAATGTTATGGCAAACTCGGATGTCCTATCTCTATCAGAGGGCTTTACCACAGGCAAGTAGAAAAAAGGCGAAAGAGTTAAACTCTCTCGCCTTTTCAAGCAATCGTCTAAGCGACTAAAGCGTGAAGCGTACGGCTTACACGCAGCCGGTGGGCTTGGGCAGACCGGCCATCTTGCAGGCGCCCTTGCCGGGGCCGGAGGGGAACAGTTCGTAGATTTCCTTCAGCTTGTAGCCGGTGTTCTTGGACATGATACGCACCATGGGGGCGATACCATTCTTCTTGTAGTAGTCCTGCAGGAAATCGATAACCTTATGATGATCGGCGGTGAGTTCCGGAATACCTTCGGATTCCTTCACGTATTCCAGCCATTCAGGGCACCAGTCTTCGAAGCGAAGCAGGAAACCGTCTTCGTCGACTTCAAAGGTCTTTCCCTGGAAAGAAACTTCAGCCATGCGCGTCCTCCTTGGACATGTTGGGACTGTGGGGAAATTGCCTGCGTAAGGCGCAGACTCACATACATACAAAAAAGGAAAAAAGACGTTCCTTCTGTTCAGGGAGCCTGCCACAAATATGGGGAAATGACAAGCCCTGCCGGCTATTCTTTTTGCCTGATGGGCAAAACCTCTCCGATCTTTCATCCCTTGCGCCGGAACAGAAGAACCGTTGGAAAAGCCTTGTACAGGGTTTTGCGCCGGGACGCAAGTCCTTTCTCCGACGAACGGAGCAAATCAGGGCTTTCCGCTCTCCCCTAGCGGGGCATGCAGCACTTCTTGTACTTCTTGCCGCTGCCGCAGGGGCAGGGATCGTTGCGGCCGATCTTGGGGGTCTCGCGGCGCACGGGCTGCTTGGCGTACACGTTGCCTTCCACGTAGAACCATTCGTCGCCTTCCTTGCGGAAGAAGGCGTCTTCGCGCAGTTCCTGAGGCACGTTCTGCACGCTGTAGTGGGCGCTGAACTTCACTTCGCCCGTGGAATCGTTTTCTCCGCCTTCCACGGTTTCAATGATGTCGAGACCTTCCCAGGTCATCATGGACGACCATTCCTTGATTTCGTCGGCAGAGGCGTCTTCGCGGAACTCGGGATGCGTGGTGTCGGTAAGGAACTGATACTTGCCCAGGCAATGCGCCGTGTAGCGGGCGCGCATGAGGGCTTCGGCCGTGGGGGCCTTGGCCTTTCCGTCGATATACTGGCCGCAGCAGGCGTCCAGCTCAAGGCCGGAGCCACAGGGACAAAGACTCATAACTTATCCTCCAAAAGGGTTTGCGCGCAGTGTGCCCGCATTTTATGTCATTGACAAGCCCGCAGGGGCGAAAAAAAGCCCGCCGGAGAGGGAGGCCGACGGGCGAGTGGTGTTGATCGGTGTTTCAAAGGAATGATGTCTATCAACATGCAAATTCCATGCCAAATTGAAGATCATCTTCACTTATCAAATAAAATCAATATATTAAAATTTCATCGCCTTTGTTTTCCCTTCGGAAGGGGCGAAAATCCGTATTCTTTTTTGAACAGATCTTTTTCCCGAATGCCGCCGTGCGGCGGGCGAGCAAAAAAAATTTGAACATCACCGCCGAAAATCCCCTCCTCGCAGCTCAAAAAAACACGCGCACAGCGCGCTTTCCCGCCGAGGGCAGGGCCTCTGCGCCCCTTTTCCCTCAAAAAGAAGCCCGACCTTCGGGACTCAGGAGGGGGCGCCCGGCGCGACATCTTGAAAAAAGAGAGCTAACCTGCCGCCAGCAAAACATTTTTTGCGGCAGAAAAAATTTTTCCAATATTTTCTTTCGGCGGCACGGTTTCGCAGCGATGCGGGAGAGGCGCGTACAAAAAAACGGCACTTCCCGTTCATACCAGGCTTTCCAGCCTGCGGAAGCGGCGCAGCGTGAGATGACATACCGCAATGGCCAGGGCGTCGGTGGTGTCCAGAGGGCCCTCGATGTGCGTGCGGCCCAGCAGCCTGGCCACCATGAAGGCCACCTGTTCCTTTTCGGCGCGCCCCGTGCCCGCCAGCGTCTTTTTCACGAGCGTGGGCTCATAGTCCTGCACGGGAAGATGGAAGGACGCGCACGCCGCAACGGCGGCTCCGCGCGCCTGCGCCAGCTTGATGGCGGACATGATGTTCTTTGCGGTGAACACCTGTTCCACGCCCGCCTCCTGCGGCCGATATTCCTCAATGATGTCGTGCAGGCCGTGAAAAATGAAGGCCAGCCGCTCGGAAAAGGAACTGCCCTTCACGCGCAGAACGCCGTTGGCCACCAGTTCCAGCCTGCCGGAAGACTCGCGCACCACGCCCCAGCCCGTGATGTTGGAGCCGGGGTCGATGCCCAGCGCCGTGACGGATGAATCCGAAGAAGAAATCATGTCTCACCTGGATAAAAAAAGGCCGGGGCAGAAAACTGTCCCGGCCCGAATGCTCGGAATGCTCTTGCGCCTTATTCGGCGGCGGGAGCGTCGTCGGCGCCTTCCATGAAGACGGCGGCCATGGTGAAGTCGGACTTGTACACGGCCTTCACGCCTTCAGGCAGAGGCATGTTGGAAACGCGGATGCTCTGGTTGATTTCCAGACCGGAGACATCGAGATTGACCTTGCGGGGCATATCGGCGGGCTTGGCGGAAAGCACCACTTCGTCGCGGTAGGTTTCCAGGGTGCCGCCCATCTTCACGCCCTTGGGGGTGCCGACGTATTCGACCTGCACCTTGACCTTGATTTCCTTGTCGAGGTCCACGCCGAAGAAGTCGATGTGGGTGAAGGTGTTCTTCACAGGGGAGTACTGAGCGTCCCACACGAACACGGGATGCAGGGTCTTGGCACCGTTTTCGTCTTCGATTTCGAGCTGGAAGACGTTGGTGCGGCCGACCTGTTCGTAGATCTTGGTAAGGGGCAGTTCAGCCATCTGAACGGCGATATTCTGACCGTCGGCAGTGTAGTACACGCCGGGCACCAGATTTTCGGTACGCAGGCGGCGGTTGGCGCCTTTGCCGAAAGCGGTACGCTTCTTCACAGAAAGAGTTTTCAGTTCGGACATGATGCTTTCTCCTTATGGGCCGTCTCCCGTCGAACGGGGCGCGGCGCGATATATCGTCTTCAATACCCTGATCAGAACAGGGCGCTAACAGAAGAACCGTCGTGAATATTGCGGATACTCTTGGCCAGAACTCCGGCAACGGAAGCCACACGGAGCTTTTCGCACTGGGCGGCATGGTCGCCGAGCGGAATGGTGTCGGTCACGATGACTTCCTTGAAGGGGGAGTCATTGAGACGTTCGCAGGCGGGGCCGGAAAGCACGGCGTGCGTGGCACAGGCGTAAACTTCCTTGGCGCCGCCTTCCATGAGAATGTTGGCAGCCGTGCAGATGGTGCCCGCGGTGTCGATCATGTCGTCCACGAGCACGGCGGTCTTGCCGGCAACGTCGCCCACGATGTGCATTTCCGCCACCTGGTTGGGACGATCGCGGCGCTTGTCGATGACGGCCAGGCTGGCGTCCATCTTCTTGGCGAAGGAACGGGCGCGTTCCACGCCGCCGGCGTCGGGAGAAACCATGACGATGTCGCCGGAAAGCGCGCTGAGTTTTTTCAGCAGCACGGGGCGGGCGTACAGGTTGTCCACAGGGCAGTTGAAGAAGCCCTGGATCTGACCGGCGTGCAGATCGACCGTGACGATGCGCTGAGCGCCGGCCACGGTGAGAAAGTCGGAAACGAGCTTGGCGCTGATGGGCGCACGGGGGCTGACCTTGCGGTCCTGACGGGCATAGCCGAAATACGGAATGACGGCGGTGATGCGGCCGGCGCTGGCGCGCTTCAGAGCGTCGAGGATGAGGCACAGTTCCATAAGGGACTGGTTGGCCGGGGAGCAGGTGGACTGGATGACGAACACGTCGTGTCCGCGCACGCTGGCGCCGATTTCCACACGCAGCTCTCCGTCGCTGAACGTGGTGCAGAGCGCAGGCGTGAGGGAACAACCGAGGTGATCGCAGATATCCATGGCCAGCTGCGGATTGGCCGTACCCGTGAGAATTTTAAGGTCGCCGTACATAGGAACATGCCTTCCTGAGTAAAGTATCCCGAGATGCAGAGGCGGCGACGCCACCAGGCGAAGCCGGAACACAACGACAAAATGGCTGGGGCGGCAGGACTTGAACCTGCGAATAGCGGACCCAAAACCCGCTGCCTTACCGCTTGGCGACACCCCACCACAACCAGCCCGGCACGGCGACTCAAACAAGGAAAGGGCCGAACACTTCTGCGGACTCTTTCAGCTTCCGAAGCGCCGATGCGGCCTGCGCCGCGCGCCCGGAATCGCGAAAAAGCCCGAACAGTGCCGAACCGCTTCCGCTCATGCCCGCAATGTCCGCTCCGCCTTCCACAAGCTGCGCCTTCAGCGCCGCAAGGGAGGGATGAGCCGCGAATACTACGGGCTCAAAGTCGTTCATGCCATAGAATGACTGGCAACTTGAACGGTTATTTTTATCTGCCTTCGTTTTCTCTGTCAAGGAAAATGACGCTCTTTCTGCATCCCAGGCCGCATAGGCCCAGGCCGTGTTCACCCGAACCTGCGGGCAGACGAGCACGCAGCTCCATCCTTCCACGCCGCTTTCCGTTTCAGAAAGCCGCTCTCCTATGCCTTCGGCAAGGCAGGGGCGGTTCAGAAGAAAGAACGGCACGTCCGCGCCCACGCGGGCGGCCAGCGCGCAAAGCGTCTCCTCAGGCAGAGGCTTCGGGGCGCGGCGCTGGAGCCAGAGCAGCACCTGCGCGGCGTCGGAACTGCCGCCGCCGAGCCCCGCCCCGTGCGGAACGCCCTTGCGCAGTTCCACGTCCACGGCGGGCGCAAAGCCCGTGGCCTCGGCGTAGAGCTCATAGGCTCGCGTGAGCGTGTTGCGCTCCGGGGCGATGCCTTCCTTGTCGCATGTCACGCGGATGCCGCGCTCCCGCTGCGCCAAGGAGAAGGTCAGCTCGTCCCGCGGTTCAGACGCCGGAACAAACAGCGTGCGCAGTTCGTGATAGCCGTTCGGCAGTCTTCCCGTGATGAAAAGAAAAAGATTGATCTTGCAGCCGGCGTACACCGTTTCCGTCCGCCCGGACGGCAGCGGGGACGCCGAAACGCTTTTTTCGTTCATACGCGCTCCGAGTGGGATGCCGGAAAAGACATCAGCCGACGATTTCCGCCTGAATGGACGCCCTGCCGGGCAGCGCGTCGGCCATGGATGCCGCGGCGCACTGCGCGGCGGAAAGCGCCAGCACTCCGGCCGCGGGGCCGTCTTCCGCACTGGCTTCCGCCACGAGACGCCCTTCTTCCGCGCGGCAGGAAAGCGTGACCCGGCAGGAAAGCCTGCGCCCCGCCGCCAGGGCTTCGGCCGCGGCAAGGCCGTCTCTGCGGGCCTGCTCAAGCGCATTCTCACCCGCCGCACCGCGCAGGCTCTCCGGCAGAGGCCCGGCAAACGAGGCGAAGGCCCGCGCGCAGACCACGCGCGTTTTTTCTTCCACGCCTCCGGCCTCCACGGCGTTCAGAATCACGCGCAGCACGCCGTCGAGATCAAGATCGGAAGTATCGACGATGATTGCATCCTCGGCCGGACGCAGAGGATCCACAGCCCGGCCTCTGTCCTGGGCGTCGCGCTCCTCGATGCCGCGCTGAATTTCTTCCAGCGTGGCGCCGTTCAGCGCGCCGCGTGCCTCAAGCTCCAGGTAGCGGCGACGGGCCCGCACTTCGGGTCTGGCGTCCAGAAAAAACTTGTGTCTGGCTCCGGGAAACACGCGGGTTCCCATGTCGCGGCCTTCGGCCACCAGCGAACACCCTTCGCCGAGCGCGCGCTGCGCCCGCTGAAGCTCCTCGCGCAGCACGGGCAGACGCGCCACCAGCGAGGCCAGGCGTCCGGCCCGCTCCGTGCGTATCTCCTGCCCCACGGGCTCCCCGTTGCAGCAGAGCACCGGAGCGGAGTCGCCCCGCGCTTCCAGCGAAAAACGATACTCGCGGCATTTGGCGCGCAGGCGCTGCTCGTCCATGTCCGCGGCCGCCGCGCCGAGGCGCAGTCCCAGCGTGCGGTACATGGCTCCGGTGTCGAGATACGCTATGCCGAGCGTTGCCGCCAGCCTGCGGGCCAGCGTGCTCTTGCCCACCCCGGCGGGGCCGTCCATGGTGATGACGCCGAACGATACGGTCATCTCAGACCCCCAGAATGTCGTGCATGAGAGACAGGAACAGCTCGTTCTCCTCGTCGGTGCCCACGCTCACGCGCAGGCGGTCGGGCAGATGATAGCTGCCGAGCGCGCGGATGATGACGCCGCGCTTCAAAAGCTCGCCGTGCAGAGCCTTTGCGTCCATGGAGCCTTCCGGCAGACGGAACATGATGAAGTTCGACAGGCTCGGCGTCACGTCGCAGCCCATGGCGCGCAGCTCGCGGGTAAGGCGCGCGCGGCCGCGCTTCACGAGCTCTTCGGTGCGCTCGCGGAAGGATTCGTCGGCCAGGGCGGCCAGGGCGGCTTCTTCGGCCAGAATGTTCAGCGAGAACGGCAGACGCACGCGCCACATGTAGTCGGCAATGGCCGGGGGCAGAATGGCGTAGCCGATGCGCAGGCCGGCCAGACCGTACACCTTGGAGAAGGTGCGCATGACAGCCACGTTGGGCATGCGGTCGAGCCGCGACAGCACGGAATGCTCGGAACCGGCGAATTCGATGTAGGCTTCGTCCACCACGAGCAGGCAGGCCGGAGGCAGCGCGCGGGCCAGTGCTTCGAGATCGTCCGGCGAGGCGACGCGGCCGGAAGGATTGTCGGGCGACGTGATGATGACGAGCGTAGTGTTTTCATCCACCAGTTTGAGCAGACCGTCGAAATTGAAGGAGAAGTCGGGATTCAGCGGAGCCTGACGCAGCTCCACGCCGGCCATCTTCGCCTGTGTGGGATACAGGCCGAAGCAGGGACGGAAGGCCACGGCGTTGTGAACGCCGGGCACGGCGCGCACGCGGAACAAAAGGTCGATGACTTCGTCGGAGCCGTTGCCCACGAAGATGCGCTTCGAATACACGCCGTAGAAGGAAGCCAGCGCCTTCACCAGCCTCGGGTTGCCCGACTGCGGATAGCGGAAGGCCTCTCCGGCGCAATCTGCAATGACCTTGCGCACACGGGGCGACACGCCCAGCGGGTTTTCGTTGCTGGCCATTTTGACGACGCGGGAAAGCCCGTAGCGCTCGGCGATTTCCGCAATGCTGAGCCCGGGCTCGTAGGATTCAAACGTCGCCACTTCGGGGCGGACGTCGTTGAATGAGGTGAAGGGAAGTGTCATGGCGAATCCTCGGATCAAACAAGGTGCAGATGATGAAAAGGCGGACGCCGCCTCGTGCAGATGAAACAGCGTTTGCCTCGCGCCGGACGTCGGAGAAACTGCGGACTCCGACGCAAAAAACGCGCGGCCTCAACCAAAACGGCAGGCGGCCCGGCAGAGAGCGGCGCTTTACGCGAAACTCTCCGAACATCGGGGCAGATCGAGCGCCCGGGCAGACCGGGCGGCCGAAAAACTCCGGCAGGCAAAAGCGCAGCCGTTTTTCGCCGAAGCGAAGAGGCGCGGACAAGGCGTGCCGGAACGCCGTCCGAAGCCGGAGACCTGCGCCGTCCGAAAGACCGCGGCCTCCCGGCAAAAGCGCCTGCGCATCCTTTCTGCGGACATGCCGCCCGCGGCGGGCGTCAGGCCGGGTATCCGGCGGGTTCAGGCGTCCTGCGCCCTGCCCGCGGACTGCGCGCAAGCTTTGCTTCTTTCCGGCGAGCCGGAAAGGCAGACGAGGCGGCTTTGACGCCGTCGCTCAGCGTCCGCGCGGCCGGGAAGCGTTCCCGCAGGCCGAGCATGGCTCCAAAACAGGAAAAGAGCAACAAAAAGGGCTTCCCTCTCCCGGACAAAGCCGAAAAAGGAAAGCCCTGTTTATGTTCATGCGTAAGCGTTAATCCTTGTACATCGCGCCGCCGGTGTAGTTGTCGGAAGGACGAATGGTCAGAACCGGCACGTGGGAATTCTTCACGACGCGCTCGGCCACGGAGCCGAACAGGATACGGTCGATGCCCTTGCGTCCATGGGTGCCCATGACGATGAGGTCGGCGTCTTCCTTGGCCGCGATTTCAAGAATTTCTTCGGCAGCGTAGCCAACCACGACCTCGGCCTTGGTTTCCACGCCTTCAAAGTTTTCAGACACGAACTGCGTCATGGCCTTTTCCGCACCGGAAACGATCTCACCGACAAAGCTGTCGATGGTGTTCGGCGGAACATGGAAACCCGTGTACTGGGTCAGCGTAGGGGCCGCATACACTGCCACGATGCTGGCATGCATGGCCTTGGCCAGCATGCAGGCGTATTCTGCCACTGTCTTGCTGTGCTCGGAAAGGTCCAGCGCACATATGATCTTCTGCAGCTTTGGCATATTGCCTCCTGTGTTTCAGTGTCCGAGGCGGAATGCCGCCCAAACATGAATTTAACATAAGTGCTTTCTTTCAAAGTTGCAAGCTCTGAGGCTCGAAAAAAAACCTGCCATTCCCCGGTTTCACAGTCGGGCGGCCTCGGCGCGCATCTCTTCCACAATCTGCGCGGCAGCCTCCACATCGCCTTCTTCCCACGCCGCCCGGAAACAACGGGCCATGTCGGCCAGCGTGTGCATGCCGTATCTGTCGGCAACGACGGAAAGCTCCCGGGAGCCGCTGCGGATGGCCTGCACGTCGCCGTGAAGAAGCGCGTCGGAAATACGGTTCAATCCGGCGCTGATGACTTCCGCAGGCGCCGTCACGAGCTCCGCGTCCTCATCCGAAGGCGCGACCTCGCCGGACCTCGCCGCGTCGTCCGGCGGCAGGGCCGCTGCGTCAACGGCGCTCGGCGCGGCCATCTCTGCCCCGCCGCGAGCCTCTTGCGCTTCGCAATCCGCCTTTTCGGAAGGCTCCGCGACCGCCTCGGGCGCATCGCCTTCGGCGCTGATCAGAGAGGCGTCGAGTTCGATGAACTCCGCCGTCTCGTTTTCGCCCGGCACTCTGTCCTCAACTCGCAGCTCATGCACGTCGCTCTCATCAACCAGCACCTCTTCGGCCAGCAGTTCCACCACCTCGACCTCCGCTTCGGCAGAGTGTTCGGGCCTCACAGTGCCCTCAGGCCGCGCGTCTTCCGCGCCCTTTGCCTGCATGGCCGTTCCGGAATCCGTCCCGACCTCAGGAGTTGTCGGCCCGTTTTCCGGCAAAGGCGCGCCCTTCACTTCCAGCGGTTTTTCCGCGCGGTCGCGACCGTGGAACAGCGACGAGAGCCAGCTTTTCTTTTCCGGCTTTTCGGAAACAGAGGCCTCCTGAACCTGGGCGTGCTCCTGCGCTTCAACCGGCCTCTTTTCCGCTTCCGTCGTCGATTCGCCCGGCTTCGGCGCGCTCTGCGCGGTCGCGGCAGGCGAAGGAGCGCGGCGCACTGCCTTGGGCTGCATGCGCCCGGAGCCGGAATGCGCGCCCGCCAGCACCGCCGCCAGCGTGACGCGCTGCGTGCTCAGCACCGGCCGCGCGGAAGTCGGCGAAAGGATCCAGCGCGTCATGGCCCGCAGATCCTTGCGCACCACGGGCAGCAGCAGCGATTCGTCGCAGCCGGCCTTGGCCATGCGCTCGGCCTGCATGTCGTCGCGGGCCAGCAGAAGGAACGGGGCCGCAGGCAGCGACTGCTCACCCTCGAACATGCGGATGGCCGCAAGGCCCTGCACCATGTCTTCCTCGCCGAGCGCGCCGTCGAACAACACCAGCGAGGCGGGCGAGGCCGCGTAGAGCGCCGCCGCCTCTTCGGCGTCCCGGGCTTCCCAGATCGCGCAGCCCATGTCGGACAGATAGTGCGCGTACAGCTGACGGCTCAGGCCGTCGGGCGAGGCCAGAATGACGATTTTGCCTTCCGCAGGCGCCCTGCCCTCGGCGGGCGGCATGGAGCGTTCGGTCACGCCGTCGCTCTCCATGGCCGTGCATTCCATGCTGAAGGAAAGTTCCATGCCCTGCGGCGTGCTGTCGACGAACAGATCGCCGCCGTGGGCGGAAGCCAGCTCCCAGGCGCGGGCAAGCAGCGCGCTCTGTCTGCCGCGGGGCGGAGCCGCCTCGCCGTTGTCCGAAACGGTGAACTGCAGGTGACCGGGATGCGTGCTCTCGGCGCTGCGGCGCACGTGCAGACTGACCGCGCCGTGCGACGAAGCCCGAACCGCATCCGCGAGGAGCAGCGTGAGCAGAGAAGTCAGACGCGCGGCGTCGCCCCGGAACTTCTGCCCTATCTGCGGAGCCACGTACCAGGCCAGACCGAGGCCCTTTTTCTCCGCCTCGTCGAACACCGAGGCAAACACCTTCTGAATGACCTGCCGCAGCTCGAACACCTGACTCGACGCCTCCGGCAGCGCGGCCGCGGAAGGAAGATCCAGCGCGCTTTCCGAAAGTCTGCGCGCGGCGGCCGTCATGGCGTCGGCATGGGTCATGATGTCCACCTTGTCCTTCTTGTCCACCCCGGCGCGGGAGAGGGCAAGATCCAGACGGCAGGCCTCGTCGAAAAGATCCTCCACCGTGCCCCGGAAGGCGCGGCGCAGCGCCGCAAGACTGTTGTCCTTGTAGGTGTTGGCGCGCGTCTCGCCGCTGCGGCGCGGAGAGGCGTCCAGCGAAAGTTCCGGCTCCGGCGCGGGCGCGTCGCGATGCGGCGCGGCAGAAGCCAGAAACAGCAGTCCCGCGGCCTCGCCCGCCTGCACGGCCAGTCCCCACCAGGGACTTTCCAGACCATGCAGCAGGCCCCACAGCGAAACCACCGCGCCGCCGCCCATGGACAGGCAGGCCAGCGTGAACGGTCCGCCGCCCTGCACTCCGCGGAACATCAGCACCACGGCAGGGAACAGGCACAGCAGCGCGGCCAGCGGCCACAGAGGCAGCAGTCTTGCCGTCCAGGCCATGCCCGGCAGCAGCGGCACGATGGCCGCACACGCGCCGGGCAGCGCAAACAGCAGAAAAAGCGTATCCACAAACGGCGAAGCCACGCGCGTGCGCATGAGAACGCGCCCCGCGTGCGGCAGCATGAACAGCGCCACGCCCGCCGCAAACATGCCGGGAAACGACCACGTGCCCACGCTGCCCGAAGGCGTGGCGGGCACGCCCCAGCCTATCTGCGCCATGGCGGCAAAGGCGAGCACGCCCGTCCAGAAACGGCCCTCGCCGCGCTCCGTCACGCTGAGCAGCAGACAGAGAAATCCCAGAAGCGCCAGCGCGGCCAGAGAAAACAGATGCCCCAGCCTTTCCGGCGAATCCATGACGGCGTGCGGAGAACACAGTGCCGGAGAAAACCACAGACCCGGCAGACCGTTCAGGCGCAGCAGCACCTGCCCCTGACGCCCGGCGGACAAGAGATCGTACACGCCGAAGGACTCGGCCTGCACGCTCTGCCACGTTCTGCCGTCGGCGGAAATCCAGGTCGACACCCCCGCGGGTATCTGCGAGCCCAGATTGAGCCAGAGCGTGTGCGGCGCAGAATCCTTCACGTCCGCAAGATCGAGATGCAGCCACAGCGCGCCCGTCTCGCGGGAAAGCACGCTCACGGCGTAGGGCGAAAACTCGTTCAGACGGGCCGCCGCGGCGCTCTGATCGAGCGTGCCGCTTTTGTCCAGCAGCATGGACAGCGAAGAGCGCACCCCTATCCGCACGGCGGAAGAGCGCTTCTCCGCCGGCGGCGGCGACAAGGGCTGCGGTTCCGCCCGAATGGTCACAGGCTCGGGAACCACCACGGCAGGCGCGGGATCGGCAATGACGGCCCCTTCCTGCTCCGTTTCGGCAAGCAGCGGAAAAGGCAGACAGAGAATCATCCACAACGCCGCCGGCACCGCTGCGACGCGGATATGAGAAAACAAAAACCGAAACATGACAATCCCGTATGATTACTTCGTGATGTGGTCTCGAACAGGCTTGCCCGCAGGATCGGTGGCGTCGGGATAACGTTCAAGCACGCGCTTCCACAGAGGCTGCGCGTCGGCGGCGCGGCCCATGCCTTCCATGAGCCACGCGCCGTGAACCAGCGCGGGCGCAAAGGAAGGATCCAGCTTCAGCGCCTGCTCGTAGGCGCGCAGCGCCACCACCTTCCGGCCGTGCGCCTCAAGCTGAAGCGCGGCGTCCACCACGATTTCCGGCATGATTCTGCTCAGCTCCGCGCCGCTCGACAGCGTGAGTCCGGGATACTCCCGCAGCACGGACTGCCAGAACTCCACGGCCTGCTCCGGCTGCTCCAGATCGAGCATCATGGTCACGCCCTTGTTGAATATGGCGTTCCGGTGGCCGGGATGATCCTTGAGCGCCTGATCGTAGCATTCCACGGCGCGGGCGGGCTCGCCCTTCATGCGGTACATGCTGCCCATGTCGGTGCGCACGTCGGCATTGCCCGGCTCAAGACGCAGCGACTCCTGATAGGCTTCAATGGCCCCGTCGGCATCGCCCGCGTCGAAGCAGGCGTTGCCGAGCTTGGTCCAGGCATCGGCGCTGTCGGGATTCTGACGGGCCTCGTCGCGCAGATGACCGATGTGCTGGGCCTGCGCCTCGGCCGTTGAGGCATTGGTCGAGGCAGGCGCGGCGGGAGCGGCCTCGGGGGCAGGCGCGGGCGCGGAAGCCGCCGTCACGCTCCGGCTCACGGCCCTGTGCTCCGCCACCATGTTTCCGCAGGCAAAACCGGCGACAAACGTCACCGCACACAGAATGACCGCGGAACTCACAAGCATGGTGCCGCGGGACTTTTCATTTTTCATGGCATGTCCTTTTTCTTGTCGCGTCCTAGAGCACACGGGTCACGGTCCAGCCTTCGGCTCCGGCCACGGCCTCGGCGTCGGCTCCGCCGAGCACGCAGGGCACGGCCTTCTTCAGAGCCGCGGCCAGGTACGGCGCGAAATCATGAAAATCGGACAGCCGCGTGGCAAGAATTTCCTCGCGGATGCGCTGACGCTCCTCGTTCGTCTCTCCGGTCATGTACCGGGAAAACGCGGTTGCGCCCTTCGCTCCGGGCAGCATGTAGGCGTCCACGTCGCCGATGGCTCCCACCACCGCGCGGGTGACGTCCGCGTCGGAAAGACGCAGATTGCCCAGATAATCCGCCGTTTCGCGATACACGCGCAGCGTGTTCTCCACATTGGGATCGCGGTAGGAGGCAAAGGTGAACGCGCCCGTGGCGCGGCCGTAGCGGGCAAAGCAGCCGTAGGCTCCGCCCTGCACGCGCACGCGGTCCCACAGGTAGCCCATGCGCAGATGACGCAGAATCACCGCCTGCGCTCCGCTGTAACGGTAGCCGACCTCCTTCAGATTCAGGCCGAGTCCCACGTAGTTGACCTGCGCGGGAATGCTCAGAAGCTCGGCTCCGGGCAGCGCGTCGAATTCCGGCGCGCACGCCGGCACTTCGCGGTCGGGCAGTTCGGCAACCAGCGCTTCCAGCGCGCCGCGCGCCGCGGCAAGAAGCGAGGCGTCCGCCGTCATGTCGATCTTCACGCCGCCCCGGCGCACGATGCACTCATGAAGCGCAAGAAGATCGGCGCGAACAAGCTCCCATTCCGCATCCAGACGGTGAATAAGATCACGCACATAGAAAAGTTCGCTCACGCCGTTCATGGCTTCGGAAATGCGTCCGGCCAGAGAAAGGCGACCGCTCAGACGGGTGTTCACCAGCGTGTGCCCCGCAGGCACCGCGGCCTGCTCCATGCGTGCCTTCTCCTCAAGCGCCATCTGCGTGAAGCGCTCGCGGTTGTCGAAGTCGGGCTCCGTGAGAATTTCCCGCATGAGGGCGGTCATGCGCTCCACCTTTTCCGCCGTGCATTTGCCGGACAGCGTGAGCAGGCACACCGGCGAAGCGTCGGCCACGCGCGCCAGCACCACGGCTCCCGCGCCGAGGCTGCCGGTATGCGCCGAAATTTCAAAGCCGAGCTGCACGTAGTCGCTGCGCTTCGTGCCGAGCTCGGTCAGCGCGCGGGCGTACAGCGGCACGAGCGGCAGAAGACGCGAAGGCACGCCCGAAAGATCAAAGGACAGTCCGGCGTAGAGAATGCCCAGGGTGTCGAGCTCGTGCGTCACCACGTCAAGAGAGTTTTCCCGATCCACCTTGCAGGGAATGACCGCGTTCTGCACGGGCAGATCCTGCTTGCCGAGGCTCGGCACGGTATCGAGCGCCTCCTGAGAGTCGGGCGTCTGCTGGGCAAGACGCAGCGCCGCGGCAATGCCGACCACCTCTTCGCGCTCCTTTTCGCTCATGCCCTCGCGGATGGCGGCAAGACGCGCGTCTTCGGCGCTCTGACGCGCGGCGGCAAGACCGGCGTCGGGCACGAGCAGCACCGTCACGCGATGAGGATTGTCGAGGAACCAGCGACGGATGGCGTTTTCAAACACCTTTTCGCCGGAGGCAAGACGGCTCTTGATGGACGCGAGCGGCTTTTCCCAGGCGAGCGGCGCAAAGGCGTCGCCGTCGTACAGCCAGTCGGACAGGCTGCGGAACATGGCGGCAAGACCTCTCGGGAACGAGCCGGTGTTGTTTTCGCGCAGCATGAATTCCAGAGAATTGAGCGCGGCCTCCACGGCGGGTTCGGGCACGCCGTGTTCCGCAAGATCGGCCAGCGTGTCCATCATGAGGCGTTCCACCTCGGCGGCGTTCTTCGGATCAATGGAACGCAGTCCCATGGAGAAATAGGCCTGGCGAAGATCGCCTTCCAGACCGCAGCCGGAAATGTCCTCGCCGAGCCCGGAATCCATGAGCGCCTTGCGCAGCGGCGAACCGGGAAGCCCGGCAATGACGTGCTCAAGCATGTTGAGCACGAACATCTCCTCGGTTTCCTTCGACTCGCACAGCAGCCAGTTCACGGCCACGTGCGCCTTGTCGGCGTCCTCGCCCTCGGAGGCGGCATAGGGAATCTCAAGATGACGCGGCGAAGAAAGCCGCGGCTGAAGCGGCACTTCGGAGCGCACTTCGCGCTTCCGATAGGGCGCGAGCACGTCGGCTAGGCGGGCCAGACGCGCATCTTCAGGGTCGTCGCCCCAGAAGAAGAAA
This sequence comes from uncultured Mailhella sp., assembly GCF_963931295.1. Taxonomy (NCBI): domain Bacteria; kingdom Pseudomonadati; phylum Thermodesulfobacteriota; class Desulfovibrionia; order Desulfovibrionales; family Desulfovibrionaceae; genus Mailhella; species uncultured Mailhella sp. Next base: position 2,262,677 of record NZ_OZ007001.1, on the reverse strand, counting down.
CGCGCGTTGGAAGGATGATAGTAGCTTGCGTGGAACTCGCGGAAGGCCTCAAAGGTGAGAGAGGGAATCACCGCAGGATCGCCGCCGGAATCGAGGCTGTAAAGCATGTCCGGGAACACGGCGTGCTGACATTCCTCCATGAGCACGGAATCGGGCGAGGAATACACGCCCTTCATTTCGTTGAACACTACGCCCTTGAACTGCCAGGGGCCGTCGGGAGCGTCGGCCTCGATGTGCCAGCCTTCCTGACGCAGCACGTTCTCGTCGATGCGCGGATGAAACACCGCGTCGAGATACACATCCACGAGGTTGTAGAAGTCCTGAAGGTTGCAGCTCGCCACGGGATAGCAGGTCTTGTCCGGGAAGGTGAGCGCGTTGAGAAATGTCTGAAGCGAGCTCTTGAGCAGTTCCACGAAGGGTTCCTTCACGGGATACTTGTCCGAACCGCAGAGCACGGAATGTTCGAGAATATGGGCCACGCCCGTGGAATCCCTGGGCGGCGTGCGGAAGCTGACGCCGAAGGACTTGTTTTCATCGTCATTGCAGATGGACAAAAGCTCCGCGCCGGTGACGTCGTGCTTCCAGAGGCGGACGCGTCCGCCGGCTTCGCGCAGCTCTTCTTCCCTCACAAGGGTGAATCCATGACAGTTCATGCGTTTTCCTTATATGTGTTTTCCGGTGTTCAAAATGAAAAAGGCGGCCCGCGGCGAGGTCGCCCACGACGCCCACGCGGGCAGAGGCCGATCCTGGGTTCAGCAGTTGGCGGCGCGAAGAATCTCTTCCGCCTGTTCCAGAGCCATGCCGTCCTCGACGCCGCACAGGGTGCGCACGGCAAGCAGAAGCAGATCGAGAGGAATCTCCATGGAATAGCGTCCGTTGTAAATGACGCAGCGCTCGCCGTGAACCGATATGCGATAGGCCCGGCACACGCTCCTCTCTCCACTGCCCTTCTGAATGACGTACACCTGTTCGTTCTGGTCGGTGACGTAGAGTTTCTGATGCGTCAGCACACCGCTGTATTCATCGTACCACACGGCCTCGGAAAACAGACGTCCGTAAAATATGAGACCGGCTCCATTTTCCAGATGCAGCGTGATCTTCTCCAGTTCATTCATCGCGGTGGCCATGACAACTCCGTTTCCATCGTAATACATGGGGCCTGAGCCCCTTTTGTCCTGCATAGCATTCACGTGCGGAGAGTGTCAACGTTGATATTGATAACTTATTGAAATTCATTGTGTTTAATTTTATGAACGCAAAGTGTGCCCCGCACTTTGCCCTTTTGCGCCGCGCGCCCGGCCAAAGCGGGAGAAAAAACGCCCTGAAAGGCGCCTATCTGGCGCGAAAGCCGCGCAAGGCACAAGGCCCGGCAAAAGACGCGCGCCGCGCAGAACGCCCCAAACGTTCCTGAATCGCCCTCAAGGCCCTCTCACTGAGATGCCGCCCCTCTCTGCTCCGCCGTGCACGAGCGCAGCCCCGTCGCCGAGGCACCGCCTCCGCCCGACTGGGGAACGAGTCCGTCGCCCTTGCCATGGCTCCGCCTTCCCGGGCATGAACACTGCATCGCCGTCCCGGCCTGTGCAGTCATGAGCCCGGCTCCGCCCGCATGGGCATCCACCACCCTGCCCGGACGGAGACATCCGCCTGAAGACGGGGTTCCAGAAGCGCCAGACGCCGCGGGGCCCGGCTTCGACAAGACGCCTCCCTGCCCCGCAAAGGCAGGTGCAAGAACAAGACGCGCCCTCTTGTCATCCGGCATGCCCGACCTTATACCGAAAACAACATCAACACTGCAGAGGAACGCCCATGCAATACTGGCTTTTCAAAACGGAACCCGGCTGCTTTTCCCTGGATGACCTCGTCTTTTCGCCGAACGCCACCACCTCGTGGGACGGAGTGCGCAACTATCAGGCCCGCAATCTCATGCAGTCCATGAAAAAGGGCGATCTCGGATTTTTCTATCACAGCGGCAAGAAACCGGAAATCGTGGCTCTTGTGGAAGTGGTGCGAGAAGCCTACCCCGATCACACCGCGCAGGATCCGAAGAACCGGCACTACGACGAAAAGGCCACGCCCGAAAATCCCCGCTGGTACATGGTGGACGTCAAACTCGTGAGCCGTTTTAACCGCCCCATTCCGCTGGAGGAACTCCGCAAACAGCCCGAACTCGAAGGCATGGAACTGCTCCGGCGCGGCAGCCGCCTTTCCGTGCAGCCCGTGGAGGAACGCTTCTTCCGGCACATCATGAACATGGTGAAAAAGGATCAGGACATCACGCTCCCCTCGGCGTGACCGGCGCGCCGCCTGCCGTTGCAGCCCGCCCCGCTCACGCAGTACTGACCGTCTTCCACGGCTTCCCGCCCCCGCCCGCGGCAGCTTGCCCCACTCGCGACAGATTGCCCCGCCGATGGCAGCAGCCTTGCCCGTGACCGCTCCGCCGACGCCTTGCCCGCGCAAAAAAGCGGCGCTCTTCCCTGTCCGGGAGGAACGCCGCCTTCTTTGTATCCTGCGGGGGAAGAAGTTCTCTTCCCCGCTGATCCGCTATTCGCCGGCCTTGGCCGCCTGATGCTCGGCCACGACCTTGTCGACCACGGGCTGAGGAGCTTCCTCATAGTGATCGAATTCCATGGTGAACACGCCCTGACCGCCGGTCATGCTGCGCAGATCGGGAGCGTAGCGCAGCACTTCGCTCATGGGCACGTTGGCCTTGAGTTCGGTGATGCCGCCCTGAGAATCCGAGCCGAGCACCTTGCCGCGGCGGGAAGACAGATCGCCGATGACGTCGCCCATGTATTCGTCGGGAATGGTCACGGTCATCTGCACGATGGGTTCGAGCAGCAGCACCTTGAGCTGCGACATGGCCGCCTTGAAGGCGATGGAACCGGCCATCTTGAACGCCATTTCGGAGGAGTCCACGGTGTGGTAGGAGCCGTCATAGACGCGCACCTTGAAGTCCACCACCGGGCATCCGGCCAAGTAGCCGCGGGCCGCGCTTTCCTGAATGCCCTTGTCGATGGCGGGAATGTACTGACGGGGAATCACGCCGCCCACGATGGCGTCTTCAAACGTGTAGCCGGAGCCGCGGGGCGCGCCTTCCATTTCGATCCAGCAGTCGCCGAACTGACCGCGGCCGCCGGACTGCTTCTTGTGACGGCCCTGCACCTGCACCTTGCCGCGCACGGTTTCGCGGTAGGGCACCTTGGGCGTCTTGAGCACGATGTCGACCTTGGAACGGCGACGGGCTTTTTCCACGGAAATTTCAATGTGCAGCTGGCCCATGCCGGAGAGCAGGATGTCGGAAGTTTCCTCGTCGCGGCCGAGCTTGAGGGTGACGTCTTCGTCGAGCAGCTTCTGCACGGCGGCGAACACCTTGTCTTCGTCGCCCTTCTGCTTGGGCGCGAGGGCGAAGGTGATGAGCTGCGGCGGGAGCTTGGGCAGTTCCACCACGAAGGGAGCCTTGTCGTCGCACAGGGTGTCGCCGGTGCGGGTTCCCTTGAGCTTGGTCACGCCCACGATGGCGCCGGGACCGAGGGTGTCCTTGCAGGCGGTCTGCGTTTTGCCGTTCACGTAGAAGAGCGAGCCGAGGCGCTCCATTTCGCCGGTGCGCATGTTCTTCAGCGTGGAATCGGAAGAAATGGTGCCGGACACCACGCGGAGCATGTTCACCTGACCGGAGAAGGCGTCGTTCAGGGAACGGAACACGAAGCAGGTTGCCGGACCTTCGGGATCGGCGGCGCGTTCGGAGCCGTCGGCGCCGAGCGCGGCGGGACGATCGGCAGGCGAGGCCAGCAGGTTGTTGATCTGATTGAGCAGACGGCGGCCGCCGCGGTTCAGCATGGCGGAAGCGGGCAGCACGGCCACGATTTCGCCGGAGAGCACGCCCTGACGCAGGCCGAAGGTGATGTCTTCGTCGGAAAGGGTGCCGTCTTCGAGGTAGCGGTTCATGAGGTCTTCGTCGGAAGAGGCGATGTTCTCCACGGACGTGTCGCGCAGCAGCAGCACTTCGTCCTCAAGATCGGCGGGAATGGGCATTTCCTCGGTTTCGCCGTTTTCCAGGAAGCGGTAGGCCTTGGAGGCGAACACGTCCACGAGGCCCATGAACTCGCCGTTTTCCAGAATCGGAATATAGAACACCACGGGGCGGACGCCCAGATGCGTGGTGAGGCTGTTCAGAGCGGCGTCGAAGTCGGCGCGTTCGCGATCCATCTTGGTGACCACGGCGATGGTCGGCAGTCCGGCCTGCTTCACGCTCTTCCACATGCGGCGCATCTGCGGACGCACGCCGTCCACGGCGTCCACGACGATGACGGCGCTGTCCACGGCGGCAAGCAGCCAGTCCATGTCGCCGCAGAAGTTGGAGTCGCCGGGAATGTCGATGAGGTTGTGACGGAAGCCCTTCCATTCAAAGGTGGCGAAACCGGGCTGAATGGAGCCGCGACGCTTGATCTCTTCGGGTTCGTAGTCCAGAGCCGTGGTGCCTTCTTCGATGGCGCCAAGACGATTGATGATTCCAGCCTGAAAAAGCAGCATTTCTGCCAGAGAAGTCTTACCGCAGCCACCGGTGCCGACAAGGGCGTAGGTGCGTTGGTTTTCCAAAGCTATGGACATACGAATCTCCACTAGGGTTTGAATTACTCTGGGACGCAAAAAAGGCGCAAGGCCCCTGCATCGGTTCAATGAATCCTTATATAAGGTCATAAAAAGTGCCGCCATGCCCTGTCAAGCGCATACTGGTATTTTTCTGGTAAAAAGCAGGCTTTTCACGCGCGAGCATAAAAGAGTGACTTCCCTGCCGTCTTCCAGTAAGGTTGAGGCGCGCGATCCGAACGCGCCTTTTTTCAACGGCGGAACTGCCGCCTTCCTTTTCTGACCACGGAGTCGTCATGGATACGTCAACGCCCGCTTTCGTCATCATCGGCGGCGGACTCGCCGGGTGCGAATGCGCCCTTGCCCTTGCGCGCGCGGGCCTCGCCTGCACGCTTTACGAACAGAAGCCGGAAGTCTTTTCTCCCGCCCACGTCAGTCCGCTGCTCGGCGAGCTGGTCTGCTCGAACTCCTTCCGCTCCAACGACGCGCAGGGTTCGGGCGTGGGCCTGCTCAAGGAAGAGATGCGAAAGCTCGGCAGCGCCGTCATGGCCGTCGCCGAAACCTGCTCCGTTCCGGCGGGCAAGGCGCTTGCCGTGGACCGCACCCTGTTTTCGGAAGCGCTCACGCGCCGCGTGGAGGAAGAACCGCTCATCAGCCTCGTGCGGCGTCAGATTCCCTCCCTCGACGCGCCCGAGCTTGAGGGAAAAACCGTGATCGTGGCCGCCGGGCCGCTGGCCTCGGAAAGTCTGGCTTCCTCCATTGCCGACGTCATTTCGGAAAACGGCGAGCACACGCGTCTGTACTTCTACGACGCCATTGCGCCCATCGTGCGGGCCGATTCCGTGGACATGACCATAGCCTTCCGCGGTTCGCGCTACGGCAACGACGCGCCGCCGCCCTACTCCGACGACGCGCCCTTTCTGGACAAGCCCATGGAAACCATGACCGACCCCGAAGCCAGGGAAAACGGCGACTATCTGAACTGCCCCATGACGCGCGCCGAGTACACGGCCTTTTACAACGCCCTGCGCGAGGCCGAACGCGTGCCCGCCCACGACTTTGAAAAGGAAATCCACTTCGAGGGCTGCATGCCCATCGAGGCGCTGGCCGACCGCGGCGAGCGCACGCTCACCTTCGGGCCGCTCAAGCCCGTGGGCTTCACCGATCCGCGCACGGGCCGCCGCCCCTACGCTCTGCTCCAGCTCCGGGCCGAAAACGCGGAACGCAGTTCCTTCAACCTTGTGGGCTGCCAGACCAAGATGACCTACGGCGCGCAGGACAAGGTGTTCCGCCTCGTGCCGGGCCTCGCCCATGCGGAATTTCTGCGCTTCGGCAGCGTGCATCGCAACACCTACGTGAACGCGCCGGAATGCCTGAACGCGGATCTGTCGTTGAAGGCCCGTCCGAACGTTCATCTTGCCGGACAGATCACCGGCGTGGAAGGCTATGTGGAATCCGCAGCCTGCGGCCTGTGGCTGGGCCTTCTGCTCGCCGCCCGCGCCCACGGCAGAGAGCTGCCCCTGCCGCCGCAGACCACGGCGCTCGGCGCGCTCATGAATCATCTGCGCACGCCTTCAAAGCAGTTCACGCCTTCCAACATTCATTTCGGTCTCATGCCGGAGCTTGCCGAGCGCACGAAGAAAAAGGCGCGCAAGGCGGAAATGGCCGACCGCGGCCGGGCCGACTTCGAGGCCTGGCGGCAGCAGGCCGGGCTCTGAGCCGCAAAGCTCCCGGGGCGGCGGATCGCGCCCCTCGGGAGCATCCGGGGATGCGGCGTCCGCCAGAAAAGGCAAAGCTCCGAAGGCCCGCAGCTTTCCGAAGCGCCTTGCCGACGCACGACGAACCCGGCAGGAGAGCAGGCATCCGTGCATTCCGCCCTGCCGGGAAACAGGTGCCGAGCGCCCGGGCAGAGCGTTCCGCGCTGAAGGACCGCCCGGAGCAAAACGGACATCAGGACAGGGAACGTCATGAGCTTTTTCGACGCTCTGCTGAAAACACCGGGCCGGGCGCTCGCCCGGGCACTTCTGAACAGTGAGAAAACCATGTCGCTGGTCAATGCGCGTCTCTCGGACTTTCTGCACGTCCACAGCATCATCTGCCGCGAGGACATGAGCCTCATGATCTGCTTTTCCGTCAACGGCATGGATCAGGAAATCACCATCACCGTCGGCGACTACGACGTTGCTGACGACGGAAGCTGGATACGCCTGAACAAGACGGGCTCCACCGTGCCCGGCATCGACAACGCGCTGGCCGCCTTCGTGCAGGGCAAAACCTTCCCCGTGCCGGAAAAGTACGCCGCAAAAGTCGCCGCTCTGAAACGATTTCTGCTCTAGCTGCGCGGCCGTGCCCGGGAAACGCGGACATCCTTCCCCGGCGCGCCTCCGTCGCCCTCCGCGCCGAGCAGTCGCCCTTCTGCTTCTCCGTCGTCTCTTGTTCGCCCCACCGCCTTTTTCATCGGCCACGGCCTTTGTCGCCCCGCCGTCTCCTCGCACCGACACCGCATCTCTTGCCTCTTACGCCTCTCCGGCATTCCGAGCGACTTTCCAGCAGGCGACGCGTCTTTTTCAGAAGCTCCGTTTCGGGCGCGCCTGATCGCCCGCCCCCGCAAACGGCTCACCGCCGGGAAGGCTCCACCCGCCGCTTTCCGCGGCCGACTCGTCTTCTCTCCCGCAAAATTTCGTTTCATCTCACGTCGTTCTCACCCTTCGCCGCTTTTCAGCTTCCGCCTTTCGTGCTAGCCTTCCGCCATGGAAATACAGCACTATCATCTCACGGCCCGGGACTGGCGCTGGCTCAAGAAAGCGCCTTCCGACGGCGGCGACATCCTTGTCTGGCACGACATCCGCCTCGTGGACGACGACAATCCCGACGAAGAGCGGAAACGCCTCGGCGAATACCTGCGCGGCCTGCATGTGGAATCCGACACCGTGGCCGCCTGCACGCAGCCCGTGAACTTTCCCGACGTGGACGTTTCCGGCGGATGCGTATTCCTGCGCTTTCCCATGCGCGTGCAGTGGAACAGCCCCCGCGCCTCGTACATGATGATGCTGTGCATGAAAGGCGTGCTCATCAGCATAGGCGCGCCGGACATCCCGCTCTTCGACCGCGCGCTGCTGCGGCTGCAAAACGGCAGCGAGCTCTCCGAGCCCTCAAGTCAGGCGCTGCTGCTCTTCATCATGGACGTGTGCACCGACATCAGCACCCGTCAGTACATGGCCGCCCGCGCCGCCGTGGAAGCCCTCGCCGACAGAATCTACGACGAACCGGACAACATAGGTCAGGACGAACTCATCGCCATACGCCGCTGCGTAAGCCGCCTCTACTCCCAGTTCGAGGATCAGCTCTACTGCATGAGCGTGCTCCAGAGCCTGCAGACGCAAAGCGTGCCCTTCAGTCATCTGAAGGCAGAACTTCGGGACGTCATGGATAGTCAGAATCACGTGGTGCGCAGTCAGGATCAGCTGGAAATACGCCTGCGCGATCTGCACAACGACTGCCTGCTCCACGCCCAGAGAAAAACCGACTACCGCCTGCGCGTGCTCACCGTGCTCACGTCGCTGTGCATGCCGCTCAGCGTCATTGCCGGCATCTACGGCATGAACTTTCATTTCATGCCCGAGCTGGAGTGGAGATACGGATATTTCGCCGTGCTCGGACTCATGGCCTTCATTACCGCCGCCCTGCTGATCTTCTTTTTCCGGCGCGGCTGGTTCAAATAACGTCCGGATAAAAAATCATTGCTTCCCGGGCCGCGCTTTTTCATGACGAACACAGGCGCTGCAACAGTCCCGACCGCAGCGCAAACTTGACACCCGGCTTTTTCAGAGGCAGTTTTTATTTTTTACCGCGCCGCATCTCATCGTTCTGCGTCGTTTTTCTGCCGTTTTGCGACGCCTACAGGAGCACCTGTATGACTTCACGACTCCGTATTTCTGCGATTCTGCTGTTTGCGGGCCTCGCCGTTTCCCTGCTGAGCGCCTGCCAGCCCCGTCCGCGCGGAGACCTTGTTCCGACTCCGCAGACGCGCCCCGCCTCCATGAACTCCGCCTCCATCTCCGGCATGCTGCCCGGAGACGATTCCCCGGCCACGCTCTACCGCGCCAACCTCTGCCCCACCATCATGTCCCTCGGCAAAAACGTGGCCGACATCGCCCGCCAGGGCCTGGGCGTGCGCTACAGAAGCGGCGGTTCCTCCCCCGCTTCCGGCTTCGACTGCTCCGGCTTCGTGTACTGGGTGTTCGCCAAGCACGGCGTCACGGTTCCGCGCGACTCCGTGCGCCAGTCCCGCGCAGGACAGGAAGTAGCCAAGGCCGACCTCATGCCCGGCGACATCATCATCTTCCGCATCGCCAACACCCCCAACGGCCGTCACTCCGCCATCTACATAGGCGACGGCAGCTTCATCCACAGCCCCTCCGCCGGCTCCCGCGTGCGCGTCGAACGCCTCGACGCCGATTACTGGAAACGACACTACCTGACCGCCCGCCGCGTGCTCGAAGAACCGCCCTGCGACCTCGACCTCTACGCCGACCCCGGCGTCGCCGACACCCAGGCCATGATCGAAGCCATTACGGATGTTGATCTATAAGAAGAAGTAGAAGTGAGAGGACGGGGGAAGGAGGAAAAACTTTTGAAAAAGTTTTTCCTCCTTCCCCCGGGCCCCCATCCTCTTTTTCAAAACTTTTCATCAGGTCGGCGTTGCGTCAGGTTCGCCGTCTGTTCTGAGTTCAGGCATTTTTGCGCTCGCCGGATGAGGCAGAATGTCCGGGCGCGTCAGCTCCGGCCAGCCCGCTCCAGATTGCCGCGGTGCAAACGGCAAAACGTTGCTGCAAGGCACAGCTCCGCGGACCGGCGTTCCGGCGTTGCAGCCTCCGCCGCCTGTTTGAATGAGCATGAAAAAGGCCCCTTCCGAAAAAGGGGCCTTTTCTTATGCATGCATGGCCGCCGGACTACATTTCCGGAGGCAGATTGTTGAGCTCGGCCTGCGAGAACACGGGGCCGTCGAGGCACACGTACTTGCCGCCGAGGTTGCAGCGGCCGCAGATGCCGATGCCGCACTTCATGCGGCGTTCAAGGGTGGTGATGATGTTCTCGTCCTTGAAGCCCATTTCGCGGAACGCCGCCAGCGTGAACTTGATCATGATGGGCGGGCCGCAGAGCACTGCGATGGTGTTGTCGGGGCTGGGGGCCAGCTCCTTGAGCACGTTGGGAATCATGCCCACGCGGTGAGGCCAGTTGGGGGCCTCGCGGTCGATGGTGAGCGTGGTGTGCAGCACGTCACTGTTGAGCCAGCCGGGGAGATCGGCCTTGTAGGCCATGTCCTCGGGGGAACGCGCGCCGTACAGCAGGCTGAGCTTGCCGTATTCCGAAGCGTGTTCCATCACGTGCAGCATGATGGTGCGGATGGGCGCCATGCCGATGCCGCCGCCCACGAACACGATGTTCTTGCCCTTCCACTGCTCATAGGGAAAATAGTTTCCCAGAGGAGCGCGCACGCCCACCTTGTCGCCGGGCTGGAGCTTGTGGATGGCGGTGGTCACTTCGCCCGCGCGCATGACGGAGAACTGAATGTAATCCTTGCACGAAGGCGGAGTGTTGATGACGAACGTGGACTCGCCCACGCCGAACACGGAAAGCTGTCCCACCTGACCGGGCTGGTAGGTGAAATTGTTCCATGCTTCCTCATTGTCAAAGCGCACACGGAACGACTTGATGGTGGGAGATTCCGTGATGACTTCCAGAACCGTAGCGACTTCAGGCAGGTAAGGATTCTTGCTGCAGCCGCAGTCATGTTCACTCATATGTTCTCCTTACCTCTTCTTGGCCTTGCTTCTGGTGGAAGACTTGGTGGCCGTCTTGGGAGCGCTCTTCTGAGCCCTGGGCGCGGGAGCCGGAGCCGGTTCGGCGGGAGCTTCCGCCGCCTTTTCAGGCGCGGCGGCTTCGGCAGGCGCTTCGGGAGCGGCCTCGGCCTTCACTTCCGCGGCTTCGGAAGCCTTGGCTTCAGGAGCCGCAGCCTTCGCAGCTTCGGGCGCAGGCGCGGGAGCCTCGTCCTTGATCTCGATGGTCGCGCCTTCCACGGCGGCCTGCACCATGTGACGAATGTCCAGCGACACGGGGCAGCTCACCACGCAGCGGCCGCAGCCCACGCAGGAGAAGAAGCCGTCGTAGCGTTCGGGGTAGAAGCTGAACTTGTGGCTCACGCGGTTGCGCATGCGGTCGGCCTTGGACGGACGGGGATTGTGTCCGCTGGTCTCCAGCGTGAAGAGCGGAGTCATGCAGGAATCCCAGCTGCGCAGGCGACGGCCGTCGAGCTGCGAGCCTTCGTCGGTGATGGTGAAGCACTGGCAGGTGGGGCACAGATAGGTGCATGCGCCGCAGGAAAGGCACTTCACGGTTTCCTTGTCCCAGAAGGCCTTGTCGGTGAAGCGCGAGGCCACCTTTTCCATGACGTGGGTCAGCTCGGGCGCAGGATTCAGCGAAGCGGCGGCGGCAGCATGAGCCGCTTCCGCTTCCGCGGCCTTGTCCGCGGCGTCGGCAAAGCCTGCGCCTTCCACAAGGGCCTGTCCCTTTTCCGTGACGACTTCCAGAACGAAGCCGCCTTTCACGGCGGTGAAGAGGATGTCCGAACCTTCCTTGTCGGAAGGATGGCTGCCCACCCAGTTGCAGAAGCAGGAGGCAAAGGCCGTGGGGCAGGCCTGCGTCACAATGACCGTGGCCTTGCGGCGGGCGCCGTAGTAGGGATCCTTGAACTTGCCTTCCAGATACGGACGGTCGAGCACCACGAAGCCGCGCGCGTCGCAGGGACGGCAGCCGAAAAGCACCGTGGGTTCGGCGTCGGCGGGAGCTTCCAGAGTGGTGGTCAGCTTGGAGGGATCCTCAGCGTCCTTGACGGACTTGAAGGTCACCAGCGTTTCGCACTGCGGCAGCATGGCCTGCTTGGGAGAAGCGGTGGCGCGGCGCAGCAGCGCGTCGATGTCGGCGGAGGCGAGCTCGTCGGCCGTCTGGGGACGATAGACCACGCTGGGGCCTTCCTGACGGGGAGCCAGCACGCGATGGCCGGAGGCCAGACCGGCAAGCCAGCCCGTCAGCTCTTTCGGTGTTGCGAAAAGGAGACTGCTCATGCCAGATCATGCTCCTTGATAGTCGGTTCTTCCACCTGATAGGTGAGCAGCGGAGGCGTGGCCTTCACGTCGAGGCCCGCGCCGTAGCTGAAGATCTTCTGAATCATGCGGCCAAACTGCTGCTTGAGCGCGAACACGGGAATGTCCATGGGGCAGGCGCGTTCGCATTCGGTGCAGCCCGTGCAGCGCCCGGCGAGGTGCTGGGCGTGGATGAGCTGGAAGAACAGCTTCTGCTGCACGGTGTCTTCCTGCGTGACCCACGCGGGATCGCGGGTGTCGGACACGCAGTAGTCGCGGCAGACGCACATGGGGCAGGCGCCGCGGCAGGCGTGGCAGGCGATGCAGCGTTCCATCTGGCCCTTCCAGTAGCCCATGCGTTCCTCAAGGCTCAAAGAGTCGAGGAAGCGCAGGCCGGGCAGACGGCCGTCGGCCGGAGCCGCGGGCTCCACGGTGGGATTGCCCACGAACACGTCGGAAAGCACGGCGTTCGGCTTGGTGCAGAGACGGCACTTGTCCTGCGCGACTTCCGCCATGGTCATTTCGTATTCCTGACCGCCGGCGGTGACGGTCAGCTTGTTGCCGCGGCCGACGCAGGATTCGATCTTCGCGCCTTCGGGGAGCCTGGCCAGAATGCGGGGCAGGCTCACGGTGCCGTTGCAGCCCATGCCGAAGATCTTCACTTCCTCGCGGGAAATGAGATTTTCGGCGAGCAGCTCGACCACGCCCTTGCTGTCGCAGCCCTTGACCACCACGCCTATCTTGCGGCCCTTGTACTGGGGCAGATACACGGCGAGGTTGTGAACGTTGAAGGGGCCCCAGATGAGGGAGTCCACTTCTTCGGGGGTGGTCATGAACACGGGTTCGGCGTGAATGGCGTCGAATCCCTGCTTCCAGCCGAGCACGCCTTCGAGGCCTTCGGCGAGCGCGTCCTTGATGGCCTGCTTGAGATCGGGCAGCGAGGGATGCGCGCCGCAGCCGAGCGGACGAATGGACTCGATGAGTTCTTCGGGGCGATCATAGCGGGCGGGCACGTCTTCCCAGCGGGGAGCGGGTCCGAGCGCATGGATGCGGTTCGTGAAGTTGGTGACCACGTCCTTCCAGCGCTGACCTTCGGAAGCGGAAACCCAGGTGTACTCGAAGCGGTCGGGATTGATGCCGATGACCGGCAGGAAATCCTTGAGCAGTTCCAGACGACGACGGGCGTAATAGTTGCCCGCGGAATAGTGGCAGTCGCGCGGATGGCAGCCCGACACCAGAACGCCGTCGGCCCCGTTGATGAGGGCCTTGAGCACGAAGAGAGGGTTCACGCGGCCGGAACAGGGGACGCGGATGATGCGAAGGTCGGTAGGCTGCACGGCGCGGGCGGTACCGGCCGTATCGGCGCCGCCGTAAGAGCACCAGTTACAAAGAAAACCTACGATACGGAGCTCCTTGCCAGCTAGGACAGACATAGGGCGTTAACCTCCGCGAGAAGCTGATTGTCGGTGAAGTGGGCGACCTGAATGGCGCCCTGCGGGCAGGTGGCCGTGCAGAGGCCGCAGCCCTGGCAGACGGTTTCGATCACGTGGGCCTTCTTCTGGCCGCGGATCTCCACCTCTTCGATGGCCTGATAGGGGCATACCTGGATGCACTTGCCGCAGTCCACGCAGCGCTTGATGTCCACCACGGACACCTGCGGATCGTTCTCCAGCTTGGGCTTGGAGAAGAGCGCCATGACCTTGGCTGCGGCGGCGCTGCCCTGCGCCACGGAGGCGGGAATGTCCTTGGGGCCCTGGCACACGCCGGCGAGATACACGCCTGCGGTGTTGGTTTCCACGGGGCGCAGCTTCACGTGGCTTTCCATGAAGAAACCGTAGTGGTCGTAGGAAATGCGCAGCTTTTCGGCGAGGCTTCCCGCGCCCTTTGCGCCTTCCACGCCCACGGCGAGCACCACCATGTCGGCATCAACCTCAACGGGCTGACCGAGCAGGGTGTCGGCGCCGCGCACGATGTAGCCCACCTTGCCGTCGGGACGAACCGTCGGCTGAATGGCGGACACGCGGCCGCGGATGTACTGCACGCCGTACTCTTCCTGAGCGCGACGGGTGAATTCGTCGTACATCTTGCCCGGAGCGCGGATGTCCATGTAGAACACGAAGGCTTCGGAATCGGGCAGATGATCCTTGGTCATGATGGCCTGCTTGGCCGTGTACATGCAGCAGAAGCCGGAGCAGTACGGGCGGTCGATGGAGCAGTCGCGGGAGCCCACGCACTGGATGAACACGATGTTTTTGGGCTCCATGCCGTCGGAAGGACGATGGATGTGACCGCCAGTGGGGCCGGAGGCGGACATCATGCGTTCGTACTGCAGGCTCGTGATGACGTCGGGATACGCGCCGCCGCCGTATTCCTTGTACACGGTCCAGTCCACGAGATCGTAGCCGGTGGCCGCGATGATGGCGCCTACCTTTTCTTCCACGATTTCATCCACCATGTCGTACACGATGGCGCCGGTGGGGCACACCTTGGCGCACACGCCGCACTTGCCTTCCTTGATCTTGCGGCAGTAGTCGGGGTTGATGGTGGCCTTCTTGGGAATGGCCTGCGGGAAGGGAATGTTGATGGCGCGGCAGTTGCTGATGTCTTCGTTGAAGGCGTCGGGCACGTTTTTGGTGGGGCACTTTTCGGTGCAGGTGCCGCAGCCCGTGCACTTGGTCCAGTCAACGTAGGTGGCGCGCTTTCTGATCTTCACGGTGAAGTTGCCCACGAAGCCGGAAATGCTCTCCACCTCGGAATGGGCGTAGAGCGTGATGTTCGGATTCTGGGCCACGTCCACCATCTTGGGCGCGAGCACGCAGCTTGAGCAGTCGATGGTGGGGAAGGTCTTGTCGAGCTTGGCCATCTTGCCGCCGATGGTGCTTTCGCGCTCCACCATGACCACGCCGATGCCGGAATCGGCCGCGTCGAGAGCGGCCTGAATGCCGGCCACGCCGCCGCCGATGACGAGCACGCGCTTGGTCACGTCGAACTGCTTGGCGTAGAGCGGGGTGTTGCGGCGCAGCTTTTCCACGGCGAGGCGCACGAGTTCGGCGGCCTTGTTGGTGTTGGCTTCGCGGTCGCGGCCGATCCAGGAGACGTGCTCGCGGATGTTGGCCATTTCAAACATGTAGCGGTTGAGGCCGGCGCGCTCCACCGTGCGGCGGAACGTGGGCTCGTGCATTCTGGGCGAGCAGGAAGCCACCACCACGCCGTCGAGGCCGTGGGTCTTGATGGCCTGAACGATGTTTTCCTGTCCGGGCTCGGAACAGGTGTACATGGTGTCTTCGGAGAAGACGACATCGGGATAGGTCAGCGCGATCTTGGCGACCGTGGCGGTATCCACCGTCGCTTCAATGTTGCTGCCGCAGTGACAGACGAATACGCCGATTTTCATGATGCGGCTCCTGCGGCCTTCATGGCTTCAAGCTCGGCGGAAACACGGGCCTTGCGGCGTTCGGCGATCTTGTCCAGAAGGGGATAGGGATTGACGGCCAGCTTGTCCAGACGCATGGCGTTCTTGGGCAGACCGAAGGCGAGCGCAATGAGCTGGGTGTAGTAGAACACCGGCAGACCGAAAAAGCTCTTCTTCGAGATTCTGGCGGCCTGACGCTGGCGCAGGTCGAGATTCATGTGGCACAGCGGACAGGCGGTGACCACGGCTTCGGCGCCCACGGCCTTGGCGGTGTCGAGGATGCGTCCGCTCAGAGAGCCGGGAATGTTCACGTCCGGAATGCCCATGGCCGCGCCGCAGCATTCGGTCTTCAGAGCGAAGGGCAGCACTTCCGCGCCGAGCGCCTTCATGATGTTGTCGAGGGAGACGGGATTTTCCGGATCGTCGAACTTCGCCACGTGCGCGGGACGGCTCAGGAGGCAGCCGTAGTAGGTGACCACCTTGATGCCTTCCAGAGGATAGGTCACGCGGGAGGCGATGTTTTCCACGCCCACGTTCTCGACGATGGCCTGAAGCACGGAATAGGTTTCCATGAGATCGGCGCCGCCGTCGGCGTTGGCCGGGGTGGGGGCGTCGAGCAGTTCGTCCACCTTCGCCTTGAAGGCGGGATTCTGCATGCGGTGGCGGGCCATCTTGAGGTTGGAGGAGCAGCTCGGGCAGGGCGAAATCACGCAGTCGGCGCCGGTCTTGGCGGCCTGCAGGAGATTGCGGGCGGCAAGCGCGCCGGAAAGCTCGTGGCTTACGGAGTGGGCCGGCGTGGAGCCGCAGCAGTTCCAGTCCTCGATTTCCACGAGGTCCATGTTCAGGGCGTTGCACACCGCGCGGGTGGAGGCTTCATACTCCACAGAGGTGCCGTGGCCCGAACAGCCGGGATAATAGGCGTATTTCATGGCTTAGCTCCTCGTCTTTTCCGCATAGCGCTTGAATATGCGCGCCACTTCCTCGCGTCCGTGAATGACCGAGGGAATGAAGGGCATCTTGTTCTTCCGAAGCGCCATGGGGGCGATTTCCAGATTGCCCCAGCCGCGCAGGGTGCGGCCCATGTAGTCGGCCATGACGCCGAGCTCGTAGGAACGACCCGTGGCGTGCACGGTGTCGAGAAACGCCTTCCAGAAGGATTCGATGGGACGATCCTGCACCAGGCCCTCGCGACGCGCCATCATGCGGAGCGTTTCCATGACCGCGGCGACGTCGATATTGTTGGGACAGCGGGCGCTGCAGGTCGAACACGACAGACACAGCCACAGCGAACGGTTCTTCAGGGCTTCGTCCTTGAGGCCCATCTGCACGGCGCGCATGATCTGGCTGACCTGACGGTCGTACACCTGAGCGCCGGGACAGCCCGCCGTGCAGTTGCCGCATTGGTAGCAGGCCGACAGGTTCTGACCGCTCTCTTCTTCGACCTGACGCTTGAACTTCAGGTCTCTGGCTTTATCAAGCCTAGTGATGTTCATAGAGACTCCCCTTGAAGACTTCTTTCACAACCATCAGGAAACACTGTTTTTTCCCGAAATGGAACAGGAAAAGTCTTTCAATGTCTGACAAAAAAGGACAGCAGTATCCCTTTTAACGCCATCGAGTAGAACATACTTCGGAAGGCAAGTCCATACTGCCTTCGCTGAAAAAGGCGAAGAGTCAACAACTTTTCTCTTTATTTTTCAATGAGATAAGTTTGTTTCGCAATTTAGACCGGGGATTACATAACAGATTTTATAAAATTTCGCCGCGCCGCCCTTCCCTGTCGGCGTCCGACGGGGCGAGCGGGATTCGGCATCGGGCCGAAAGCCCGGGGCCGCGACGCGCGGAACCAGAAAAGGGGGCGAGACTCTCCCCCTCTTTTGCGCAGCCTCCCCTTTCCGCTCGGAAACGGGCCATGGGTGAAGCAAAGCAGCATGCCCTCTCCGCGCGGAAACGGATGCGTTCATCCTATAAAAAGGTACGATGGAGCGTCGCGGATCGTGTGCCGCACCACGGGAGCGTGTTCCGACTCCCGTCCTGCGCCCCGAGCTGCGGCACCATGTCTCGAAACCGCAGACGACCACCGTTCAAGCAATCCGTCGCCAAAGACGAAAAAACGGCGCGAGAGCTCCGGCAACGGCAGCCCTCTGCGGCAAACGAACACGACCGCGGCTCCGGACGGCCGATGCGGATCGGCGACAGGCAGAAGCGGACGCGACGCGTTTTCAGCGTTCGCCGCAGAAGAACAAGGAAACGGGCGGAATGTCGCCCCGCTTCATGACCGCGACGCAGTGCTTTTCCGCATCGGCCAGCGTGCGCGCGGGGTCGAGCGTGAGGAAGGTTCGATTGCGGTACAGAAAGCGCCCGTCCGTCATGGTGTGGACCACGTTTTCCCGCGTGGCCTGATACACCACCCGCTGCACGGGATCGCGTCCCCAGGCGGGCAGGGAATGGGGCATGTCCATGTCCAGCACGACGAGATCGGCCTTCTTGCCGGGTTCCAGACTTCCGAGTTCGTCCGCCTGCCCCATGGCTTCCGCGCCGCCGAGCGTGGCCATTTCCAGCGCCTCCATGGCGGGCAGCGCCGTGGGATCGTTGGTGCGGGCCTTCTGCAGAATGGACGCCTGACGCACTTCCATGAGGCCGTCCATGTGATCGTGCGCACCGTCGAGCCCGAGCGCCACGTGCGCGCCAAGCGCCCGCAGTTCGGTAACGGGCGCAATGCCGGACGACATCTTGGTGTTCGAGGAGGGGCAGTGAACCACATGCGTGCCCGTTTCGGCAAGGATGCGTTTTTCCTCGTCGTCGAGCCAGATGCAGTGGGCGAGAATCACATCGTCGCCGGTGTAGCCGATGCGGTCGAGATAGCGCACGTTGCGTTCATGGCAGCGCGCCTCGACCAGCGCAATTTCCCCGAGATTTTCCGAAGCGTGGGTGTGCAGGCGCAGGCCGTTCTGCCGCGCAAGGTCGCGCGCGGAAGCGAGCAGCGCCTCCGAGCACGACGGCACGAAGCGCGGGGCCACGGCGTAGCGCAGACGCCCGTTTTCCGCCATGTGCCAGCGCCGGATGAGACGCTCGGTTTCCCGGATGCACGCGCCCGCGTCCTCCCGCATGAGCGCGGGCAGATCGTCGCCCACGTCCATCATGCACTTGCCGAAAAGGCCGCGCAGGCCGACTTCGGCCATGACCTCGAAAATGGCGTCCTCGTGCAGCGTCGTGCCCATGTCGATGAGCGAAGTCGTGCCGCTGCGGATGAGCTCCATGGCGGCAAGCCGCGCGGAGGCCGCGTTGCTTTCCCTGCTGTGCGAGGACTCCATGGGCCAGGTGCGTTCGCGCAGCCATTCCATGAGCGCGAGATCGTCGCACAGCCCGCGAAAGAGCGCCTGCGTCACGTGCATGTGCGCCTGCACGAGGCCGGGAATCACGGTCATGCCGTGCAGATCCACCACCTCCGTGCCGTCCTCCGCCCTGCCCTCCTGCGGACGGGGCGCGCCTGCATCGCGGGGCGAAACGGCGGCAATGCGGTCGTTTTCCACGAGGATATCGGCCCGAAGCACGCGCCTCTCTGCGTCCATGGTGACGACAAGGCCGTCGGCAAGCAGCGTCTTCATGCCTTTGCCCCCGGGCGATACGCCCGCCAGAGCAGCCACAGTCCGGCGGCGAGCAGCGGCAGGCAGAGAATCTGCCCCATGGTCACCCAGCCCGCAAAAAGATAGCCGAGCTGCGCGTCCGGCACGCGGAAAAATTCCACGGTGATGCGGCTTACGGCATAGAGCACGCCGAAAAGTCCGGCCACCGCGCCGCGCGGGCGGGGCCGCGAAGAGTAGATCCACAAAATGACGAAGGTGAGCACGCCTTCGAGTCCCGCCTCGTAGAGCTGGGAAGGATGCCTCGGCAGCGGGCCCGCGCCGGGAAAGATCATGCCGAGGGGGGAATCCGTCACCTTGCCCCAGAGCTCGGCGTTGATGAAGTTGCCGATGCGGCCGAAGAAGAGTCCGGTGGGCACGAGCGGAGCCACGAAATCCAGAATGTCCAGCAGGCTCCTGCCGTTTCTGCGGCCCCACAGCCAGCTGGCCGTCACCACGCCCACAAGGCCGCCGTGGAACGACATGCCGCCGTTCCACACCCGGATGATCTCCACGGGGTCGGCCACGTAGGCAGAAAGATCATAGAAAAGCACATAGCCGAGCCTGGCCCCGAGAATCACGCCGAGCATGGCCCAGGTAACGAACTCATCCACCATTTCGGCCGTCCACGTCGACCAGGAACGGGAGGCGCGCCAGCGGCCGAGCAGCCAGCCCGCAAGGAAGGCGAACACGTACATGAGGCCGTACCAGTGAAGCTGCAACGGCCCGAGGGAAAGCGCCACGGGATCGATGGAAGGATATTGCATCATGGTCTCCTTGTCTCGCGCTCATTACCATAAAAGAAAAGGACAGGCCAGAGCCCCTGCCTCCGCGCGCCCGGGACGTTTTCCTCAGGGCGACAGCACGCGCGGCAGCCCGCTCGCCCGTCTCCCAGGAAACGCGGCGGCGCAACGCCACCTCCGCAACCTGTTCAGCCGCATGCTACTCGCGTTTTACTGCCCTCCGGCGGGAACGACGACGCGACACCACGACAGACGCTCCGGCGTGGGGGCCCTCTACGCGCGACGACGCTTGAACGTGCGGGGGGGGCGCAGCAGGTGAAGACGGAGCGTGCCCCCTTGCGCGAACGACACTCGGGCATCACGACGGACGTCATGTGAAACAGCGTACCTCGCGCGAGCGACGCCCCCGCCACGGCCGGAGTCAGCTTACCGGATGAGTCCCCCCCTCGCGCGAAGACGCGACGCGAAAAATCATGCGCCGACATTCTCCCGCCGTCGGCCGCCGCGCCTCTTTCAGGGCGAAAAGCACGGCCGTCGCCCCGTCCGCCCCGGGCAAAAAACTCTTTACGCCGCCACACGACTACGCTACTTCCGAAAGAAACAGCATCAAGGAGCCGCCATGCTCAAAAGCACACGTCCCTTTTCTCCTGCTGCGGCTGCGGCAAGCCTTGCGGGTCTTCTCTTCTGCCTCTGGGTGCTCTTCACCGGCGGCAAGGCGCTCTGCCTTACCGACGGCTGCGCCCTCTTCCAGGATTTCCGTCTCGCGGGCGTTTCGCTCTGGCAGGCAGGCATCGTTCTTTTCTCCGTTCTGCTCGCGCTCGCCCTGCTGCGCTTCTCCCGCGCGGCATATCTTCTTGCCGCGCTCGCGCTCGCGGCAGACGCCGTGCTGCTTTGCGTCATGGTGTTCACCGCCCCCTGCGTGAACTGCCTCATCGTGGGCGCGCTCATCGCCCTGAACTATCTGATTCTCCGCGCCGGCAATCTGCCGCCGCGCCGGGAACGCTCCACGCTTGCCGCCGTCTGGCTCGTGCTTCTCGTCATTGATCTCGGCGGCGTGGCGCGCGATCTTGCGGATCCGTGGTCTCCGCTGCCCGCGCCGGAACAGGGCTCCTCCGTGCAGGTCTATTTCTCTCCGAGCTGCCGCGCCTGCCAGACGCTCATCGCAAATTCCGGCAGCCTTGCGGACGCCGCCTGGTATCCCGTGCCGGAAGACGCCAGAGACGTGCTCATCATCGCAGACATGGCCGACAGGCTCGAAAAGGGCGAATCCCTCGAACAGGCCGTGCAGAACGCAAGGCGGAACGCGCCCGATCCCGCGGCCTTCGAGCAGAGCGTCGCCTCGCGCCTCAGCCTGCTGAAGCCCGGCATGCTGCTGCTCCAGTTCCGCCTGTGGCGCAATCACGCGCACGTGCTTGCCGCAGGCTCCGACAGGCTGCCCTTCGTGGAATTCAAGGGACTGCCCGCCTTTCTCGCCGAAGAGCCCGCGCCCGAAGAGCCGCAGGAGCGCGCTCCCGCCGCCCTGCCTTCCGAGGCGCTGCCGGACATTCCCGGTCTCGGCGTGGCCGGATTCTGCGGCGGAGGCGACGATGCGCCCTGCGAAGAGCTCCCCGCGCCGCCCTCATCCTCCGGTCTCATTGATACAAGCGGCATGACGCCGTAGGCTTCACAAAGACTCATTTTTTTTTCAATTCGCCGACATTGCAGGGAAAATGCCTTCAATAGGCAATAATGCCGACTTGTCTCTTGCCGAAACTTAAGCTAACCTCTGCCAAATTAGCGGTCATTTTCCGGCCGCAGCTTTTCACCATTATTCACGCAGGCATACATGGACATCGCAGAACTGTGCAGCAATCGGCGCGAGGCGCTGGTAGATCGCTGGGTCAACCGATTCTTTGCCAGCTATCCTCTTGACAGCAAGGGCTTCATGCGGACAAGCCGCGACCGGTTCGCCAATCCCGTGGGAGAGACGACGCGTCATTCGGCGTCGGTGCTCTTCGACGCCGTCATCGGCATGGACGCCGAACCCGACACCGTGAAGCAGGCCCTTCACGATCTCATCTGGATACGCGCCGTGCAGGACATGCCCCCCGCCAAGGCCGTGGGCGCGCTGTACCTGCTCAAGGACATACTGCGCAGCGACGTGCTGCCCGAATGTCTGAAGCCGGAACTTGCCGGTCAGAACATGCTGAACGCGTACCTCGACATGGAATCCAGAATCGACACCCTGGGTCTCATGGCGCTGGACATGTACTCCGAGGCGCGGGAACGCGTGTTCAGAATACGAGTGGAGGAAGTAAAGCGAAGCCAGTCGCAGGTGATTCGACTGGCCAAGCTTCGGAGGGAGCAGGCGGAATCTGCTCCTGAAACTGAAAATCGAGGGGTAGAGGAATGACCATCGCATTTGCGGCCACTCTGCTCATCCTGCTTATAGGATGGGCCGGGTCAGCACTTGGCCTGCAGTATCTGCTCGGCGTAATCTTGCCGCTGGTAGCGGGTGCTGTGTTCATCATCGGCTTCATCTGGAAGATCGTTCGCTGGGCTAAATCGCCCGTACCGTTCGCCATTCCCACAGTGGCGGGCCAGCAGCGTTCTCTGGACTGGATCAAGCCCAACCGTCTCGAATGCCCGTGGACCACGCCCGCCGTCGTCGGCCGCATGATCCTCGAGGTGTTCGCCTTCCGGTCGCTGTTCCGCAACACCCGCGCGGAACGCACCACCATCGACGGAACGCCGCGCATCACCTATTTTTCCAACAAGTGGCTGTGGGTGTTCGCCCTGCTGTTCCATTACAGCATGCTGGTCATCATCATCCGCCACGCCCGCTTCTTCCTTGACCCGGTGCCCGCGTGCATTGCCGTCATCGAATTCGTGGACGGCGTGTTCCAGGTAGGCGCTCCCCGCTTCTACCTCACCGACGCCTTCATTCTCGGCGCTCTCGCCTTCCTGCTGCTGCGCCGCGTCTGCACCGAAAAGCTCCGCTACATCTCGCTGCCCGCCGACTACTTTGCGCTGTTTCTGCTCATCGCCATTGCCGGTTCCGGCATCTGCATGCGCTACATCTCCAAGGTGGACATCAATCAGGTGAAGGAAGTCATCATGGGCCTTGCCACGCTGCAGCCCGTGGATCCCTCCGGCATCGGCTCCATCTTCTTCATTCACGTCACGCTGGTGAGCGCCCTGCTCATCTACTTCCCCTTCTCCAAGCTCATGCACATGGGCGGCGTCTTCATGAGCCCCACCCGCAACATGAAGTGCAACACCCGCGAAGAACGTCACGTGAACCCCTGGAACCCGCCCAAGAACTACCACACCTACGCCGAATATGAAGATGATTTCCGTGAAGCCATGGTTGAGGCCGGCATCCCTGTAGAAAAGCAGCCTGAACCCAAGACGGAAGCCTAAGGAGTTACTGGTCATGGCAAAAATGCCCACACCCGAAGAATTGCTGGCGGCCACGCCCACTTCCTTCCCCAAAGAGGGCTGGATGGACACCAAGCCGGATTTTCATCCCGGCAGCTTCTGCTATCCCGCCAAGACGGAAATACTGAAGGGACTCGGCTTCGAGAACGCCCATGACTGGGCGCCCGACAACGAAGACTGGGAACTGCCCGAAAACTGGGAACAGATCCTCCACAACTCCCTGCAGGACGCGCTGAACAAGCATCGTTCCCTCAAGGTGTTCATGGACTGCTGCGTGCGCTGCGGCGCCTGCGCCGACAAGTGCCACTTCTTCCTCGGCACCAACGATCCCAAGAACATGCCCGTGCTGCGCGCCGAACTTCTGCGTTCGGTGTACCGCAAGGACTTCACCACCGCAGGCCGCCTGCTCGGCAAGTTCGCCGGCGCCCGCAAGCTCGACAAGGACGTGATCAAGGAGTGGTTCATCTACTTCTATCAGTGCACCGAGTGCCGCCGCTGCTCCCTGTTCTGCCCCTACGGCATCGACACCGCCGAAATCACGGTCATCGTGCGCCAGATGCTGCTTGACCTCGGTCTCGGCATCCACTGGATCATGAACTCGGTGAACGACTGCAACCGCACCGGCAACCACCTCGGCGTGCAGCCCCATTCCATGCGCGAAATCGTGGAATTCCTCTGCGACGACATCGAGACCATCACTGGCATCCGCGTGGATCCGCCGTGGAACGAAAAGGGTCATGAAGTCATCTTCATCACCCCCTCGGGCGACTACTTCGCCGATCCCGGCATCTACACCTTCATGGGCTACCTCATGCTGTTCCATGAAATCGGCCTGGACTACACGCTTTCCACCTACGCTTCCGAAGGCGGCAACTTCGGCTCCTTCGTCTCCTTCGACGTGGCCAAGAAGCTGAACGCCAAAATGTACGCGGAAGCCGAACGCCTCGGCGTCAAGTGGATTCTCGGCGGCGAATGCGGCCACATGTGGCGCGTGGTGAACCAGTACATGGCCACCTACAACGGCCCCACCCCGCCCAACATGGAAGTGCCCGTCTCGCCCATCACCGGCACGGTGTTCAAGAACGCCGCCGCCACCAAGATGGTGCACATCGCCGAATTCACGGCCGACCTCATCAAGCACAACAAGCTCAATCTGCGCCCCGAGCGCAACAACCACATCATCACCACCTGGCACGACTCCTGCAACCCGGCCCGCGCCATGGGTCTTCTGGAAGAGCCCCGCTACATCCTGAAGCACGTCTGCAACAACTTCGTGGAAATGCCCGAGCACACCATCCGTGAAGAAACCTTCTGCTGCGGTTCCGGCTCCGGTCTGAACGCCGAAGAAATCATGGATCAGCGTCTGCGCGGCGGCTTCCCCCGCGCCAACGCCCTGCGCTACGTTCACGACACCAAGGGCGTGAACTGGATGGGCTGCGTCTGCGCCCTCGACCGCGCGGCTCTGCCTCCGCTCGTCGACTACTGGGTTCCCGGCGTCACGGTGAGCGGCCTGCACGAACTCGTGGCCAACGCCCTGGTGATGAAGGGCGAAATTCCCCGCACCATGGACCTGCGTCAGGAAGATCTGCCCTTCCCCGATGAAGATCCCGCCGCCTCGGAGGAAGCATAAATGTACAACGCAAAATTCGTCATCCCCGGCATCATCGTATTTGCCGGGCTGTTCACCGCGCCCTTCTGGATCAATATGCTTTCTTCCGGTCACGAAGAGGTCAAGGTGGAGCTCCCCACGGAACCCGTCACCTTCTTCGGCGAAGAACGCACCCAGTGCATCGAGCCCAGAGAATGGATGGCCGCCAACCATATGGAGCTGCTCCTTGAGTGGCGCGACAAGGCCCTGCGCGAAAACAAGCGCATCTACGTCGCTTCCGACGGCAAGAAATGGGAAACCAGTCTGCAGAACACCTGCATGGCCTGCCACAGCAACAAGGCCGAATTCTGCGACAAGTGCCACAACGCCAACAGCGTGAACCCGTACTGCTGGGACTGCCACGTCGTACCCCAGGGGAACAATCATGAATTCGAGTAGACGTTATTTTCTCAAGGTCGCAGGCCTGTCCACCTTCGCCCTGGCTGCGGGAGCGGCCCGCGCGGAAGCGGCCAAGGCCTCCTATGAAGCCTATCCCGAGGAACGGAAGGCAAAACGCTGGGCCATGGTCATCGACACCCGCCGCATTCAGACGGTGGAAGACATGCGCCCCATCGTGGAAGCCTGCCACAAGGTGCACAACGTGCCCACCATTCCCGGCAAGCACGAAGTGAAGTGGATCTGGGACGACACCTTTGAACACGCCTTCGCCAACGATCCCGCCCCGATGCTTCCCGAAAACATCGAGGACCGCCGCTTCTTCCTGCTGTGCAACCACTGCACCAATCCTTCCTGCGTGCGCGTCTGCCCCGCCGGCGCCACCTACAAGACGGAAGGCGGCCTCGTGGCCATCGACTATCACCGCTGCGTGGGCTGCCGCTTCTGCATGGCCGCCTGCCCCTACGGCTCCAGAAGCTTCAACTTCCAGGATCCGCGTCCCTTCATCAAGGACCTGAATCCCGCCTACCCCACCCGCATGCGCGGCGTGGTGGAAAAGTGCACCTTCTGCGCCGAACGTCTGGAAAAGGGACTCATGCCCGCCTGTGTCGAGGCTTCCAACGGCGCCATCATGTTCGGCGACCTCAACGACCCGAACTCCATCGTCCGTCGTGTCCTCGCCAAGAACTTCAGCATGCGCCGCAAGCCCGATCTGGGCACCGATCCCGGCGTTTACTACATCATCTAGGAGGGAACCATGGTTGAAAAAGTTCTCAAGGGTTCTCCCAAGTATTATCTGTGGATTCTCTTCCTGCTGGCCATCATAGGCTATGCCTTCATCGTCTATGTGTTCCAGCTCATCTACGGTCTGCAGATGACCGGTCTTACCCGCAACACCTCGTGGGGCTTCTACATCGCCCAGTTCACCTATCTGGTGGGCGTGGCCGCCGCGGCCGTGATGCTGGTTCTGCCCGCCACCTTCCATCACTATCATCCCTATCACCGCGTGATCGTGTTCGCAGAATTCCTCGCCATCGGCGCGGTCATCATGTGCATGCTCTTCATCGTGGTGGATATGGGCCAGCCGCAGCGCGTGCTGAACATCATTCTGCATCCCACGCCGAACTCGGTCATGTTCTGGGACGCCACGGTGCTTTGCGGCTACCTGCTGCTCAACGCCGTCATCGGCTGGACCTCCCTCGAACATGAAAGTCGTCACGTGCCCGTGCCCCGCTGGGTCAAGGTGCTCGTGGTCGTGTCCATCTTCTGGGCCTTCTCCATCCACACCGTGACCGCCTTCCTGTACGCAGGTCTGCCCGGACGCCACTACTGGCTCTCCGCCATCATGGCCGCCCGCTTCCTGGCTTCCGCGTTCTGCGCCGGTCCTTCCATCCTGCTGCTCGCCCTGCTGCTCCTGAAGCGCCTCACCGGCTTCAATCCCGGCAAGGACGTGGTGAAGTCCCTGTCCCTCACCATCGCCTACGCCATGGGCCTGAACATGTTCTTCTACGTGCTCGAACTGTTCACCGCCTTCTACAGCGGCATTCCCGGCCATCAGCACCCCATCACCTTCATCTTCAACGGTCATGAAGGCCTCAACGTGTGGCTCAACGGCTGGATGTGGGTGGCCGTGGTGCTCGCCTTCGTGAGCATCTTCCTGCTGGCCATTCCCAAGTTCCGCAACAACATGAAGATTCTGCCCTGGGCGCTCGTGATGCTCGTCATCGCCTCCTGGATCGACAAGGGCCTCGGCCTGCTCATCGGCGGCTTTGCCCCCACCCCCTACGAGACCTATGAAGTCTACACCCCCACCTTCTGGGAAGTCTCCATCGGCCTCGGCATCTTCGCCGTGGGAGCCCTCGTGGTCACCCTGCTGTGGAAGATCGCCATTGAAATGAAGCGCGAAGGCGGCGAGCCCTTCGAACTCGCCGAATAACGGGTCGCCGGGCAACCGGCCGCCTCGTCTCTGCGGTTTCAAACGCCCGGACGGTTCGCCGTCCGGGCGTTTTTGCGCTCCGGGGAAAAATTCCGCCCTGCTGCCTCTCTGCCGAGAATTCCGGGAAACGACTTTTACCCGTTCTCTCGCCGCCTGCCGAACGCTCCGGAGAAAAACGGGTCCCTCCCCGCTTTTCCGCCGCCCCTGCCCCATGCGCCGAAGAAACAACGTTCCCCACTGCCGTCCGATGCAGAGCGGGGGAGCTCGCCGTCAGTTCATGCCGGGGAGCCACTCTTCGATACCGGCCTCAATAGGATGCAGAGAGGGAAAGCAGGGACGGAACGTTTCCGAAGCGACGGGCATCGCAGAGCAAAAGTTCGCAAGCTCAGCTTCCTACAGGGGAGACATCAGAGGACGCATTCAGCAAGGCAAGCCCCGCAAGGAGCTTCTCTCAGGGAAACGCGGTTCCTGAGAGGGACGGCTTTTGAAAAGAACACGCGAGAGATGCACTTTCCGGAGGTTCTTCCAGCCGCTTCTTTCCGGCGATGCTTCCGCCCCCCCGCCGAACGGCGTCCGAAAAAAACCTCCGTGAAAACGCCCTGCCCTTGCGTGCCGACCAGCCTCCAAACGGACGCCTTGTCCCGAAACAAAACACGGGAACAAGCCCGAACCCCTTGCCCCGCAACGACATCCCCGAAGGCGTCGGCAGAAAAACGTCCGCCTTGACGGCGCAGGGAAGCCCCGGCTATAACGAGAGAATAATCTGTGTACCCTGCGCATCCGCGCTCCTTCAACAAAGGATTCACGCCATGGCTCTTCATATCGTCGATCATCCTCTCATCCGGCACAAGCTCGGTCTGCTCCGCAAGGAAAGCACGTCCACCAGCGAATTCCGCATGCTCTCCAAGGAAGTGGCCCGCCTTCTCACCTATGAGGCCACGAAAAACCTCCCCACGGAAAAGAAGACGGTCAAAGGCTGGGCCGGACAGGTGGAAGTCGATTACCTCGCCGGCAAGATGATCACCATCGTGCCCATTCTCCGCGCAGGACTCGGCCTCATGGACGGCGTGCTCGACATGGTTCCCGGCGCGAAGATCAGCGTGCTCGGTATGTACCGCAACGAAGAAACCCTGGAACCCGTGGAATACTACAAGAAGCTGGCCCGTCGCATCGATCAGCGCGTGGCCATCATTCTTGATCCCATGCTGGCCACCGGCGGCTCGCTCATCGCCGCCATCGACGTGCTCAAGAAGGAAGGCTGCAAGCATATCTGTTCCCTCAACCTCGTGGCCGCTCCCGAAGGCGTGAAGGCCGTGCTCGACAAGCATCCCGACGTGGAAATCTACGCCGCCGCCCTCGACGATCACCTCAACGAAAACGGCTACATCATTCCCGGTCTCGGCGACGCCGGCGACCGCATCTTCGGCACCAAGTAGCGCCGATTCCCGGCGCCGATGTTCTCATCGTCCGCTCGTCAGGCCCGAAGGGTTCGCCCTCCGGGCCTTTTTTCGGCGCAGCAAACCACGCTCCTCCGCGCCTCTTCCGATACATGCCCGCCGTCATCGACTCCCCCGGCGACGGCGGCGCGGAAATCCTCCGTTTCCAGCCCCCCGCGCCTTCCGGGGAACGCGCCCGCGCCGCTGCGGAAAAGGGGGTTCCCTGCGGCCATTCCCGGCACAGAACAGCCCCGCAACCTGCGCACGCACGCTTCGGCAGTCCCGGGCCTTTTCGGCGCACGCCCCGGCCATTCCGGAAACGCGCCTTTTCTGCGGCCGGAGTGAGGCAGCCGCTCGTCGCCGCGCCCGCGGTTGACGCGCGCGCCCCTGAAAACTACAAAGAAGTCACGGCGTCCGGAATGTTCGGGAAGCGCCCGACGTTCACGCCATGGCGTCCTTCGTCCGCATCCCTTCTCCGGCGGACGGAAGTCTCATTCACAGGCAGGTCAGTATGGCACGTTATTCTTCCAAAATAAGCAACAAGCACATGGTGGCCGTGCGCTTCAGCTCCCTGGGCGACGTGGCGCTCACCACGGGCGTTCTTCTCGACTGGCACGAAAAGCACGGAACCATGTTCACCGTCATCACCAAAGAAGCCTTCGAGCCGCTGTTCGATCACAATCCCGCCGTGCTCAACGTCATCGGCTTTGACGACAACGATCTGCACGGGCAGACGCAGGCCGTCATCTTCCGCGGCATCATGGAAAAATATCGCGATTCCCCGCTGCTTGACCTGCATCGCAATCTGCGTTCCGCCATGCTGGCGCGCATCTGGCGCGACGCCATCATCTGCTACAACAAAATGGCGCTGGCCCGCCGCATCTTTCTGTGGAGCAAGGGGCGCTTCTTCGGCGAAGAGCTGCGCCGCTACAGCGTTCCCCAGCGCTACGCCATCGGCCTGTACGACAAGGAGAACGTGCCCTCCGCCGCGGAACTCCGCCCCCGCGTCTTTCTTACGCAGGACGAAATCACCCATGCGGAAGAACTGCTTGCCCCCCTTCAGGCCGAAGGCGCGCCCATCGTGGCGCTGCACCCCTTTGCCACCCACGAGGCCAAAACCTGGCCCATGGAAACCTGGCTGCGCTTTGCCGCGCTGCTCCGCAACGAGGGCATCAGCTACTTCTGGGTGGGCCAGGGCGACGACATGCCCGAAGAGGAACACCCCCGCAGCTTCATCAACAAGACCGGCCTGCGCGAACTGTGCGCCCTGACCTCCGTTGCCGACGTGCTCGTGACCGGCGATTCCGGCCCCATGCACCTCGCCACCGCCGTGGGCACGCCCGCGCTTGCCATGTTCGGCCCCACCTGCAAGGAATGGGGCTTCTTCCCTTCCGGCGAGCACGACCGCGTGGTGCAGCTCGACATGCCGTGCCGCCCCTGCTCGCTGCACGGCTCCGGCACCTGCCCCAGGGGCAACGCCTGCATCACGGGCATTGAACCGGAACGCATGCTCGAAGAACTGAAAACCATGCTCGCCTGACGTGTTTCCTGCTCTGGGCGGAAACCGTGGAAGCCTTGCAGGAGCATGGGCAACTCGTTGCGCCTTTCTTCCGCGCAGGCGGGAAAGGCCTTTCGCCGACGGACACGCCGATAATCTCTGGAACCTTTTCTGCGCGCAGGCGGCAATGGCCGCCGTGCTCGACATGGCGGAAAAGATCGCTCAACGAGGACTGACGCCCGAAGAGCTCAGATTATTTATTCTTCCGGGCGCAGAGGATGTTGCCTGCGTGCGGCGGCGCGCCCCTTCAGGCTTTTCTGCGCAGGCGGGAAAACTTCGCCGCGGTCGGAAGTTATGGAGCATGTCGGCGCGCCTTTGCGGGACTGAAAACGCCGGGCCTCGGAGCGACGAACGGCAGGCGTCGAGATTTTCCGCGTGCGGACGAAGAGATCCTCATTCAGGCGCAGCTTGCCGGGCCCTCACCGCTTTTTCCGCCTGCGGGCGGGGAAGCGCAGGGCGGATGACGGCGACTGCGCGCCTGTGCGGTCCCTTCTGCGGACGGAGGCCGCATTCAAAGCCCGGCGGCGCAGCTTCCGGCATGCCCGCTTCCGCACGCGAGGCAAAAACGTCCGCATTGGCCTTTCTCATCGAGGGCCCCGGCCCTGCGGCACGAAGAACGCGGCACGACGCAGGAGGCGGCGCGCCCGCTCTTTCTTCGGACGCCAGAAAAAGGCTGTCATCTCCCGCACTTGCCGAATTTGTCGGGTCAAAGACGGAACCATGTGATTTTTATATCATTTCTTCAAAGAAAAGATTCTCGTCGGTTGACCTGCCCCTTCTCTGATGTTAGAGTCGGATATAAAGTAATATCAGAAGAAGATCATGCCTCAGCGCATGACTTGTTCCCTTATCGGCAAAAGCCGCGACCTTCCCGCCGCCATGGAAGCCTTCGCGGAAAAGTCCTGTCTATCAGCGCCAGGAGGGCCTTATGCAAATCTCCATTGGTCTGGGGAAAGAAGGCGCGGAAGAACGCCTTGAAAAACGGGGCGTGTCGCGCCGCGAGTTTCTGAAATTCTGTTCCACTGTGGCTGTGGCCATGGGTCTGGGTCCCGCGTTTGCGCCCACCATGGCAAAGGCTCTCACGTCTGCCGCGCGTCCTGCCGTCATCTACCTGCACGACGCGGAATGCACCGGATGCACGGAAGCGCTGCTGCGTTCGAGCAAGCCGTTCATTGACGAGCTCATTCTCGACACCATTTCCCTCGACTATCAGGAAACCATCATGGCCGCCGCCGGCGAAGCCGCGGAAGACGCTCTGCACCTGGCCATGAAGAATCCCAACGGCTACGTGTGCGTCGTGGAAGGCGCCATTCCCACCGCCATGGACGGCCTCTACGGCACCATCGGCGGCAAGACCATGTACGCCATCAACAAGGAAGTGCTGCCCGGCGCCAAGGCCGTCATTTCCTACGGCACCTGCGCCTGCTTCGGCGGCATTCCTTCCGCCGCGCCCAATCCTTCCGGCTGCAAGGGCGTGAACGACTGCTTCGCCGATCTCGGCATCAAGGCCGTCAACGTTCCCGGCTGCCCGCCCAATCCCCTGAATCTCATCGGCACCATCGCCGCCGTGCTCTCCGGCGTCAAGCTGGAACTCGACGCCCTCAATCGTCCTCTGGCGTTCTACGGCCACACCGTTCACGAACTGTGCGAACGCCTGCCCCACTTTGAAGCCGGGGAATTCGCTCCTTCCTTCGACTCCGAAGAAGCCCGCAAGGGCTGGTGCCTCTACAAGCTCGGCTGCAAGGGTCCGGTGACCTACAACAACTGCCCCAAGGCCCTGTTCAACGACGTGAACTGGCCCGTGGCCGCCGGACATCCCTGCATAGGCTGTTCCGAACCGAACTTCTGGGACAAGCTGACCCCCTTCTATGAAAACTAGCGAGTAATGCCACCATGAGCGAAGCAAAAACCACTCCCCAGAGTTCCTATACCGGGCCCATCGTGGTGGACCCGCTTACCCGTATCGAGGGCCATCTCCGCATCGAGGTGGAAGTCGAAAACGGACGCGTCAAAGACGCCAGAAGCTGCTCCACCCTGTTCCGCGGGCTGGAAACCATCCTCAAGGGCCGCGATCCGCGCGACGCCCAGTTCTTCACCGGCCGCACCTGCGGCGTGTGTACCTACACGCACTCTCTCGCGTCCACCCGCGCCCTTGAAGACGCCATGAAGATCGAGATTCCCGCGAACGCCACGCTGATCCGCAATCTCGTGCTCGGCATGCAGAACCTGCATGACCACGTGGTGCACTTCTATCACCTGCACGCCCTCGACTTCGTGGACGTGGCCGCCGCCCTCAAGGCCGATCCGGCCAAGGCCGCCAAGCTGAACGCCTCCATTTCTCCCCGCCCCACCAGCGAGGACGAACTGCGCGCCGTGCAGGCCAAGGTGAAGGCCCTCGTGGAAAGCGGTCAGCTCGGCCCCTTCACCAACGCCTACTTCCTCGGCGGACATCCTTCCTACTATCTCGATCCCGAAGCCAACCTCGTGGCCACGGCCCACTATCTGGAAGCCCTGCGCGTTCAGGTGGAAATCGCCCGCGCCACGGCCGTGTTCGGCGCCAAGAATCCGCATCCGCAGTTCCTCATCGCGGGCGGCGTCACCTGCTACAACGCCCTGCGCCCCGACACCATCGCCCAGTTCAAGGCCCTGTATCAGAAGGCCCGCAACTTCGTGGAACAGGTGTACATTCCCGATCTGCTGCTCGTGGCCGGCGCTTACAAGGACTGGGCCGCCATCGGCGGCGGCGTTTCCGACTACATGGACTTCGGCGAATTCCCGGGCAAGGAACGCGATCTCACCACCCGCTGGCTCAAGCCGGGCGTCATCTACAACCGCGATCTCAGCACGGTGCTGCCCTTCGATCCCTCGAAGATTTCCGAGCACGTGCGTCACAGCTGGTTTGAAGGCGACGAAGCCCGCGCTCCCTATCAGGGCGTGACCGATCCTCGCTTCACCCGTATCGGCGATCCCGACCGCTACTCCTGGATGAAGGCCCCGCGCTATGACGGCCATGCCATTGAAACCGGTCCTCTTGCGCAGATGCTCATTTCCTACGCTCAGGGCGACAAGCTCGTCACCGACACCGTAAACACGGTGCTGAAGGCCCTGAACGTCGGTCCCGAAGCCCTGTTCTCCACCCTCGGCCGCACCGCCGCCCGCGGCGTGGAAGCCGTGGTGGTGGCCAACGGCATCGGTGAATGGATTCAGCAGCTTGAAGACAACATCGCCAAAGGCGACAACAAGATCTGCATCAACACCGAAGTGCCCAAGAACGCCGAAGGCGTGGGCTTCGTTCACGCGCCCCGCGGCGGCCTGTCGCACTGGCTGGTCATTGAAAACGGCAAAATCGCCAACTTCCAGCTCGTGGTGCCCTCCACCTGGAACCTCGGACCGCGCTGCGCCGAAGGCAAGCTCTCCGCTGTGGAAGCCGCCCTCGTCGGCACGCCCGTGGCCGATCCCAAGCGCCCCGTGGAAATCCTGCGCACCGTGCATTCCTTCGATCCGTGCATCGCCTGCGGCGTGCACGTCATCGACGGCCGCACCAATCAGGGTTACGACTTCAGAATTCTGTAATCCGTCATGACGACAAGGGGGGAGGATGTCCGATCCTCCCCCTTTTTTCATGGCCGAACATGGACGCCGAAAAAGCCGCACCGAAAGCCACGCGCGTTGCGGAGCCTGCCGCATCTGACGCCCGGCCTGCATGCGCGGTTTGAACTTCGGCGCTGCCGACATTGCAAGGCAGGCTCCCGACCGACGCTTCCAGCGTCAAGGTGCAATGCCGGACCGAACAGGACAGCCGGAACGGCGTTCCTCCGCGAGGGCAAACGCCTGCGCGGCAACGATGTTCACCCGGCCCGCGGGGGCGATGGTTGCCCGGCCCGTGCTGCGCGGCAAAACCCGCCTGGGGAAAGATTGCCTCGCGTGACTTGCGCATGGCCCGCGCCGTGCGGCGAGCCTCTCCGGCGCTCCGCCCGCCCCACGAGTGAGACACGCCGGAGAGAGGTGCAGCGCCGCCCCTCTCCCGCATTCGGCTCAGGGCATGAAGGCGCCCTGCCGCCGCAGGCCGCACTTTCCCCGACGCTTCCGGGGCCGCTGCGGACGATGAAAAAATGTTTGGCGCTTCCCGCAGCGTTCCGCGTCAGCACGTCTCCTTCCGCATCACAGTCCGATCACCATTCCGGAAAACACGCGCCGCACTGCGACGGCCCGTCGATTTTCCCGCCACCTTTCCCGATTTTTGAGATCACCATGGACCGCATTCTCATTCTTGGCGTAGGCAACATTCTTTTCACCGACGAAGGCATCGGCGTGCGCGCGCTCGAATGGCTTCAGGAACATTACGCCTTTCCCGAAAACGTCACGCTTGTGGACGGCGGCACGCTGGGCATGGGACTCATGGACGCCCTTTTGCAGTGCGACCGCGTCTATGTGCTCGACGCCGTGCTCGGCGGCGACGCGCCCGGCAGCATCTACCGCCTCACGGACAACGATCTGCGCAAGAGCATGAGCTTCCGCGACTCGCTGCATCAGACCGACCTCGTGGACACGCTCATTTACTGCGACATTCTCGGTCATCGCCCGGAAGGCGTGGTGTTCGGCATGGAACCCGCCGACTACAACACCATGGAGCTGGGGCTCTCCCCCGTGTGCCGCGACGCCGTGCCCGCGCTGGCGCAGAAGCTCGTGGACGAACTGCGCGAACTGGGCATTGCCGTGAGCGACCGCTGAGACGCACTCGCGAACATTCTTCGCGCCGAATGCGCTGATGATGCGAGCGAGGCGCGGCCGCAGCGCAGCGAACGCGCTCTCCCGCCATGCGTTGCCTGCGCCGGCCCTCCCCGGCGTCTTCCTCCGATTCCTCCGAACCTCTGCCGAGAATCCGCAACACGCAGCACGGCGGGCAACGCCCCTGCGGCGCAACGCCGATGACACGCTTCTCTTGCGCCCGCGCGCAACTCCCCGCAAGCCTTGCCGACAACGGCAAGCCGATGCGTCCCCGCAACAAGGACAGGAAGACGCCCCTGCCGCAGCAGGCCGCACTTTCCCGACGCCCCCACGGCAGACCCCGCCGCCTCGCCCTTCAAAAGGCTGACGCGCCCGGAAAACTCCGCTCCGCAGCCGCGCGGCGTTCCATGCTCAAGTATTCCCGCTCGATCAACGCCCGCAACACGCCGGAATATCCAGAAAAAATGTTGCCGCGTGCGGCCGACCGCTGCGCCGTGCGAAAAGCGCTCTTCTTTCCGCCATCTCCGAAAATTTTTTGCTCGAACGCGCCCGGGGCCGACTGCTCTTCCGCCAATCTTTCGGCAGCCCCGATTTAACGCCTCTCTCGGGCTCTGTGCGACTTTTTTCTTCAAATCCTACAGAACTGCTCGGAATTGTTCTTTTCCGCAGCCGACGACGCGCACACGCCTCGCTTCCGCCCTGCCGCATGGCCCCGTTCCGCGCTGCCGTCCGACCGGCGCGAAGTTCAGGGCAGCGTCATGCGCCCGTCCTTTCCCGACCATGTCACGGTGAAGCCTCCGAGCATCGTGGTGCTGTACAGAGGAATCAGCCGCCGGGCCATCTCCGCGCGCACCTTTCGTCCGGGGAAACCGTAATGATTGAACGCCGCCGCCGAAGCCGCAGCCGCTTCCGGCGACACGGCATCGTAAAACTTCCGCTGAAGGCTCGACGCCGCGCCGTGATGCGGCAGCACAAGCAGCTCGGCCCGCAGATCCTGTCCGCTCTCCGCAAGACGCCGCAGCGCCGGAGCCGTCATGTCGCCGCACAGGATGGCCAGCGGCACCTCGTCGCGAATCACGCGAAACGAGAGCGACGCAGCGTTGGACGAAATTTTTCTGCCCGGCCGGGGCTCTGTTTCCGCCTTGTCCGGCCAGACCATTTCCAGCCGTATGCCTTCGGCAAGCTCCATCACGTCACCGCGGCCCAGAATCCGCTCCGGAATGCCCCGCCGCGCCGCTATCTCGCGCAGCGCCCTGCCGTCGGCGGAATCATCCCGCGCGGACATCGCCGACCAGCAGAGGCTTCCCACCTCGAAATGTTCCAGTATCCAGCGAAGGCCGCGCGCATGATCCATGTCCGTGTGACTCACGATGACCGCGTCAAGGCGCGGCATGCGTCCGTATGTCAGGGCCGGAGCAAGGATGCTGCGCCCGCAGTCGAACGTCGGCGAGGCGCTGCCGCCGCCGTCCACAAGCACGCGTCCGCCGGGATAACTCAAAAGCACCGCCTGCCCCTGGCCCACGTCGAACACGGTCAGCGCCACTTCCCGCTCCCGCGCCGCCCGCCAGTCGTCGAGCCAGACGGGCATCTGACCTGCCGGCATCATCAGAAGCCCGAGGCACAGCAGTCTGCGTGCCGCCTCTCCCGACGGAAGGCCGTTCAGCTTCCGGCCGAGCATCAGCATGCCGCCCGTCAGCGCCGCTCCGTAGCCGAGTGCGCTCAGGGACAGGGGGCGCATAAACTGCACAAGCGGCAGGGCTCCGGCTTCGGCCATGCGCTCCAGAATATCGAGCATAACGTCGGCAGGGAACGTTGCCGCGGCGAAAAGCAGCGTCGAGCAGCTCTGCGGCCCCAGACACGCCAGAAACAGCATGCCGAGCGCCGCCGCAGGAAGCGTGACAAAGGTGAGCGGCGGCAGCCAGATAAGATTCATCCAGACCTGCACGCTCGTCGCCCCGAACACGGAAACGATCACGGGCAGCACGGCGAGCTGCGCAGAGAGCGAAAGAATGAGCATGGTGCCGCTCCAGCGTATGGCTGCATGCATTGCGCGGCAAGGCAGTGAGCGGGAATCGCCGCCCGGGCGGCGGGCAGGGGGAAAGCGCCTGCGAAGCGCCGAAACCAGCGGCATGGAAAGCAGTATGCCCGCCACGGCAAGCACGGAAAGCTGCGCGGAAAGATCGAAGGCCGCGAGCGGCCAGCCGAGAAACAGCAGAAGGCACGCGGCAAACAAGGCGTCAAGCGGAGCCGTGCTGCGGCGCAGGCACAGGTACACGGAACCGGCCAGCATCATGCACGCCGCGCGGATGAGGGAAAACGGCGCGCCGCCGAGAAAAAGATAGGCCAGCGCAAAGGGAACGCCCGCAGAAACCACGAGCACGCGCCTCGGCATCACAAGAAACAGGCCACGAAACGCCCGCGACGCAAGAAAAATCAGCGCCGCGCCCGCCATGGCCGCAAGCGCCAGATGCTGCCCGGACAGGGCCAGCGAATGCACAAGGCCCGCCCGGTTGAAAAGATCCACGGTGTGCGGACTGAGAAAGGAACGGTCGCCGAAAAGCAGCGCCGGCAGCATGGCCCTGCCCTGCGGCAGAACTTCCTCCGCCCGCGGGTCCGACGCTCGCCTGCCGCCGGACTTCCCGTCCGCGGACTCGTCTTTGAACAGCTCTGCGGAGAGCGCCTCGCGCCAGCTCTCCCGCAAACGCTGCGCCCGGTACGCCAGTCCTTCGCCCTCGGCAAGCTCCAGATACAGCGGCCCCGCGGCAGTTCTGTTCAAGCGCGCATTATGCCAGACGTCGCGATCCGCCCAGTACCTGCCGAGATCGGAGACCCCGGGGTTCACGCTGCCCACGGTCGGATACAGGCGCATGAGGGCCCGCAGCGTTTCTCCGGCCACCGGTCTGCCCGCGTGCTCCATATCCCGTTTTTGCAGCGTCAGGCTCACGAGTCCCGGCACGGGAGAGGCGTCGTCCTCCACAATACGACCGGGATACCCCTTTCTGCCGCCGGAAAGTTCGGAGCCGATCTTTCTGTCCAGCTCCTTGCGCACCCGCGCTTTTGCCTCTTCCGCAAGCGGCGGCATGCCTTCCATCGAACGCACATCGTCCAGCAGCACGCGCACGCGGCCTCCGGGAAGACCGGTCACGGAGGACACGCGTCCCTCGACAAGTACGCTTTTGCGCGGGACCGACGCCCACGAGGGACAATCCGGAGCCTGCGGCGAAGCAAGAAAGGTGAGCCCCAGGCCGAGCAGGAAAAACACGGCCGCCGTCAGCGCCCGACGCGCGCCAGCGAACCGCGGAACCATAATCACAAGAGCAAACAGCGCAACGCCGAGCACCGCATCGCGAAGCGACACGGAACCGGCCAGCACGACAAGAAGAAGCCGCTGACGGAAAAGAAGCGACGGAAGTTCGCCCGGCATGGCGCAGTCCGAAAATTCCGGCGCGGCGTTTTCCGCGCCTGTCCTCTGTGGCAAACAAGGCGCGCCGATTCCTGCCGAAACACTCCGGCGGCACCGGCGCGCCTCACCTTTCCGAAAAAAACGGAATGCCTAGTCGGGATCCTTCACCCGGCGGATGACGGCTCCCACGGCCGAAAGCTTGTCCGCCAGATGCTCATAGCCTCTGTCCACGTGATAGATGCGCTGCACGCGGGTTTCCCCTTCCGCCGCAAGACCGGCCAGCACCAGCGCCGCGCCCGCGCGAAGATCCGAGGCCATGACCGGCGCGCCGGTCAGTCTGCGGCCGCCGCGCACCAGCGCCGAAGAACCCGTCACATGGATGTCCGCGCCCATGCGCACCAGTTCCTGCACGTGCATGAAGCGGTTCTCGAAAATGTTCTCTTCCACGAGGCCCGAGCCCTGCGCGCAGCACAAAAGCACCATGAACTGCGCCTGCATGTCCGTGGGGAATCCCGGATGCGGCCGGGTGCTCACGTCCACGCCCGCAAGTCCGCCTTCGCCCACGCGGGCCAGCACGCCTTCCGGCGTTTCCTCAATGACCATGCCCGCCGCGCGCAGCTTGTCCACCACGGCGGCCATGTCGCCGATGGGGCAGTTCTTCAGCAGAAGCTCGCCGCCGGTCACGCCCGCGGCAATGAGAAAGGTGCCCGCTTCAATGCGGTCGGGCATGATGGCATACGTGCAGCCGTGCAGCCGATCCACTCCCTGCACGCGGATCATGGTGCTGCCGTGCCCCTCGATGCGCGCGCCGCAGCGGATGAGAAAGTTGGCAAGATCCACGATTTCCGGCTCGCGCGCCACGTTTTCCAGCACCGTTTCGCCCCTGGCGAGGCAGGCGGCCATGAGCACGTTTTCCGTGCCGCCCACGGTGGGGAAGTCAAAACGGATGTGAGCTCCCTGAAGTCCGTCGGGGCAGCGGCCGTGAATGTAGCCGCTTTCCAGATCGAACACCGCGCCCATCTTCTCAAGCGCGGAGAGATGCTGATCCACGGGACGCGCGCCGATGGCGCAGCCGCCGGGCAGAGACACCTTGGCCTCGCCGAGCCTCGCCAGAAGCGGCCCCAGGCAGAGCACGGACGCACGCATGGTCTTCACGAGATCGTACGGAGCCTCCATGCCGAGCTTGCCGTTCTTCACGCGGACCACGCCGTTTTCCAGCGAGGCCTCGCGTCCCAGAATGTTGAGCAGCTTGATGGTGGTGTGAATGTCCCGCAGATCGGGGACGTTGGTGTAGGTCACTTCGTCGTCCACGGCGATGGATGCCATGATGATGGGAAGCGCGGCATTCTTGGAGCCGCTGACCTCAATGACGCCCTTGAGCGGCGCACCGCCCTCTATGATGAAACTGTCCAAACTCTTCCTCCCAGGGATGACAAAAAAATGCTTGACTATTCCCCGTCTATCGAATAATAACTCTTTCTGCACGGCGAATATAGCTCAGTTGGCAGAGCACCTGGTTGTGGCCCAGGGGGTCGCAGGTTCAAACCCTGTTATTCGCCCCATATTTCAGCCCCGATTTCATCGGGGCTTTTTTTGTGGCCACCGTGCCGATTCTGCTTTCGCCTCTCTTCATGTCCGTGCCGCTCTCACAAGAAAGGGCTCCGGCGCGCCGGACCTTTCCCGACGCCTCCGCGCCCCGTTCCCTATTTTTCTCACACGCGAAGAGCCGGAATTTACCTGCCTTCCGCTTTCACCTTGCCCGTTCAGTGCCGCATGACGGCCTTTTCTTCTACAGTTCCAGGGCCAGCCCCACGGGGCAGTGGTCGGAACCGTACACGTCGCTTTCTATCCACGCGTCGCGGATATTGTTCCGAAGCTCGGACGACACGAAGAAATAGTCCAGCCGCCACCCGATGTTCCTCTCCCGCGCGCGGGTCTTGTAGGACCACCAGCTGTAGGCTCCCGTCTCGTCGCCGTGTACGTGGCGGAACGTGTCCACGTATCCGGCCTGCACGAAATTGTCCATCCAGGCGCGCTCTTCCGGAAGAAAGCCCGTGTTGCACACGTTCTCCTTCGGACGGGCCAGATCTATTTCCCGGTGGGAAATGTTGAAGTCGCCGCACACCACGATGGGCTTTTCCTGCCTGAGCTCTTCGGCGTAGTCCAGGAAGGCGTTGAAGAATCCCATCTTGTACGGCACCCGGCGAAACACGCCCTTCGATATCTCCTCGCCCCCGTTGGGAAAGTAGATGTTGAAGAAATGCAGCTCGGGAAATTCCAGATGCAGCACCCGCCCCTCCCCGTGATAATCAGGATCGGGCAGTTCGTGCTCCACGTTGAGCGGCTGCCGGCGGCTGAACACCGCCACGCCGGAATATCCCTTCTTCACCGTGGACGCCGACCACCAGGAATGCCAGCCTTCCGGCTCGCGCTGATCTTCGGGAATCTGTTCGGGAGAGGCCTTGGTCTCCTGAAGTCCCACCACGTCGGCCTGCGTTCTGGAAAACCATTCCCAGTCCGCCTTCCTGCTGACGGCGCGAAAGCCGTTCACGTTCCACGATACAAAACGCATAAGTGACATAAATTCCGTCCTTCTTCCGGGGGAGAAGTTACGCGACAACTCCCGCAATCTCAAGAAAAAAAGCCTATTCGCCGCAAGCGGCGGGCTGTCTTCCCCTGCGGGCATAAAAAAGGCAGGTTCGCTGAACCTGCCTTTTTCCGTGCATGAAACCTGCCGGAGATGTCGCTAGTCGTTGAGGAATTCCTTGAGTTCCTTGCCCGCGCGGAAGAACGGAAGACGCTTGGGGCTCACTTCCACTCTGTCGCCGGTGCGGGGATTGCGGCCGGCATAGGAGCCGTACTCTTTAACCTTGAAACTGCCGAAACCGCGGATTTCCACGCGATCGCCTGCAAGAAGCGCCTCTTTCATGCAATCGACAAAAGTGTTGACCACAAGGGTGGCTTCATCCAGCGACACATTGGACTGTTCGGCAAGATTCTTGATCAGTTCACTCTTGTTCATGACATCTCCGTCATACGGTATGGCCTGCCATGGACTCGCAGGCAGGGAGAAGGATTATCGACGGGGGTATTCCCCCTGAAAGCTCACAACGTGTCAAGTAAGTCCTCTATAACCCTAAATCCGTTGCCTTGCAAGGAAAAACGGCCTCTATCCCCGACTGTGCTCATGCTGCCAGAGAAGATAGTCCCGCAGGAAGGAATCGATGCGTCCGTTGAGCACGGCGTCCACATCGCCGCATTCCGAACCGGTGCGATGGTCCTTGACCAGCCGGTAGGGCTGAAGCGTGTAGGTGCGTATCTGACTGCCGAAGGCAATGGCGTCCTTGCCGGCGTAGTCGGCCTGACGGGCGGCGTCGCGCTTGCTCTGTTCCAGCGCGTACAGACGCGCCTTGAGTACGCGCATGGCGCTTTCGCGGTTGCTCTGCTGCGAGCGCTCGTTCTGGCACTGCGCCACGATGCCCGTGGGAATGTGCGTGATGCGCACGGCCGATTCC
Organism: uncultured Mailhella sp.; assembly: GCF_963931295.1. NCBI lineage: Bacteria > Pseudomonadati > Thermodesulfobacteriota > Desulfovibrionia > Desulfovibrionales > Desulfovibrionaceae > Mailhella > uncultured Mailhella sp. The sequence goes on along the minus strand of NZ_OZ007001.1, from coordinate 2,221,130 downwards.
GTCTTGTTGACGTGCTGGCCGCCCGCGCCGGACGCCCGATACACGTCGATGCGCAGATCGCTTTCCTTGATCTCGATGTTCGATATCTCGCCCGCGTCGGGAATGAGATCCACCGAGGCGAACGACGTGTGCCGACGGCCGGAGGCGTCGAAGGGCGAAATGCGGATGAGCCGGTGAATGCCCTTCTCGCCCTTGAGCAGTCCGTAGGCGTTCTCGCCCTGCAGGCGGATGGTCACGGCCTTGATGCCCGCTTCTTCGCCGGGCAGAAAGTCCACGATTTCGGCCTTGATGTGATGCGATTCGGCCCAGCGCAGATACATGCGTTCCAGCATTTCCGCCCAGTCCTGGGCCTCGGTGCCGCCCGCGCCGGGATGGATGTCCAGAAGGGCGTCCATGTGATCGGATTCGCCGCTGAGCAGCACGGTCATTTCCGTTTCCGTCAGCAGCTTTTCCAGAATGTCGGCCTGTTCGCTCAGCGTTTCCAGCGCGTCTTCCTCGCCCTCGGAAACAAAGCCGAGCCATTCTTCCATTTCGTCGTAGCTGGCCTTCAGTTCCCGAAAACGGGCGACTTCGGCTTCAAGACGACTCTTTTCCCGCAGCACCGGCGTGAGCTTTTCCTGATCAGACCACGCGTCGGGGCTGGAAATGATTTCCTCTATTTCTTTGAGGCGCGCCTCCCGCGTGGGCAGGTCAAAGACGCCCCCAGAGGGAAGTGAACTGTTCGGAAAGAGTATGGCAGCGGGAACGAAGTTCGGCCAACTGAATCATGACGATATCCTTTTTTACGGTATTTCCGCAGGGATGCGGAGTGTCTCAGATCAAACGGAGCGCCTGCGCCATTGCCTGACCAGCGGCAGACAAAGCAGCGCAAGCATGACGAAGCCCGCGGCGGGCAGCCACGGATGCAGATAAAAGTAAGGCGTATGCCCCTGCAAGGCAAGCGCCGTTGCAGTAAGGCTGCCGGGCTTGAACAGGGCGTAGTGATCCTTTTCCGAGCCCAGGGCGTGCATGCCGCCCAGAGGGTCGAGCACGGCCGTGATGCCGCTGTTGGTGGCGCGCACCACATAGCGCCCCTGCTCCACGGCGCGCATGAGCGAAAGCTGAAGATGCTGCATGGGCGCAGAGGTGTAGTCGTACCAAGCGTCGTTGCTGATGTTGAGAAGCAGTTCCGCGCCCTCGGCCGCGCGTTCGCGGGCCAGTTCCGGGAAAATGGCCTCGTAACAAATGAGCATGCCCATGTTCACGGTCTTCCTGTTCGAAAGGGGCACGGCAAAGAGCGGCTCCTGCGTGCCGGGCTCGAAGCCGCCGAGCCCCTGCAGCAGGCTTTCGAAAATCTTCCAGTCGAGCACGGGCGGCAGATATTCGCCGAAGGGAACCAGATGCTCCTTGTCGTAGTGGCCGCCGTCGCCTGCCGGAGTCAGCAGATAGGCCCGGTTGTAGAGCAGCGTCTTTCCTTCCGGCGAGCGCTCCACGCCGGGCGCGCCGAAGAGCAGCGGAAGGCCCATTTCCCGCACAAAGCCGCGCAGCTCGCCCGAAAGAGGCCCGGAAGGATAGGCGAAGGGCATGGCCGTTTCCGGCCAGAGCAGCACGTCGGGCAGTGCTGGAGCCAGCGTGGCGTCGCCTTCAGGCGCAAAGCGCCCCATGAACGGCGCAAGTTCCGCGGCCTGCGGCCTGGCCTCTTTCGCGCCGGAGAGCGCGCCGACGTTCGCCCTGACGCCGTCCAGCGTGAGGCGCATGTAATGTTCCAGGGTCTGCCTCTGATACTCGGGCGACCATTTGACGTCCTGCCGCACGCTGCCCTGCACCAGCGTAAACGACACGGGCACGCCCTCGGCGGCAAGACGCCCGGGCATGACGGCAAGACGCCACGAGCCGAAGGAGGCCGCCGCCGTCAGCATGAGCGCGGCGCTGCCCGCAAGAACGAGCCCCGCCTTGCGGGACGCGGCTCCGCCGAAAAGTCTTGTCAGCCCCTCGCAGGCCAGGCAGGCCGCTGCGGCCAGAAATCCGGAATAGCCGTACTCGCCGAGCACGCTCAAAGGCTGCACGAGCTCAGGCCAGGCGGCCAGTCCCGAAGAGAGCGTGAGCCAGGAAAACCCGGTGCCGAACCAGCCCCGCGTCCACTCCAGAAGATACCACACGCATCCCGCAATCGCGGCGCGCCGCCACGGAGAAACATTGCGCACTCTGGCCATGATCCACGAAAACACGCCGCCCCAGAGCGCCACGTACATGCCGAGCAGGATGGAACAGGGCGCGGCCAGAAGCCAGGGAAAATATCCGTACTTGTGCGCGGCCACGGCAATCCAGTAGAGGGCCGCCGCCGCGCCGGGAATGCCCGCCGCCCAGCCCGTGCGGAACGGCGCTTCCGTGCGGGATGCCAGAAGCAGCGCCGCCGGATACGCCAGCATGACAAACGGCAGATGCACCGCCGGATTGGGAGTGCCCAGAAATACGGCCAGCGATCCCGCCGCCGCAAGCGCGGCGCAGCGCCGCAGAGAAATGCTCATGGCTGTCCCCTGTCAAGCACGCGGCAGCTGATGGCTTCCGCGATGTGCGTGAGCGAAAGTTCCGCCGCGCCTTCAAGATCGGCGATGGTTCTCGCCACGCGAAGAATGCGGGTGTACGCCCGGGCCGAGAGCGCCAGCGCGTTCACGGCATTGCCCAGAAACTCATGTTCCTCCCGGCCGAGACGGCAGTACTCGTCGAGCATGCGGCCGGAAAGATCGGCGTTGGTGCGGCAGTTCGTGCCCCGGTAGCGTTCGCGCTGAATCTCCCTTGCGCGCACGACTCTCTCGCGCACCTCGGCCGACGACGGCCCGGAGTGCGTCGAACGAATGTCCTCATAGGACACGGCGGGCACCTCCACGTGCAGATCGATGCGATCCAGAAGCGGGCCGGAAAGCCTGGCGCGATAGCGGGCCACGGCCTGCGCGGAACAGGTGCATTCATGACGCGGATCGGTACTGTAGCCGCACGGACAGGGATTCATGGCCGCAAGCAGCATGAAGTCGGCAGGATAGGAGACCGCGTAGGTGGCGCGGGAAATGAACACTCTCCCCTGCTCCAGCGGCTGGCGCAGCACCTCCAGCGCCTGACGCTGAAACTCGGGCAGTTCGTCCAGAAAAAGCACGCCCCTGTGGGCAAGGCTCACTTCGCCGGGATGCGGCGGCACGCCGCCGCCGATGATGGACACGCTGGAGTCGCTGTGATGCGGCGTGCGGAAAGGACGCTTCGTCACCAGTCCGCGCCCGTCCAGCATGCGGGCCACACTGTAGATTTTGGTCACTTCCAGAGCCTCTTCCCGATCGAGCGGCGGAAGTATGCCCGGCATACGCCGCGCAAGCATGGTCTTGCCGCTGCCCGGAGGCCCGATGAACAGCAGATTGTGCGCGCCGGCCGCCGCCACTTCCATGGCCCGCTTGGCCTTTTCCTGCCCCTTCACGTCGGCCAGATCGAAGAAATCGTCATCCTCGTCGCCGGACGGCGCGGGCTCCACGGGAGAGAGTTCCGCCCTGCCCGCCAGAAAGGCCGCCGCCTCCGCCAGCGTTCTCGGCGCAAACACGTCGAGCCCCTCGGCCATGGCGGCTTCCTGTGCGTTGTCCGGCGCCACCATGAAGCCCTTGGCTCCTTCCGAACGGGCCAGCATGGCCAGCGCAAGCACGCCGGGCACGGGCTTGAGCCTGCCGTCCAGCGAAAGCTCGGCCGCAAAGAACCAGCCCCGCAGACATTCGGCGGGAAGTATGCCCGCAGCCGCCAGAAGTCCGAGCGCCAGAGGCAGATCGTAGGCCGAGCCTTCCTTGCGCCGGTCGGCCGGGGCCAGATTCACGGTGATACGCCCCGGCGGAATGCGGAACGAGGAATTCTGAAGCGCCTTGAGCACGCGCTCGCGCGATTCACGCACCGCGCCCTCGGCCAGTCCCACCATGACGAACGAGGGCATGCCCTGCCTGCCGTAGTCCACCTCAAGATCGACCCGGAAGGCGTCCACCCCCAGAATCGCCCCGCAGGACAGCTGCACTACCATGAAGACCTCAGAAGCTCAGGCCCGGCAATTCGAGAATGAGCCGGTAGGAATTGTCCTGCGCCTTGCTGTACACGGCGCCCAGAATGTGGAAGCACTGATGATAGTAGCCGATCACGAAGCGGCGCTCATAGTTCTTGCCGGTTTCGATGTTGTCCTGCGTGAGGTAGTACATCGAGATCTTGCTGGTGGGCCGGAACGTGAAAGCGTTGGTGAGCAGGCGCTGCCTCGGCGTGAAGCGAATGTCGGCCAGGTTGTCGCGCTTCATTTCATCAAGATAGTTGTAGAACTCGCTGCGCGTGCTGTACGACATGCTCCACGACCCCCAGCGGGCGTTGGAGAGCGTAAAGCCGGTGTCGCTGCGGGTGATGCCGTCGCCGTACATGGAAACATAAATCCGGTTCCACAGGCTCAGCCAGTTCAGCGGACTGAATTCCAGGTAGGAATAGGTGTCCATGACGGGCTTGCGGGAATACAGATTGCGGAAGTTGTTTCGATTGGCTTCGTCGATGTCGTAGCCGGTGGCGACTTCCCAGCGCACGGGATCGAAATAGTTTTCCGTGGTCTTGTAGCTCCCCCTGGCTCCAGAAACGGTCTCACGTTTGGCCGTAAGGATGTTGGTCAGGGAAAGACGCACGCGCTGCGAGGGCTTGAGACGGTCGGTATCCTCGAAAATGGGATTGTCGGACTGATCCCTGTCAGGCGTCCATTCATAGCTCACGCGAGGCTGCAGTCTGTGCCGGATGCCGGTCCAGCTGGTCTTGCCCACGTTTTCGGCCACGGCTTCCAGATGATTTTCCGGCATGTCCCACACACGGGAGAGCTGCGTGAAGGTTGTGGCGCTCACATCGGGAATGAAGCGGTCCTTGGTGCCGCCGCCGCGCGTCCAGCGCTGGGAATCGTCGAAGGGCACATGGTTGCTGTTGTAGTAGGTCTGGCGCACGCCGCCGGACACGATCATGGACGCGCCGGGCAGATTCACGGGCAAACTGAGCTCGGGATGAATTTCCGTGCGCAGACCGCGCACGCCCTTGGCGCGATATTCGTAAGTGCTGGAAACCTCGCCCTGCAGTTCAAACGGCAGACCGGGAATGAGACCGCCTTTGAAGAGATAGGCGTTGACGGGAATGCGCTGCACCGTAGTGTCTTCGCTGTGGGGGCGGTTGCCGTGTCCGAAGGAAGGATCTTCCTCATAGCGGAAGCCCGCAGACACCATGAAACGGTCCCAGTCGCGATAGATGAAGCCTTCGCTCACGCGGTTCTTGTCCACTTCCTGAAGGTCGCGGCCGAACATGTCGTAGAGGGCGTCGCGGGAACGGTTGAAGCCGGTGCGCATGTCGCGGAACTGGCGCAGAAAGTTCTGATCGGAAACATAGTCGAGGTTGTAGCGGTAGCGCCAGCCGGAGTCGCCCAGAAAGCCGTCGCCCATGCCGCGCAGCCAGTAGCGTTCCTCGTTGGTGTTGATGAGTCTGTCGGTGTCGTTGACGGGGTCGGAGGCGTCCGAACGGAAGGTGTGCTTGTCGTAGAGCACGTCAAAGGCCAGCCATGTCTTGTCCTGATCGCGGGTGTGGGCGCGGTATTCAATGCCGGGCATGAAGCCCGCCTTGCTCATGTAGGAACCATAGAAGGTCAGGTCGCGGCTCTCGTCGATGACCTGAAAATAGGGCTGGGAAAAGAAGGTTCCGTTCAGACTGCTGTAGCCGAAATCAGGCATGAGCAGACCGGACTGCCGGGTGGTCTTGGCGGGCAGCACCAGATAGGGCGAACCGACAAGGGGCACATCGAGAATGTTCAGCGTGGAATGCGTGAGCTTGGCGTAGCCGTCGATTTCCACGTCGGCCTGATCCGCAGACAGCGACCAGGCGGGACGATCGCCGTCACAGGCCGTGACCTTGGCGTTCTTGAAGCTGTAGCGGTCGCCGAAGAGCTTGTCCACCTTTTCGCCGGTCACGTACATGTGCGGTCCGGCAATGAAGATGGAGCCGTCCTTGAGCCAGCCCGTACGCGAGGTGAGGTCGAATTCGGCCTCCGAGGCGTTCAGCATGTCGCGTCCCATGCGGGCTTCCACCTTTCCCTTGACGAAGATCCAGTTGGTCGTGGTGTAGTAGCGGGCGAAATCGGCCTTCATGTAGTCTTCGCCACGCTGGAGCAGCACGTTGCCGGACGCCTCGACAATCACGCCGTCGTCAAGGCTGACGAGGTTGTCGGCATTAAGCGTCCAGGGCGAGTCGCCGCGGGTGCTCAGCGAACGCTGACCTGTGCCCGGGGAAGCGGCAAAAGCGGACGAGGAAAGACACGCCAGCGCCGTAAGCACGGTCATAAGCATGCGACACAACGATGAAAAGGAAACGGAAGGAAAAAACACGGCACATTCCGGGTTGCAAGACAGAGAAAGAGGCGGTAGAGGCAGAAACGGAACAGGAGAAAAGACAACCGCCGGACGTACCGGGCGGCTTTTCAGCTGGAAGCTGATTTTCCATAGCATACAACTTGAGCGAAAAAAAGCCCCTGTCAGGGGCTTAACGCCGAACGCCTCCAAGGATCGAACCATCATGATTGAGCCTTCATGCCATGTACGCATCAACTGGGAACATTTCCGCCGCAACATCGAAGAACTGCTGAAAAGAGGGCATGATCTCATGCCCGTCATCAAGGCGGACGCTTACGGGCACGGCGTTCGGAAGGCGGCGGCCGTGCTGGAAGACATGGGCATAGGCTGGGCGGCCGCAGGCACGATTCAGGAAGCCGCGGAAGTGAGGAACGCCGGATTTTCCGGCAACATCGTGGCGCTGCTCAGCCGCGCTCCCGAAAAGGAGGACGTGTGTCTTGCCTGTGAAAAGCGTCTCTCCCCCCTCATTCACAACTGGGAAGGACTTGAAGCCGTCGCGCGGGCCGTGCGCGACATCAACGCGCCGCTCGGCATCGCCGTGAAGGCGGAAACCGGCATGGGGCGGCTCGGCTTCCGGCTGGAAGAGATGGAGGACGTGGCCGACGCCATTGCCGCCGAGCCCAGACTTTCGCCCATCGTGCAGGTTTCGCACTTTGCCGTGGCCGACGATCCCGCGGAAGAGGAATACACGAAGCTCCAGTGCGACGTGTTCTACCGAGCGGCCGACATCATGCATCGGAAGTTTCCCGACATGCGCTGCTCGCTCGGCAACACTGCCGGACTTGTGGAAGGCTTCACCCGCAAGGACGACATCTGCCGTCCCGGCATTGCCCTGTACGGCTACGATCCCATGTTCGGCACCGCACACGAAGGCGCGTGCGGGCCGCTCCTGCCCGTGATGGAAGTTGCTGCGCCGCTCATCAGCGTGCATCCGCTGCACAAGGAGGAAAGCGTGGGCTACGGCCGCACCTTCACGGCGGACTCGGAACGTCTTGTCGGATGGGTGGCCATAGGCTACGCCGACGGCTACCGTCGCAACCCCGCGCCCGGAACCTGCATGTGCATCAACGGCGTGCGCGTGCCCGTCATCGGCAGAGTCGCCATGCAGATGACCTGCGTGGATCTCACAGACCTTGCCGAAACGCCCGCGCCCGGCGACGCCGTGTACGTTCTCGGCGGACCGGGCAATGCCGTGAGCGCTCAGGAACTCGCCGACTGGTGGGGAACCATTCCCTACGAAGTGACCTGCCTGCTCGGCAAGAACAGAATCGAAGAATAACGCATAAGGGGGCCGCCGCCCCCTTTTCTTTTGCCTTCCGCCGAACGAAGCCCGGCGGAAGATCGTGCCGTGCGCCGCAGAAGGAGAACGCCGCCTCCGCCCCGACGGAAGATCCGGCTTTCCTCCGGCGGAACTGCCGCCGAGTCTGCGGGCAGAGGTCAACAGCCCTCTTCAGACCGCAGGCAAAGGCATCGCCACTTTCGGCAGACTGCCTTCCTTTCCCTGTTTCTGCGACGGGAGTCTCGGCGGCTCGCAGACGTTCCCCGCTCAAGCGCCTCCCCGTCCGCTCGACAAGCCTTCCGGCCCGCCGCGCTCCCTCATGCCGGAAAAAACGCAAAAAAGCCGCCGAAGTTCTGCTCCGGCGGCTTTTTCCGAAATTTCGGTCAAACGCTCAGATTTTTGAGGAGAAGCTCACAGGCTCAGGCCTTCAGCGAACCGCGAAACGCCTCAAGATCGTCGATGCCGAGTTCCTCGCACAGGGCGGGCAGCTCGCGGATGATGCGGAAAATGGTGCCGGGATCGCTGAAGTTGGCCGTGCCCACGGCCACGGCGCGCGCGCCGGCAAGAAGGAATTCCAGCACGTCGCGGGCCGAGCGCACGCCGCCCACGCCGATGATGGGAACCTCCACCACGCGCGAAATCTCCCACACGCAGCGCAACGCGAGCGGCTTGATGGCCGGGCCCGACAATCCGCCGACGACGCTGCCGAGCATGGGACGGCGCGTCACCACGTTCACAGCCATGCCCTGCACCATGCCGATGCAGGAAATGATGTCTGCTCCGGCGGCTTCCACGGCCTTGGCCACTTCCACGATGTCCATGATCTGCGGGGAGAGCTTGGCAATGACGGGCTTGCCGCCCGCGGAACGCTTCACCGCGTTCACGGCGCGCGCGGCCGTCACGGGATTCTGACAGAAGGGCTGCCCGCTGCGATGATCGTTGCGGCAGGAAAGATTCACTTCCAGGGCGGCCACGCCGCGCTCTTCCGCGAACACGGCGGCCAGCTCGGAAAATTCGTCCACGTTGGAGGCGTTGAGGTTGGGAATGATCGGCACCTCCTGCCAGGGCAGTTCCGGCAGCACCATGCGCACGAAATGTTCCGCGCCGTCGTTCTGCGTGCCCACGGCGCTCAGCATGCCGCCGGGCGTTTCCGCCACGCGGGGCATGGGCGCGCCTGCGCAGGGGCGCAGCGTCAGGCCGTTGGCAATGATGCCGCCAAGCTGGGTGATGTCGCCGTAAGGGCGATATTCCAGGCCGCTGCCGAAGGTGCCGGCAGCGCTCAGCACGGGATTCTTCAGTTCGAGCAGGCCGTCAACAAGAGAAACGCGAAAATCCATTACAGGCTCCTTTCGTCCGGCTGAACGGCATGAAGATCGATGTCCGAGGCCCAGAACACGGGACCGCTGGTGCAGGTCTGCACGGGCAGTCCGGCCCGCACGGGATCGGGCCAGTGCTTCGAGGTGATGGTGGTGCAGCCGAGGCACGCGCCCGTGCCGCAGGCCATGCGCTCTTCAAGAGAGAGCTGCGTGGGCAGATCGAGCTCAAGCGCCCTCTCCCACACGCGCTTCAAAAAGGGCATGGGGCCGCAGGCCAGGCAGATGCCGCCGTGTTCCTTGTATTCCAGCATCTTGGCGCGCACCACCCTGTGGAACTGTTCCAGCTCCTCGGGCGTGCGGTCGCGCATGTTTTCCATTTCCATGCGCGCGGCCATGGCGTCGGTGGGATAGTTGTTGCTCGGCAGACCGTGGCCGAACAGCATGAAAAGACTCGCCGGAGCCGGATGCACGTCGGCATAGCCGGCAAAGGGCGCAATGCCCACGCCGCGGGCAAGCAGAAGCGTGGGCGTGTCGGGACGCATGTCGAAACTGGTGCCGAGAGGCCCCCACACCACAACTCTGTCGCCGCTTTTCAGGCGCGAAAGACGATCGGTTCCCGTGCCGACCACGCGGAAAAACAGCACAAGGCTCTGCGAGGTCACCCGGCAGATGGACAGCGGACGGGCCCATGTCGTTCCCTCGCTGTCCTGAACGGGCCGCAGCATGATGAACTGGCCGGGACGCCAGCTTTTCCACGCCGGACGTTCCAGGGTAAGAGCGTAGAAACGATACACTCCCGACGGGCCGGACACCGGCTGTCCGAAGGGCACGTTATCCGTCACTGTCAGTTCTGTGCGAACAGGGGAAATCATGGAGGGCCTCCGCAAGTGTTTTTCTTTATATGTATCCTATTAGGCTCCCGGTCAAGGGCGAAGGGCCTTCCGCGCCGATTAAAGTTTTCTACAACACCCCGTGTTCATAAAGAATTTTCACGCCTATGCCGATAAGCACCAGTCCGCCGAGCACGGAAACCTTGCTGCCCAGAAGATTCGAGCCGCCGAGCAGCCGCCCCAGCTTCACGCCCGCCGCGGTCACGGCCGCGCACACGAGTCCTATGACGATCGCGGGCCCCCACACCGAAACGCCTATCATGGCGAAGGAAAGTCCCACGGCCATGGCGTCTATGCTGGTGGCCACGGCCAGCATGACGAGCTGCCACCCGCGCGATGGATCGCCGGAAGAAGATTCCTCCTCTTCCCCGGACCAGGCTTCGCGCAGCATGTTGACTCCGACAAGCGCCAGCAGACCGAAGGCTATCCAGTGATCCCACGCCTCGATGTAGCTGCGCACCGACACGCCGAGCGCCCAGCCGACGACCGGCATGAGAAACTGAAACAGACCGAAATGAAACGACAGGCGGAAATAATGTCTCCAGGTCACCACGGGAAGCGTGGCTGAGGCGGACACCGAAACGGCAAAGGCGTCCATGGCCAGCGCGAGAGCTATGGCTAAAACGGTAAGAAAAGTCACGGGAGTTCTCCGGGTTTTGTCTGGCGCATTATACATATCCGCCGCTCCGGCACAAGAGCTTGTGCTAGGCCACGGTCTGGGATAGGATGAAACGTATCCCAAAGAATCAAAGGACCTTCCTACATGTCTGAATCGTATCTCACCATAACCCCGCTGGGAGGTCTCGGCGAAATCGGCATGAACTGCCAGAAATGGCAGACCGACCAGGGCGTTGTGCTGATCGACTGCGGCCTGATGTTTCCCGACGACGCGCTGCTCGGCGTGGACGTGGTCATTCCCCGGCTGGAATCCGTGTTTGCCGAGGGCGAAAAGGTGCTGGGTATCGTGCTCACCCACGGCCACGAAGACCACATTGGCGCGCTGCCCTGGCTGCTGCTTCAATACAAGAGCCTGCGCGGCATACGCATCTACGGCTCGCCCTTCACCATCGCCCTTGTGGAACATAAGCTTGAGGAACACGGCCTGCTCGACCGCGTGGAACTCATGCCCATGCCCGCGCACAGCTCGGTCACGCTGGGCAGCCTCACCTTCCACTTCATTCCGGTCTGCCATTCCATTCCCCAGTGCTACGCTCTGGCCGTGGAAACGCCTGTGGGTAAAATTCTCCACACCGGCGACATCAAACTCGACTCCGCCCCGCTGGACAGTGAAGAAGCCTGCGACCCGGTGACCGAATTCGCCCGCTTTGCCGAAGAAGGCGAACACAAGGGCATACGCCTGCTGCTGGCCGACTCCACCAACGTGGAAAATCCCGGCCACTCCCTGCCCGAACGGCAGGTGCACGACGACCTCGACGCCATTTTTTCCGAAGTGAAGGGCCGCATCATCATTGCGCTCTTCTCCAGCCACATCCGCCGCATCCGCACCGTGCTGGAACTGGCCAGAAAATACCGCCGCTCCGTGCTCGTGAGCGGCCGCAGCCTCTCCACCAACATCGAAAAGGCCGTGGAACTCGGCCTCCTCGAACAGCCGGACAACCTCTACAGCGAAGCCGCCGGATTCCCGGATCTCGATCCCGGACAGACCGTCGTGCTCGCCACGGGCACGCAGGGCGAAGCCCTCTCCGCGCTGGCCCGCATCGCACGAGGCGAACATCGTCAGCTCTCGCTGCACGAAGGCGACACCGTCATCATGTCGTCCCGTGTGATTCCCGGCAACGCCCGCGCCATTTCCAAGGTGCTCAACCAGATCTACCGCCTCGGCGCCGAAGTGTATCACCACCCCGGCCGCACCGTTCACGCCACCGGTCACGCCTGTCAGGCCGAACTCCGGGAAATCATCGAGGCCGTGAAACCGGAATACTTCATTCCCGTCCACGGCGAATACCGCCACCTCGCCCTGCACGCGCGCCTTGCCGAAGAGTGCGGCGTGGCGCACGACCACATCAAGATCATTGAAGACGGACAGCCCGTCACTTTTCTTGAAGACGGCATACGCATGGAAGATCCCGTGTCCGTGGAATCCGTCATGGTGGACGGCAAGGGCGTGGGCGACGTGGGCCGCATGGTGCTCAAGGAACGCCGCATTCTCGGCGGCGAAGGCCTCGTGGCAGTGGTGCTCGTCATTGCCGAGGAAACCGGCGAAGTCTTGCACGGCCCGGAAATGATCTCCCGCGGATTCGTGTTCGAGCAGCAATACAGCCACCTGCTGGAAGACGCCAAATGCCTGGTGCTCGATCAGCTCGAATCCACCAATCCCAACGACATTCCCCGCCTTTCCGACCGCATCCGCTCAAGCCTGCGCCGCTTCTTCCGCGACGTGCTGGGGCGCGACCCCATCGTGGTGCCCATCGTCACGCAGATCTGAAGCCACAGCGTCCTTCATTTCCCGAAGGCCCGAAGCCCTTGCGGCTCCGGGCCTTTTTTGCGCCGAAACCGTTTTCCCTTCACTATTGCCGCCGTTGCGCAAAAATACGCCTTGTCCGCCCTTTCCGCTTGACTAAAGTTCGATATCGTACTATCAATTTTTTAGTTCGATATCAAAACAAAAATTTCAACTCTGCGGAGCACATCGTGATCAAAAGTCCCGCCTCTCTCGCTCTGGAAAAAAGACGTGCCGAACTCGTTCCCCACCTTGTGCAACTCAGCGAACACGCCTGGCTCAGCGTGGCTGAAGACGTTTCCAACGTGGGCATGATTGTCGGCAAAAACGGCATCGTCATCATCGACACCGGTCAGAGCACCGAATGCGCGGCCGCCACGCTGAAAAAATTCCGGGAAATCGCCCCGGCGGACAAATACCCCATAAAAGCCGTCATCTACACGCACGGCCACGGCGACCACACCGGCGGCTCCTCCGTCTTCTGCTCGGAAGGCGCAAAGCCCGAAATCTGGACCCGGAGCAATTTCGGCGCGGAAACCGTGCCCTTCGAGCATGCCGGACTCATGCCGCTGTTCAAGGCCCGGGGCGCGCTTCAGGGCGGATTCCGACTGCCGCCGGAAAAACGCATCTGCAACGGCATCGCTCCCGTACGCTACCCCTCCGCCGGCGGGGCCGCATTCAGCGGCAGAACCGGGGCCGTGCCGCCCGATCACTTTTTCAGCGGCGACAGCACTGTTCTTTCCGCGGGAGGCCTCGAGCTCTCGCTTTTCGCCACGCCCGGCGAAACCGACGACGCGCTCAGCGTGTGGTTTCCGGCAGAAAAGGTGCTCTTCTGCGGCGACAATCTCTACCGCTCCTTCCCCAATCTCTACCCCGTGCGGGGCGTGGGCAACCGCGACGTGCCGGCCTGGATCGACAGTCTGAACCGCATGCTTGCGCTTGACGCCGACGCGCTGGTGCCCGGCCACACCGATCCCTTCATCGGCCGCAACGAAGTGCGCACCGTCATCACCAACTACCGCGACGCCGTCCGGCACGTCTTCGACAAAACCATTGAAGGCATGAACGCGGGCAAAACGCCGGATGAGCTCGCCGCTGAAATCAGGCTTCCCGAGCATCTGGCCGGACTCGACTATCTTGGAGAATACTACGGAAACGTCGCCTGGGCGGTACGTCAGATCTTCGGTCAGTATGTGGGCTGGTTCGACGGCAATCCCCTGCATCTGTACACGAACTTCACCACCCGCGACGAAGCCGCGCGCATGGCGGCCCTTGCGGGCGGAGAAGAGGCGCTTCTGAAAAACGCCCGCGCCGCTCTGCGGAACAACGATCCCGCCTGGGCCGCGCGCCTTGCCGATCACCTGCTGACCCTGCGGCCGGACGACGCGCAGATTCTCGAACTCAAGGCCGACGCCCTCGACGCCCTCGGCGAAACCATGCTCACGGCCACCGGCCGCAACTACACCCTCTCCGTGGCCCAGAATCTGCGGCAGAAGGCGACGCAGCGCTGACGGCGGCGCGGCGGATCCTCCGGCGGGAACGCCGGTCGCGTTCCGCAAGGCCGGAGGTCTGCCGCTCCGGCCTTCCGCCCGGCTCCCCGCCATCCGACCTATTAAACGACGAAACGCGCCCGGAAGAGTCCGGACGCGTTTCGCGTTGTTATGCGGGAAGTTCCCGCACGATCAGTTATTCGGTAGCGGCAATGCAGTCGCCGGCGTTGGCCACGTAGCCGAGGGTGCCTTCCACTTCCACTTCGCTGGTGCGGCTGCCGAAGGGAGCGGCGCCGGGCATGCGGAAGGTGGCGCAGTTAATGCGCTCGATGGCCACTTCGGGAGTGTGCTCGGCCTGCGGAACCCATTCGTAGGGCACACGGTAGGCGCGATACACCATGTTCATGTTGCGGCCGTCATGGTAGGGGTTGATGAACTCCCACACGATTTCATGGTCGGCGGTCACTTCGATGAGGCGGCCGTCGGAACCTTCGGTGATGAGGGTGTTGCCGTTGGGCAGACGCTGCGCGGAGCTGATGAAGGGGCTGTAGAAGCGGCTGGCGTCCAGCGGAACCACGAAGCCGGCTTCATGAGGCGTGTACTGCCACACGATCTTGAGCGTGGTGGGATCGAATTCCAGAATACGGGTATAGTCGCGCTGAGCGGCCTTCACGCCGATGGGCGCGCCGGGGTTGGGATTGTCGTAACCGGCCCAGCCGCCGTTGTCGAACACAAGGATGTTGCCCGCACCGGGAAGACCGTCGGGGATCATGTGCGCGTGATGCTGACCGATGATCCAGCCAAGGGAATGTTCGGGATGACCGATGCTGTAGTCGGGGCCGACCTTCCACACGATCTTGCCGGTTTCCTTGCTGATGATGAAGATGATGTTGGTTTCGCGGCCGTCCATGATGATGTTGTCGGGATGGAAGCGTTCATCGCCGGCATCATACCACTTGTTGGGTCCGAGGGTGGACATGGAGTTGATGTGCATCCAGTCGCCGAGGCCGGGCGCGCTGTCGATGAGGGAGCCGCCGCGATAGTTGGGGTTGCGGGCCATGGCGTTGCGGGCGGCTTCGGAGAAGCCCATTTCCTCAACGTGGTCGGAGGCCTGCCATTCCCAGATGATTTCGCCGTCCCAGTTCACTTCATAGACGACGTCGTCGAGCAGGGGCTTGTCGGAGATGTATTCGCAGTGAGCGTCGCGGTGGCAGAGCACGAGGGTGTTGCCGGAAAGCGACTGGGGTTCATGACCGGGAGCGTAGTAGCCGGTGGTGCTGCCTTCGCGCTGGAAGTCGTGATGCTGACGGGCCATCCACTGGGGCTTTTCGCCCGGATCCTCAATGAATTCGGCCTGATTGAACTCCCAGACCACATTGCCGTCCCAGTCCACCTGGATGAGGTCCACCTGATCCTGAAGGCCGTACTTGGGATTGCGGATGCCGCGGCTGCCGAGCAGATAGCCGCCGGGGAAAATTTTGTTCGGGAAGCCGTGAACGCCCTTCCAGAGCTTGATTTCCTGGCCGTTCATGTCGATGAGCATGGCGCCCTGTCCCTTGACGGGCATGACGGTATAGCCGTTGTACGCCTTTTCAGGATTGTAAAGCGTGACGCCGGTAGGATAAATTGTAGGATGACCCATGATAACACTCCTTAAGAGTTGAGGGTAGGTTTCCGGATGCAGAGCTCCGGGAACAGTCGAAAACGTTGCCGGACTTCGAGACCCGTGCGCCTGACAGGCGATCGGAGGCCGACGTCCGGAAAACAGGCGCCGGGAACGGACAAAACATGGAGCCTGCCGAAAAGAGACTCAAGGGCGCGGCGGAAAACGACGGAGCGCGTCGGCAGAGGCGAAAACGCCCCGGCGGAGCGCGGCCCCGGCTCCATGTCCATGCTCGTTACAGATACCACATCGGACCACGCGGGGTCAAAGCCGCGAAGATACGCGCATCTCGCGTGCCTCAAGGCTGCGGCGGTCCGCAGCGGACGCCGGAGCGCAGGCTGCGAGCAACATCCCGGGCGTCTGACGGGCGCAAAGGCCGCGGCGTCTTTTGCCGGGCCTGCGGCGTCGGCCTTTTCGTCGAAAAGGCCGGCAACAGACAGCGAAGACGCGGCAGCGGCCCGGAAACAGGCAGAGGTCGGAGCGATGAGCGCGGCGGGCGCGGCGGCAGGCAGGCGTTTGTCGAAAGACTCGCCGTCTGCGCCCCTCGGGGCGGACGTTCTGCCGAAGGCCGCTGTGGAGCGACCGGCGACGGCTCCGGCCCAAAACGAAAAATGCGCATCCCCTTCAAGAGACTCCGCCGCATCAAAAAGTGCAGACGAATGTTTCGCGGCAAGAGGGGCAGCCGACAAGGCAACCTTCTTCAACCTGCTGAAACTCTTCATTCTTCTCACCTGTCTTTCCACAGCCGAACCATCATGCGCGAAAGAGTCCGAACCTCTTTCATTCATTAGAGTGCTAATAAATTAAATATTATTATTAAGTCAATGGTGAAAATTTTGCCATGCGGTCAGCCATGCAATTTTATTCATCTTTTTCTTTTTTTCTTTTTTCTGTCCTTCATGCCTGCCACAGGATTGTCCGGCACGAGTGTTGCCTGTTCGCCGCCCTTGCGAGCAAAAGGCCGAGCGATTTTCCAAAGGCAAAACAGGTGCGTGCGTCCTAAATCGGCAACGGACGCCGGACCGCCCGCGATCCCGGGCCTCTGTCCGGCACGTCGCCGATTTCCGACAAAACATCACGCTTTGCCCGCGAAAAGAACACCGCCCTACCGAACCTGAGCTCAGCACTCCGCCCCCCGGCAACTCCCCCTGCCCGAAGAAGCAGAACGCGCCCCCTCTTCCTCCGCGGGAGAAAAACGTGCATCGGGACTCGCCTCCCCTTCTTTTCCGCCCCCCCCCATCAGATTTGCGGCATTGCCGACCGCCCTGCGCTCCTCCGGCGGCAGTGCCGAAGCGCGGCAGTTCTGCGCGCAGACGCCCCCTCTTCATCAGCGCCCTCCCGGAAGCAGAGGACAAAAAAAAGACGATGCCGAAACACCGTCTTTTCCTGTTCAACACGCCGGTAAACCGGCGAAAACATCAGAGTCCGTAGTTGCCGTACTTTCCGGCATGCACCTGCTGCGCGTAATACCTGCTGCGTTCACGGGCGTACTTGTACACCTTGTCCACCAGCTGCGGATTCACTTCCGTGCAGACCTTTTCCTTCCAGCTTTTGATCAGCGCATCCAGCGGCGCGAGGAATTCACTGCGTTCCTCGTCGTTCAGCACGGTGAACACGTGTCCCTGCGACTTCATCCAGTCCACGTCGGCCATGGCTCCCTTTTCCAGCGAACGACCGATGGCTTCGGCCATCTTCATGCCGCCCTGATCGGCCATCCACTTGCGCATGTCGGCGGGCATGGCGTCCCAGCTCTTCTTGTTGATCTCCTCAACAAAGGTGTTCACGCCGAGTCCGAGAATGAGATGATACTTCGCGTCGTTCGTGAGCTTGTAGGAACGCAGCGGAGCCGTGGGACAGAGCACGCCGTCCACCATGCCGCGGGAGAGCGCAAGGAAGGTGTCGGTGGAGCTCATGCGCACGCCGTGCGCACCGAGCGCCTCCACGATTTTCAGCGTGGGATTGTCCCATACGGCAATCTTTTTGCCCTTCAGATCCTCGCGGGTGCGGATGGGCATGACGGAATGAATCTGATACGAATCGGACGCCCACGCCGTGAAATGCACCGTATTGCGGGGAAGTTCGGCGCGCACTTCGGGGAACTTGCGGATGAGGTCTTCCGCCACAAGGCTGCCCACCAGAGAGTTGGGGCACATGCCGGGCAGGGCCACCACGCCGAGCAGCTTCATTTCCCGGGGAAAGAGCGCGGGACGAACCTGCCCGAAATCCGCACGACCGTCGGAAATGGCGGAATAGGCCTCGCTCTCGGAATACAGCGAGTTGGTGGTGAAGTAGGAAAAATCAATCTTGCCGGCGAACTTTTTTTCCGCAGCGTTCATGAAGGGCTCGAACACTTCCTTGACGGTGGGATGGCTTTCCAGATACCCGCCGAGGAAGGACAGACGCATCGGTTGCCCGGCTCCGGCGTCGGCGGCCAGCGCAGGGCCGGAAAGAGAAAGCAGACAGCCAAGAGCGAGCGCAGCCGCGCCGATACTCCATTTTTTCAACATGACAATACTCCTTTTCAGCTCGGAGACGGCCGTCAACAACGACGGTTAACAGCGCCAAAGAATTTTTCTAAAGGGATTTTGCCTGTTAAGTCAACTGAAAGAACAAGGAATTGACGCGTTGACCGGTGTCGAGAAAAAAAGCGCATATTTCTTACAAGAATGACGTTGCCGCAATGAAGCAACGCGGAAAAAAACATCGGAAAAAGAAAGGAAACGACGCAAAAAGCAAAAGACGCGCCCGCCCTTTTGCCCAGGCGTTACAGAGAAAAGACAATCGCTCCTCTGCGCTTCGCGCGCCGCCGCCCGCATCGGCGAAACAGGAAATGGCCGCTGAATACAAAAAACCGGCCGAAGCCGGTTTTGTGCGTCACACGCGGCGTTATTCCGCCACGGGTTCGTAGTAACAACGCTTGGGAGAATAGATCTTGCCCGCCTTCTTCAGTTCGGCGCAGGCCTTGGACACTTCCTTGGAATCCACGCCGAGCACCTTGGCGATGTCGCCGGGACGGACGGGCTTTCCCGCTTCCTTCATGGCTTTGAGAACCTGTTCTTCCATGGTAAACTCCTTTCTTAGGACGTCGTTTGCATGTTCGGGCGCCGTATGCTCCGGCTCCGCAGCACGGCGCTTTGCCGGGCGCTTGAAATACACCGGCGCTTCACGGGCTGCTTGTATCCTTTCATCGGAAGAAAGGCAAGCATTATTAAGAATAATTCCTGATAAAATTCGGATCATCTTCCTTTGTCATGAAAACGTTCTCCGTTTTTGCGCTTGCGGTCGCGCTGGCGGCTGCGCTTTTTTCCGGCTGTGCCCCTTCCGGGAGGGAGGCTCCCGAGCTTCCCGGAAGGCCCGGGCCCGCGTACATTCAGTGGCTGGAGGAGCAGGCCTGTCTGCGTCGGGCCGTTTCCGTCACGTCCGTGGTGAGCGGCTCGTCGCTGAACTGGCGGCGCGGCTCGCGGGCGTCTCTTCTGCCTGAAGATGCGCGAACATGGTTTTTCGCCTCGCCCGCGCTCACGGCCTGGTCGGGCAGCGATTCACTCACGGAAGCGCTTGTCGGGGAACATGCGGAAGCGCGCCTTGCCGGACTCGGCGTGCAGGGCGTTCTGCTGGCCGATCTTGCCGACACCGGCGACGAATGGGCCGGGCGCTCTCCTGCCGCCGGGCTCGGCACGGACGGCGTCGGTCTTTCACTGGGACGCCTGGCGGGCACGGAAGAAAGCTTTTCCCGCTGGAAGGCGGCGCTCGCCGGCAAGGGACTTCTTTCCGGCGGCACGCTTCTGCCTGCCGACACCGGCGCGGGGCCGGATTTCTTTCTGTCGTTGCGCGGGGTGCGGGACTATCCCGGGCTGTACGCCATGACCGAAATTTCTCCGCGGCTCTGGCCTCTTCTTCCTTCTTTAGAAAAGGAGGAAACAGCTCCGCTTTCCGCGAGCGCAGCCGCCGCGCTCGCCGCGCAGGGGGAGCTGCCTTCCGCGCTGGAGCAGGACGCCGTTTCCGAGCCGCCGCGCGGCTGGGCGGTCACGGGGCCGGTGGACGGCGTGGACGGAGTCAAACGGCGCTGGGCCTACCGCTGGCACGGCCGCTTCGACAGGCCGGTGCTGCACTGGGACGATCCGTCCGGCGCGGCCCGGCGCGTCATGGAAGCCGGGCTCATCGATCAGATAGGCCTGCGTCACGAAGCGCTGATCGGGGTGAGCGTGGACGCGTGGCTGGGGCTGGACGGGCCGAACGACGTCACCGGGCACGGTTCGGCAGGGGCGGGCCTTGAGCCCGGACTTTCGGCGCTGCGCGATCTTACGCGCAACGCTCACCGCTACGGAGCTTCGGTGCTGGTGCGGGATGCGCTTCCGACTCCTCTTCTTGTTCCGCTTGCCGAAAGCGGCGCGGACTTCTTTTTCGACAGCGTGCTTTTTCCCGCGCTGGAACAGTCGCTGCTGACGGGCGAGGCGCGATACGCGCGCGAAAGCCTGTGCAGGGCCAGAGCCGCGGGCGTGGATCAGCGCAGACTCTGGCGCATGGCGCCGGAAGGGCTGCCGAGGCCGGGCAACGCCCGCCTTGCCGCCCTCATGCCCGAGGGCTGGGCCTCACTGCTCACGCCCTCCCCGGACGCCTCTTTCCGAATCAACGCGCCGACCCTGGCGGCCGCGGCCTGCGGACTTGCGCCCGGAGCCAGGCCGAACGCCGAGGAAGCCCCCGCCGTGCGCGACGCCCACGCGCTTCTTCTTGCCGCGCGCGCCTTTCTGCCCGGCCTCTTCATGCTTTCCGGCACGGATCTCGACGGCAGTCTGCCCGAAGGCGACGACTGGCCCGGCACGCCGCCGCTCTGGCAGCCGAACGGCTCGCCGTCCAGCCGCCGGGGCCTGCCTTCGGGCTATCCGCTCTACCGCCGCGCGCCCGGATGCGCCATGGACGATCTCCTCCGCGCCATGCTCTCGGCAAGAGCCTCGTGCGGCATCGCATCGGGCGAATTTCTCGACGCGCCCGACTGCGAAGAGCCGGGCGTGCTCACTCTCGTGTCCGCGCTGCCGGGCGGCGGAGCGCTGGCGTTTTTCGGCAACGTTTCCCGTCAAAGCGCCACGTTTTCCCCGCGCTTTTCCCGCTGGACGCAGGCCTCGGAGCGCCGCGATCTTCTCTCCGGCAGCGCCGTGCCCGAAAAGCGCATGACGCTGCCTCCCCGCTCCTGGCGCGCCGTGCTGCTGCGCTGACACAGACGGACTCCGAGCGCGCATGAAAAATCCCCCGAAACACGGCGCAGGGCTTGCGCCGTCACGGATATTTTGGGATACTCGCCACACTGCCGGTCTTGCCGGTCATCTCTTCTTGAACCCCCAGCGGGAGCCTTCCATGGACGAGAACATAGAACGCACGGACAAAAACAAGGAAAACATGGCCGCCGAACCCGGCATCGCCGAACAGCATCAGCCGACGCCGGGCCCGGAAGACGAAGCGAAAAAGCCGGAGCCTTCCGAAGAAAGCGAAGCGCCAAGCGCCGCTCCCGAGCAGAACGGCACGGAAGGACCTTCCGCGCAGAACGCCGACAGCGGTCCGGAATCCGAAGAAACATCGGACCCCGAAGAAAAAAGCGATGAGCGCGACGCGGACAACAAGGACGCGGATCCGGACGACGCGCCGATTCTTCTCGACGCTCCCGCCGAAGAAGCGAAAAAAGATCACATCCGCATGCCGGACGCGCCCGCGCCCGAGCCTCCGGCTTCCGGCGCGGCGGCCAAGGTGTTTGAGGCGCTCTCCTATGCCGGGCTGCCCGTGCTGCTGATTCTCGCCGCGGCCATGACCTTTCTGGAAGTGTGGCAGGTTCGCGACCTGTGGTTCTCCGACGAAGTGCGTCTGGCCGACGCCTTCATGAATCTCAAGGGCGGCGACTGGCTCATGCTCACCATGAACGGCCTGCCCTACCCGGACAAGCCGCCGCTCTACTTCTGGTTCATGGACGCCCTGACAAAGCTTCCCGGCGTGGGCGCGCCCATGGTGCTGTTCCTGGCCGTGGCGCTGTCCCATCTTCTCTTCATCGGCTCCATCTGGCTGCTCGCCCGCGGAACCGGACACGACCGCCGGGAAGCCTTTGCCGCCGGTCTTGTGGCGCTCGGCTGCGCGTACATCAGCGGCGCGGCCTGCTATCCGCGCATGGATCTGCTTTTCGCCGCCGTGGTCACGCTGGGCATGACCTGCCTGTATCGCGGCTGGATCAAATCCTTTGCTCCCTTCTGGCTCGCCGCGGGATTTCTGCTCGTGGGCGCGGCCACGCTCATCAAGAGTCCTCTCGGCATCGCCTTTGCCGTGGTCACCAGCGTGATCTTCCTGTTCTGGCGCGGCACGCCCGGACGCCTCAACGGCCGCGACGGCCTGCCCGGCTTCGTGCTCATGCTGCTCATGCTCATGGCCTGGGCGGGCGCGCTCTACCTCGGCGGGCATCAGGACTATCTGCGCGACATGGTGGGAACCCAGCTCGCGGGCCGCGTGCTGGAAGGCGGACGTCACGTCCAGCCGTGGTGGTACTATCTGGCGGCGCTGCCTATCATGTGGCTGCCGTGGATTCTCGTCATCCTTTTCGTCAACTGGTTCGCCGCCCTGCGCGGCATTCCCGCGGCATGGAAAACCCGCAGGGAACGCGGCGGCTCAAGCTGGCTGTGGATCTGGCTCGTCACCGGCGCGGCCATACTCTCCCTCGTGCAGGCCAAAATGAGCGTGTACGCCCTGCCGCTGCTCGCGCCTCTTGCCGTGCTCACCGGCCGCTCCGTCATGCGCCTCACCCCCGGCCGCAGCCGCTGCTTCTTCAGCCTCGTTTCCGTGGTGATCGCTCTGGCCGGCCTCGCCCTCGTGGCGCTTGAAGTCTTCCCCGTCGTGCGGCCCTACATCGGTTCCTACCTGCCTGCCGTGCCCGCCGTGGCCGATCCCTGGCTGGACGCCCTTCGCGGCACCATGTACATGGGCGGCGTGCTCATTCTGCTCGCCGTGGCGCTGCTGTTCTTCACGCGCCTTGCGCTTCCGGGCGGCGCGCTGCTCGTCACCGCGCTCGGCATGATCATCATGCTCCTGCCCTATCAGGCCTTCGTGGCTCCTTCCATGGACAAGATTCTGAGCCCTCGAGCTCAGGCCGAAACCATGGCCGCCAAGGTAAAGGAAGGCTACGCCCCGGCCGCGTTCAACGTGTACCCCGGCGCGTACGCCTGGCATCTCAATCTGCTGCTGCCCCAGCAGCAGGGACGCCTCGCCGTGCCCGATCTCGCCACGCCCGCCGAGCGCGACGCCTGGCTCAAGGCGCATCCCATGACCGTCATGGCCATGCCCGCAGACGACTGGAACGCCTGGACGAACAAGCCCGCCGACGCCGCCGTGCTGCTCTCCTCCTGGATGGTTCACAAGCCCTACGTGGTGGTGGCCGTGAACGCAGGCGCACAGACGAGCGACGAAGCCCCGCCCGCGGAAAACTCCGCCGCCAGCGGCGCGGAATCTTCCGCAGAAGAGCCTGCCGCCGCTCCCGCAGCCTCCGCGGCCCCTGCGGCCGAACCCGCCGCCGAAGAAGCGCCCAAGGCACCCTCTGCCACCGCGCCCGCCGAGCCCGAGCAAACGCCCGCAGGCAGCGCAGACAGCGCCGCCCGTTCGTAATCTCACGCCCGGCGCGAAGCTGTCGCGCCGGGCTTTTTTCCGCCCTCCGCTCCAGAACCTCAACCCGGACACGATCTCATGACCTATCTTGCCCTCATTCTCTGCGTCGCCCTGGCCTTCTTCCTCGGCTCCATCCCCTTCGGACTGGTCATCGCAAAAACCTTCAAGGGCATCGATCCCCGCAAGGCCGGAAGCGGAAACATAGGCTCCACCAACGTGGCCCGCCTGTGCGGCCTGCCCTGGGGCATCATGACGCTCTTTTGCGACATCATGAAGGGCCTGCTGCCCGTGCTGCTCGCCGTGAACGTGCTGCCGGATCCCTACATGCAGAGTCTCGTGGCGCTTGCCGCCGTCACCGGGCACATCAAGTCGCCCTTCCTGGGCTTCAAGGGCGGCAAGGGCGTGGCCACCACCATCGGCGCGCTCATTCCCCTGGCCTTCTGGCCCCTGCTGTGCGCCGTGCTCTGCTGCGTGGCCGTCATTGCCGTCACCCGCTACGTTTCCCTGGGCTCCATGGTCATGGCCGCCTCCCTCGTGGTGTTCTACGCCCTGTTCGGCTACTTCCGCCTCGAACCTCTGGCCGTCGTGCTTCTGATCATGATAGTGTGGGCGCACCGCGCCAATATCGGCCGTCTCATGCGCGGCGAGGAAAGCAAGTTCCTTGCGAAAAAAAAGAGCTGACCTCCAAAACAAAGTTCCGACTTTCATAACTGCCGACTACTGGACCTTCTTTTCATTCTATGCTAGCTTGTTTCTAAGAGCAGAAGACCGTACGGTTCGAGGTCTTTGCATCCCATGAACGCGGGTTTGCCCCGCTCCCGGCCCGGCCGGGGAAGGAATTGCTTATGCAGATCGAAGTCGTTTTCCGCAATCTTACCCCTTCCGATCCCCTGAAGAGCTACGCCCTCAAGCGTTTTCAGAAGATAGAGCGCATGGTTGGCGATGAGGAAGCAAAGCTGCTCGTCACGCTTTCCATGGAAAACAATCGTCCCAAGGCCGACCTGCTGCTTACCGGTCAGAACCTGAACTTCGCCGCCAGCGAGAAGAACGACGACATGTACGCCGCCATCGACCTGTGCAACGACCGCATCGGACAGCAGCTGCGCAAGGCCAGCGAACGCCGCAGTCAGATCAACCGCGACACCATGGTCGACTCCCTCGGCAACGGCGACAACGCGTAGCGCCCGACCAAAACTTCCAAGAAATCCAGCCTCCGGCCGCATCCGCGACCGGAGGCTCCGTTTTTTCTCTCAGAGCCTGTCCCCCAAAGTTTTGCGTGACAAGCGAAATCAAAAAAAGTAACCTTTCCGCTCTAGGATTCCGGAGGCGCAGATGACTCATGAAATAGATACGCATATCATGACGGTGGGAAAGGCAAAAATCGACAACCCCGCCATAGGCCCCTACATCGACGACACTCCCGTGCCCTTCTACCTCGACGCCGAACACGGCGGCGAAGACGTCAAGGGCCTGGAAGATACGCCCATCTATATCGAACAGGCCGGTCCCCGCGAGCACGTCTATTACGATCCCGGCAAGACCAAGGCCGCCATCGTCACCTGCGGCGGGCTCTGCCCCGGACTCAACGACGTCATCCGCGCCGTGGTGCTCGAATCCTACTACGGCTACGGCGTGCGCTCCATTCTCGGCATCCGCTACGGCCTCGAAGGCTTCATTCCCAAGTATCACCACGACATCATGGAGCTCACGCCCCGCAACGTGTCGGAAATCCACACCTTCGGCGGCACCATTCTGGGTTCCTCCCGAGGCCCGCAGAGCCCCGAGGAAATCGTGGACGCCCTTGAGCGCATGAACGTCAACATGCTCTACATCATCGGCGGCGACGGCACCATGAAGGCAGCCTCGGCCATTCAGGAAGAAATCTTCCGCCGTCAGCTCCACACGTCCGTCATCGGCATTCCCAAGACCATCGACAACGACATCAACTTCGTGCCCAAGTCCTTCGGCTTCGACACCGCCGTGGACGTGGCCACCTCCTCCCTGCGCTGCGCCCACACCGAGGCCATCGGCGCGCCCTACGGCGTGGGTCTCGTCAAGCTCATGGGACGCGAATCCGGCTTCATCGCCGCGCAGGCCACGCTCTCGCTCAACATCGTCAACTTCGTGCTCGTGCCCGAGGTGCCCTTCAAGCTCGAAGGCGAAGGCGGCCTGCTTCCCGCCCTCGAAGAACGCCTCAGAAACCGTTCCCACGCCGTCATCGTGGCGGCCGAAGGCGCAGGTCAGGACCTGCTTACCGCAAGCGGCAAAACCGACGCTTCCGGCAACCGCGTGCTGGGCGACATCGGCCTCTTCCTGCAGAAGGCCATCAAGAACTATTTCGCCGACAAGGATATGAACGTCACGGTCAAGTACATCGACCCGAGCTACATCGTGCGCTCCGTGCCCGCCAACACCAACGACCGCGTTTACTGCGGCCTGCTCGGGCGCAACGCCGTACACGCGGCCATGGCCGGCAAGACCAACATGGTCGTCGCCCGCCTGCTCGACCGCTTCGTGCATCTGCCGCTCCAGCTCGTCACGCGACGCCGCCGCCAGATCGACATCAAGTCCAACTACTGGCGCTCCGTCATCGCCACCACGGGCCAGCGCCTCGCGTAGCGCGCAAAGCGCCCGCAAAACGCGCAGACTTTTCCCTCGTCGAGAACCGGCAAGGCATCGTCTTTTCAGGGCAGGCAGGAGCCGTCCGGCAAGACCTCCGCACCATTCGTGCGGAGGTCTTTTTTCTTCTTCAAAAACGCCGCGCCGCAAGGAAACAATTTCCGTCTTGCGAAGTCGCGCGGAATGGCCGATGATGACAAAGGAAGAATGCCCTTCCCCCAAACCCCGTCCGACATGAGCGAATTCAGACAGATCAAGGCTTCCGCAGGTTCCGGCAAGACCTACACCCTGACCAGCAGCTTTCTTTCCCTGCTCGCGGGCTCTTCGGGCGCGTCCTGGAGCCGTCCGCCCTCAGGCTGCGCCGTGCCCGACGGCGACTCCTACGGCTGGCAGGAAATTCTCGCCATCACCTTCACCAACAAGGCCGCCACCGAAATGCGCGAGCGGCTGCTCTCGCGGCTGAAGGGCATGGCGCTCGCTTCTCCCTCCGCCGCGGCTTCGGAAAAATTCTGGAAACCGGCAAAAGCCCGCGACGCCGTCAACATGCTCATCCGCAGCTACGGCTCTCTCAACATCCGCACCATCGACAGCCTGCTGCACCTCATGGTGCGCCTCTCCGCGCTGGACTTCGATCTGTCCCCGGACTTCGAGCCCCGCTTTGCCGACTGCGACATCACCGGCCCCATCTTCGACGACATGGCCGAGCAGGCCCGCGAAGACCCCGAACTCGGCGACCTGTTCCGCCGCGCCTGCCGTCAGATGCTCCGTTCGGAAAAGACCCGCGGCTTTCTGGCCGGAGAGCGCATCCGCGAACGCGTCACGGCCATGGTCTCGCTCATGCTTGCAGGCGACGGCTGGAACATCCGCGATCTCGCCTCGCCGGAAGAGGCGGAGGATCATTTTCAGGGCGTGCTGCGCGGCATTGAAAACGACGCCAGAGAAATGCGCGCCCGCATCGAACAGGAAGAGCTCAAGGCGAGCAAGCATTTTCTCAACGCGCTGAACGCCTGCATCGAATGCGGCGGACGCGCCACCAGGCTGCCTCTCTCCTCGGCCATGTTCCAGAAGGAAAGCTTCGACGAGTGCCTGCTCAAGGCGTCGAAGGGCGCAGCCAGCCTTTCGCTGCACGCGCTCTACGAAAGCCTGCAAAGCGACCTCAGGGAAGTGCGCGTGCTTCTCGGCGCGCGGCGGCTCATGCCCTTTGCCGAGCTTGCGCAGGCCGTCTATGCCAGGCTGGAGCACTACGAACGCAAAAACGGCGTCATTGCCGCCTCGCAGGTGCCGAGGCTCGCCATTCGCGCCGCGGACGACAGCGAAGGCGTGAACGAGCTTTTCTGCCGCCTCGGCGCGCGCATCACCCACATGCTCATCGACGAATTTCAGGACACGAGCCGCGATCAGTGGCTGGCGCTCCAGCCGCTGGCCGAGGAAGCGCTCTCCAGGAACGGCTCGCTCACCATCGTGGGGGACGTGAAACAGGCCATCTACGGCTGGCGCGGCGGCGACGCGGCGCTCTTCGATCAGCTCGTGCGGCCGGGCTCGCCGCTGCTTGCGCTGGTGGATCATCCCACGCTGGAAACGCTGCCCTGCAACTGGCGCAGCCGTCAGCGCATCGTGGCGTGGAACAACGCCCTGTTCTCTCCGCTCGGCAACCCGGACGTGGCCAAAGAGCTGCTCGCCCCGCTGGCCGAAGGCGACGAAGCGCTGCTGCAAAGCGAGGCCGCGCTGCTCAGCGAAGCTTTCGACCGCGCCGCCCAGAGCGCGGAACACTGCGCGCCCGGCGGATTCGTGCGCCTGCGCGCGCTCGACAAGGGCCGCGAAGAGGAAGAGCTTTCCGTGATGCTTCCGGACATGGTGGAAAAGATGGGACGCACGCGGCCGTGGGGGGACATCTGCATTCTTGCGCGCAACAACGATCAGGCCGCCAAGGCCGCCTCGTGGCTCATGAGCCGGCGCATTCCCGTGGTCACGCAGGGAAGCCTGCTGCTCGCCGAGCAGCCGGTCATTGCGGGACTCGTGAGCCTGCTGCGCTTCATGAACGATCCCGACGACGACATCGCCTTCTGGTCGGCCCTGTGCGCCCGGGAGCTGCTGCCGCCCATGACCGCGCCGGACGGCTCGCCGCTTGACGAAGGCGCGCTGCTCGACTGGGCCGCGCGACGCTCCCGGCAGAAAAGCATGGCGCGTCAGTTCGCCGCCGACTTTCCCGAAGCCTGGCAGGCCGTGTTTGCGCCCCTGCACGACAACGCGGGCCTGCTCACGCCCTACGACGCCGTCATGGAAGTGCTGGAGCGCTGGAACGTGTTCGAGCGCTGCGGCTCGGCCGAAGGCTTTGTGCGCCGCTTTCTGGAGGTGCTGTTCTGCGCCGAGGAACAGGGCGTGTCCGACCTTTCCGGCTTTCTCGATCTGTGGGATTCGAGCGGCAGTCAGGAAAAGGCCCCGCTGCCCGAAAGCATGGACGCCGTGCGCATCATGACCATGCACAAGGCCAAGGGGCTGGAATTCGAGGTGGTCATTCTGCCCTGGCTCAATTTTTCCCTCGGCCGCGCCACGGACGACAAGTCCGTGTTCTGGAACAGCCGCGGCACGGGACTGCTTGCGCCGCTGTGCCGGGAAATGGGCAGGCCGTGGCTTCAGGACCGCATGAACACGGCGCGCGAGTCGCTGCACCTCATCTACGTGGCCATGACCCGCGCGGTGTCCGAGCTGCACTGTTTTCTGTCCGATCCCGACGAAGGGCCCATCCCGTTCATGCTCGACGCGCTGCTCTCCCGGGTGAGAAGCTCGCTGGAAAAGAAGGACGGTGCGCTCGTGTGGGGCGAGGCGCCGGATCTGCCGTCTTCCGCGTCCGCTCCGGCGGGCGACGCGCCTTCCGGCGAAGTCCCGGCCTGCGACGAAAAACGCAGCGCCGAAGAAGCGCAGGCCGTCGGCGAGAGCCCGCGCGACGGCAAGGCGCAAGCCTCAGGCAGCGCCCCGGCGTCCGCCGCCCCCGCGGACATCACCGCGGCAGACGAATCCACAGACGCCCGCACGGAAACCGAATCCACAGCAACAGCTCCCGCGGCAGGCAAGCCCGCCGCTCCCGTACCCGCCGCTCCGCCAGGCTCTGCGGATGCGCCGCTGGCTTTGGACGAACAGCCGGGCGAAGACTGGCGGCCCATGGGCTGGCTTCCGCGCCTGCGCATGTTCCGTAGTCCGCTGGAAGACTGGACCTTCACGCCCAAGCGGCGCGGCACGCTCATTCATCACTGTCTGGAAAGCCTTCAGGTATCCGGCGTGGGCGAAGCCTCGGCAAGGCGCGACGCCGCGCTGGCGGCCGCGCGCGGCATTTCCACGTTTCCGCTGCCCGTGCCGGACAGGGAAAACGTGCAGAAGCAGGTGGAAGACGTTCTTTGCTGGTACGCGCTTCAGCCGGAAACGCCGCACTGGCTAGCCTTCGGCACGCCGGAGCACGCCCTGCTCGATGCTGACGGGCGTCAGTTCCGCGTGGACCTGCTGGTGGACGACGGCCGGGAACTCGTGGCCGTGGAATACAAAACCGGCACTTCGGGCAATCTGCCCGCGCCCGAGCACAAGGCCCAGCTCATGCGCTATCTGAACCTGCTTCACGAGGCGAGCGGCGCAAACGTGCGCGGCGCGCTGGTGTATCTCGACCGCCGCGAAATATTCCCGATTCTTCCCGGAGACGACCATGAGTAGCCGCACCCGTACCTTCAGCCCGTTCCAGATCGTACCCTGGGACGACGACTTCATGCTGCGCGTCCACGACCTTGTCCGCGACATGACGGGCGGCCGTCCCGGCAAGACGGTCATCGTGTTTCCTCTCAATCGTCCGCGGCGCTACCTGCTCGACATCTACCGCCGGGAGGCGGACAGGCCCATGCTGCTGCCGCACATCATCAATTCGGGGCAGCTCGTGCAGACCTGCCTTGAAAGCTGGACCCGTTCCGTGCCGCGCATGGCGGGCACGCTGGATCAGGTGGCCGTGCTCAAGGAATGTCTGCTGGAACTAAGCAGTCAGGAAGAGGAAGGAAGTCCGCTTGCGAGGCTCGCCAGAAGTCTGGATGACGACGACGGCATGGCCCGCTTCTACCCGTGGGGCGTGCGCCTTGCGCACCTTCTCGACGAATGCGCCGGGCACATGGTGGAAGCCTCGGACCTGCTCCACGTGGACGACATGGTGGCACCCTACGCGGCGGCCCTGCTCGGAAGCCTCAGCCGCATTCAGGAACGCTACCGCTCCGCGCTTCGCAGCCGCGGCCTGAGCACGGCGGGGCTCGAAGCCCAGCACGCGGCCCAGCTTGCCGGAGCCTCGCCCGATCTGCCCCTCAAGCTTCAGGGAAAGTGCGTGGTTCTGGCCGGATTCGTACGGCTCACCCGCGCGGAAGACAAGCTTTTCCGCTACCTGTGGGAACACGGGGCGCGCGTGTGCCTGCACACCGATCCGGAAATTCTCTCCGGCGCGGGGCACTGGAGCTGCGCCGAACACAGGGAATGGCTTTCGCGCTGGAAGGCCCGGGGCGAAGTGCTGGGCGAGAGCCGCGGCCGGGAACCCGTCATTCACTTTCATGCGGGCTACGATCTGCACTCGCAGCTTCTGGAACTCAAAAAGGAACTGGAAACGCATCCGCACCCGGAGGAGAGCCGCGCCGTGGTCATCACCCACGATTCCCTGCTCATGCCCACGCTGCACCACATTCCGGAAAAGAGCATCAACATTTCTCTCGGCTATCCGCTGGAACGCTCGCTGCTGGCCCAGCTTGCGGAACGCCTCATGGAAACGCGCCGCGGCATGAACGCCGCAGGCCTCGTTCACTGGAAAAGCTTCATGGCGCTCATCCGTCACCCGTACGTGCGCATGCTCGGCGTGCCCGCGTCCGAAGAAGGAGGAGAGACCGTGCCGCTTCGCCCCTTTCTTTCCCGTCTGGAAGCCAGACTGCGCACCGGAAGCCGCATGGTGGACGCCGGAGCCTGCACTTCCGATCTCGTGGACGACATTCTCGGCGATCTGGACGGCAGGCCTCCGGTGGAAGAGCTCAACGAAGCGACCGGCCAGCTTCTGGAAAAGGTGGTGGACACGCTCGTCACGAAGTGGCGGAATCTGGAAACGCTGGAAGACATGGCCGCAAGGCTCCGGGAACTTTGTCAGCTTCTGCTGGAGTACGGCGCGCACATCTGGCCGCGATTTCCGCTGGATGCGGAATGCCTTGCCCGCCTCATGCAGGGCGTGATTCCGGAACTTTCCGACAACGCCATGTCCGGCGAATACCTGTCCCTGGAATCCATATTTTCCATCGTGCATCAGAATCTTGCGGAGCAGCGCGTGCCCTTTGAGGCCGATCCGCTCACGGGCCTGCAGATTCTCGGCACGCTGGAAACCCGTCTGCTGCACTTCGACCGCGTGTACCTGCTCGACATGACCGAAGACGCCCTGCCCGGCGCGCCCGCGCGCGATCCGCTGCTGCCCGACAATCTCCGTCCGCTGCTCGGCCTGCCGGACAACAGCCGCCGCGACATGCTCGCCGCGCACACCTTTCACCGGCTCATCGCCGGGGCACGGGAAGTGTTTCTTTACTGGCAGGAAGGCGTGCAGACCGGCGTCATGGACGGCAAGAAACTGCGCTCCCGGCTGGTGGAAGAAGCCGTCTGGCGGGTGGAGCAGCAAAAGGGCGCGCTGCTGCGCCAAGGCGCGGAGCCGCTCTTCGCCTCGGCTTTTCCCATGGCGGAGCCGCCGGTTCCGGAGTACGCGCCCATTCTCCGCACGGACGCCGTCAATGAACGCATGCATGAAGTCATGGAGCGCAAGCTCTCGCCCACGGGGCTCGACACCTACATTTCCTGCCCGGCGCGATTTTTCCGCAAGTACGTGTGCGCGCTGAAGGAGGCGGACGAAATCGTGGAAGGCGACGACTATCTCGGCGTGGGCAACCTGCTGCACACCGTGCTTCAGCGGGCCTTCGAGCCCTTTGTCGGGCTTCCCGTGGGGCAGGGCTCCCTCCAGCCCGAACAGCTCGAAGCGCTGTTCCGGGAAGAGCTCGACGCCAGCGGCCTTGCCGTGAATCTGCCCGCGCAGAGCCGCTTCATGCTGGAAGCCGCGGGCCCGGCCAGACTGCGCGCCTTTGCCGCCGCGCAGCCCGAAGTGCTCGAACTGCTCCAGCTTGAGCACAACGTATCGGCCGTGTTTCAGGAAGGAAAACGCCGCTTCACGCTGGAAGGAAAAATCGACCGCCTCGACCGCCGCGAGCAGGGACTCGTCATTCTCGACTACAAGAGCGGCAGCACGAGCCGGCAGCCGCATGCCTCCTTCTGGAGCGACGAGAGCCTCTGGGACGCCATGACGGAGTGGCGGCCCGGAAAGGTCGATCCGCTGCCCGACCTTGCGCGCGCCCTGCCCAGCATTCAGCTGCCCGCCTATCTCTACATGTGCGGCAACGACCCGCAGAACGCGGAATCCCTGCGCTTTGCGCCGCTCTACGACGCCGCCCTCGTGCAGCTTGCCGACCGCGGCGACGAAATTCCCCTGCTCGGCGCAAACATCGACGAGATGACGCGCAAGAGCATCATCACGGAACGTATTCCCGCCCTGCTCGGCTTCGTGCTGCGGCACATGGCCACGGCCGAGAGCTTCACGCCACGCCGTACCGACCGCTGCGCTCGCTGCCCCTACCGGAACTGCTGCCGCTGAAAGGAGGGGAGCAGGCCCGGCGCAAACTTGAAACGCCCGAAAGGCACAGAAAACGCCCAGGACAACGCACAGAAAAGCGCTCCCGGAACATGGTTCCGGGAGCGCTTTTCCGCTGTCTCTCGAATCACGCCTCGGCGCGGGAATCCTGTTTTTCGTCCTCGGCAAGCATCTCGTCGAGCACCGCGCAGGTCTGCGCGAGCATGTCCGCGCACACGGTGGCAAAAAGGCCCTTTTCCGCGGCGGCCTTCATCACGCCCGGCTGCGTGATGTCCATGCCGAGGATGTCCCGGCAGGAACGGCACGGCTGCTTTTTCGACAGACGCCTTTCAAATTCCGACACCTTTTCCACGAGCAGCGCCTTTTTGCCCTTGCCCTCCTCCAGCGTGTCCGCCCTGCCGTAGCGAAGCCCGAGCACCATGTGCGCGCCGCAGATGCAGCCGCAGGTGTCCGCATGCCCCATGCCCGTGCCGAACGCCGAGGCCATGCCCACGGCCAGCGAATCCTCAATGCCGAGGCGCGGCGCGCAGTGCAGGCACACCTTCTGCGCGCACAGTCCGAAACGTGATACCATAATGCCTCCAATACGTTGGCTCTCCGGGCAGTCCTCCATGACGAGGCTGCCGAAGCGCCGTTTCTTTGCAAAACATCCGAGTGTGAGCCGGAAACGATTCCGCGACGCGCCCCGATCTACGCGCCGCCCACGACATAGCCGTGACGCAAAAGCAGCGCGCGGGCGTCGTCCATGGAAAAGCCCCGCCAGTCCGCCGCGGCTTCCTTTTTGTCCCGCGGAATGGCCCCCGTTTCCACCACAACCACGTTGGCTCCCCAGGCCACGGCCTGCGACACCGGCGGATGCACGCACACGTGCGGCGTGTTCACGCCCCCGCACAGGCGGATCACCGCGGCCACCTGCGCAAGGCGCGCGTCGGACACGGATTCCGCGCCGCCGTAGGGCGTTCCCGGCACGTTGCTGCGCGCCATCACGCCGCACACTTTCGCCCCGGCTTCGAGCGCCGCAAGCAGCACGTCGGCAATTTCCTCATCGGCGTGTTCGGGCCCGAGCGGCTCCACAAGATGCGCAAGCTCCATGCCCGCCTCGCCGATGCGCCGCAAGGCCTGCCTGCGTTCGGCAGGATCAAAGGGCGTGTCCCGTCCCTCGCCGAGCCGCAGGGCGTGATACATCATCTGCACGCCGGCCCTGCCGAGGTTCCGAATCTCCTCCACGGCCATCTGACCGGTGTTGGCCACGAGCGCACAGGATGGCGGCAGCACGGCGCGCACGGCTTTTGCCAGCGCTTCCAGGCGCTCCCTGCCGTAATGTTCCGTGGTGCGGAGCACGATCCACGACGCCCCCTCGGCCGCGTAGCGGCGCGCCGCGGCCACAATCTCCTCCTGCGCCCACTCGTGCGACTCCCGCACCACGCCCCACGACGCGCCGAACGCGCAAAAGGCGCAGCTCATGGAACAGGGCGCAGTGTCCACCCCGAAGGCCGCCCACACGCCCGCCCTGTCGCCCGCAACCTCGCGGGCCGTCTGCCGGGCCAGGCGTCCGAGAAAGGCCGTCTGCGCCGAATCCGGCGCGTAGGAAAGAAGACGCAGCACGTCTTCCCGCCTAGGCTCAGGACTCATTAATTGCCAAAAGGGTAAAAAGTTCTTATTGTCGGCATAGGGAGGATGCCATGAAGGAACTTTTTTATCTTTCTCATGAACAGATTGCTCGTATCAAACGCTACTTTCCTCGTTCCCACGGCATTCCGAGAGTCGATGACAGGCGTGTCGTCAGCGGCATTATCTATGTCATCAAGCATGGCCTGCAATGGAAAGATGCCCCGCGCGAGTATGGACCATACAAAACTCTCTACAATCGTTTTATCCGCTGGAGCCGATTGGGTGTCTTTAACAGGATTTTTGCGGAGCTTGTTGAACAAAACGGCTCCACAACACGCTTGATGATTGATACCACACATCTCAAGGCACACAGGACAGCAGCAAGTTTGCTGAAAAAAGGGGCCTTTCCCGATGTATCGGACGCACAAAAGGCGGCCTGAATTCAAAACTCCACGCTGTCTGCAATGCCTTCGGTCAACCGTTGGCCTTCCATCTGTCCGGCGGTCAGGTGAGCGACTACAAAGGCGCTGCTGTCCTGCTTGATACTCTGCCGCAGGCCAGGGAGCTTCTGGCGGATAGAGGCTATGATGCCGACTGGTTTCGTCATGCCTTGTCCCGTAAAGGAATCACGCCGTGTATTCCTGGCAGACACAGCCGAAAAACTCCGGTGGTCTATGACAAGGAGGTTTATAAGCAGCGGCACAAGATAGAAATCATGTTCGGCCGACTCAAGGATTGGCGCAGAATAGCCATGCGTTATGACCGTTGTGCACACACGTTCTTTTCGGCCATTTGTCTCGCTGCCATTGTCATCTTTTATATTTAATGAGTCCTGAACCTAGGCAGCGCTCCGGAAAGCGCCCGCCGACGCACTTCTTCCATGAAGGCGCGATCCGCCTCCGGGCACGGGTCCTGCGCATCCGCATCCCGCGCGGAGAGCAGCAGCGCAAGCACCCTGTCGAGATGATCGCGATTGCTCGTGAGCGACGATATCCAGCGGTTCAGACAGCGCCGCCCCAGAGCCGTGACGCGGTACTTCTTCCGCGCCGGGCCGTCTCCCCTGTCGTATTCCGTTTCCAGCACGCCGCTGCGCTCCATGTCGCGCAGCATGCGATAGCAGCCCGTCATGTCCGGCGGCTGCGGCCCGAACAGGCCGGTGTCCTCCAGCTTCTGCACGAGCGCATACCCGTGCATGGGCTCGCGAACCAGCAGCCCCAGCAGCACCGGCTGCACGAAACGGGGCAGATTGCCGCCCGAACAGGCGCAGGAATCAAGCTCATCCATGCCTTTTCTCCCGAAAAGAGCCGCGCAAAAAACGTTCCGAACAACACGGAACGCCCGTCGGCCCTGACTATTGGATTTGCTCCAATAGTAGCACGCCGGAATCGTTGAGGCAAGATACGCACGCCCGCCGCGTCAGTTTTTGCGAAGAAGTTTCTGCACGTCCATGTCGTGGCCGAGCACGAACACGTTTTCCCCGGCCTGAAAGCAGTGCGACGGGCCGGGCATGGGCTGGAGCTCGTCGCCCTTCTTCACGCCGAGCACGTTCACCCGGTAGCGCTGACGCACGGCCAGTTCCTTCACGGTCTTGCCCTGCCATTCCTCGGGCGTGGCTATCTCGTAAATGGAATACTCGGGCGAGAGCTTCACGTAGTCGAAAATGTGATCGCTGCTGTAGCGCATGGCGGCCCAGTCGGCGGTCTGACGCTCGGGGTACACCACGTCGTCCGCGCCGTTGCGCAGAAGGAACTTGGCGTGAACCTGCCGCGACGCCCGGGACAGCACAAAGCGCGCCCCGTGCTCCTTGAGCAGCGCCGTGGTTTCCAGAGAACTCTGAAAGTCGTCGCCGATGGCGACCACGCACATGTCGAAATTGCTCACGCCCAGCGAGCGGATGAACGTTTCGCTGGTGGCGTCCGCAATCTGGGCGCTGGTCACGAAGTCCAGCGCTTCGTTGACGCGCTGTTCGTTTTTGTCGATGGCGAGCACGTCGTGATTCAGTTCGCGCAGCTTTCTTGCCATGCGGCGGCCGAAACGGCCGAGTCCTATGAGCAGTACGGATTTCATGCGGCACACTCCTTTCAGCCCACGGCCACATCTTCAGAAGGATAGCGGAAGGCGTCCTGACGCAGGCCGGACGACACCGCAAACACGACCGTGAGACTCCCCACCCTGCCGAAGTACATAAGCAGAATGAGAATGCCGCGCGAGGCGTCGGAAAGTTCCGGCGTCGCGCCCAGGGAAAGTCCCACGGTGCCAATGGCCGAAGCGGACTCGAAGAACGCCGTCATGAGCGGCAGCTCGTCGAAGGCGGAAATCAGCATGCCCCCGGCCAGAAAGAGCAGAAGATAAAACATGAATATGCCCGACGCCCGGCGCAGGGCCATGTCCGGCAGTCTGCGGCCGAAGCCGCGCACGTCGTTGCGGTGCAGGAAGATGGAGAGCAGGCCCAGAAGCAGCACGGCGAGCGTGGTGACCTTGAAGCCGCCGCCCGTGGAGCCGGGAGCTGCGCCCACCAGCATGAGCAGCATGGTGACCAGCTTGCCGAGCGGACTCAGCGCGGCGAGATCCACGCTGTTGAAGCCCGCCGTGCGCGGACTTACGGACTGGAAAAACGCGGCGAGCGCGGCCTCCGGGCCGGACATGCCCCAGCTTTCGCGCCGGAACTCGCAGAAAAAGAAGAAGAGGAAGCCGACAAGAAGAAGCGCGGCGGTAAAGAGCAGCACGAGCTTGCTCTGCAGGCGGTAGCTGCGGAAATTCGCGCCGTGCGAGCGCACATCGTCGAGCGTGAGAAAGCCGATGCCGCCCGTGATGATGAGCGCGGCCACCACAAGACAGACCAGCGGATCCGACGCGTAGGCCGTGAGCGAAGCGTAGGGATGCGCCTCTCCCATGAGATCGAAACCGGCGTTGCAGAAGGCCGACACGGAATGAAACAGGGCCATCCACAAGCCCCTGCCGAGTCCCACCTGCGGGCAGAAGCGCAGCGCGAGCAGCGCCGCTCCGGCAAGTTCCACAGCCAGCACGGTTTTAAAAATGAAGCCCGTCAGGCGAACTATACCTGCAAGCTGCGGCGCGGAAATGGATTCCTGCATGACCCAGCGCAGCCGGAAGCCTATCTTCTGCCCCGCGAGCACGGCCACGGCCACGGCCATGCTCATGACGCCGAGGCCGCCCGCCTGAATGAGCATGAGAATGATCGCCTGGCCGAATTCCGACCAGTAACGCGCGGTGTCGTGAACCACGAGGCCGGTCACGGTAATGGCGGACGTGGCCGTGAAGAGCGCGTCGCAAAGTCCCGGCCCGACGCCGTCTCTGGTGGTGAAGGGCAGCATGAGCAGCGCCGTGCCGCAGAGAATGAACAGAAAATAGCCCAGAATGATGATCTGCGAAGGGCTGATGCGTTCTTTGATCCAGAATGACATCTCTTTCTCCGGCTGTCGGCCCGCCTCGGCGTAGTATTGGAAGCCAGCTTTAAGTAGCACGCCCGCGGTGCGCAGGCAAGACGCGGCGTTTTCCGGGCAACGAACGGCGTCCCGGCGTGTTTCCCGCGCCCCCGGTCAAAAGGCGCGCAGGCGGCGTTCGCCTCCCGGGCGGACGGCCCGCGCTCTTCGAAAGGACGAGGCTCTCATGCCGTCAGGCTGCGCGCCCCGTCAACGCGACGCCAGACGCGCCACGAGCCGGAGAATTGCGGCCCGGCCGGAGCAGTCAGGACTGCGCTTCCGAAGGCTCGACATAGGTGGTTTCGAGGTCGTCGAAGGCCGTGAATTCCGGCCGGTAGGCGAGCTTCACCGTGCCGGTGGGACCGTTTCTGTGCTTGCCGATGATGATTTCGGCAATGCCGGTCTTCTGGTGGTCGTCCTTCTTGTTGTAGGCGTCCTCGCGGTGGATGAACATGATGAGGTCGGCGTCCTGTTCAATGGCGCCGGATTCGCGCAGGTCGGAAAGCACGGGACGCTTGTCGGTACGCTCTTCCACCTTTCGATTGAGCTGGGAAAGCGCAATGACGGGAACCTTGAGTTCCTTGGCGAGCGCCTTCAGGTTGCGCGAGATGTCGGAAATTTCCAGTTCGCGGGAATCGTTGCGCGAGGAGTGCATGAGCTGCAAATAGTCCACCATGACGAGGTCGAGGCCGTGCTCGGCCTTGAGGCGGCGGCAGCGGGCGCGAAGCGCCAGCGGGGTCAGGCCCGCGGTGTCGTCGATGAATATCTTGGCCTGGGAGAGCGCGTCGGCCGAGGCGGAAAGCTTGGCCCAGTCGTCGTCTTCCAGAAAGCCGCGGCGCACGCGGGAGAGCTCCACCCGGCCCCAGGCGCAGAGCATGCGGTCCATGAGCGATTCCTTGCTCATTTCCAGAGAAAAGATGGCCACCGTGGCTCCGCCGGAGAGCGCGGCGCGCATGGCCACGTTGAGGGCGAAGGCCGTCTTGCCCATGGAGGGGCGGGCCGCAAGAATGATGAGGTCGGTGGGCTGAAGGCCGGCGGTCATTCTGTCGAGCATCATGTAGCCCGTGGGCACGCCGGTGGTCACGCTCTTGTTGTTGTACCGGGCGAGCAGCTCGTCGAACACGGAACGCACAAGTTCGCTGCTGCTTGCGAAGGTCTTGCTGTTGGCGCGTTCGGAAATGGAAAATATGGCGCGCTCCGATTCGTCGAGGAGCGTGGGCACGTCCTTGGAGGCGTCGTAGCAGTTGCTGATGATCTGGGCGGAAGTGTCGATGAGCGCGCGCTGCATGGCCTTGTCGCGCACGATTTTCGCCCAGTGAACGGCGTTGGCGCCGCTCACCACGGCGCGGGAAAGTTCGCCGAGATAGGCCGCGCCGCCCGCGGCCTCAAGCTGGGAATGGCTGACCAGCCAGTCGAACACCGTCACTTCGTCCACGGGGGTGTTCTGTTCGCACAGCGCCACGAACGCACCGAAGATGATCCGGTGCGCAGGAACGTAGAAATCTACGGGACGAAGCTGATCGACGAGCTCCTGAAGCAGATCGGGCCGCAGGAACACGCCGCTCAGAACGGCCTGTTCGGCCTCTTCGTTGTGCGGCGGAACGCGGCGCAGAAGGTCGTCGCGCGCGCGATCGGAGATTTCGCCTTCCCCACGGGAAGAACGACGAGAGCCGCCGCTCCGCGAAGGAGCGGCGGCTTCATTCATGACGGTATCCGGGCTGTCCATGACTCGTCAGGCTTCCGGGGAAGCTGATTAGGCATTTTCAGCAGGAGCTTCCGCTTCGGCGGCGGGAGCTTCCACGGGGGCTTCTTCTTCAGCGATGTGCTTTTCTTCAGACACGATCTTCACGGTGAAGGAAGGAACCACGTCGGCATGCAGACGGGCGCGCACGTTGTGTTCGCCCAGGGTGCGGATGGAGCCGTCGAGAAGCAGACGATGACGATCCACTTCGATGCCCATGGCGGCGAGAGCGTCGCCGATCATGGCCGGGGTGACGGAACCATAGAGCTTGTCGTTTTCGCCAACGCGCATGGCGATGGTCACCACCACGCCTTCGAGCTTGGAAGCGAGGTCGGCGGCAGCGGCGCGGAGGGCGTCCATGCGGGCCTGCAGCTTCTTGCGTTCGAGTTCAAACACGCGGATGTTGGCGGGAGTGGCCAGGCTGGCAAGCTGCTGAGGAAGCAGATAGTTGCGGCCGTAGCCGGGCTTGACATTGACGATGTCGCCAAGGTGACCGAGCTTTTCAACGTCGGCACGAAGAATAACTTTCATTTTGTCTCCTATGCCGTTAGATGTTGGTCTTCTTCTTGAGTTCGCTGGAATGAGCGGAAGTGTAGAACAGCAGGGCCATCTGGCGGGCGCGCTTGATTTCGGTGGTCAGAGCGCGCTGATGCTTGGCGCAGGTGCCGGTAATGCGACGGGCGACGATCTTGCCGCGTTCGGTGATGAAGTCGCGGAGAATGTCGGGACGCTTGTAGTCGAGAGCCAGTTCGGCGTCGGCGCAGAAGCGGCAGAACTTGCGGCGAGGAGCAAACTTCTTACGGAAAGCCATTACGCGACCTCCTCGGTGGCTTCGACGGAGTCGGCCAGCTTGACGGTCATGAACTTGAACACGCCGTCGGTGATGCGGATGATGCGTTCCAGTTCAGCCACGAGCTGAGAAGGAGCGGCATATTCAAGACGAACATAGAAGCCGCGCATCTGCTTGCGGACGGGATAGGCCAGGTCGCGCATGCCCCACTGATCCACGACGAGCATCTTGCCGCCTTCGCGGGTGATGACTTCGTCCATGGTCTTCAGGACGGTTTCGCGCTCTTCCACAGACAGCTCCGGAGAAAGGAGCAGCAGGGTTTCCATTTTGCGCATGTAGGATATCTCCTTACGGTCAGAGGTCCGCCGCTTCCGACTTCCTGCCGGAAAAACCATACGGCGAACAAGGTGAACTATCGTATTTACTAGGGCGCCGCGCTTCTGTCAAGTCAAAAAAGGAGCACGGACGGTGCGGCCGGGCCGCGGGAATGCTCGCGCGATCACCGCGCCCAGCCCCGTCAGCAGGCGGCCTTTCGCTTCGGAGAAGAAGCCGCGATGCGCCGACGCCTGACGCAGGCGGCACCGGCATCGCCACATCATCAATAAAGAAGCGACCGGCGATCATCAGGCCGGAGCGTCGGGCCCGGACTCAGGCCGAAACTCACGGCATCCGTGCGGCGAGTCCCCGGCGCTTCGGGCCTGCGGGCCTCAAGCTGCGGAAAGTCGAACGAGCACCCCTTGCCGGCAAAAGCCGGACGCACCGCTTCCGCTTCACTTCGATCAGAACAGAATGATCTGATTGGTGCTCACCGACCCCACCACGGGCGCGAGGAGACTGTCGGAAATGCCGACGCCCACGCGGGCGACGGGCGAGACGGGCTCGGTCACGCCTTCCAGCGTAAACGCCTTCTGCGAGCGAGCGATGAACGCCGAAATATCGGTCACGCGCGGATTCATGCCGGCCAGCAGTTCGGGCGCCGGTTCGCGGTATTCGACCACCAGCTTGTCCTTCTGCGTGGTGCTCGTCCATTCATAACGCGCCACCAGCGTGTCGCCCTTCCAGGCCGTCTTTCCTGCGCCGAGGAACAGGGGCGTCCACGGATCCATGGAGGCCGGACGCACATACACGCGCACGGTAGCGTCGTTGGGGCCGACGCCGTTGCTCTCGTAAAACACCTTCAGCTTCTGATATTCCACGCCCACGGCGCGCACTTCCCAGATCAGTCCGGTGGGGCACTCGGCCAGCATGACGGCGAGCTGCGAGCCTTCCCGTTCCTGAAGCGAGAACCACACGTTGGCGGACACGCTGTTCATGAAGCTGTTCTCGTAGGGCACGCGGCACAGCGTGTAGCCGGAAAGCACGTTGGCATATCCTTCCGCGGCCTTCACGCTCACCGTGGGGGACGACGTGGACACGAAATCGCCGGTGGCGGCGTCCAGACCTCTGTAGATGGGAGCGCCGACGCATCCGCCGAGAAGCGTCACGACGCAGAGCGCCGCGCAGGCCAGAATATGTTTCATGGAGACACCTCGTTTCGATGGGTTGTCCGAATTTCCCGAATATCAGGAAGTATCAGCATAAATCCTTCCCTGCGGATTGGCAACGGGAAGAGATTCGGCCTGAGGGCGGAGAATCGGTCTTGCCCTCTTCGTCCGCCGATGGCACACTGAAGCCCATGAACGTCACAGTTGCCATAAGCGGCGGAACCGACAGCCTCTTCGCCCTGCTCAGCCTCAGGGAACAGGGACACGCTGTCACGGCTCTGCACGCGCGCTTTCTTCCCGGAGCGGCCGGAAC
This sequence comes from uncultured Mailhella sp., assembly GCF_963931295.1. Taxonomy (NCBI): domain Bacteria; kingdom Pseudomonadati; phylum Thermodesulfobacteriota; class Desulfovibrionia; order Desulfovibrionales; family Desulfovibrionaceae; genus Mailhella; species uncultured Mailhella sp. The sequence goes on along the minus strand of NZ_OZ007001.1, from coordinate 2,179,309 downwards.
CGAAGCTGTTCCCGCCATGGAAGCCCTCTGCCGTTCCTTCGGCATTCCCCTGCACGTGGTGGATCTTTCCGAAGAGTTCCGCCGCTGCGTCATGACTCCCTTTGCCGAAGAACACGCCCGGGCGCGCACCCCCAACCCCTGCGCCCTGTGCAACCGGACCATGAAGTTCGGTCGCCTGTTCGACTGCGCCATGAACTACGGCGAAGCGTTCGCCACCGGTCACTACGCCGCCGTGACGGAGCACCCCGTCTACGGCCGGACGCTGCGCGCAGGACGCGACGGCACCAAGGACCAGAGCTACTTTCTCGCGCTGGTGCCCGTCGAGCGCCTGCGCCGCTGCCTCTTTCCGCTCGCGGAATGGAAAAAATCCGACATCCGGGCCAGTCTTGCCGAGCGCGGCATCACGCCGCCCGTGCCCGCCGAAAGTCAGGAAATCTGCTTCATTCCGGGCGACGACCACTACGCCTGGCTCGAAGAGCGCCGCGCCCGCGGCCTGCGTCTGCCCGGCCCCGGCCCCGTGCTTCTCGCCGGAGAAAACCGCGTCATCGCGCAGCATCGGGGACTTTGGCAGTACACCGAAGGCCAGCGCCGCGGACTCGGCATTCCCTGGAAGGAGCCGCTTTACGTGCTGAGGCGTCTGCGGGATTCCAACACCCTCGTGGTCGGGCCTAAGAACATGCTTCCCGCAACCACGTGTTCCGCCGGAGCGCTGAATCTCATGGTCTCCCCCGACCTCTGGCCGGAACGGCTCTTCGTGCGCGTGCGCTACCATCAGGCTCCGACGCCCGCCCACGTGAGCGTGGCCGAAGACCGCATGACCATAACCTTCGACACTCCCCAGCAGCCTCCGGCCCCCGGACAGATCGCCGCCGTGTACGACGCGGACGGCTTCGTGCTTGCAGGCGGCATTCTGGATTAGCGCCGCAGGAAAGCGGCCCCGTCGAGGCCCTTCCGCCCGACCTTCGCCGCCCTGACGGAGAACGGGGCGTCCCGCCTGCACAAACGAAAATCCCCGGCTCCGTTGCCGAAACCGGCGCTTCATTGCTCCGCGAGAATGGCGCAGAGCAAGCCCGACCGCGCCGACAATCCCCGCGCTTCTACTTCCAAGGAGAGCGCCTGGTGAATCCGGCAGGCCGCCCCCTACGGAACGAGCGCCGGACAAAGCGCCTCCGCGTGCCGGACAGCACGGCGTTTTCTTCCGAAGTTTCGCGCTAGGTTGCCGGCGTCACTTGATTCCCGGAGCCGGTGCGGCTATGATGTGGCCCGGTCTGCCGCCGAAATGCGGCAGAACCAACGTTTTCCATGCAACATGGCGACGAAGCGGCGCATTCCGCTCCGTCTTTCCCATACAACGCCCAGTGAGGACACTACATGATTGGTATTTCAAAGCTTTACTGCGGACAGGTGGAACCCTCCGACGCCCTGCGTTACGGTCGCCAGTCCGGCAAGCTGCCTTCTCACCTTCTCCAGTTCTCCGCCGACAAGAAGCCGGTCGTCGTCTGGAACATGACGCGCCGCTGCAACCTTAAATGCGTCCACTGCTACGCCCAGGCCGAAACCGACAAGGGCGTCGATCCCATTTCCACCGAACAGGCCAAGGTCATGATCGACGACCTCGCCGCCTACGGCGCGCCGGTCATGCTCTTTTCCGGCGGCGAGCCCACCATCCGCAAGGACATGCCCGAACTTGCCAGCTACGCCACCAGCAAGGGCATGCGTGCGGTCATTTCCACCAACGGCACGCTCATCGACCGCGCCATGGCCAGACAGCTCAAGGAAGTCGGCCTTTCCTACGTGGGCGTTTCCCTCGACGGCGGCGAAGAGGTCCACGACCACTTCCGCGGCGTGAAGGGCGCGTTCCGCCGGGCACTCGAAGGCCTCGACTACTGCCGCGAAGAAGGCATCAAGGTGGGCCTGCGTTTCACCATCAACAAGCGCAACGCCGTGGAAATACCCAAGATTTTCGACATCCTGCGCGAACGCAACATTCCCCGCGTGTGCTTCTATCACCTGGTGTACTCGGGCCGCGGCACCGAGCTCATCAATGAAGACCTGAACCATCAGGAAACCCGCGCCGTGGTCGATCTCATCATGGACAAGACCCGCGAATGCTTCGACGCCGGCACTCCCAAGGAAGTGCTCACCGTGGACAACCACGCCGACGGTCCCTACGTGTGGATGCGCCTGCTCAAGGAAGATCCCAAGCGCGCCGAAGAAGTGTTCCAGCTGCTGCAGTTCAACGAAGGCAACAGCTCCGGCCGCGGCATAGGCTGCATTTCCTGGAACGGCGACGTTTCCGCCGACCAGTTCTGGCGTCATCACGTGTTCGGCAACGTGCTTGAACGTCCCTTCTCCGAAATCTGGGACGACCCGAACATCGAACTGCTGCACAAGCTCAAGGACAAGAAGCCCTACGTGAAGGGCCGCTGCGCCAAGTGCCGCTTCCTGAACATCTGCGGCGGCAACTTCCGCTCCCGCGCCGAAGCCTACTACGGCGACGAATGGGCCGAAGATCCGGCCTGCTACCTCACCGACGAAGAAATCGGCATCAAGTAGCACATCGCTCACCACAACGGGGAGGCTCCGCGGAGCTTCCCCGTTTTCTATGTATCGCTTCCGCGTTTTCCCCGTCACGGTCTGCCGCCGCGTGAGCGCAAGCTCCTCCCTTCCGGAGAAACGCACGACATCATGCGTCGCGCGGTGAGGCAGTTCCACCGAAATTCCGGCGTTGAGCCCGAACAGCGCCGCATGAAGCCCAAGGCCGCGCGCCGGGCGTCGCGTTCGCTCCTTTGTTCCGGCCCCCGCATCCCGCCTTTCCGCATTTTCCCCAAGAGCCTTTCCATGATTATTTCTCTTCTTCTCGGCAAGCAGATAGCCGCCATGCTCCTCATGGTTCTCATGGGCTATGCCGTGGTCCGGCTGCGCCTGCTCAAGGCCGAAGACAGCGCGCCTCTGGCCGCGGTGGCCCTGTACATCGTCGGCCCGTGCATGATGCTCGACGCCTTTCAGGTGGAATTCTCCGGGGAAAAGCTGCAGGGCCTTTTTCTCTCGCTCGTAGCTGCCGCCATTTCCCAGTCGCTGGCCATCGTGTTCAACATGCTCGTACGGCGTCCGCTCAGGCTCGATCCCGTGGAACAGGCTTCCGCCATCTATTCCAACGGCGGCAACCTCATCATTCCCATAGTCATTTATGTGTTCGGCCCCGAATGGGTACTCTATACCAGCGGCTTTCTCATCGGCCAGACCGCGCTTTTCTGGACGCACTGCTATACGCTGCTCCATAAGCACGGACAGTTCCATCTGCGCAACATTCTGTTCAACGTCAACATACTGGCCATGTTCGCAGGTGCGCTGCTCTTTGTTTCCGGGCTGCACTTCCCTGAAGTGCCGCGCCTTGCCGTACACGCCGTAGGCAGCATGATAGGACCCCTGTGCATGATAGTCACGGGCATGCTCATAGGCTCCGTGAACTTCCGCCGCATTCTCGCCTACAAAAAACTGCCCCTCATCGTCGCCCTGCGTCTGCTCGTGCTGCCGCTGCTCACCCTTCTCGTCTTCCGTGTCAGCGGCCTTGCCTCCTGTACCGCAGACGGTTCCACCATTCTGCTCATCAGCTTTCTTGCGGCCGCCGCGCCCTGCGCCTCCACCGTCACCCAGATGGCCCACCTCTACGGACACAACGGCGAATACGCGAGCCTCATCAACGTGGTCTCCACCCTGCTTTGCGTCATAACCATGCCCGTCATGGTCTTCCTCTTCCAGCTCTGACGCAGCGTCCGTTCCCGCGGCAGGGCAACGTTCTCATCGTTGCGCGTGTCTCGAAACCATTCCCGCCGGAGGCTGCGGGCTTCCTCCCGCATCGCCCTTTGCCGCGCAACATCTCCCGCCGCGCCCTTCCCGACGCCTTCCGCTCTCATAAAAGTTCTACTGCCCCGACCGTGACTCCGGCCCTTTTCAAAGGCCGGGGCCGGTGTTATCTTCCTTGTCGTTTTCATTGGACCGTTGACGCGCCCTTCCGGCGCAAAGGATATTGTCATGACCGAACTTTCCTTCCATCGCGGCCGCCGTCTGCGCCGCACTCCCGCTCTTCGCGACATGGTGCGCGAAACCTCCCTTTCCGCCGCCGATCTCATCATGCCCTACTTCGTGGTGGACACCCCCGACGAACATTTCCGTCAGCCCATCAACTCCATGCCCGGCCAGTTCCAGCTTTCCCTTGCCGAACTCGAAAAGGAAATCGGCGAAGCCGTGAAGCTCGGCCTGCGCTCCGTGCTGCTCTTCGGCATTCCCGCCGAAAAGGATCCGCTGGGCTCCGGCGCCTACGCCAGGGACGGCATCGTGCAGCGCGCCACCCGCATGATTAAAAAGAACTGGCCCGACCTTGTCGTCATCACCGACCTGTGCCTGTGCGAATACACTTCGCACGGCCACTGCGGCATCATTGCCGACGGCGACAAGACCGGCCACGTGCTCAACGACCAGACCCTCGACCTGCTCGCCAGAACCGCCGTTTCCCAGGCCGAAGCCGGCGCCGACATCGTGGCTCCCTCCGACATGATGGACGGCCGCGTGCTCGCCCTGCGCACCGCTCTCGACAAGGCCGGATTCGAGGAAACGCCCATCATGTCCTACGCCGTGAAGTACGCTTCCGCCTACTACGGCCCCTTCCGCGACGCAGCGGAATCCGCCCCCCACTTCGGCGATCGCCGCACCTATCAGATGGATCCCGGCAACGCGCAGGAAGCCCTGCGTGAAATGCAGGCCGACATCGACGAAGGCGCGGACATGTTCATCGTCAAGCCCGCGGGCCCCTATCAGGACATCATCCGCCTCATGCACGACACCTTCGACGTGCCGCTCGTGACCTATCAGGTGAGCGGCGAATACTCCCTCATCTGCGCCGCCGCCCAGAACGGCTGGATCGACCGCAAGGCCGTCATCATGGAATCGCTCATCGGCCTCAAGCGTTCCGGCGCCAAGATGATCATCACCTACTTCACCGTGGAAGCCCTCCGCGAAGGATGGATTCGCTGATGAACGGCCACGACTCCGCCCTCTCCTCGCTGGGGGCCTGCCATCCCGGCGGGCATCCCATGGGTCGCGTTCCCGACGGAGCCCCCGGCGGGCATCCCGCCACGGCAAAACCCCGCTTCCTGCCCGACGGCTCTCCCAAGTGCCGCCTCATCGCCTGGGAAGTCACCCGTTCCTGCAACCTGGCCTGCAAGCACTGCCGCGCCGAAGCTCATCCCGAACCCTATCCGGGCGAGCTCTCCACCGCGGAAGCCAAGGCCCTCATCGACACCTTCCCCGAAGTCGGCGAGCCCATCATCATCTTCACCGGCGGCGATCCCATGATGCGCGCCGACGTCTATGAACTCGCCGCCTACGCCCGCGACAAGGGCCTGCGCTGCGTCATGTCGCCGAACGGCACGCTCATCACGCCCGAGTCCGCCCGCAAGATAAAGGAAGCCGGCTTCCAGCGCTGCTCCATCTCCATCGACGGAGCCGACGCCGCAAGCCACGACGCCTTCCGCGGCGTGCCCGGAGCCTTCGACGCCTCCATGCGCGGCATCGAATACCTGAAGGCCGAAGGCGTGGAATTCCAGATCAACACCACGGTGACCAAGAGCAACCTGCACTCGTTCAAGGATATCTTCCACCTGTGCGAGAAAATCGGCGCCGTGGCCTGGCACATCTTCCTGCTCGTGCCCATGGGCCGGGCCGCCGAAATTCAGGAAGAGGTGATCACCGCCGAAGAATACGAAGAAGTGCTGCACTGGTTCTACGACTTCCGCAAAACCACCTCCATGCATCTCAAGGCCACCTGCGCCCCGCACTACTACCGCATCATGCGGCAGAAGGCCCGCGAGGAAGGCGTAACCGTGAACATGGAAAACTTCGGCATGGACGCCATGACGCGCGGCTGCCTCGGCGGCACGGGCTTCTGCTTCATCAGCCATACCGGACAGCTCCAGCCCTGCGGCTACCTCACCCTCGACTGCGGCAACGTGCGCGACACCCCCTTCCCCGAGCTCTGGAAAAAGACGCCGTGGTTCCTCAAGTTCCGCGATCAGAGCGCCTACAAGGGCAAGTGCGGCGTGTGCGAATACCACAAGGTTTGCGGCGGCTGCCGCGCCCGCGCCTACAGCATGACCGACGACCCCATGGCTCAGGAACCTTTGTGCCTGTACAAGCCCAAGGCGGCAAAATAACGGGGATTTCCCCTTCCGCGCCCGCTCCGCGCCTGCGGGGCGGGCCCACATTTCTCCGGGCAAGGCTCCGCCTTCCCGCCCAAGGAAGCATCATGGCTCAGATCGACGCTCTGGACACCATCGACAGAAAACTGCTGGACATCATCCAGACGGCCTTTCCGCTGGTTCCCCGCCCCTACGAGGCGCTGGGCAGACAGCTCGGCATTTCCGAAGAAGAAGCCCTCGACCGCGTGAAGGCCATGAAGGAAAAAAGAATCATCCGCCGCCTGGGAGCCAACTTCCAGTCGGCCAAGCTCGGCTTCCGCTCCACGCTCTGCGGAGCCCATGTGCCCGAAGACAAGCTCGACGCCTTCATAGCCGACGTGAACGCCCTGCCAGGCGTCACCCACAACTACCTGCGCAACCACGACTTCAACGTGTGGTTCACCCTCATCGGCCCCTCCTGGGACAGCGTGTGCGAAACCATCAGGGGCATCGAAGAGCGCACCGGCGTCAGCATCATGAACCTCCCCGCGGAAAAGCTGTTCAAGATCCGCGTGGATTTTCAGATGGAAGAGTAGGAGGCGGGGGAAGGAGGGAAAACTTTTGAAAAAGTTTTCCCTCCTTCCCCCGGGCCACCATCCTTCCTTTCAAAACTTTTCATCAGGAAGTCGGCACGGCTTCGGAACAAGGTTTCCGGTCGCGCCGGCTTCTTTTTTTATGAAGGCAGGGAAAGACAAAGGGCGGCGCGACGCAGCCGGGGCGCTGCGTTGACACGGCATCTTCCGTCCTGTACGCTTTATTATTCCGCGCACCTTGTCACAGAGGAGCCGACATGCTGGACACCTCACGCCTTCAGAACATGTTTGAGCTGCTCGGCTGCGAAGAGCCGCTGGGCGTTTTCTACGCCGAAAAGGCACCAACCGACTCTCTCACTCCCCCGCCGGACAGGGGACACGCCTGCATCATCAACTATCTGCGCATGGCCTTTGATCGGAAAATCTGCGTCCACTTTGCCGCCGACGCATGCACCTGCATGGGCGGATGGGTCTATCTCGGCTACAGGCTTCCCGCGCCGGAGCGCATCGTCCACTTCGTCACCACCGGATGGGAAGGCGGAGAAGGCGAACGCTATCTCCCCTCGCCCGATTCCATGCGCCGCTTTTTCCGCGACATCGACGTGCAGCCCGCTCCCGCGCCCTTCTGCGCAGCACGCCCCCTCTCTCAGTTTGCCGAAGGCGAAGAGCCGCTGCTCGTCACCTTCCGCTGCCGGGGCGAGGCGCTCACCGGTCTTTCCATGCTCGCCGGATTCGCCCTCGACGATCACAACGCCGTGGTCATGCCCTTCGGCTCCGGGTGCGCCAACATTTTCGCCTGGCCGCTCAACTGGCGGCGGCGGGGGCTCAAAAAGGCCGTGGTCGGCGGATCCGATCCGTCATGCCGCCCCTTCATGGGCGTGGACGAACTTTCCTTTACCGTAACGGCGGACGTGCTGCTCGCCATGCAGGAAGCCTTTCCCCGCTCCTTCCTCACGGGGAAAACCTGGGCCGGCGTAAGAAAAAAGATTGACAGAAGCCGGAAAGTCTGGGAAGAGGCCGCGTCGAGATGATGCGCGAATGCAGCGCCCGCCTCCTCCTTGTCAGCGGGAAGAACGGCGGAAACATGGCCTTTCCGCCTTCGGGCAAAACGGATGACAACGCGTTGCAGCGTTTCGTTTTTTCGTGGAAAAACGGAAGGTTGCGACTTGAAAGCGCAAAAGGAAAAATTCCGGCGCAGGCCGGAGAGCCTCTTTGGCAGTCACGGGGAACATGGCGCTCCGCTCCCCGTGCACGGCGCAGGACATCCGGCGTTCGCCACGGCCGCGTCCCTCTCCGGGCACGAAGGAAAAATTTTCCGAAGGCATGATTTAGTGCTTTCTTTCCCGGGGGCTATCAAGTATAAGGGACAAGAGCGCAATGCGTCATCGGGGTGCCTTTCCGCTGAAAACAGGGCAGGAAGGTACGTTTATTATTTAAATTTCCCATCAATTTTCCATAGAAGGGCTCATTCATGAAAACCAAATTCATTTTTGTTACCGGCGGTGTGCTTTCCTCTCTCGGAAAAGGACTGGCCTCGGCTTCGCTTGGCGCTCTGCTGAAGGCCCGCGGTCTTTCCGTGACCATCCAGAAGCTCGACCCCTACATCAACGTCGACCCCGGCACCATGAATCCCTTCCAGCACGGCGAAGTCTATGTGACCGACGACGGCGCGGAAACCGACCTCGACCTCGGCCACTACGAGCGCTATCTCGACGTTTCCCTCTCCCAGCGCAACAACACCACCTCCGGACGCATCTACTACAACGTCATCAACAAGGAACGCCGCGGCGACTATCTCGGCGGCACCGTGCAGGTGATTCCGCACATCACCGACGAAATCAAGCGCACCATCCTGAGCCTCACCGAAGGCGACAATCCCCCCGACGTGGCCATCATCGAAATCGGCGGCACCGTGGGCGACATCGAAGGTCTGCCCTTCCTCGAAGCCATCCGCCAGCTCCGTTCCGACATCGGCCGCAACAACTGCCTCAACATTCACCTCACTCTCGTGCCCTATCTGCACGCCGCGGGCGAATACAAGACCAAGCCCACGCAGCACAGCGTGAAGGAACTGCTTTCCATCGGCATTCAGCCCGACATCATTCTCTGCCGCTGCGAACAGACCATTCCTTCCGAACTCAAGAAGAAAATCGCCCTGTTCTGCAACGTGGACGAAGACGCCGTGTTCACCTCCGTGGACGTGAAGAACGTGTACGGCGTGCCGCTCAAGTTCTATGAGGAAGGCTTCGACCAGAAGGTGGCCATCATGATGCGCCTGCCTGCGCGCAACGCCGACCTCTCCGGCTGGATCAAGCTCATGAACGACTTCGACGAAGCCGCCAAGAGCAAGGTGAACATCGCCATCGTGGGCAAGTACGTCGACCTCAAGGAAGCCTACAAGAGCCTGCACGAAGCCCTCGTTCACGCCGGCGTGGCCAATCATGTTTCCGTCAATCTGAAGTACGTCAATTCCGAAGAAGTCACCGCCGACAACACCCGCGACATCTTCAAGGGCTGCGACGGCATCCTCGTGCCCGGCGGCTTCGGCTACCGCGGCGTGGAAGGCAAGATCGAAGCCATCCGCTACGCCCGCGAAAACAAGATTCCCTTCTTCGGCATCTGCCTCGGCATGCAGTGCGCCGTCATCGAATTCGCCCGTCACGTGGCCGGTCTTTCCAAGGCCAATTCCGAGGAATTCGATCCGCTCACCGATGAAAAGGTCATCTACCTCATGACCGAATGGTACGACTTCCGCAAGAACTCCGTGGAAGTGCGCGACGAAGCCAGCAACAAGGGCGGAACCCTGCGCCTCGGCGCGTATCCCTGCGCCCTGCTGCCCGGCACCAAGGCCGCCGAAGCCTACAAGCAGGAAGAAATCTCCGAACGTCATCGTCATCGTTACGAATTCAACAACGCCTTCCGCGAAACCCTCAGCCAGCACGGCATGGTGTTCAGCGGAACCTCGCCCGACGGCACGCTCGTGGAAATCGTGGAACTGCCCGACCATCCCTGGTTCGTGGGCTGCCAGTTCCATCCTGAATTCAAGTCCCGTCCCATGCACGCGCATCCGCTGTTCAAGGACTTCATCGCCGCTGCGGTGAAACAGTCCAAGAAGAAGTAATCCGGGGCTCTCATTGCCGCAAAAAAAGCGGGGAGGAACGCACGTTCCTCCCCGCTTTTTTTGCGGCAATTCCTTCGAGTCTGTTCTGTTCGGAGCCATCGGCAAGCCCGTCGGAACAGGCTGCTTCAAAAAACGCGGCCTTGCGCCGTCAGATGCGCTTTTCCAGAAAAATCAGATTCTCCGAAATGGCCCCCTCAAACAGCACCTCTGCCTTTCCGGCATAGCGGAAGCCCAGCTTGAGGTACAGGTTTGCGGCGGGCCTGTTGTTCTCCCAGGTGTCGAGACGCATCACCTCGCAGCCGCGCCGCGCCGCCTCTTCCAGAGCAAAGAACACCATGCGCTTTCCGGCCCCCTTCCCCGCCTGCGAGGGCGGCACGCACAGCGTGTGAATGACCAGCACCTTGTCCGGCTCCGCCGCGTGCTCCCAGGGTATCGAGGCGTAGGCGTCGAGCTGCACATGGTTGAGAATCATGCTGGCGCAGACCTCGCCGTTCTCTTCCAGCACGTACAGCGTGCCATCCTTCACTCCCTTTTCCGCCACGGCCCGGGTGGGGTACACGCCAAGCTCCCAGTTGGTGCTGCTGCCGTGCTCCTGCTCAAAAGTCAGCAGCTCCGTGTAATGGCGCTCCACCGCGTCAACGTCGCTCTCCGTCGCTCTGCGTATCATTGCCTCGCCTCCTTCTTTCTTTTCGCCGTTTGTCTTTGCCCTGCAGGGGGAGTTTCCGCTCATGCTCTGCGTCTGCAAAACTGCACAGCGCATGCACACGGCCCAGCCTTTTTTCACGGCAGCGCCCGCAAGGACGCATCCGCCGGGCGGCAGGTTCCGGAGCGTCCTCCGAGCCCTTTTCTGCGCGAAGCGTCGCACCCAAAGCGTCCGCCGCTTCCGCGGCCCGGCATCAGTTCCGTTGCCGGGCGATCGGAAAAGCGTTTCCCGGCTCTGCCGCGCTTCCGGCTTCACGACGCCCGGTCGCACCTGCGCAAACACATGCGCCCTCAGCTGATCGGGCAATGCGCGCCCTTCCCCGCCTGCGCAGGATACAAAACTCCCCGCGGAATCCGAAGACGCCGCGGGGAAGAGGTCAGCGCGCTACAGGTTTCTGCCGCAGCACTTCTTGAACTTCTTGCCGCTGCCGCAGGGGCAGGGATCGTTCCGTCCGACCTTCACGCCATTGTACATGTGATGTTCCTCCTTCTCGGCGGAGGCTCCGCCGTCGCCCAGAGCGGCGGGATCGGTCTTGTGGCGCAGGTTCAGCACGGGCTCGGCCTTCTGGGGCTCCGCTTCGGCTTTGGCCTCGGGCTGAGGTTCAGTCTCGGCTGCCGCTTCCGCGGCAGGTTCCGGCTGCCGGGGCTCGGCAGGCGCGCTCTCCGGCGCGGCCTCCTGAGAAGGAGCCTGTTCGGCAGAGGCTTCGGCGGACGCCTGTTCGGCAGCCTGCGCTCCGGCTTCGCCTTCCGCGCCTTCGGCGGGGGCCGCTTCTTCGGCTTCCACCCGTTTCATGCGCACGTGCGTGAGCGAGGTCAGCGCGCCCTCATGGATGCGGAACAGCATGTCCTTGAACATGGCCAGACCTTCGCTCTGGTACTCGCGCTTGGGATCGCGCTGGGCGTAGCCGCGCAGGCCTATGCCTTCGCGCAGGTAGTCCATGGCGCGCAGATGATCCTTCCAGCAGCGGTCCAGGGATTCCAGCAGGAAGTAGCGCAGAATGTCGTTGTACACGGGGCCGGCTTCCTCGCGCAGCTCCTGGAATATCTTCTTCACGGCCTCAAGCGACTGCTCGCGCGACGGAATGGCGCTCATGGTCAGCTCGGGCATGGCGCGCGCAATGTTCAGCGTTTCCATGAGGCGGCTGTTCACCTCGGCGCACATCTGCGCGTCGGGCGCTTCCTTGTGCGCTTCCACGGGCTGATAGATATTGTCCAGCACCTCGTCCACGAAGTCGAAGAGTACGCCTTCCACGTCGGGCAGCTGCATGAGATCGCGGCGCAGGGTGTAGATCACCTCGCGCTGCTGGTTCATGACGTTGTCGTAGTCGAGCAGGGTCTTGCGTATTTCAAAGTTGTGGCCTTCCACGCGCTTCTGCGCGTTTTCGATGGCCTTGGACACCATGCGGTTCTCGATGGGCTCGCCTTCCTTCATGCCCAGCTTTTCCATGAGGCCGGAAATGCGTTCCGAACCGAAAATGCGCATGAGGTTGTCTTCCAGCGACAGGTAGAAGCGGGAGGAACCCGGATCGCCCTGACGACCGGCGCGGCCGCGCAGCTGATTGTCGATGCGGCGGCTTTCGTGACGTTCCGTGCCCAGAATGTGCAGGCCGCCGAGTTCCTTCACGCCCTCGCCGAGCACGATGTCGGTGCCGCGGCCGGCCATGTTGGTGGCGATGGTCACGTGGCCCTTCTGACCGGCCTGCGCCACGATGGCGGCTTCTTCGGCGTGATGCTTGGCGTTCAGCACGCTGTGCGGCACGCCTTCCTTCTTGAGCATGGCGGAAAGCAGTTCGGAAGTCTCAATGGAAATCGTGCCCACAAGCACGGGCTGCCCGGTCTTGTAGAGTTCCTTGATGGACTCGATGATGGCGTGATACTTTTCCTTCTGCGTGCGGAAGATGAGGTCTGGCAGATCCTTGCGGATCATGGGCTTGTTCGTGGGAACGGTGATGGTTTCCAGATGATAGATCTGGTCGAATTCCACGGCTTCGGTCTGGGCCGTGCCGGTCATGCCCGCGAGCTTGTCGTACATGCGGAAGTAGTTCTGGAAGGTGATGCTGGCGAGCGTCTGGTTTTCGGCCTCGACCTTCACGCCTTCCTTGGCTTCGAGCGCCTGATGCAGACCGTCGCTGAAGCGGCGGCCGGGCATGAGTCGGCCCGTGAACTCGTCCACGATGACCACCTTGCCCTCGTCGCTCACGATGTAGTCCACGTCGCGCTTGAAGCAGTGATGCGCCTTGAGCGACTGAAGAATGTGATGCTGATAGGCGATGCTCGCAGGATCGAACAGGTTCTCGATGCCGAGAATCTTTTCGCACTTGGCCACGCCCGCGTCGGTGAGCATGGCCGTCTTGGACTTTTCGTCGATGGTGTAGTCTTCCTCGGCCTTGAGCTGACGAACCACGGCGTCCATGGCCTGATACAGCTCGGTGGACTCGTCGCTCGCGCCGGAAATGATGAGCGGGGTGCGCGCTTCGTCGATGAGAATGGAGTCCACTTCGTCCACGATGGCGAAGTTGTGGCCGCGCTGCACAAGCTGCTCGGCGTAGAACTTCATGTTGTCGCGCAGGTAGTCGAAGCCGAATTCATTGTTGGTGCCGTAGGTGATGTCGCAGGCGTAGGCGGCCTTGCGCTCCTCGTCGGTGAGGCCCTGCACGATGACGCCCACGCTCAGTCCGAGGAAGTTGTACAGACGGCCCATCCATTCCGCGTCGCGGCGGGCGAGGTAGTCGTTCACGGTGACCACGTGGACGCCCTTGCCGGAAAGCGCGTTGAGCACCACGGGAAGCGTGGCCACAAGGGTTTTGCCTTCGCCGGTCTTCATTTCCGCAATCTTGCCGGCGTGAAGCACCATGCCGCCCACAAGCTGCACGTCGTAATGGCGCATGCCCATCACGCGCGAAGAGGCTTCGCGCACCAGCGCGAACACTTCGGGCAAAACGTCGTCGAGCGAGCGGCCGCCGTTCTGCACCTGGTCGCGGTATTCCGCGAGCTTTGCGGGAATCTCCTCGTCGGTGAGAGCCTGCATCTGAGGTTCAAGGGCGTTGCACTTCTTCAGCTTGGGTCGCAGGGAACGAAGGTAGCGTTCGTTACGGGTGCCGAATATTTTGCCGATCAGGAACTTGATCATGGGTATCTCCAGAAAATGTCGTTGGAACAAGGCAGAAGATAAGTCAAGGCCTTGTATTTGGCAAATGGTCATCGCCCCCTTTTCCGCATATTTTTCCGGCGAGGCTCCTTTCTTCCGCCCCTCGTCCGGCAGAGGCGGCGGCAGAAACGCACGAAGGAACGCGCGAGGGCGCGCCCCAAAAAAGCGTCGGAACCTTCAACGTATCAAAGAAGGCGGCAGGACGCGCCAGAGCGCGGAAAAAACGCCTGCGGCAACGCGGCGAGCCGCTCCGAATCTCTCCTCCATGCGGCGGCAAAACGCCGGAACAGGCGGTCTGCCGGGGCAAAGACGATGCCGCTGCGCACAAGCGCTCTGGACAAATTTCCGCGCATGCCTCATGATGGCCGAAACGCCGCCCGTAGCCGGGCACATGGTGTGCCGGATTCCGGGGCCGCTTCAACAGATGCCCATGCTCAACATACGTCGATCGCTTTTCGTGCTTGTGTGCCTTTTCGTCGCGGCCGCTCTTGTCGGCGGCTGTTCCTCCAAAAACGGCTATCAGAACGGCCGCTACCGGGGAACCAAGGCCTACACGGTGCGCGGAAAAACCTATTATCCGCTGCAGTCGGCGCGCAACTTCGTGGAAACCGGCGTAGCCTCCTGGTACGGCCCGGGCTTTCACGGCAAGACCACGTCCAACGGCGAACGCTACAATCAGAACGCCATGACGGCCGCGCACAAGCTGCTGCCCTTCGGCACGCGCCTCAAGGTCATCAATCTGGACAACGGCCGCACCACGGAAGTGCGCATCAACGACCGCGGCCCCTTTGTGGACAGCCGCATCATCGACCTTTCCCGCGCGGCGGCGCGCGACCTCGGCATGATAGGCAAGGGCACGGCGCGCGTGCGCCTCGTATCGCTTGAGCGCGGCGGCGAACCTTCTCTCTTCACCCCGGACGGCGACATGCTCGGCCTGTTCTACGTGCAGATAGGCTCGTTCCGCGAGCGGCCGCGCGCCGTGAACCTCGCGGACTTCATGCGCACGCAGGGCTACGGCTGCCGCATCGCGCGGCACGACGGCAACGATCTGAACTTCGTGCAGCTCGGCCCCTATCACTCCCGTTCCATCGCCGAGAAAACGGCGCGCTCGCTGAGTCTCCGCTACCGGGGCCTGTTCGTGATTGCGGAATAGCAATCCTTCGGACGCGACAAACGCCCGGCGCTATCATCACTCAATAACTAAGAATTGGCCGACCGCGGAAGGCTCCGCAGACCTGCGGGCGCGCGGGCGTTCCGGCTTCTTCTTTTTATCAGTGCTTCTCCCGCAGCCTCCGACCCTCGGCACGATCCCTGCGGCGCTCGGTCTCCGCGGGATCCTCCTCCTGCTGCGCCTCAAAAAGCCTTCCCCGCATCACCGCGCCGCCGCCGTAGCGCGAACGCAGCGCGTCCACGGCCATGTTCAGCCGTCCGCGTCTGGCCTCGTCCTTTTCCGGCTCCTTTGCCGGCATGAGCGAAAGCTGCTTCGGCGCGCCCGCCTCAAAGCCCGACACCCCGACGCCCACAAGACGCACCCTGTCAGTCAAATCCAGACCGTCCAGCACGGCGCAGGCCGTCTCGTAAATGCTCTCCGTGCTGCATATCCGGCGCTCCAGCGTGACCTGTCGCGTGATCTGATGAAAATCCGCGTACTTTATCTTGAGCGTCACCGTGCGCCCGGCCAGCCCCTGACGCCGCAGCGACGCTCCCACCCGTTCCGCGTGGCGCAGAATCCAGGTGCGCAGCACCTCCCTGTCGCGCGTGTCCACATCGAGCGTCGATTCCGCGCTCTCCGACTTGGGCGGCGTCCACGGCACCACCTCGCGCGGATCCTCCCCGTGCGCCCGCTCCCAGAGCACGACTCCGGCCTTGCCGTAGCGCCGCCGCCAGAACTCCTCGCCGTAGCGCGACACGTCGCCGCACGTCTTCACTCCGAGCCTGGCAAGCTCCTCGGAAAAGCGCCGTCCCACGCCGGGCACGGCCGTCACCGAAAGGGCGGCCAGAAAATCGGCCGTCTTTTCCGGCGCAAGCAGAAAAAGACCGTCGGGCTTGCGCTGCTCCGACGCAATCTTCGCCAGAAACTTCACCGGCGCAATGCCCACGGAACAGGTGAGGCCGCCCGTGGCCTCCTTCACCGCCGCCTTGAGCGCACGCCCCATCTCCTCCACCGGGCCGAACAGCCGCTCAAGACCCGTGGCGTCCAGATAGGCTTCGTCCACCGACGCCATCTCCACCTTCGGCGAAAAGCGCTCCAGCGTCTCGCGCACAAGCGCCGACACCTCCGCATAGCGGCGCATCCGCGGCCGCACGTACACAGCCTGCGGGCAGCGCCTCTTCGCCTCCGCAATGGACATGGCCGAATGCACCCCGAAACGGCGCGCCTCATAGGAACACGTGCTCACCACGCCCCGATGATCGCCCCCGACCACCACGGCCCGACCCCGCAGCGACGGGTTGTCGAGCTGCTCGATGGATGCGAAAAAGGCGTCCATGTCCATATGCATGATCCAGCGCTGCGAAGGCGACACCCTCATCCTCCCGAAAAGGCCGCGGCCAAGTATGACAATATCGTTACAGAAGGCCCCTTTCCGAGGATTGTCCTTGACAAGGGGGGGCGCTCTCTCTAAGGAAGAAGTACCTGTCGTCATCATGCCCTTGCGCGCTGAAAAGGGCAACCTACCGGGGCGTCGCCGCCCCTCTTTTCCCATCCCATAAGGAGTCAGGATCGTTGGCCAGAAAGAAATCTATGCAGAAGTGGACCGTGGAGGATTCCGTTGATCTGTACGGCATCCGCAACTGGAGTTCCGGATATTTCGACATCTCCCAAAAGGGCGAGGTGGTCATCCGCCCGTTCGGCCGCGAAGGCGGCCCGGAAGTCAGCGTTCTGGAAATCATCCGCGAGCTCAAGGAACGCGGGTACGACCTGCCCGTGCTGCTGCGCATCGAAAACATTCTGGACTCCCAGATATCCCTTCTTCATCAGACTTTCCGCGCCGCCATCAGCGAGCTCGGCTACAAGGGCGACTACCGCGGCGTGTTTCCCATCAAGGTGAATCAGCAGCAGCAGGTGGTGGAAAAAATCGCCCAGTACGGGGCGGCCTACCATCACGGCCTCGAAGTCGGCTCCAAGGCCGAACTCATCGCGGCCATCAGCCAGCTCAAGAGCCGCGAAGCCTGCCTCATCTGCAACGGCTACAAGGACGAAGAATTCATCGATCTCGGCCTGCACGCCCTCAGCATGGGCTTCAACGTCATCTTCGTGCTCGAAATGCCCGGCGAACTCGAGGTCATTCTCGAAGAGGCCAGGCGCATGAACATCCGCCCGCAGATCGGCGTGCGCGTGAAGCTCAGCACCAAGGCCAGCGGTCACTGGTCGGAATCGGGCGGCGAACGTTCCGCCTTCGGCCTCACCTCCGCCCAGATCGTGGACGTCGTGGACATCCTCAAGGAACACGACATGCTCGACACCCTCAAGCTCATGCACTATCACCTCGGCTCGCAGGTGCCCAACATCCGCGACATCCGCGCCGCGGTCATGGAAGCCACGCGCATCTACGCAAGCCTCGTGCAGGAAGGCGCCGCCATGGGCTATCTCGACCTCGGCGGCGGCCTCGCCGTGGACTACGACGGCTCGCACACCAACTACGTGAGCTCCCGCAACTACACCATGCTCGAATACTGCACCGACGTGGTGGAAGCCGTCATGACCATTCTCGACGCGCAGGGCATCGCGCATCCGCACATCGTCACGGAATCGGGCCGCGCCACCGTGGCCTACTATTCCATTCTGCTCTTCAACGTGCTCGACGTGAGCCTCATCGAAGTGGGAAGCCTGCCCGAAGAGCTCCCCGAAGACGCTCCCGAGCCCGTGCGCAACCTGAAGGAAACCCTTCAGAACATCAATCCGCGCAACCTCCAGGAAGCCTACAACGACGCCATCTACTACTATGACGAAATGCGTCAGCTCTTCATCACCGGCCGCGTCACCCTGCGTCAGAGAACGCTCGCCGAACGCTTCTACTGGGCCATCATGCGCGTGCTCTCCGAAGAAAAGAACCGCGTGAAGTACATTCCCAAGGAGCTCAACGAAATCGACTCCATGCTCGCGGACATCTACTACTGCAACTTCAGCGTGTTCCAGTCGCTGCCCGACAGCTGGGCCATCGATCAGCTCTTCCCGGTCATGCCCATTCACCGGCTCAATGAATTCCCCGAACGGCAGGGCATTCTCTCCGACCTCACCTGCGACAGCGACGGACGCATCTCCCACTTCATTGATCCGCAGGGCCTCAAGACCACCCTGGAACTGCATCCGCTCAAGGAAGGCGAGGAATACTATCTCGGCACCTTCCTCGTGGGCGCCTATCAGGAAACCCTCGGCGACCTGCACAACCTGCTCGGCGACACCAACGTGGTCTCCGTGCGCATTCAGGAAGACGGCACCTACGACTTCGTGCGCGAACTCGACGGCGACTCCGTTTCCGACATTCTCGCCTACGTGGAATACGATCCGCACCGCGTGCTCGTGGGCATTCGCAAGTCCGCGGAACGCGCCGTGCGCGAAAACCGCATCACGCCCACGCAGCGCTATCAGCTCATGCAGGCCTTTGAAGACGGCCTGCGCGGCTACACCTACTTTGAACGCTAGCAGAGCGCCGGAGTCTTCTCCGGCCTCCGTCCCACGGCCGAGAACCTCGTTCTCCCCCCTTTATCAATCAAGGCGTTCGGAACACGGTCTCTTTCCGCCTCTGAACCCTTCATGCCGCAAGGAGCAAGAACATGGCAAAGGTACTCATCATCGGCGCCGGCGGCGTCAGCTCCGTCGCCACGCACAAGTGCGCACAGGCCGCTGACGTTTTTACCGACATCGTGCTCGCGAGCCGCACCAAGGCCAAATGCGACGCCATCGCCGCGAGCGTCAAGGAACGCTGCGGCCGCGACATCGAAACCGCTCAGGTCGATGCCGACAACGTGCCCGAACTCACGGCGCTCATCCGCCGCGTGCAGCCCGATCTGGTCATGAACATCGCCCTGCCCTATCAGGATCTGCACATCATGGACGCCTGCCTCGAAGCCGGCGTGAACTATCTCGACACCGCCAACTACGAACCGCCGAACGACGCCCACTTTGAATACAAATGGCAGTGGGCCTATCAGCAGAAGTTCAAGGACGCCGGTCTCTGCGCCCTGCTCGGCTCCGGCTTCGATCCCGGCGTGACCAACGTGTTCTGCGCCTACGCCCAGAAGCACCTTCTCGACGAAATCAACGTGCTCGACATCATCGACGCCAACGCCGGCGATCACGGCCTGCCCTTCGCCACCAATTTCAACCCCGAAATCAACCTGCGCGAAGTGTCGGCCAAGGGCCGCTACTGGGAACGCGGCGAGTGGGTGGAAACCGATCCCCTCTCCTGGAAGATGAACTTCGACTTCCCCGAAGGCATCGGCAAGCGCAACTGCTACCTCATGTATCATGAGGAGCTCGAATCGCTCGTGCAGAACCTCAAGGGCATCCGCCGCGCCCGCTTCTGGATGACCTTCGGCGACGCCTACCTGAACCACCTGCAGGTGTTCAAGAACGTGGGCCTCATCGGCATCGAGCCCGTGAAGTTCCAGGGGCACGACATCGTGCCGCTGCAGTTCCTCGCCAAGCTCCTGCCCGATCCTGCGTCCCTCGGCCCGCGCACCGTGGGCAAGACCTGCATCGGCTGCCTCATGCACGGCGTCAAGGACGGCAAGAAGCGCACCGTGTACATCTACAACATCTGCGATCATCAGGAATGCTACCGCGAACTCGGTTCGCAGGCCATTTCCTACACCACCGGCGTGCCCGCCATGGTCGGCGCCATGATGATGGTCACCGGCAAGTGGAACAAGCCCGGCGTGTGGAACATGGAACAGATGGATCCCGATCCCTTCCTGGAAGAACTCGGCAAGTACGGTCTGCCCTGGAAGGTCACCGAACCCGACCTCTGATTGACGGCGGAGCCCGGAACGCCGACGACGCCTTGCCGCGGCCCTGCCGCGCCTCCGGCCGACGCCGCGCGTCTCCGGGGCTCCGAACCTTGACTGCACAACGAAAGCGGCCGGGACACGCCCGTCCGCTTTTTCGTTCCCGGAGTTGCCATGACGGCCGAAGAACAGATAGCCAGACTCGAAGAACTGGCCTATTTTCAGGAAAAACTGCTCTCGCAGCTCAACGAGGCCCTGACCGGTCAGCAGAAGCAGCTCGACATGCTGGAAAAACGCCTTGCCGAGCTGGAAGAAAACGTGACCGCCCTCATGAACGCGCAGGACGGCCCGGTCAACACGCTGCCTCCGCACTACATGCCGGAACGCTACTAGCGCCCCGGAAAACCGCGGACACCGCGGCCCCCCGCCTGCGCGGCGCGGCCCGCCAGCGGGAAAGCCCTGTGCCCCGCGCCCCGGCAGCACGGCCCCCACAGCGCGGAATACCTGCGCATGCGCCGGCCCGAAAGACTGAGCCTCCCCCTGCGCGACCGCGTTTTGCCGCGCGCCTCAAGCGACAGCCTGCCGATCCGTCCCGCCCATCCTTCAACCCTCCGAGCGCCATGAACGAATATCTTGCCAAACTCCGTCCCGAAGCGTGGCCTTCCCCCTGCTTCGTCACCGATCTTGCCATGCTGAGAAAGAACGTCGCCGTTCTCGACGACGTGCAGAAGCGCACGGGCGCAAAAATCATGCTTGCGCTCAAGTGCTTTTCCCAGTGGATGACCTTTCCCGTGCTTTCGCGCGCCATGCGCGGCCCCCTCTACGGCTGCTGCGCCAGCTCGCCCGACGAAGCCAGACTGGCCAAAGAGGATTTTTGCGGCGAAGTTCACGCCTTTGCCGCGGCCTGGAGCGAAGAGGAACTTGCCGAAACCCTGCGCTACGCCGACCACATCGTGTTCAACTCCTTCGCGCAGTGGAAGAAGTTCCGCCCGCTGGTGCAGAAGGCCGAGCAGGAACGCGGCTTGAGCATTGAATGCGGTCTGCGCCTCAATCCCGAACATTCGGAAGGCGCGGTGCCCATCTACGATCCCTGCTCGCCGGGCTCCCGTCTCGGCATTCGTCCCGCCGCCTTCCACGCCGAGCTCGAAAAGGATCCGCACGCGCTGGACGGCATAAGCGGTCTGCACTTCCACACCCTCTGCGAACAGAACGCCGACAGTCTGGCCCGCACGCTGGACGCCGTGGAAAAGCACTTCGGCGCATATTTTTCCCGCATGAAGTGGATCAACTTCGGCGGCGGCCACCACATCACCCGCGCCGACTACGACATTGAGCTGCTGTGCCGCTGCATCGAGCACGTGCGCGACGCCTACCATGTGCAGGTCTATCTCGAACCCGGCGAGGCCGTGGCCCTCAACGCGGGCGTGCTCGTGGCCACCGTGCTCGACGTGGTGCAGGCCGACATGCCCGTGGCCATTCTCGACACCTCCGCCGCCTGCCACATGCCCGACGTTCTGGAAATGCCCTACCGGCCGAACATCATCGGCGCGGGCGAGCCCGGCGAAAAGAACTTCACCTGCCGCCTGGCGGGCAAATCCTGCCTCGCGGGCGACGTCATCGGCGAATACTCCTTCGACGAACCGCTCAAGAGCGGCGACAGACTGGTGTTTCTCGACATGGCCATCTACAGCATGGTGAAGACCACCACCTTCAACGGTCTGCGCCTGCCCTCCATCGCCATCTGGGATTCGGAAACCGATCAGCGCCGCGTCACCCGCACCTTCGGCTACGAGGACTTCCGCAGCCGCCTGTAGCTGAACGCCGAGACGCCCGGCCCGGTCTTCCGGGCTCGCCGCGCACCGACAAACCATGAACGAACCCCGACGGGATGCCCGCCGGGGTTTTTCTTTGTCCGCAACGCGCCGCAGGCATCCTGCGCAGGAACCGGATAAGGCTCCTGCCTTCGGCGCAGAAAAGCTGCTGCGGCAAGACGGCGCTCCTCATCTCCGACGGCAGTTTTCCCCTCAAAAATGTTCGCCCCACCCGCCGACTTTCCCCTTTTCCGTCATGTGCCGCAAGAACTCCTGCGGAAAAATCGTTCTTCCCCGAGGCGAAACCTGCCGCCCGCGAACACAGACTAGCCCCCCTCGCCGAGACAAATGCGCCCGCCGAACACCTGCAAAACAGACACCGGAGCGACGGCCCTTCTCTCCGGCGCAGAACATGTCCCGCCGCAGCGCAGAACACTTGCCGGAAACGCCATCCGCAAGGCACATCCGCGTCATTTTCCCCGCAAAACTGGCAACGACAGCATCAAAAAATATTTATGATGCAATAATCAATCCAAGCATGAAAGTATTATCATAGCATTATAATACACATGTAAAAAAACACATTTCTGCTCTAATAAAACTCATACATAAGCGCATAATAACGTGTAAAAAACTGAACATTCTAATCATTATCATATTGTTTTCGTCATAAAAAAGAAACTATACCTTTTCCATGCCTTTCATCAAAGGCCACAATCCTGACTTCTTTCTTCGGCATCAGTCATGGAACGTTATCCATGCGGAAGGCGGTCAGGCAAAACAGTGGGAAGGTATGATATGAAAAAGCTTCTTACCCTCATGCTGGCGGCGGGAATGACGCTCGCTGCGGCGAACGGCGCGCAGGCCGTGGACGTCAAGGTCAGCGGAACCTACGACTTTTCCTTCAGCGGCTCCGACAATCTCAACGGCGACAACTCCTTCATGAGTGATTCCGACTATCGCCACAACACCGGCAGAGAGCTGAATCAGCATCACTTCGACGTGTATCAGCGTCTGCGTCTCGGCATGGACTTCATCATGTCCGAGCAGCTTTCCGCGTTCTATCAGGCGCAGATAGGCATCTTCAACTGGGGCGGCTCCTACAAGGGCGCGAGCAAGATGGAAAACGACGGCGGCGCTCTCGGCACCCGCGCCACCAACATCACCACCCGCCTCGCCTACCTCGACTGGATGATTCCTCAGACCGACATTCATATCCGCATGGGCCAGCAGGAAGTGCTGCTTCCCAACTACGTGGCCGGCAGCCCCATTCTCGACGATCCCGCCACCGGCGTGTTCATTTCCGCGCCCGTGACCGACACCTTCTCGGCCAACGCCTTCTGGATGCGCGCCGTATCCGATCCGCTGAAGAACTCCTACGGCGAATACGAATACGACAACGCCGACGTCGATCTCTTCGGCCTCATCGGCGACTTCAAGTACGATTACTTCCGCGTGACCCCCTGGGGCATGATCGGTCACGGCGGCAGCAACTTCGGCGACGTGTCCAACGCCGGCCCCACGCCTTCCGGCCTGCTGCCCTTCAACGGCATGAACCGCCTCAGCTGGAACAACGGCACGCTCACCGCCACGCCCGACGGTTCAGATTCCACGCTCTGGTTCGCCGGCCTCGGCGGCGAATTCACCTTCTTTGATCCGCTGCGCCTCGCCCTCGACTTCTATTACAGCGGCAACAAGAACGACAGCGCCTCCACGGAACGCGAAGGCTGGTACCTCGCCGCCCTCGCCGAATACCGTCTGCCCTGGTTCGTGCCCGCGGTGAAGGCCTGGTACGCTTCCGGCGACGACAGCAAGGTGACCAACGGCTCCGAACAGCCCCTGTACCTCTCCGGCGGCTTCAAGCCCGGCGCGAGTTCCTACTTCAAGGGCCGCTTCAACATCGCCAACACCATCGACAACGGCAGCGCCGGCGGCACCTGGGGCGTGAGCGCACAGCTCAACGACATCAGCTTCATCGAAAATCTCTCGCACGATCTGCGCGTCACCTACTTCCGCGGCACCAACAGCAGCAACATGCCCAACATCATCAACAACGTGTACGGCGGCTCCGTCACTCCCGCCAACTACCTCACCACCAAGGACCACGTTGTGGAACTCGATTTCGACACCTCCTACCAGATCTACAAGAACTTCGTCTCCGTTCTGGAACTCAGCTACGCCTTCCAGGACTTTGACGGCGGCGTGTGGAAGAACGCCGCGGGCGAAGGCGGAGACTTCTCCAACGCCTGGCGCGCCGCGCTGAACTTCCGCTACCGCTTCTAGCCCGTTTTTTGGTCCTGCCGTCCCCGCCTTTCTCCTCTCAGTCATTCCGGGAGAAAGCCGGATCCCTCAGGCGACAGGACTCGAAAAAAGGCCGACTCCGAGGAGTCGGCCTTCTTTTTTAATGTCCCTGTCCGGCGCGCCGTCGCCTTCACGCTAGGCGCGGGGATCGGCGTCGCGCACCGCGCCCGCCCCCAGAAACATGACGGCGCACAGCCCGACCACCACGCCCATGGCCTCCTGAAGACCGACCAGCGATCCCAGCATGCCGATGAGCGGAGGAATGAAAAGCTGTCCGCTCGCGGCGAGCATGGAAAGAATGGCCGCCACCGTACCGGCGGGCATGTCGTGACGGCGTCCCGCAGCGCTGAAAATGATGGGCACGCTGACCGAAAGGCCCAGTCCCATGAACGCGTATCCCAGCAGACAGAGCGCCGGCCACGGAGAAAGAAGCGCCGTCAGAATGCCGCAGAGCGCGCATCCGCAGCAGACCCGCAGAAGCCTGGCGTCGCCGAAATGTTCGCGCAGCCGGTCGCCGAAAAAGCGCATGGCCACCATGGCCACGGAAAACGACGCGTAGGCCAGCGCGGCCGTCTGCTCCGACGCGCCCTTCACTTCATGCAGAAGCAGCACGCCCCACTCGCCCACCGAACCTTCCGAGGAATAGGAACAGAGCATGAGAACGCCGAACACCAGCACCCAGAGCGGCGGCCGCGAAAGGCGCTCCCGCTTTTCCCTGGGACGCGGCGCGTCGCGCAGAAGCTGCCGGGCGAAAAAAGGAAGAAGAACAAGAAGAATCAGCGCCGCTCCGGCAAAATGACCGAAGGGGGAAACTTCCCACGCGGCCATGACCGATCCGCCGAGCGCCCCGAGAAGGCCGCCCGAGCTGTAGAGCGCGTGCATGGAGGAAATGACGGGACGACGCATGGCCGACTCCACCAGAATCGAACCGGCGTTGATGCCCACGTCGTTCACGCCGATGGCAAAACCCAGAAGCGCAAAGAGCAGACACGCCGAAAAAAATCCCGAGGCCAGTCCCATGCAGGGAAAAAGCAGAATGAGCGCACCGCCGGCCAGCGTCAGCACGGCGCGGCAGCCCATGCGGGAAACGGCCCATCCCGCCAGCGGAAAGGAAACCAGACCGCCGAGCCCCATGCACAGCAGCATCACGCCCACATCGGCGTCGCTCAGCAGCGCCCGCGCCTTGATGGCGGGCATGCGGGACATCACGCTTCCGTAGGCAAGCCCCGCAACGGCAAAGAAAAAGGAACAGGCCCAGCGCGGCCCTACAACCGGAAAATGCATGACGCCCCTTGCCGCCGTTTTCCGGCGGGCTTTCATGAAATCAAACACGGGATCGGAACGAAAGTCGTTCCGGTCTCGACGAGAAGGGTATCGGCAGGACCGGCAGCCCTGTCAAGCGCGGCGCTGTACTTCGCCGAAGAAACAGGGCACTATGCCGCAAGGAGGATTCCGTCATGGAAAACGCCGGTTGCGCATGGAGCCGAAACGACGCTCTTCTGCGCCGCTATCACGACACCGAATGGGGCGTTCCCGTACGCGACGACAGACTGCTTTTCGAACATCTGACGCTGGAAGTCATGCAGTGCGGCCTGAACTGGCTGCTCATGCTGAAAAAGCGGGAAATTTTCCGGCAGGCGCTGGCGGGCTTTGATCCTTCGCGCCTTGCCGCCTTCACGGAAAACGACGTAAACGCCGCCCTCGCCGTTCCCGGCATGATACGCTCACGGCGCAAGGTGGAGGCCGTAGCCGCCAACGCGCGCGCCTTTCTCGCCGTGCAGAAGGAATTCGGCTCCTTTCACGCCTGGCTGTGGAACTTTACCGACGGGCGCATGCTGGTGTACGAAAGTCACGCCGCGTCCGTTCCGGCCAGCAACGAGCTTTCCGACCGCATCAGCGCGGCGCTGAAAAAACGCGGCTTCCGCTATGTGGGAAGCATTACCGTTTATTCTCTGCTTCAGGCCTGCGGCGTCGTCAACGATCACGAACCGGACTGTCCGCGCTTTTCCGAAGTCATGCGCGGCGTCGAGGCGGCGCATCCGGAACGCCGGGCCCCTCTTTCGGAGGAATCATGAAACTGCTCTCTCTGATCGTTTCCCTGGCCGTGACGCTGGGCGCGCACGCCGCCTGCGCCGCGCAGAGCTCCGTATCGACCTACACCGAAGAAGCGCCTTCCGTCAGCATCCGCGCCACCTGGCAGCGCTTCGGTCTGACACGGCCGGACAACGCCTCCGACGACACGGTGCGCAGCGCCGTGGCCGCCTTCCGCAGCATGGCCGCCGAAGAGCGGGAACAGATGCTCTCGCTCCATGCCGACGATCCCGACGCGCCCGAACACCCGTACGAAATGGATCTGGAAGGCGTGATTTCCGGCAACGACAAGGTGGCGGGCATACTCTGGAAGGACTATCAGTACCTCGGCGGAGCCCACGGAAGCCTGACGCTGAGCAGCCGCAACTACACGCGCTCGGACGGCAGGGAGGTGCGGCTTCAGGATCTCTTCCGCAGGCCTGACAAGGCGCTGACACTGTTCAGCGAGCTTTCGAGAAAGAAGCTTGCGCAGCGCGATCTGCCGCAGGACATGGTGGAAGCGGGAACCGCGCCCGATCAGGAAAACTTTCAGATCTTTCTGCTGGAAAAGGACGGCCTTACCCTGTATTTCAGCCCCTATCAGGTGGGGCCGTGGTCGGAAGGCGTGGTGACCGTCACGCTCTCCCTCCGGGAGCTTGCCGCCGCCGAGCCGCACACGGCCTACTGGAAATAAGCGCTCCGGCCGGGCCTTCCTTCCCGGCTTCGACGCGACGGCCGCAGAACACTCCGGGCCGCGCAAAAAAGCGCGCTGTCGTCCTTCGCAGCACAGACGGCGCGCGGCACAAAAAACTCACGCCTCCGACGCGCCGTTGCCGGTTCGTCCGGGCTCTGTCCCGCCTGCGCAGCGCCTCAAGGCGCAAAAGACTCCGCGGCACGCGGCACATCGTGCGCAAAGGCACGCCGCGCACACGTTTTTCTTCTTCTCTTTCCCGCAAAGCGCCTGCGCGGCGCGTTGCGCTCACGCCCGAGGGCAGGCCCCCACGCGCCGGACGCGGACTACCCGCGCGACTGCGCCAGTCCGCGCTTCATGGCCTCAATGCGACGCCACGACGCCTTCAGCCGCTCCGGGCTGACGCGCCCTTCCCGCACCAGCGAGGCGAGCGCCTGAAACACCTTGTCGTGCAGCAGCGGATCATAGGACAGATTGTTGCCGAAAAGCAGAATGTCGTTGCCGGCAAGCACGGCAAGACGCACCCGCTCTTCCAGCGAGCTCCCGGCCACGGCTCCCATCTGCAGATCGTCGCTCACGACCACGCCCTGCCAGCCGAGCCCGCGGCGCAGCAGCTGATCCACCACGGCGGGCGAAAGCGAAGAGGGAAGATTCGCGTCGAGGCCGCGATGATACACGTGCGCCACCAGCACCATGCCGGGCCAGCCCCGGCGGAAGGCCTCCGCATAGGGCGCAAGCTCTTCCCGGCTCCATGTCTGCGTGACGTCCGGCAGTTCGTGATGAGAATCCTTGCCCGCGCTGCCGAGTCCGGGAAAATGCTTGAGCGCGGGCAGCACGCCCGCACGGTACAGGCCCTCGGCAAAGGCCAGAGCCCGCGGCGTCACCTGCGCGGCATCGGCGCCGAACAAGCGTCCGGCGTCGCCGAGTCCCGGGCTTTTCGCCGAGCGGCGCAGATCGACCACGGGAGCAAGATCCACGTTGATGCCGAGCTCTGCCATCTCACGCCCGGCCCTGAAGCCGAGCGAACGCACGTTATCCGGCGACATGCGGCCCATCTGTTCGGCCGAAGGCAGCGGCTGAAAACCGCGCTCCGACTTCAGGCGCCGCACCTTTCCGCCTTCCTGATCCACGGCCACGAGCAGCGTGCGGGGCGACGCCTTCTGCAGCGAAGACACGAGCTTCTTCACCTGCGACGGCGACTCAATGTTGTACAATCCGCTCTTTTTCGGCGACCTGTCGAACAGAATGACGCCTCCGAGCCGTCCCGCGGCCACGGCGTCGATGACGGACTGCGGCGCTTCCAGACCGCGAAAACCCACCATGATCATGGATCCGATCATCTCTTCCAGGGAAGGTTCGTTCTGCGCCGCCGCGCACGGATGCGGAAAAATACAGACAAGCGCCAGAACGACCACCAGAAATCTATGCACGGGAACCTTCGTCCTCCTCTTTGTCCTCCCGTTTCGCCACGGAAGGAAGTTCCCCCTTCGCGTAGCGTTCGGCAAAGGCGCGGAGGGCCTCAAAAAGCAGCAGCTTGAAATGACGGTTCACATCTTCCTTGCGGTAGTCGAACACCGTGGTCAGAGCGCGGGCCATGTCGCGCTGCACGCAGAGCATGAGCAGATACGGCGCCATGACCGTGATGATGCAGCTTTGCAGCGCGGGATTCTCGCGCGGAATGCCCGTCATTTCCGAAAGAAGCGAACCGATGCTCCGCTCCTTGGAAAGCGTGCTCGTCAAAAACGCCACTCCCCCCAGGGGCGAGGGCGCAATGAGCTCGTGCGCCCAGATTCTGGCGTACCAGCTCTGCCCGTCGTAGGCCGCGCCGATGTAGGCGTCAAGCACCCGCTCCAGCTTTTCCTCCACGGGAAGTTCCGCAGACGTGATGAGCTCCATCTGCCTCTCGTTCACGATGTGCTCGTGAACCTCGTCGAGCACGGCGCGGTACAGATCGTCGCGGCTGCCGAAGTGATAGTTCACGGCGGCGATGTTGACGCCCGCCTCCCGGCAGATCATCTTGCTGGTGGTGTCGGCGTAGCCGTGTTCGGCAAACAGCCGCACGGCGGTGCCGAGAATCTGACGGCGCGTGGCTTCGCCGTCTTCGCGCGAGTTCTTCTTGCGGGAAAAAAACAGCATACGGGGGATCCTCTCGTCACGGAACGCTGCGCGCAGCATACGGCAGGAAAGGGCGGGCCGCAACGGTCTGCCCCGGAACGCAGCAGGGGAAAAGCATAAAAAAAGGCTGGGGCATCGTGGACGGCCATGCCCCAGAACCTTCATGGACGCCGAGGGGTGGCAAACGTCACGCGTATCTCTTTCATGACGTCTCGCCGTCCTTCCCCAGAAGGCGACCTGCGCGACAAAGGAATGGAGAGGTTGTATTCCTGCGCGCACCACGAGCGAAATTCGTCCCGTCGAAACGGGCCAGCGCTGTTTCCAGCAAGATCAAATCTAAATTTGAATTTGAACAACTCCCCCGCTTCTGTCAAGTCAAAAATCACGCCGCCGGTCAGGGCGCAGCCAGCCCCTCTTCTCCTCGCCGGGCTATCCCCACTCAACTATCGATGATCCTTTGACTATTTTGCCACGCCTTGACAAAAAAAGAAAAGATGTCAGAAAAAATCCGCACTTCTTTTTCCTCGAGGCTCCTCCATGTCCCTGTTTCCCTCCGCAAGCAGCAAAGCCACGCTGATCGGCCTGACCGCCCCCGTCTGCTGGGGCATGTCCGTCGGGCTGGTGCGAAGCATCACGGAAGAGTTCGGCCTGGCGGCCGGTCTTTCCGTGCTCTACCTCTCCACCTGCGTGTTTCTGTTCTTTCTTCTCGGCCTGCCAAAGCTGAAGAACTATTCAAAAAAATATCTCTTTCTGGGCATTCCGACGGCCAACGTCTGCTCTCTGTGCTTCTGCCTGTCGCTCTATCTTTCCGACGGCGGACAGCAGACCGTGGAAGTAGGCATGGTCAATTATCTCTGGCCCTGCCTCGTGGTGCTTTTCGCCGTGCTCTTCAACGGTCAGAAGGCCCGCTGGTGGATCGCTCCCGGCGTCGTGGTGAGCTTTCTCGGCGTGATGCTCGTGCTCGGCGGCGACAAGGGCATTCAACCCGGCCAGATATGGCTTCACGTGCAGAACAATCCGTGGAGCTACCTGCTGGCCTTCTGCGGAGCCGTGGCCTGGGCCGCCTATTCCAATCTCACGCGGGCGTGGTCCAACGGGCAGAATCCCACGCTCATCGTGTTCGCCATCGACTCGTGCGTGTTCACTGCCATCTGGCTTGCGGGCTTCGGCGATCTGTCGCACGCCTCGATCATGGGCTGGGTGAGCGTGGCGGTGGGCGCCGTGGCCATGGGCGGCTCCTACGCCGCCTGGAGCTACGGAGTCACCAGGGGCAACATCACCGTGCTCGCCATCGCCTCCTATTTCACGCCGGTGCTCTCCTGCCTGTTCGCCACCCTGTGGATAGGCGCAAAGCTCGACGGCGCGTTCTGGCAGGGCGTGGCCGTCATCGTGCT
The DNA here is from genome assembly GCF_963931295.1 of uncultured Mailhella sp. Taxonomy (NCBI): domain Bacteria; kingdom Pseudomonadati; phylum Thermodesulfobacteriota; class Desulfovibrionia; order Desulfovibrionales; family Desulfovibrionaceae; genus Mailhella; species uncultured Mailhella sp. The sequence goes on along the minus strand of NZ_OZ007001.1, from coordinate 2,149,238 downwards.
CGGCTCCCTGCTGTGCTGGAGTTCCACGGCCATGCGCAAGTAGCCCCGCATTTTCGCAGCATCAAGGCAAAAAAAGACCGGAAGTTCCCCGCTGGGCTGCTTCCGGTCTTGCTTTTACATGTCGGTTCCGGCCAGTTTTGCCTCGTGGGCGGCGCGGAGCTGTCCGCAGGCCGCCTCGATGTCCTGCCCTTTGCTCTTGCGCACGATGGCCGTGATGTCCTTGGCCCAGAGCGCTTTTTCAAAGCGCAGAAGCTCTTCCGGCGAAGGCGCGCGATAGGGCGTGCCCGGCGTGGGATTGTAGGGAATGAGGTTCAGCTTGGCCTTGAGTCTCGCGCAGATGCGGGCGAGCTGCTTCACGTGTTCCGGCTGATCGTTCACCCCGGCGATGACCAGATATTCCAGGGTGATGCGTTCCCGCGTCTTGAGCGGATACTGTTCCAGCGCGCTGATGAGCTCCTCAAGCGGCCAGTGCGCGGCGCGGGGCATGAGCTTTTCGCGCAGCTCCTGATTGGGCGCATGCAGCGACACGGCGAGAAACGCAAGTCCGCTGTCGCCGAATTCCCGCATGCCGGATTCGATGCCGCAGGTGGACACCGTGATGCGCCGGGGCGAGAAGGCGAGGCCCTTGGGATGTTCCAGCGTGCGCAGCGAATCCATGACCGTGGCCAGATTGAGCAGAGGCTCGCCCATGCCCATGTACACAAGATTGCGGATGATGGGTCTCTCGGGCTGCGTGTCGTGAACGTAGGCGCGCGCCACCTGTACCTGACCGAGAATCTCGCCCATGGTCATGTTGCGCCGGAAGCCGAGCCTGCCCGTACTGCAGAAGGAACAGGCCATGGCGCAGCCCACCTGCGTGGACACGCACTGCGTCATGCGCACGGAAAGATCGTTGGGGCGCTTGGGCGCATCGCTGGGAATGAGCACCGTTTCCACAAGTTCGCCGTCGGCGAGCTCAAGAAGAAACTTGGTGGTGCCGTCGGAGCTTACGCGCACGTCGGCCACGGAGGGCCAGCGTATGTCGGCGATTTCCGCAAGACGGGCCCTGTCGTTCTGGGAGATGTCGGTCATGGCGTCGAAGCCGGACACGTTCTTCACCCATATCCACTGCCATATCTGCACGGCGCGGAACTTCTTGAAGCCGAGCCGCTCCACCACAAAACGTTCAAGGGCGGGATACGGAAGATCGCAGAGATTCACTTTGCTTGCATCGGACATGAACAATCCTCGGCCGCAGCGCGGTCAGTTTCCTTGACGATGTTATTTCCGGCCGGGCCGGACAACGGAGCGCGTCGCGAAACGCGCCTGTGCGGCCGACGACCGCCTTCAGCAATCGGCGCAGACAACGCCCAGATGCCGTTCCAGAATGTCGTTCAGCGCATCCCAGTCGCGACAGGTCACGATTTCCTGCCGCAGAGCCCGCGCGCCGTCCAGATTCTTGACGTAGCGCGGCACGAAGGTGTGCATTTTCAAAAGCGCATGCTGCGGCGCGTAACGGCGGGCCAGCGCCGCATGACGGCGTATCACCCGGGCCAGGGAGGCGCGGTCCGCGGGCAGATCGTCGAGCACGTCGCAGGCGTGCTGCGCGTCGAGCTTCCGGGAGCTGTCGCAGACGATGCCGGAAGAAGGAGGCAGTTCCCCTTCCATGGCTCCGGCGCGGATCATGGCGGCGTGTTCGGCGAACACGGCCGGATTCTTGAGCGCGCCTCTGGCGTACATGACCGACGACGCGCCGGTTTCCCGCAGCACGCGTATGCCGTCCGCCGCGGTGAAAAGATCGCCGCTGGCAATCACGGGAACAGAAAGCGCCTCGGCCAGCTCGGCCACGGCCTCATGCCGGGGAGAGCCGGAAAATCCCTGCGTTGCGTGGCGGGGATGCAGCGTGATCCAGCCTGCGCCGAGATCGGCAAGACGACGGGCCAGATCCAGATAGACTTCATGCTCGGCATCCCAGCCGAGGCGGATCTTGAATCCGACGCGACCCGCTCCGGCGGCCCGCACCACGGCCTCGGCCACGCAAAGAGCGTTCGGCACGTCGCGCAGCATGGCCGCGCCCGCGCCGGTCTTGGTCACCTTGGGCACGGAACAGCCCATGTTCACGTCGAACCATGAAAATCCCCGCTCGCGCAGAATGCGCACGGCCTGTTCCATGAACGACGCTTCCGCGCCGAAAATCTGCACCACCAGCGGATGATCGCACGCCGTGCTGCCGTCTTCCAGCGCATCGCCCTCTTCGGGCGTGGTGGCAAGCAGCTCTTCGGTATTGCGCCCTCCATAGACCAGTCCCTTGGCGCTCACCATTTCCGTGCAGCACACGGCGGCGCCCATTTCCCGGCAGAGCAGCCGGAAGGGCAGATCGGACCAGCCGGCCAGCGGAGCCAGCCACGGGGCGTCGGGGCGAATGGGAAGTTCTGACATGGGATATCCTTAAACAAGCGGCGTTTTCCGGCGTTATGCATAGCAGGCGAAGGCCCTCATGGCAAGGCGGGCCCGGCAACGCTTCGCGCATGGCGGGAGGCGCGCGCCAGCACGGCCGCATCCACGCGTCTCGCTCCCGCTTCCAGAAGCCGTTCCGCGGCCCGTTCCATCGTGGCTCCCGTGGTGCAGATGTCGTCCACAAGCAGAACGTGCAGCCCCTTCACCTTGTCCGAGGCTTCAAAGGGCTGCTTCATGAGACTGCGCTGCTCCCTGTTCAGCAGCGACTGCGGCGTGAGGGAAATCGTTTTCACGAGCAGATCGACGCGCACCGGCACGCCGAGAGCCGCAGACGCGCGCCTGACCATTTCCCGACACTGATTGAAACCCCGGCTGCACAGTCTGGCCCGATCCAGCGGCATGGGCACAATGACGTCCGGCCTGCTCGTCACCGCGTAGTGATTCGCGCATACGGCCGCAAACACCCGGCCGAGCGCGTCGAGCACGGCCAGCGATCCGCCGAACTTCGCCCGCAGCACCAGATCGCGCAAAAGATCGTCGTACACGCCGAAAAAAAGAAATTCCTGCCACGGCGGCAGCGTCCGCAGACAGTGATCGCAGGGCATGCAGGGCGCATCCTCCAGAAGAGAGGGCTCTCCGCAGTACGGACAGAATCCCGTGGTGCGCGGGCGCAGTCTTTTCCGGCAGTCGGGGCAGAAGAGCTGCGCCAGAACGTCTTCCACCTCAGGCACGGGCCAATCCGGAGCCGAAGGCGGTTCAAAGGGCTCGCGGCAGGCCGCGCAGCGCCGCTCCAAAAGCCCCAGAAATCGCAGCGCCCGGTCGGCCGCATGAAAAAAATTCGCGCCCCTCACGGCAGCACAAAACGGGAAAGACTTGCGGCAAATTCGACCACGCGCGCCGAAGCCTCCGCATGGCCCGCCAGATCATCCGGCCCGTCGAGGCCGTAGAGACGAAGCGGCTCCACCCATTCCAGCCCGAGAGCGAGGGCCATGTAGCGCAGCGTGCGCTCCGCGCCCTCGAAGAGCTTGTCGCCGCGAGGCCGCGCGCCGATGAGCACGGCCGTGACCGGGCGTCCGCCTCCGGGCTTGTCCGCGCACTTCCAGAAGCGCTGCGCGCGGTCGATCCACGCCTTGGCCTGCGCCGGCAGATGATAAAAATACACGGGCGAAACCAGCACGCTCAAAGGCGCGCGGCACACGGCGTCAAAAAGCGCCCCTGCGCCGTCGCCCGGCGCGTCGAGCGCGCAGAGGCCGGGATGCGCGTCGCAGAAGCCGCAGGAAACGCAGGGCCGAACGCCCTCGTCCGCAATGCGAAAATCCCTGCACGGCGCGCCGAGAGCCTGCCGCACCAAACGCGCGGCGGCATCGCTGTTGCCGCCCCGGCGAGGACTGCACGACGCCAGAAACACCGGCTCGATCATACCTTTTCCCCTTCCCTTTTCCTGCTCTCTGCCAAGGCTCCGCCGCACGTTGCAAGAACGGCGACTTCCTCGCCCAAAAGACGGGCCTTCGCCTGAATGCGCCGCTACCGGCCGGAATCAGGACGCCATTTTCTCAAAGCAGCACGCGTTGCGACGACATGCGCCTTGCGCCCGGCACAGCGCATCGCGCCGCCCCTGCTCGGGGCGAAACGCGGGGCTTTCGGCGCAGCGCCGGACGCAACGCCCGGCGCAGCGGGCGAAGCCTCAGAGCGTGCAGTAGCAGTTGTGCGCGGCTTCGTAGCCCACGCTGGTTTCCGGGCCGTGACCGGGATAAACCATCACGTTGCCGGGCAGCTTGTAGATGATCTCGCGCAGGGACTTCACCAGATCGTCGCCGTTGCCGCCGGGCAGGTCGGTGCGCCCCACGGAACGGAAGAACAGAAGATCGCCCGTGAGCACGAGGCCGAGATCGGGGAAATAGTAGCAGAGGCTGCCCGACGAATGACCGGGCGTGTGCATGACGCGGCACGAAAGACTGCCCCAGGTCACCTCGCCGGGAGCGAGCACCTCGGCCTCGAAGGGCTTCAGATTCATGCCGAAGCACATGCCCTTGCACAGCAGCAGGGAACGCTCGGCCCAGTCTTCCGCGCCGACCAGCGGCAGCATGCCCGTGGCGCGGGTCATGTCCGCGCAGCCGATGCAGTGGTCGCAGTGCAGATGCGTGAGCGCCACGGCGCGCAGCGTGAGGCCGTTGTCGGAAATGCTCTTCAGCACAAGATCGGTCTCAATGGAAGGATCGAACACCACGGCGTCCTTGCCGTTGTGCACGATGTAGCAGTTCGCTTCCAGAGGTCCGAAGGGAAGGGTTATCACGGGCATGGGAAACTCCTGAAATGTTTTGCCGTTTCAAGCCTCCTTCTCTTGTATGCCCTTTGCCCTTCTTTCGCAAACGAAAAGACCCCGGATTTCCCGGGGCCTTACGCGAGAGAAACGCCTTACACTGCGCCGCCGGACTCCCGCCATGCGCGGCACAGGCTCAGAAAGTACGCATGAAAACGAAGATCGCTCGTGAGCTCAGGATGAAACGACGTGGCGAGCACATTTTCCTGCCGTACTGCCGCAGGGCTCATGCCGAGCGGCCCTTCCACCCGGGCGAGCACATCCACCTGCGGCCCGCAGGACACGATGATCGGCGCGCGTATGAACACCGCCTCCTCATCGTCGGCCACGCCGCACACGTTCAGCACGGTTTCAAAGCTGTCGGTCTGCCGTCCGAAGGCGTTGCGCCTCACCCGGGCGTCAAGCAGGCCGAGCCGGGGCTGATCCAGAAGCGCGCCGTCCGGCCCTTCCACCTCGCGACTCAGCAGAATGAGTCCCGCGCAGCTTCCGTACACGGGCATGCCCCGAACTCCGCAGAGCCGCAGGGGTTCCAGCAGGCCTTCATCCACAAGCAGCCTGCCCATGGTCGTGCTCTCGCCGCCGGGCAGCACCATTCCGTCGAACTGCTCAAGCCCGGCGAGCGGCGACGAAGAAAGCGGCCGACGCACCTGCGTCACCCTCGCCCCACAGCGCTCCAGCGCCGCGCAGTGTTCCCGAAACGCCCCCTGGAGCGCCAGCACGCCGATGTGAAGTTCGTCTACCATCCCCGCTCCTGCATGCGCTGTTCCGGGGCAATGGTCGAAATTTCAAGGCCGGGCATGGCCTCGCCGAGCCCTTCCGACACTTCCGCAAGCACGGCCGGATCGTTGTAGTTGGTGGTGGCGGTCACAATGGCCTTGGCAAAGCGCGCCGGATCCGACGACTTGAAAATGCCCGAGCCCACGAAAATGCCGTCGCAGCCGAGCTGCATCATAAGCGCGGCGTCGGCAGGCGTGGATATGCCGCCCGCCGCAAAGTTCACCACGGGCAGAGCGCCCTTCTCGCGCACGATGTGAAGCAGTTCCAGCGGCGCGCCGATTTCCTTGGCAAAGCCCGGCACTTCCTCTTCCGGCAGCGAAAGCAGGCGTCTCAGCTCGCCCGTGACCATGCGCATGTGCCGCACGGCTTCCACCACGTTGCCGGTGCCGGGTTCGCCCTTGGTGCGTATCATGGCCGCGCCCTCGGCGATGCGCCGCAGCGCTTCGCCCAGATTGCGCGCGCCGCACACGAAGGGCGTCTTGAATTCGCGCTTGTTCAGATGAAAATTCTCGTCCGCGGGCGTGAGCACTTCGCTCTCGTCGATGTAATCCACGCCGAGCTGCTCCAGAATGCGCGCTTCGGCGATGTGTCCGATGCGGACCTTGGCCATGACGGGAATGCTCACCGCGGCCATGATGCTCTTCACCACGGCCGGATCGGCCATGCGCGCCACGCCGCCCGCCCTGCGGATGTCGGCCGGCACCTTTTCCAGCGCCATGACGGCGCAGGCACCCGCCTCCTGGGCGATCACCGCCTGTTCCGGCGTGGTGACGTCCATGATCACGCCGCCCTTCAGCATTTCCGCAAGACCGCTCTTGAGTCGAAACGTATTCTTTTCCATGATGATTCTCCTTGAATAAACGTCAGCGCGGAAAAAGCTGCGCTTTTCCGCCTTTCGGCAGATCCGGTACTACGCTTCCGACTTGCCGTTTTCCAGAAAATGCGGCAATACGGTGACAATTAATATTGTCATGCATACAAAAAACATTGCTACATTTCAGCGCCGTCACGCCGTCCGGCGCAACCGGGAGAACAGGATGCAGGAAGAAAAAATGCGCAGACTGCGCACGCTCTACGACGAGGCCGACGCGCCCTGCCGCTATCAGCGCGTGGCCGCGGCGCTGGAAGAAGCCGTCCGCGAAGGGCTGTTCAAGCCCGGCGACGCTCTGCCCACGCAGCGGGCCCTTGCCGCAGAGCTTAAAGTCACCACGGGAACCGCCACCCACGGCTATGCCGAAGCGGCGCGCCGAGGACTCGTGGCCGGCGTGACGGGGCGGGGAACGTTTGTGAGTTCCACAGGCTCGGATGTGGACGTCATGCCGCCTCCGGCGCCGCTGCCGCCGTCCACGCAGTGGCCGGACGCCGAGGCCGCCGCGCCGTCCGACGGAGATTCCAGCGCGGAGCCGCGCTGGAATCTCGGCTTCATTGCGCCGTTCGAGTCGCTGAATCCTTCGCTGCACAAGGCGCTCGGCAACCTTCTGCGCCGCCTGAGCGACAGAGAACTTGCGGAGCTTCAGAGCTACCATCGCCCGGCGGGCATGGATCGACACCGCGAGGCAGGCGCGCTCTGGGCGCGGCGCTACGGCGTGCCAGCCTCGGGCCGCGATCTTTTGGTGTGCGCAGGCTCTCAGCACGCGCTCATGACCATACTCGCCACCCTGTGTACGCCCGGCGACAGGATAGCCGTGGAAAACCTGAGCTATCCGCTGCTGCGCGAACTCTCCTGGCGGCTGCGTCTGCCGCTTGCGCCCGTGCGCACCGACGCGTGCGGCATGCTGCCGGACGCGCTGGAGAGCGCCTGCCGCTCCGGAGGCGTGAAGGCCGTGTATCTCATGCCCTCCTGCCGCAATCCCACGCTCACGCGCATGCCCGAATCCCGCCGCAAGGACATTGTGGAAGTCTGCCGCAGGCACGACGTGTTCATCATTGAGGACGACGTGTACGCCCTGGCCCTGAATCCGCCGACGCCAGCGCTTCCCTTTGCCGCGCTGGCCCCGGAAAGAACCTGCTTCATTGCGGCCACCAGCGAAATTCTGGGCGGCGGGCTGCGCGTGGCCTATCTGTGCCCGCCGCAGCACACCCTGGACGAACTGGAACGCACCCTCTCCTACACCATATCCATGGTGCCGCCGCTCATGGCCGAGCTCGCCGCCCAGTGGATCTCCGACGGCACGGCGGACAGAACCCTCGCCGCCAAACGCGAAGAAGCCGCCGCGCGCAACGCCGCGGCCCGCGAAATTCTGGACGGGTATCCGCTCGTGTCCCGCGCCACGGGATTCTTCTGCTGGCTTGAACTTCCCGATTCCTGGACGGGCAGGGCCTTTGCCAAGGCCGCGCTCGAAAAAGGCGTGCTCGTGGCCGAAGGCGAGCATTTTCTCATGGGCCACGCGCCCCGGGAAAACGGCGTGCGCCTGGCGCTCGGCGGCGTTCTGCGGCGCAAGGATCTGGCCCGGGCCCTCGGCATCGTCGCCGCTCTTCTCGAATCCTGAACAGGGCTGCGCCTGCGCCGTCCGGAAAACGTTCGGGCGGTCTTTCACCGCAGAAAGGGCGCTCGGCGCCGTATCGCGAAAAAGCCGACCGGCAGACAAAACGCCTCGACCGCCGCGCTTTCACCCATGAACGAAGCGACGATGCTTCCCTCTCCCGGCGGACAGGCAGCAGGGAAAACGCATTGACGTCCCGCCCCAAGCCGTTATGATAACTCGTCCTTATCATCAGGAGAGAGATATGATAACCGCAATACTCCTTTACTGCGTCCTCGGCGCCATTGCCGGCCTGCTGGCCGGTCTGCTCGGCATCGGCGGCGGGGCCGTGGTCGTGCCCATGCTCGTCTTTTCCTTTCAATGGCTGAACATTTCGCCGGAAGTCGCCATGCACATGGCCATCGGCACCTCGTTCGGCGCCATCATGTTCACGTCCGTATCCAGCGCCATGGCGCATCACCGGCACGGCGGCGTGGACTGGCACGTTTTCCGCTGCGTGGCCCTCGGCATTCTGGTTGGCACCTACTGCGGCTCCTTTGTGGCGGCCCGCATTCCGGCGCGCTACCTGCAGATGTTCTTCGTGGTGTTCCTCTACTACGTGGCCACCAACATGCTGCTCAACAAAAAGCCCAGCGCCAGCCGCAGCCTGCCCGGATTTGCCGGCATGACGGGCGCAGGCGCGATCATCGGCGCGGTCTCCAGCCTTGTGGGCATCGGCGGCGGCACGCTTTCCGTGCCCTTCCTCGTGTGGCACAACATGGACATGCGCCGCGCCGTGGGCACCTCGGCGGCCATGGGCTTTCCCATCGCCTTTGCCGGCTGCCTCGGCTTCGTGACCAACGGCTGGAACAACCCCGAACTTCCTCCCTACGCCTTCGGTTATCTTTATCTCCCGGCGCTGGTAGGCATTGTGGCCATCAGCATGCTCACGGCTCCCGTCGGCGCGAGCATCGCGCACAAACTGCCCGTGCCCAAGCTCAAGAAGTTCTTTGCCTGCTTCCTGTACGTGGTGGCCACCAAGATGCTCATCGACGTTCTGTAATCTTCCAAACAGCATGAAAAAAGGTCGCGCGTTCAAACGCACGACCTTTTTTCGTCCTGTTTTCTCATGGAATGCTGCCGAGTTGCAGAACATTACGGCCCTGCAGAAAACGTCGCGCCCTGACCTGACGCCATCAGCCTCAGCGCAACGCCATGAGCAGCGGAACAATGATCGGCACAAACAGCGTGAGGCACATGCCGGAAAACACCGCGAGCACGGCGCAGCGTTCGCCGCTCACCTGCGCAATGACCGGCAGACAGGTGTCCATGGCCGCCGCGCCGCCCGCCAGCACCGGCCCGAGACGCCCGGTCAGCCGCACAAGAAGCGGCGGCAGCAGCAGGGCCAGCGCCTCGTGTATCATGTTGGACAACAGCGCCACGGAACCGAGCGCCGGATCTCCAAGACGCGTGATGATGACCGTCGCCAGGCTGTAGTAGCCGAATCCTGCGCCCACGGCCAGCGCTTCGGGCAGAGACAGCGCGGAAAAACGGGTCAGGACAAGCCAGGCCAGAGCGCTGCCGCACAAGGTGCCGACCACCACGCCCAGCGGAATGAGCAGAATGCGGTAGCGAAGCTCGCGGATGATGCCGAGAGCCTTCAGATCAAAGCCCACGGTCATGCCGGCAAGCACAAGAAGCAGGTACAGCACCCACACCGCGGCCTCTCCGGCGGCCGGGCCCTGCGGCAGAACGCGCAGCCAGCCGACAAGCGCTCCGGCGAGAAAAAAGCCCAGCGCCACAAAGGAACCCGCGCTTCCGCCCTTTTCCGACGCCCTGCCTCCCGATTCGCCGGGGGCATACTCCGCAAACACGTGCCTGCCGAGAAAACGCGCCGCCGCAAAGCAGCCCGCCACGGAAAAGGTACTGATGAGCACCGCGTACAGGCCGAGACTCCGCAGCTGCCCGAGCAGCGCGTCGTCGAGACCGATGGAAAGACCGAGCAGAAACAGCATGATGCGCACGGTCCAGCCGAGGGCCGCGTTCACCACGCGCACCACCGCGGCATGACGGCGCAGCGCCCACCCTGCGGGAATGCCCCCCGCAATAAGACCCATTTCCAGAAGCATTCCTTCTCCCCGAATCCTTGATTGTCGACTTGAAGCGGCAGCGCGTCCTGCCGGAGGCCGCCCGGGCGCAACAAAACACGCGCCCGCAGCCGCCGAAAAACGTCGTCGGCCCAAAAATGCCGACGGCATGAGCGCAGCGTCAGCGCGTCCGCCGATAGCGCAGCCAGACCTCTCCTTCGTCCAGCGTCTGCGCGTCTTCAAGGCGGAATTCCGCAGTCACGCCGGAGTCGAAGAGACTTTTGTCCCCGGCCGACGCCGTGACCGGCATCATGACAAGGCTCAGCTCGTCAACGACGTCGGCGCGGAGGAACGCGCCGTTCAGCAGACTGCCGCCTTCAAGCAGCAAGCGGCGTATGCCGAAAATGCTCTTCAGCTTGTACAGCGCCAGCGCAATGTCGATGTCGTCCTTGCCCGCAAAAATGTAGGACACGCCCTTCTCCTGCAGACAGGCAAGACATGCCTGCGGCACGCTCTCGCACAGAACTTCCACGATGTGCGCCCCGTCGTAGCCCGGATCCTCGTCCTCAATGCAAGACCCCTTCCAGCCGAGACTTCCGTGCCTGTCGAAGGCCACGGCAAAAAAAGACGCGTTCTCGTCGGCCACATGATCCATGGGAAGCACGACGGAGCCGTCGAAACGGGAAAGATCGGGCCTAACTCCGCCCGTGAAGCTCTCCTCCATGGTCACTCGGCCGCAGGCAAAGGCGCTGGCTCCGTAGTCGCGGTGAATGCGGTAGTAAGCCTGCACAGCGGCCCGGCAGCGCGGAAGGCGCAGAAAATCGCCCGTCACCTTGCCGTCCAGCGACATGGACATGTGACAGACGACAAAGGGCCTGTCCTGAATCGTTGAACGTTCCTTCATCGGATTCCTCCATGGAAACTCCCGGATGCTCGACTCCGGGGGAAAAGGTTGACCATGGAAAAGTTCCGAGTGCGGCCATGGTGCAGAAGGCGAAGGAGGCAAAAGCCGCCGACGCCGGGCCATTCTACCTGAACGGCGCAAAAAGGCCAGAGGGCGATAACGCATGAAAAAGGCCCCCTTCCGAGGAAGGGAGCCTGAAAAGCGTCCTGTCGCGAAGGCTAGAAGCGGTAGCCCAGCGTCACGCCGAAGTTGTGGGCGTAGCTGTTGTGCGCTTTGCCTTCGTAAGCAGCCGTCATGCCGTGGCCATCGACGCGCTGCTTGTAGTTGATGTCGCGCACGTCGATGTACATGTAGGCGAGATCGAGTGTCCAGTTTTCATACTTGAAGCCCGCGCCGAGGGTGTAGTAGTTGCGGCCGTTGGAGGGCACGAGATAGTCGTAGCAGTTGTCGTCCTGCAGAGGCGAGGTTTCGTAGGTGAAGCCCGCGCGCAGGGTCAGCCAGTCGATGGGCGCGTATTCCACGCCGAAGGTGAAGGCCCAGGTGTCGCGCCAGTTCTTCTGCTCGAAGAACTGCGGCGTGCGGTCGCTGTGCATGTTGATGGTGAGGTTGCGGAAGCGGCTCCACACGGTGTAGGCCACGTCGCCTTCAAAGCTCAGGTTGGGCAGGGGCTTGTACATCACGCCCAGGGTGACCACGTCGGGAATGGTGAGCTTGCCGTCGGCATTGCAGGTCTGCAGGCTCTGTCCCATGAGCCCCGTCACGACCGGACTTCCGGAGAAGCGGAAGCGGGTCTGTCCCTTGAAGGTCATGTCTTCTCTGGAGCGATAGGTCAGGCCCGCGCTCCACTGATCGTTGAAGCGGGCGTGCAGGCCGAAGTTGTAGCCGAAGGCGTAGCCGTTTTCGGAGTGGATGCGGGCGTCGGCCTGGCCTACTCCAAAACCCAGCATCCCGGCATTGACATTATACTGCTGGTTCAGGCTGAGGTAGCCCCAGGTGTAGCTCACGCCCGCGCTCACGGAGAACACGTCGTTGATCTTGTAGGCGATGTTGGGGTTGATGGTGCTCGAAAGCAGCGTGACGGACTTGAGTCCGCTGGCGGCGGGAACACGCATCAGGCCTCGGGGAGTCATCACGGGATACGTGGCAGGCGTCTTGCTGCCGGGGGCCGCCCAGTTGTCCGGGAACTGCGAACCCAAGCCGTAGCGGGTGAAGGTGCCGACGCCGAACCACCAGTTGTCGCTGATCTGATGCGTAAGATAGAAATGCGGAATGGGCCACACCTGATCGGAGCTGGACACCGTTCTGCCGGTGTCGGCGCGGCTGATGTCGAAGTTCAGCGCAGAAACGGCAAGACCCATCTGGGTGGCGGTGCCGGGAATCTGCGTAATGCCCGCGGGGTTGTAGGCCACGGCCGAAGGATCGTCGGCACGGGCCACCATGCCGCCGGCAGCGCCGCCGCCGAGGCCCATGCCTCGCGCGCTCCATTCGGTAATGGCAAAACCTTCGGCATGAGCGCCGGACACGGAACCCGCCACCAGTCCGAACGAAAGCAGGACTGCGGCGGCAACTCTGGCCTGACTGCGCACGGCACAAAAGACCCCGCGCATCACATTGAGAGATACGTTCATGAAATCCTCAGCAAGGAGATGGATTTTCCGGCTGCGCCGGAATGGGACGCGCATTCCGCCCGAAAGACGACAAAACGTCCCCCGAAGCCGGCCTCTCTCCGGCAACGGAAATACTGCGTCGGTGTATGGGTATCGTGCTTTGTAAAAAAAATAAACCTCTATTTAACGGTAGATTATAAGATTTTCCATCATATTTTTGATAGATTATCCGTCATTTTGCCGGAACTTCGAGCTGTGGAACAGGGGCGCGGCGTGAAATATTCTGCGCGGCAAAACATTTCGGACGCCGCATGCCGGAAGCCGTCTCCCGCGCATCGTTGCCGTTTCGGCCGAAAATCTCATCGCCGCGCCGAAGGCACAGCAAAAAAATTTAACATCCGACCGGAAACGGAGCAAAAACGACGCGTTATTCAGCGCGCGTCCACGTCATTCGGCGCGTATCCAGATGAAGCTGCCCTGTCTGCCGTCCTCGACGCCGAATCGTCTGAAACGCCTGTAGGAAAAGAACAGTTCCGCATTGTCGAAGGTACACAGGTCAATGCCGAGAATGCGGCCGGGCCGGAGTCCCGCCGTTTCCAGCTGATGCCGCGCCAGCATCCACAAATCCACGGTGCGCCTCGCCTCATCGTACCAGGGCAGAAACTCCGGCCCCCATTCCTGCGCGAAATTCACGAACTCCGAGGCCTCCGGTCCGAGGCTCGGCCCGCGCACGGCCCACAGCTCGGCAGGATCAAGGCCGTAGCGCTCGCAGAACTCTTCCACCGCAAGGCGCGGATACTCCTGTCTGTTGCCCCGCCAGCCCGCGTGCACGGCCATGACGAAGCGACCGGACTCGTGCGCCACAAGAATGGGCTGACAGTCCGCGGTCTTAATCATGAGCGCAAGTCCGGGGCGGGACGTGGCCATGCCGTCGGCCTGCTCGCAGGGCACGGCATGGGGATTCTGCGCCTTCGGCTCGAACACTGTGCGCACGCCGTGAACCTGATGCACCTCCGCAAAGGCTTCCACGCCGAGAAGCGCGGGAATCGACGCGCGACGCGACGCGGACGAGGCATCGCCGCCGGAAAGGGACACCGTGCCGAAGCCGCGCGTGCTGAACGCGCAGCCCACGCCGGGCACGCCCGGAAACTGAAAGGGAAGCATGGTCAGAGACAAAGCAGTTCCTCCTCGGTACACACGGCCCGTGCGGGCCTGTCCCACTCGTCGTGGGGAAGACGGTTCAACAAAAGTTCGTGAAAGGCCAGTCCCACGCTGGCGCAGCGCGCTTCGGCAAGCAGCCTGTCGTAATAGCCGCCGCCGTAGCCCAGCCGGAATCCCTGCCTGTCGAAGGCCAGGCCCGGCACGACGATCAACGTCCGCGGCCCGTCCGCCAGATCTGCGGCGGAAAGCAGACGGGAGCGCTCCGTCATGACCGGCTCGGGAATGCCGAAGCCGGACGTTTCAAGCTCCTGCGCTCCGGCGCAGGCAATCAAATCCATGACGCCCTTCTCGCCCTTCCGACAACGCGGAAGAAACACGGTTCTGCCGCTTCTCCACGCCTCGTCGAGAAGCAGCGACGTGTCGGGTTCGCCCTTGACGGAAACAAACAGCGCCACGCGGCGGCACTGCCGCCAGAGCTCGTCGGCAAGCAGCCGCTCCTGCATGCGCCTTGAGCGCGCGGCCCCCTTCTCTCCGCAGGAGAGCTCGACGCGCCGACGCCGTATCGCCCGGCGCAGCTCATCCTTGTTCATGTGTTCGACATCCATGCGGTTCTCCAAAAGTTTCCGGCAGTGCGCATTCCGCCCGAACAGCCGACGCGCTTTCCGGGCGTTTCAGCAGGCGCTGATCCTGTTCTCTCCCGCGCCCGGCATGCCGCGGACGCTCTCGCCACTGAAAACGTTTCCGGAAAAACGTCCGCGGGAAAAAGAAGTTGCAGATTCCATGCGGATTCTGTTCCCGAAAATACGCCTTCCGCTTTTTTAATCCGCCCGTTCCGAAGAAAATACAACATTAATAACCTGCCAGAGTAAATGGCGAAAAAACGCCGCGCGCCGCGCATTTTCATGCATTTGCCCTCTCCTCCCCCTTTGTCAAACGAAAAAAAATAGTCTATATTGCGTCCAGCAGAAACGTTCTGCGGGTATTTTCGTCCGCTCCAGCGGAAAAGGACCTTCCCTACATGCCAAGCCCCGTTCCGGAATCAGCTCCGTACATTCCGAGCTGCTGCTCTCCGTCGGCGCGCTTCACGCGTTTTGCCGACTCCGCGAACGCCGGAGATCAGCCCGATGCCGGACAGCTCTGGATCGTGCTCGGCGACATCCACGGTTGCATCCGCCGTGTCAGGGAAATCCCCGAACTGGAACAAGCGGCCGGAGTCATTCTCACCGGCGATCTGACCACGCTGGGAGGCGTTGCCGCCGCCCGCACGGTGATCGAGGCCTTTCAGGCCGTGCATCCCGTCATTCTTGCCCAGATAGGCAACATGGATCGCGCCGAGGTGAATGACTGGCTTGAGGCCAAGGGCATCAACCTGCACCGCAACGTGCGGGAACTGAGCCCGGACGTCGCCCTCCTCGGCGTGGGCGGCTCTACGTTCAGCCCCTTTGGAACGCCGTCGGAATTTCCAGAGGCACGTTTTTCGGAATGGCTGGAGGATCTGGCCCGCCGCGCCGCCAGCTACAGAGAGCTGGTGCTCGTGGCCCACAATCCTCCGTACAACACGGTCTGTGACCGTATCGACGGCGGCCGTCACGTCGGCTCCACCGCCATACGGGATTTCATAGAGGAATATCAGCCCGCCGCCTGCCTGTGCGGGCATATCCACGAATCAGCAGGAATACAGCGCGTCGGACGCACCATCGTCGCCAATCCCGGCCCCTTTTCCGCCGGGGGCTACGCCTTGCTTACGCTTGCACGCCCGGGCGTAAGGGTCGCACTCCGCAGACTGGAGAGCTGACGCCGTATCACATTTTTTGAGGATCACATGAGTCAGAACCCCGTTCTTCCCGAAGAGAATAACGAAGAAATCAAGACCACAAAAACCCGCCGCACCAGAAAGGCCGCCGCTTCCGAAGAAAAGCCGGCCGCCGGAGAAAAAAAGACCGTCCGCCGCACCCGCAAAAGCACAGCTGCGGAAGAAACTGCTGCGGACGAAGCCACGGAAGAAAAAAAGCCCCGTCGCCGCACGACGAAGAAGGCCGCCGCTTCCGAGGCACAGAGCGAGGAAACAAGCGAAACCAGGCCTGCCGCCCGCAAGAGCCGCACCCGCAAGAGCGCCGCTGCCCGCAGCGACGAAGCGGAAAAGAAGGCCGAAACGCCTGCCGAAGACGAACAGATCATTCATCTCGGCTCCGCGCTCGTGCTCGACGACATGCTGCCCCCCTTCTCCATGACGCCCGAAAACGCCGCCGAAACCGCTGCGCCCGAGAAAAAGCGCCGCACCAGAAAACCCCGCGCCGCGATCTCCGAATCGGCCGCCAAGGCTGCGGATGCAGAAGTTCCCGCCGAAGCGCCGGTTTCCGACGTTCCGACATCTGAAGCTCCGGTTGCGGAAACTCCGCTCACGGCCGCCCCGACTCCGGAGGCGGAAAGCGCCGCGGCTCCGGCCCGGGAAAACGCAGTCGGCGCGGAAGACAACGTTGCCGCCGCTGCCTCCGAAAAGCCTGCCGAAGGCTCGTCCGAAAAGGCCGATGCCGAAGATTCCGCCGAAAAAAAGCGCCGCTCCCGCCGCTCTCCCCGCAGAAGCGCCCGCAGCGCCGACGCGGAAAAGAAGGCCGATCAGACGCCCGATGAAGACGAACAGATCATTCATTTGGGCTCCGCGCTCGTGCTCGACGACATGCTGCCCCCCTTCTCCATGACGCCCGAAAATGCCGACGACGAAACCGCGGCAACCGAAGCCGAGGAGAAGGCCGAACGAGCTGAGCACACCCGTCGGCAGCGCCGCAACCGCGCTGACAAGCCCCGCCGGAACGCCGAACCCGAAAGCACCGACGACGACAACATCGGCAACCGCGCCGACGAACCCGCCGCAACCGGGCAGCCCCAGCCCGAATGGTTCGACGACGACATCGTGACCAACATTCTGCCCTATCCCGGAGAATTCTCCGAAGACGGACGTCCCTATTCCCGTTCGCGACGCAACCGCAAGAACCGCGACGCCCAGCCGGCCTTCAACGGCTCGCCCTATCTGCCCGGCTCCTATCAGCAGGGCTTCTACGATCAGCCGCAGGCCATGACCTCCGACAATCCCTTCGGCAACCGTAAGAACCGTAAGAACCGCAACAATCGCCGCAATCAGCAGAACGTTCCCGTCATTCCGGACGACTTTGACTTCAACGCCGCCATGCTGAACGACAGCGTGCTCGGCGTGGCCCTCGGCAACCGCGAGGAAGAATTCATTCCCGAGGACGACGGTCCGCAGCCCGCCCTGCCCGGTCAGCCCGTGGCGCTGCCCCTCTCCTCCAGTGACATGGCCGAAGAGGATCTGGCCGCGCTCGACGCCGCCGTCAACGGCAACCGCATCGACATGCCCTCTTCCTCCTCGCAGAAGGAAGGCCGCCAGAACCGCAAGAACAAGAAAAATCAGAAGGACCTCCCCGCTCCCGCCGCCAAGAGCGAGAAAAAGGCCGAAAAGACCGAAACTGAAGAGACCGCGCATCCGCGCCGCGTGCTCTACGTGAGCGTCGTGCCCGACGAACAGGTGGAAGTCGTCATCACCGAAGACGGGCAGGTTACCGAATACTTCGTGGAAATGGCCCATCAGGTGAAAATCCGCGGCAACATCTACAAGGGCGTCATCAACAACATCGACACCAATCTGCAGGCCGCCTTCGTCAACTTCGGCAACGGCAAGAACGGCTTCCTCCAGATCGACGAAGTGCATCCGGAATACTATCTCGTGCCGCACGACGCCTCTCACGGCCCCAAGTATCCGCCCATCCAGAAGGTGCTGAAGGTCGGTCAGGAAGTGCTCGTGCAGGTGGTCAAGGAACCTTCCGGCTCCAAGGGCGCGTTCCTCACCACATGGATCTCCATTGCCGGACGCTTCCTCGTGCTCACTCCCGGTCAGGAACAGATCGGCGTTTCCCGCAAGGTGGAGGATCCCGAAGAGCGCGCGCGTCTCAAGGATCTGCTGAACGGCATTCAGCCCGGCGAAAACATGGGCGTCATCATCCGCACCGCAAGCGAAGGCGCAAGCAAGGCCAGCATTCAGCAGGATCTGCAGTACCTCAAAAAGCTCTGGAAAGACATCCAGAAAAAGGCTCCCACGGAAAAGTCGCCCTGCCTCATCTATCAGGAAGCCGACCTCGCCACCCGCTCTGTGCGCGACTACCTCTCCGACGACATCGTGGAAATCTGGACGGACGACGAAGCCACCAAGGCCCGCGTGGAAGAAATCGCCGGACTCATCTTCCCGGATCGCGCCGGAGACATCGTGAAGCTGCACAAGGATCAGCGTCAAAGCCTGTGGGAACGCTTCAATCTGCTCAAGCAGCTCGAAACCGTGACCAGCCGCGAAGTGGTGCTGCCTTCCGGCGGTCGCCTCGTGTTCGATCAGACCGAGGCCCTCATGGCCATCGACATCAACTCCGGCAAGACGCAGGGCAAAACCAACTTCGAGGCCATGGTGTTCCGCACCAACATGGAAGCCGCCGAAGCCATCGCCCGTCATCTGCGCCTGCGCGACATCGGCGGTCAGGTGGTCATCGACTTCATCGAAATGCGCGACAAGAACCACTGCCGCGAAGTGGAACGCACCCTGAGAAACGCCATGCGCAAGGACCGCGCCCGTCACGACGTGGGCCACATGAGTTCCTTCGGACTTCTGGAACTCGTGCGTCAGCGCACCGGCACCTCGGCCATTTCCATTTCCTGCGAGCCCTGCCCCTACTGTCACGGCACGGGCGTGCGCCGCAACATGGAATGGCAGTCGCTCCAGGCCCTGCGCGACCTGCAGAGCAAGCTGTGCCGCAGCCTCGACAGCGGCAAGAACAAGAAGAACGACAAGTCTTCCGAACCTTCCACCTTCATTTACGAAAGCGATACGGAACTCGCCCTGTACCTGCTCAACCGCAAACGCGACCGCATAGCGGCCCTTGAGGAAAAATACGGGGTACACATAGAAATCCGGCTGAAGTAACAGCAAAGGCCCCGCCTCCGTTCGAGGTCGGGGCCTTTTTTCAGGATGCGCATGCTGAAAAACATACTCATCGTCATCGTCATCGCCGTCTGCGCGCTCTACGTCTATCAGAAGCAGCAGACGGAAGTTCCCGTGCCCGCCTCCGCGTTCCGCAAGGTGGACGAATCCGCGCTTCAGAGCCTGAAGGGCAAACTTCCCGCCGTCATCTTTGAAAAGGACATTCAGCCCGTCATCACCCGCAACCGCAACGGCGGTCTCACGCGGGAGGAACTCGACAAGTTTCTCGACAAGCTGGAAACCATAGGACAGGCGCTCGGCGACAAGGCCACCGACGCCGTGAACAAGGCCGGACACGCCATCGCGCCCGATCTCTTCCCCAGAAAAACGCTGGCGGAGCGCTCGGCGGACATGGCCAAATCGCTGGCAGGCGCCGCCGAAAAAGGCGCAAAGGCCGGTCTGCCCGTGCTCCAGGAAGCGGCAAAGGACGTGCTGAACGCCCTGGCCGCGGCGCTCTCCTTCCTTCTCGACAAAGCCGCCGACCTCATCGCGGGAGCCTAGCCGCGCCCGGATGCGCTCCAGAAGGCGCAGAGCCCGGCGCGTCCGGGACAGACGCTCAGCGCCGCCACTTCTGAAAGAGCGTCCTGCACGCAAGGCGCGCAAAAAAAAGCCCACCCGAAATGCCGTCAGGCATGCGCGCAGGCAACACGTCCTCACAGAACCGCGTTCGTTGCTGCGCGTCTGCCGTTCACAGACTCAATCTTGCCTCTCCCCCGCGCGCAATATTGCATTACCCTCACGCACAGTCTTGCGGCGCACCTTTCCCGACACTGAATTCCACCGCCCCTGCGACACGCAGCAAAGACAAAAAAAGCCGCCGATCTTTCGATCCTGCGACTGAATTTGCGGCGTCCTGAAACGCCGGGCTGCGAAACGCGGACTGCGGCTTTGCGTCGTCATGCCGAAAGCCGACGCGCCAAGCCGGTTTCCGCTTCCGCCCGATTCCCCAAGGAAGGCCGGCTCCTTCCGAAGTCGGCCTTCCTGTGAAAGGAATGATGAAAGAAATGCATGGGGACGTTGCCCTACTTCGCCGCCGCTTCTCGAGCCATGGCGCGCTTTTCCCAAAGCTTCATGTCCTTCATCTTCTGACGACGGGCACGCTGCAGTTCCTTGCAGGTGAGAGGCGTTCCCTTCTTGAAGCCCCATTTCGCGCGATAGGAAGCGGCGTCAAGACCGTGGAGAATAAGATGCTTCTTGGTAATGACCTTGAAGGTCTTGCCGCACTCAAGGCAGACGATGCTCTTTTCCTTGATGGAGCGCTTGGGATCAATGGCGGGAGCTTCCGCAGCGGGGCAGGCTTCCTCAGTCTCTTCGCAGCAGTCGAGCTTCTTGAGCTTGTTCGCCAGCGAAGAAATCATTTCCGCCATTTCATCTTCGGACATGACACGGACGGACGCCTGTGCCTTGACCAGTTCTATAGCATGCTTGAGATAATCTTCCATCGGGGCCTCCTTATAAGAAAATAATATTTCATATGTAAACGCAATCTCTCCGTCTGTCAAATGAAGCAAAGAAAAAAGCGTGGCTTGCAAAATAACAGAGCCGTGATTCCGCTTTGCCTAGTCCCGCAATGGAATGCGAGCTCTCACAGGCACAGATTTCACAAATCTGTGCCAGAAAAAAAATGAGAAAAACGATGTCGGCATCAGGAATTCAGAGAAAAGGACGTCCGGCGCAAAGAGGCCTCCATGCAATGAAACGATCAAGACAAAACGCCTGTCGATTTCCCGTTCATCGCCTTCATTCTAAAAAGAATTCCTCTCTGCAAGAGCGCGCACTTGTGCAGAACATGACGAGTATATTTCAGAACCAGGCTCCGTTGAAGCGCCGAGCGTACAGAATGAACGCTCCCGTTGCGTTGCCGGAAACAGGCGCTTATGAATGCGCGCACCATCGGCGTCGGCCGAGTCTTCCGTCTTTGTCGGAAGCAATACGGTGAACTTATGTGAGAAAGAGTAAACTTATGTCCTGCACGCCTTCTGCCGCACGTTTTCCCGCCGTGCGACACATTATACACAAAATTGAAAAACGCGCCTGAAAGCGCCGAATAACAGCCTTGCGCGCGCTTTTATGCGTTCCGGAACGCCCCGCAAAAAGCACGTCTGATTTTTTCAACGATTTTTTCCGTCGCGCATCGGGGCGTCGCGCTCCGCACATGACTTCCGACGCACCTCGTTACGCACGAGGCCCCGCAGACACATGTTCCCGACGATTCGCCACTTTCCGCAAAACGGCAAAAACTCCTGCTCCGCTTCCGCGCAGGCCGCCGCAAAAGACGCCGTCATTCCTCGCCCCCTCCGGCTCGCGGTTCCGGTCCGGACAAGACTCCCGTCAACGCCGGGCAAACGCCACGCGAACGCGCAACGCGTCCGGCATGTCCACACCATCAGACAACGGTTTGCCCGCCCGCTTTCACGTCCCGAGCGTGTTGCGCCGCAAAAAACGCACCTTGACCGCCTTTTCTCGCGCAAACGCCCGTTCCCACGCTGGATTGTGCGCACGATGCGCTTCTTTCCCGGAGACATGCGTTACACGCGTCACGGACTTTCCGCCTGCGGAAAACCATGAAAAAACGATGCCGTACATCGCTGACCACGGCCTTGCCTCTTCCGAAGCCATCCCTTCGCCTGCCGCAAGGCGCTCCCGCCGCCAGTGGCAAGACGTTCCGCGCCCGTTCCTTCGTGCCGCAACCAGCGCGCAGGACAGCGTTTCCAGACTTTCCGCCCCTGCCGCGTCGCTCTCCCGATTCACGCGTCAAAAGCGCGCGAGACGCCCCGAAAGCAGCCTCTGAGGCCGGGACGGCGATGCTCCGAACACGACGCCGCTAAAAAAAGAGGGGAAAAACTCCCCCTCAAATCGCTACGAGCGGCGTTCCGGCAAAGGATAACGCCCGCAGGTGAACTTTTCCCCTTCCGGGCAGTAGCCGAGTCTTTCGCATCGCGCGCCCGCGTGGCGAAACACTTCCGGCAGCACCTCGCGGCAGAGGCTCAGCATGGTCCGCGCCACGCCCCGGATCTCCCACTGCGCGCGGGTGCAGCAGCGATGTTCAAAGAAGTTGAGCAGCGTGCGGCAGTTCATGGTCACCACAATGCTGGACGCCGCCGCCTGCGGCAGCACGAAACGCGCGTCCTCGCAGGAAGACGAACCGCGGCCATCCTCTTCAAGCATGGCCTTCAGATCGCGATAGGCGCTGCCCACCTCATCCATGAAGTTCAAAAAACGCTCCCGCGCCTTCGGATTGGCGGCAATGGCGGGCGGCATGACGTAATTCATGTCGGAAGCGTCCACATAACGCTGACTCTGCTGCGAATAGCTCGCAATGCGATGACGCACGAGCTGATGCGTCAGCGCGCGCGACACGCCCGAAAGCGCAAACGTAAAGCTCACGTGCTCAATGGGGCTGGCGTGGCCGGACGCCATGATGTTTTCCACAAAGGCGGCCTGCTTTTCGCGCGATATGTCCCCGGCCAGCAGACGCGGCCACATGTCCGCCACGTCGCCGGCGTGATAGCACTGACGGAAGGCGGCATAAATGAGGGAAAGCGGCTCGGGCGTATGCGCCAGAAGCTCGACGCGGGCTTTGACTTCGGACATGTTTTCCTCCTCGCCCGTCGGACGCGACGGACGGCGCGCTGACGCGCGCAAAGCACAAAATATTCGGATGGAGGCGGCAGAGCCTACAGAAGGCTTCCCTGCGCGGTGCCTCCGTACAGACGATGAAGATGACGATAGGCCTTGGGCGTGGCCACGCGACCGCGAGGCGTACGATTCAGGAATCCGCACTGAATGAGATAGGGCTCATAGATGTCCTCGATGGTGCGGATTTCCTCGGAACAGGCCACGGCCAGCGTCTTCACGCCCACGGGCCCGCCGTTGAAGTGATCGATGAGCACGGTAAGAATTTTGCGGTCCATTTCATCGAGCCCGGCTTCGTCCACGTCGAGGCGCACCAGCGCGGCCCGGGCCTGTTCGCCGTCCACCACGCCGTTTCCGTACACGGCGGCAAAATCCCGCACCCGGCGCAAGAGCCGGTTGGCGATGCGCGGCGTGCCGCGGGAACGGCGTCCGATTTCCAGCGCGCCTTCCTCAGTCACCTGCACCCCGAGAATGCGCGCTGAACGCTGCACCACGCGGGCAAGTTCTTCCGGCGAATAAAATTCCAGACGGCTGATGATGCCGAAGCGATCCCGGAGCGGCGAAGAGAGCAGACCGAGTCTGGTCGTGGCTCCCACCAGCGTAAAGGGTTCGATGTTGAGCTTCACCGTGCGCGCAGCAGGGCCCTGACCAATGATGAGATCCAGCGTGAAGTCTTCCATGGCCGGGTACAGCACTTCTTCCACGCTGATGGGCATGCGGTGGATTTCATCTACAAACAGGATGTCATGCCGGGAAAGATTGGTCAGAATGGCGGCCAGATCGCCGCTGCGCTCCAGCACCGGGCCGGACGTGGCCACAAGATTCACGCCGAGTTCCGCCGCCATGATGCGGGCAAGCGTGGTTTTGCCGAGTCCCGGATTGCCGTAGAACAGCACGTGATCCATGGACTGACCGCGTTCCTTCGCCGCGTTCAGATACACGCGGAGATTGGCGCGCAGCTCTTCCTGACCTATGAAGTCTTCCAGCCGCTGCGGACGGATATTTTCATCGGCGCTGTCCTGCGCCATGCTCTTGGGTACGAATTCTGCCATTTACTTCTTTCCTCTGGCCAGCGCCTTCAATGCGGCGCGCAGCGCTTCGCCCACGTCAAGCTCCGGATCGCTCTCCAGCACCTTTCTGAGCACCTGCCCGGCCGTGTCCTCGTCATATCCCAGATTGGCCAGGCCCGTCAGTGCGTCGCGATACACGGAAGGCCGCCCCGCCGCCGCGGCGGACAGGGAAACGGGAGCCTCGCCCTTCAGCTTATATTTCAACTCCAGAAAAATCTGCTGTGCCGTTTTCTTGCCGATGCCCGAAACCTGCGTCAGGGCGGCGGCGTCATCGTCGGCAACGATACGGCGCAGATCATCGGGGCGATAACGCGAAAGTATGGCGAGAGCCGTGCGCGCGCCCACACGATTGATGCCGGTCAAAAGATTGAAGGTCTGCCGCTCGTCCCAGGAAGGAAAGCCGAACAGTTCCTGCGCGTCCTCGCGCACGATGAAGCTCGTATAAAAAGCCGCGGAGCCGCCCTGGGCAGGAAGCTGAGTCAGCGCATGTTCCGGCAGAAAAATCTCGTAGCCTATGCCGCCGGCCGTTACCAGCACGCAGCCGTTCTCG
The DNA here is from genome assembly GCF_963931295.1 of uncultured Mailhella sp. Lineage (NCBI taxonomy): Bacteria > Pseudomonadati > Thermodesulfobacteriota > Desulfovibrionia > Desulfovibrionales > Desulfovibrionaceae > Mailhella > uncultured Mailhella sp. Next base: position 2,125,190 of record NZ_OZ007001.1, on the reverse strand, counting down.
GTGCGCTCCAGCACCCGCCCTTCCAAATAAGCAAGCATCCGTCCTCCTACCGACTTGTAACGTCATGAAATATTTACTTTATCTAAACAATCAGACTACGTTATTATACAAAAAAACGCAAGATGGCCATTTTGCCTTCCACGGCATGCGCAGCATTCAAAAGCAAAAAATCAAACAAAACAATATAGTC